>QXHL01000009.1 GCA_003584005.1 Alicyclobacillaceae bacterium I2511 | reverse complement strand
GCATCAAGTATGTTCGCCTGATGAAACGAGAAATCCGTAGCCATTCTCGGTACTACGCCCAGCTGGTGTGTGAGGGAACGCCCTATCACAAACCGGAACATACTATTGGCAACGAAACGATTGGCCTAGATATCGGGCCGTCCACCATTGCTATTGTGGGTGATACCCAGGCAACATTAACGCAATTTGCGGATGAAGTGGTGAGAGACCACAAGAAGATTCGTCGGTTGCAACGAAAGCAAGACCGTCAGCGCCGCGCTAACAATCCTGATTGCTACGACGAAAAAGGCCGAGTCATCAAAGGCAAGCGTCCAACAAAGAAAAGCCGTCATCAATGGGAGACTGAAACGGAGTTGCAGGAACTGTATCGTCGGGAAGCAGCCCACCGCAAGACCCTGCACGGACAACTGGCGAATCAGGTGATGGCCATGGGCACCCACATTAAAACCGAAAAACTGAACTACAAAGCGTTTCAAAAGACGTTTGGTCGTTCCATTGGTGTGAGGGCACCCAAGCTGTTTCTCTCCATCCTCACCCGCAAGGCTGAAAGTGCTGGCGGAAGTGTGGAGGAATTCAGCACATATCACACCGCATTATCGCAAGTGTGCCTTTGCGGCCAGAAGCACAAGAAAAAGTTATCGGAGCGGGTCCATGCCTGCGACTGTGGTGTGGTGATGCAACGAGACTTGTTCAGTGGCTATCTGGCAAAGCATGTACAAGAAGGACGCCTGCAAGTCGCTGATGCGAACGAGCATTGGCAGGGTGCGGAACCGCTCCTGCGGACGGCTTGGCAACAGGCGTATAATCCACCTGCGAGTGGGCGACAAGGGCCTTTCAGGACCTTGCCGTCCTCCTTCGGAACTTTTCGGAGTCAGAGCGGGTCGTCCGAAAAAGAGGGTCTGCCCAAACATGAGGCGCAGGATGTTGTAGCGATGGTGCAAGCCAGCGCGAGAGCCTGCGAGAGTGCAAAGGTATAGGCTTTTAGAACTCCCTGGATTTATCCATGGGGAGAGGGTTCAGCAAAATCCGAGCGTTTCAGAGGTGGCTGTGATTGGGGTGCCTGATGTGTACTGGATTGAAGCGGTGACAGCGGTGGTGGTGCAAAAGGCGGGCGCTAAGTTGACAGAGGCGGAGATTTTGGGGTTTTGCGAAGGGAAAATTGCCAAATACAAAATTCCGAAACACGTGGTGATTGCGGACAGTCTGCCGAAAAATCCAAGCGGTAAAGTGTTAAAGAAAAATCTGCGAGACCAGTATGGAAATTTGGGGCAGACGCTCGCCCCGTAAGTGGAACAGGCCTTGGTTGCAAGCCACCGCGTGAACTTTCTTGACCGCCATGCCAGTCAGCGGTGGCACAGAAAACGACGATTGGGGGCGCTTTAAACAAGGCGCATTGTCAGTGAGGTATTTAAAATATACTCAGGTCCCAGGCCTCGGAAATCCGTTGGAGCAGTGCTGTCCCTGCTACACTGTTTCCTACTTCATTGATTGCTGGCCCGTAAATCCCAATGCCACACCCACTTGCAAACGGATTATCGGATTGGCGTGCGCGTGTCGGCACGGTTGCAAGAATTCCGCCAGACACCCCACTTTTCGCAGGGATTCCGATAAACGCCGCCATTTTTCCCGATGCATTGTACATTCCGCACGTCATCATTAACGATTTGGTGATCCGAACGACCTGCTTGGACAGGATTTGCGCGGCTACCCGCGCGTTGTACCCATCTTGTGAGAGAATCAGCCCAATGGTAGCCAAATCTTCCGTGTTCACTTCCACGGCGCACTCACCGATATATACCTCCAACGCTGTCAGCACATCGGACTCCAAATAGCCGAGCCCTTTCAAATAGTGTGCGAGTGCTCGGTTGCGTTCCGAATTGGCCCATTCAGACTCATAAACTTTTCTGTTGACAGGGGGGCGTTTACCTAATATTTTCTCCATGTACGACATAAACACGTCGAGTTTTTCAACGGCCGTTACACCCGGTAACATCGAAGCCACAGTGATTGCCCCGGCATTAATCATGGGATTAAAGAGTTTGTCAGGTTTGTGAATTTCGAGGCGGATGATGGAGTCAAAGGTGTCCCCTGTCGGCTCTACATCCACTTTTCGCAAAATTGTATCAATTCCTCGAGACTCACAGGCAACGAGAAAATTAATGACTTTTGATACACTCTGCAATGTAAAGGGCGTATTCCAATCCCCAACGGCAATTTTCACATCGTCTGCGGCAATCAGGCAAATCCCCAACGCCGATGCATTCACATTTTGTAAGGCCGGTATGTAGGAAGCTGCAGCACCATCCGCACCATAGGCCTTGTTTTCTGTTACCCATTTCTCCATTTGGTCTGCCCACTTAGTAGGACTGATGTGAATCAAGTTTGTCACCTTCTATGGATTGATGAGTACATGTATCCTCTCGACTGGCACAGATTTGTTGTGCTACAAGCCCAACTGAATCGTGAAAATTTCTGCACTGTCATGCGAATCTACTCCCGGGCTATCATTTCAGATTGCTTCGCACATGTCCAGTCCATTTGACGGGCCTCCATGGGGAGGATATTATAAATACACTATATTCAACAAATCCATTGATTAATGGAGGACTTAAAAATGGGCTCTGATCGGGCGTTTAAAGATGCAATCTATGAGCAAATCGCACGTGTGGGCCGAGCTGTGGATCATCCGCGGCGGTTGGAGCTCCTGGATTTGCTCTGCCAGGGTCCCATGACGGTGGAGCAATTGGCGCGCAAGAGCGCTATGTCGGTCAGCAGCACGTCCCAGCACTTGCAGCATCTGCGCGAGGCGCGGTTGGTGCGGGTGGAACATCGGGGGACCTTTCGTGTCTACGAACTCACGGATGAGGCCACTTGCGAGCTTTTCCGCACGTTGCGAGGGTTGGCACAACGGTATTATGCCGAGATGTCGGCGATTACCGAGGCATTTCTGCGGGACCGCGAGGCACTCGAAGCATTGGATACGGTTGCGCTCCAGCAGCGTTTGACGCAAGAGTCGCTGACCCTCCTCGATGTACGCCCCACTGAGGAATACGCCGTGGGCCACTGGCCTGGCGCGGTCTCTTTGCCTGTGGAAGAACTGGCTGGCCGGTTGGCGGAACTCCCTAAGGACCAGACGATTGTGGCTTATTGTCGCGGGCCGTACTGCGTGTTGTCCCTACACGCCGTAGAAATGCTTCGTAAAAACGGCTACCGAGCCATTCGATTGGCGGATGGCGTGAGTGATTGGAAGGCGCAAGGGTTTCCAGTTGTAGGTGTGAAGGGGGTGTCCTGATGAAATCTCGCCAAGACCTCAATGTTCCGGTGTATTTGGACTACAATGCCACCACCCCGGTGGCTCCGGAAGTGGTAGCAGTCATGACCCCCTATTGGCGGGACCGCTTTTACAATCCCTCTGCGACCTACCCGGAAGCCATGACTGTGCGAATGGCTGTGGAAGCCGCCCGATCCGATTTAGCCACACTGCTGGGCACCACTTCTGGCGCTCTTGTGTTTACCGGCGGTGGCACAGAAAGCGACAATTGGGCGCTTCGCGCTGGATTGGCTTATTGGCAGGGAGAACGCCGTCGAATTTTAATCTCGGCGGTGGAACATCCCGCGGTAGCAAAAACAGCGCAGGCACTGCGTGCAGTTGGGGCTGAGGTGGTCACGATTCCCGTCAATGAGCAGGGGGTCATCCGCCTGGATGCGTTGGATGCTGTCCTAAACAATCAGGTGGCCCTTGTCAGCGTGATGTGTGCCAACAATGAGATTGGCACGATTCAACCGATTGCACAGGTAGCTCGCCGCGCCCATGCGGTTGGGGCGTTGGTACACACCGACGCCGCCCAAGCGGTAGGGAAAATTCCCTTGGATGTCCAAAGTCTCGATGTGGACCTGTTGACCGTGGCGGGTCACAAACTTTACGCCCCGAAAGGCATTGGCGCACTGTTTATTCGCCCGGGACTGGACTTTCCCCCTCTGCTCACCGGCGGTGGCCAAGAGTCTGGGGCCCGTAGTGGGACAGAAAATACCCCATCCGTGGTGGGCTTGGGCATGGCGGCTCGTCTTGCCCAAACCTGGCTGGCACAGGAAGGACCCACGCGGCAGGCCCAGCTTCGGGATGGCCTTGAAAATCGATTGCTGGCGGCCCTGCCGGACTGCCACATCTTTGGTCGGGAGGGGCCACGCCTGCCCAACACGTTGGCGCTGGCTGTGCCAGGATGGCCAGGGGCCAAGTTGTTGTCAGCGTGTCCAACGCTGCGGGCGGGGACTGGTTCGGCCTGTCACCATCCGGAGGATGCTGGGGCACCCACGCTTCGGGCCATGGGGGTTATTCCGGACCTGGCGCGAGGCCTCATCCGTATTAGCTTGGGGCGTGAGACCACTCAGGCAGACATTGAGACGGCGGCCGAGGCCCTCATTCGGGCGGCACAGTCGCTCAACACTTGATAGACACAAGCAAGTGCATGTTTCGGACTACTGGTTTGGACTACCTCTAAAAGGAGTTGTTTTTTCGTGCAGATTCTGTTCATTGCCAATGACCCACCTTATGGCACCGAGCGCACATACAATGCGTTACGCCATGCCATTGCGGTTGCCAAGCAACCAGAGGTTGGGGTTAAATTTTTTTTCATGGCGGACGCCGTTCACTGTGCCCGTCGTGGACAGCAAACCCCCAATGGCTATTATAATCTCGAACACATGATTACCGTGGCCGTGCGCCGTGGCGTCGAATGTGGCGCTTGCGGGACCTGCATGGATGCCCGCGCCCTGCAGGAGGACGCCCTAATTTCGGGGGTTCACCGGAGTACCCTGGAAGAACTCACCGAATGGACGCTGTGGGCGGACAAAGTCATTGTCTATTAGTGCCTGTCCGAAATATGGGGGGAGTGGCCTTTTGACACCCAACAGGGACTAAAGTCCCGCAAATAGAATCCGGTCTGTATCACACCATCTTCTGGCGGGGCAGACGCTTGCCCCGTAAAGCGATGGTTTGAGTGATGATTTAAGAAATGGGTTTGAGCGACGCGGATAAAGTTGTCCAGGTCGCTCAAAAACTCGGCGGTGTCATGGCCCAGACGGAACGGCTTACCGTTGCGCCGGGATTGTGGTAACGGTGGGGGGTTGTAGAGGGAAAACAGATACTGTCACCAGCCTTTAGGTGGACATCTGAGGTGCTAAAATGCACAATCAGTTCCCCGTCTAACACGAAACCACACTCCTCCCCGGCATGTGTGAACACAGCCTCAGTGTCAACGGCCGGACCGGGCTGGATTTCAACTAACAGAAACTCAATTTGGCCGTGTAAATTGGGGGACAGAAGTTGATATTCCACATGGGAATTTGGCAGTTTGATAACTTTCCGATTGTCTTTGCGGACCACCAGTTCCTCGTCTGGGTTGGCCTCAAAAAAATAGTGCATCGGGAGATTCAATGCCTGGCACACGTGTAGAAAGATTGTTAGGGTGGGCACAACTTTCCCACGTTCGATTTGGCTTATGAGGCTTGCGCTGGCGCCACACTTCTCGGCCAAGTCCGAAATGGTCAACCCCTGCTCTTGGCGAACGGATCGCAATTTGGCGTAATTAAATTCCATAGGGTTCTCCTTTACTGTCTGAAATCAACCTTGCGGCTGGGATTGTCGTGGGACAACTCAGCCAAAAATCCGCAGGGCGTTGTAAAAAGAAATTTGTTCCACTTCACGAGTACTAAATCCTCGTTGTCTCAGACGATGCAGTAGGTTGGGCACATCCTCGACGCGCTCTAAGCTCTGAGTTTGTTCCGGAAACCCTAGAGTGGAAGGAAGATAATCCATAAAGTCAAAGCCAAGGGCCACGTGGTCAATGCCAATCTGATTGGCTACATAGACGAGGTGGTCAATGTAGTGGTCCAACGTGGCGGTACTGGAATGGAGAAAGCGACTGTAGGCGTTGATTCCCACCACACCGTTTCTGCGTCCAATTTCTCGCAGGTGGGCATCAGATAAATTGCGTGGCACATTACACAGGGCGCGGGCATTGGAGTGTGATGCAATGACAACCCCTGGGACGGCAGAAAATACACCGTCGGTGGAGGATTCGTCTAAATGGGAGACATCCACCACAATGTTGCGCACTGCCAATTCTTGCACAGTATACCTCCCAAACGGGGTGAGGCCTGTACTTGCCTGTGGGTTGTAGGAACCCCCCGGACCCCCGGCCAATTGGTTTTGTTCCCCCCAGACCAGGATGGCGTGGCGTAGGCCAAGAGCTTGCACAATTCCGAGTGATTCGCGGAGTCGTTCTGGCAATAGGTCCAATGCAGACGTTTTTGCATGATTGCCAGCAACAGGCCATTGCTCCACAAATGTCATTCCTTCCACTCCGAGGAAGACCCCAAATTTCCCCTTTTCAAGGGTCTCCAATAGGGAGGCTTTGTCTGTGACTAGGCGCACGCATTCAGGGGAATCTGCCAAATCCGCTAAAAAGGCACCCAGCAGTTGCCACAGCCTTGTGGGACTGTTTTGTCGGTAGTGGGGTTCCACCCAAAGGGCAAGCACGGCTGCCATGACGCCGCTTTTCACAAGGCGAGGAAAGTGTCTTGTTTTAAAAACGCTTCGTTCCCCCTGTGCGCGACGAATGGCAATGTCGGTGATGATGTCAGAGTGCAGGTCAAAGACTGCGGGATGATGCTGTACATTGTCGATACGAAACACTCCCCATGACACGTCTGCGCCCCATTATAGGTTTGAATGGAGGCGGATTTCAAGATATTAATTTTTTCCGATTGAATTTTACTAAGCTACATAAATGACTCGATTTTGTGTGAATGTACCGACCCTACCTGCCCCCTGTTCGGACACACAGTATAAAGTTATTGACACGCGAAAATTATTAATATAGTGTAAATAGTACCACGTAAATTTAATATATTGAAATTAATAAAAAGAGGGTGGATTCTGTGAAAAGTTCGGGGGAACAGCCATCACACGGGTTTAAGCCAGTGCTCGGTCAAAGCCAGGTGCTGGCCATTGCGGTTGCTGCCATTTCGCCCACAACTTCCGTCTTTTTAGTTTACGGTGCGGGATTGAGTTCGGCAGGAACGGGCGTATTTTGGGCTTTCATTATTGGGGCATGTATTGCCTTATCGATGGCTTTTGCGTACGCGGAACTGGGGTCTGTTCATCCTGGTGCGGGTGGAGCGTATCGGATTATTCGAGAGGTTCTCGGTGGACCCTGGGGGTTTGTGGCGGTGCTTCTGTTTCTCGTCCTCGGCGTGGTCATTACCGCCAGTATTCTCGTGGCCGCTGCCACCTACTTAAATGCTTTAGTCCCCCAGATTCCTGTTAACTGGGGAGCAGTGGTAATGATGGTACTAGTTACAGTATTCTCCCTTGAGCGCATTGGCACGGCCAGCTGGGTAGCGACAGTGATGCTCATCATTGAAATGGTTGTGATTTTAGCGTTTATTGGGGTGACCTTTGCAGCCATCCGTCACCCTGCCTCTTTTCTTTTTCATCCGGTGATTTTGAACTCCACAGGGACTTTGACTGGCATCGGATTGTCTGGACTATTGGCTGCAGTGGTGCCCGCCTTATTTGCATTCAATGGCTACGACTGGCCTTTGTACTTTGCTGAAGAAACGGTGGAACCACGGCGAACACTGCCACGTGCGGTGATGGTGGCTGTGGGAATCTCTATTGTCACAGAGGTGTTGGCAGTGGTTTCTGCCACTCTGGCAATTCCCAATTTCGCGGCGGTCATGAAATCAAGTGCGCCCTTGGCGTACATCGCGCAATCGGTGGCAGGACCTGTTGGGGCCACCATTTTATTGATTGGTGTCGTGATTGCAATGTTTGACACGGGCCTGAGCGGAAACTTGGCCTATGCAAGGATCTACTTAGATTCTTCAAGGGATCACAGTTGGCCACCACCGATTAATCGGTTTTTTGCCAGCATGAACCGGCATCACGTGCCCAAATGGGGATTTGTTTTTCTTGGCGTAGGCAATGCCCTACTGTGCTATTTCACCACTCTCAACAATCTTATTACCTTCACCGGGGTCATCATTGTGGTTATTTACTTGCTGGTTGCCCTATCCGCGATTGTCAGTCGAATTCGCAATCGATCTGCAGTGCGGCCTTTTCGCATGCCGATTTGGCCCATTCCGCCAGTAATTGCTGTATTGGGCGTACTAATTGCCCTGTCACAGCAAGCACAGCGGGACCTCATCATTACGGCGGTCCTCATTGTGGTGGGCCTGCTGTATTGGTTTGCCTACCTGCGGGTGCGACAAGATCTTAAATTTGAATAAGTTTAACAGAAGACACTGATTTGAGCAGTCTGTTCAAAGTTTACCCCAAATAGGAGGGGATTAATGTATCCCCTCCTATTTTTATGGACCTGGGTTCAGTTGTCCCCAGTGTTTGAGGAACTGCTCGTGCTGTCGCTCAGGCTTAGGGACTGCAACGCCTTGATTTGTGCTGTTAGGTCGCTGAGGACAGACTGCAAGTCTACACTGGCGCCACTGCTGCTTAATCCGGAGGACGCCGTTCCCAAAGCGAACTGGTTTAATGCCTGGTAGTCACTTTGCAAGCTGGTGACGACCGCCTGCACTTGGGTGCTGGCGGTTGCGGTGAGTGCCACCCCGGTTGTCGTTCCTGGGACAGTTGCGGGATTGCTGGATGTTCCTGTGGTATTGTCGACTGGCGTTGGTGAACTTGGGCTAGGCGTACTCTGCGGAGCAGCAAGGCTTTGCAAGTTGTCAATGACCGTCTCTGAACCTCCCCATGGGGATAAATCCAGGGGGTTCTAAAAGCCTATACCTTTGCACTCTCGCAGGCTCTCGCGCTGGCTTGCGCCGTTGCTACAACATCCTGCGCCTTATGCTCGGGCAGACTCTCTTTTTCGGACGACCCGCTCTGACTCCGAAAAGTTCCGAAGGAGGACGGCAAGGTCCTGAAAGGCCCTTGTCGACCACTCGCAGGTGGATTGTACGCCTGTTGCCAAGCCGTCCGCAGGAGCGGTTCCGCACCCTGCCAATGCTCGTTTGCATCAGCGACTTGCAGGCGTCCTTCTTGTACATGTTTTGCCAGATAGCCACTGAACAAGTCTCGTTGCATCACCACACCACAGTCGCAAGCGTGGACCCGCTCGGATAACTTTTTCTTGTGCTTCTGGCCGCAAAGGCACACTTGGGATAATGCGGTGTGATACGTGCTGAATTCTTCCACTTTCCCGCCAGCACTTTCAGCCTTGCGGGTGAGGATGGAGAAAAACAGCTTGGGTGCCCTCACACCAATGGAACGACCAAACGTCTTTTGAAACGCTTTGTAGTTCAGTTTTTCGGTTTTAATGTGGGTGCCCATGGCCATCACCTGATTCGCCAGTTGTCCGTGCAGGGTCTTGCGGTGGGCTGCTTCTCGACGATACAGTTCCTGCAACTCCGTTTCAGTTTCCCATTGATGACGGCTTTTCTTTGTTGGACGCTTGCCTTTGATGACCCGGCCTTTTTCGTCGTAGCAATCAGGATTGTTAGCGCGGCGCTGACGGTCTTGCTTTCGTTGCAACCGACGAATCTTCTTGTGGTCTCTCACCACTTCATCCGCAAACGCTTCAAGGGAGTAGGCAGAAAATCCGTGCGCTTGTCTTGCTGCCGCAAAGTGAGCCTGCCGTTCTTTCTTGTTCGTGCTTTTCTTGGCCTTCGTGTACCCGATAGATTGCCTGACAAGTGCCAGCCTTTTTTTAGCCTCTCCAAGAAGGGCATTGTAGAGTTGGCGTCCTGCTTCAAACCGTGCTTCTAAGATTTGCTCTTGGCGACGAGTGACGCGAAGAGGGATTTCACAGATAAAAGAAGGAGTGTGCTCCCGCTTGTTAGACGTTTTTTTGGCTTTCGATGTATTGCTTGATGACAGCAAGCGGAGCACCTCCCACAATTGTGATTAGATTTGTATTCCATAAGAATAGTATATCGTAGCAATCAATCTGCTACCGATTTAAAAAGAACAAAACATTCGCCTAACGGCGAGCGCCTTAGTTCCCCAGCACTGAAGTGCAGGGCTTTACGGCGCGTTTGGTAAGATGAATGTTCCAGGCTGGATTTAAAAAATCATACTTGGAGACAGATGCGCAGATGGAAACCTCCTTTCTCTGTGCCAATGAGACCTTCACAAAAAGCGCCTGGCATTGGCCAGGCGCTGAGACTTCAATGGGAGATTCCGGATCTACCCACAGTTAGTGTCCATATCAGCAACCTGGCAGCCTTAGCATTCACCGTAGGCCCATGGCTTTGCGTCCCTCGATTTCTCAAGGTTTGCTCGTTTTTAATATTACCTTTCCCATTTTACTCCGGCAGTGAACAAATTGGAAGAGTAGGCTTCCTTGGTATTGCATACGGTTGGAGTGCACTCGATAAGAATCCTGTGATAACATAGATGTACAAGCAATGGGTGCACCCACGTGGCAATGGGTCCACCCACGCGATAGAATCAGCAAGGAGTTTAATGCAGTGGCCGATTACGACATCACCCGGATGACATTTGATTCTCTGGAAGACCTGGCAAACACAATTGGTCGCACGTTACAGGCGCCCGTCACCATTGAGGACAGAAACCATCACTTGTTGGCCTACAGTGCCCATGACGCAGCGACATCGGACAGTGCGCGCACAGGTACCATCATGTCACACCAGGTGCCAGAACGGGTGATTGATGCGCTGTGGGAGCAGGGGGCCATTCAGAGACTGGCCGATACTACGGAGGCGGTGTGGATTCCAGCCATCGTCTCGGTGGGTCTGAACCGCCGCATAGCGATTAGCGTCCGCCGCGGATCGGAGTTAATTGGATATATTTGGGCGATTGAAACACGGACTTTTTCTGCGGAGGACCTGGCCTTTCTAAAGCAAGCGGCACGGGTGGTCAGTTTAAAACTCATTCAGTGGAATGCGGGCAGGCAGGTTCAAGAAGAAGCAAAGCGGGAATTTTTTTGGGGACTGCTGATGGGACGCACTTTGTCCGACGAGGTGTTGGCAGAGAAAAAACAGGCTCTGAACTTGAAACTACCCAAACAGTTTGCCGTGGTCACGTTTGCCTGCAGCGAGGCAAAGGAGAGCTGGGTGGACAATGTCACTTACGTGGTTAACACCAGTCAACGGGTCAAACCAGTGTTTCAGACTTACAGTCGCAACCGCCTAATTTTGTTGGTGGGTCCCGGCAATCCAGGGTTGTTTGTCGCCGAAACCTGTCAGGATTTCGTGTTGTCCACATTACGGACCGTAGCCGAGCGCTTCGGTCATCGTGAAATGGACGGGGGATGTGGTCAAGTGTACTCCAGCTACATCCGTGTTTCGGAAAGTTATCAGGAAGCAGAAGCTGTTCTCAAATTGAGAGGTGTTTTTCAAGAACAATTGGAGAACATTTATACATATGGGCAACTGGGGATGTTGCGATTTATCCCCAAATTATTAGAAGCGTTTCCAAAGGATTCACTCATCAATGACACCTTGGTACGTTTACGAGGTTATGACCAGCGTCACCGGGCGGATTTCATGGAGACCCTGGAGGTGTACCTCAACCATGGGGGGAGTATGAAAGACGCCGCCCAGGCGCTACACATTCACATCAATACCCTGACATATCGACTGAAGCGGATTGAAGAAATTGGTGGGACAGATTTAAACAGCCCGCATCAGCGAATGTCTCTCTACTTTGACCTGAAATTGGAGCGTATGATGAACTTTTCCCACCCTGATCCTGATTGAGGTTGGGGGCTGTAGCTTGTTGAATATTTTTTTGCGGCTGAAATTTGTCCTCGGGATAGCACTGATTCGTGAATTTCTACAAGTTCCAGGCGTAATGTCTTTTACTTCACATGAAGACATTTCTTTTTGGAGTGCTTATAGTGAACATCGTAAAGTAGATGTCCAAACTGGGGTTGGGGATTCCCGTGTGCTAAGGGTTGTAGCTTGATTTGAGGGCTACCTTCTTCTTTCCCACCTTCGGACACGCACACAAATGGGAGGCAAAATTCGATGCAAATCGGAGTACCGAAGGAAATCAAAAATAATGAAAATCGCGTGGCCTTGACGCCAGCTGGTGTGAAGGCTCTTGTGCAGGCAGGACACACCCTGTGGGTTGAAAGTGGCGCAGGAATTGGCAGCGGATTCACGGATGACGACTATTTGTCCGCACAGGCTAAGGTGGTTGCCACGGCAGCTGAGGTGTGGCAGAAAGCCGATATGATTATGAAGGTTAAAGAACCCCTGCCCTCAGAGTATGGATACTTTCGAGAGGGCCTCGTTCTGTTTACTTACCTACACTTGGCTGCAGCTCCCGAACTGGCAAAAGCCTTGCAGGCGGCTCGCGTAGTGGGGATTGGCTACGAAACTGTGCAGGATGATCATGGACTGCCGTTGCTCATTCCAATGAGTGAAATTGCTGGCAAAATGTCTGTGCAAATTGGCAGCCAATTCCTAGAGAAATTTAATGGCGGTAGTGGCGTTTTACTGGGCGGCGTCCCCGGTGTGGAACGTGGTCATGTGGCCATCATCGGCGGAGGTATTGTTGGTATCAGCGCGGCCAAAATTGCCCTCGGAATGGGTGCTAAGGTCACCATTCTGGACGTCAACGTGGACAGACTGCGGCAGTTGGATGACTTGTTTGGCAATGCCCTCAATACCCTAGTGTCCAATCCACACAACATCGCCAGTGCGGTCTCCCAGGCCGACTTGGTTGTGGGTGCGGTTTTGATTCCCGGCGCTAAAGCACCTACCCTGGTTAGCGAGGAAACTGTCGCGGGTATGAAACTCGGTTCCGTGTTGGTGGATGTGGCTATTGACCAGGGCGGTATTTTTGCAACAACAGACCACACGACCACACATGACCATCCCACCTATGTCAAATACGGTGTGGTGCATTACGCCGTCGCCAACATGCCGGGGGCGGTACCTCGGACAGCAACCCTGGCACTGACGAATGTGACCTTGCCCTATGCGCTAGAGATTGCCAACAAGGGATGGCGCCAGGCCCTTTCCGAAGATGTAGCACTGCGCAAGGGACTGAATGTCGCCTTCGGTCATGTCACTTATCTCGGTGTAGCAGAGGCGCTGAATGCCCCCTACATGACCCCAGAAGCAGCTTTGGCTGAGGTGGGCGTACCAGTAACCCACTAACGTTTATGCTTCTAGATAAGTTGGTCAATATGCAATAATAGGGACGAGGTGGGAACCTGATGGGGCTCCCACCTCGTTGTGGTATGTATATGTAATGTTGGAACCATCCAGTGGGCCGTGGCCAGCAACGCTGCCAGTGACCTGATTCAGGGTTAATCCGCCCAGAATCATCAAAACATTGACCTGAATATGCTTGCGTAAAATTGATCTGTTTTTGGACGGATGTCTCAAAATTCTGTACACTAGGAATGGAGGGAGGAATGACTATGGCCACCGTGTATAGTTTTTCCGTAGAAACTCCTACGGGTGTGCAGCAATCTTTACAGGAATACGCAGGGAAAGTATTGCTGATTGTAAATACAGCCAGTAAATGTGGTTTTACACCACAATACAAAGGTCTTCAGGAATTACATGAGGCAACCCAATCGCGTGGATTCACTGTACTAGCCTTCCCCTGCAATCAGTTTGGCCACCAAGAACCGGGTACAATAGAGGAAGTACTGGCATTCTGCCAGATGAATTACAGGGTTACCTTTCCGGTGTTTGCCAAAATTGATGTCAACGGCCCCAATGCTCACCCACTGTACCAGTATCTGACTCGCAGTGCTAAGGGAGTTTTAGGTTCGGAGGCCATCAAGTGGAACTTTACAAAGTTTCTGGTGGACAGGCAAGGCAATGTGGTGAAACGCTATGCTTCGGCGACGACCCCAGAAAGTTTACGTTCGGACATTGAAACCCTGTTGGTTGCCAATGGAGCAGAATTGAGATGACAAAAATAAGTGTATTGCTCACGGGGTTCAATCCGTTTGCGGGTGAGACGGTTAATCCCGCCTGGGAGGCGGTGCGTGCACTGACCGAAAAAAGCACCGCCGAGGGTGTCAAAATTGTAGGCGTGCAACTGCCCACCGCATTCCAAAAGTCGTTGGCGGATTTGGAAGCGGCCATCGTCAAGTACCGACCGCAGGTGGTGGTGTGTGTCGGACAGGCTGGCGGTCGATTTGGAATTACCCTAGAGAGGGTGGCCATCAATGTGAATGATGCGCGAATTGCGGATAATGAGGGTCAGCAGCCACTGGACACACCAGTGGTACAAGGTGGCCCAGTGGCTTACTGGACGGGGCTTCCTATCAAAAAAATTGTGGCGGCCCTGCAACAAGCAGGCCTCCCTGCCAGCGTGTCCAACAGTGCCGGCACCTATGTCTGCAACCACCTGTTTTATGGTCTGATGCATTTATTGGACACCCGTTATCCGGGGGTGATAGGAGGATTTGTGCACATCCCCTATCTTCCCAAACAGGTAACGGAGGGAAATCAACCCAGCATGGCACTGGCAGATGTCGTGTCCGGGTTGGAGGTTATGCTCGGGGTGGTTATGGAACGGGGGTAGGCCGAGACTATGTTTGGAATAGGCCTGTCCTGTGCTTGATGCAGGCCTAAACTGTGCTTTCGTTCCACGGCCTATCACACATCTATTTTCTAATTGGACGGGTGTGATATTTGCAATCTTTCCCCTCATATCTTTGATACCAGTGGGCAAGAAATCAGAATTCCACGAGCATGTGTTGAAGAGACCCTGGGTGGCTGGGAGTGGGGGTAATGGGGAAAGTGAAGCGAAGGGCATGGTTTATTGCACTGGTAGCGGTCTTGGCTTCAGGCTGGGTGTGGTTTTCTGCTTGGGTGGGTCCAAGTGGTGATGTGGCAAGGGCAAACTCATTTTCCTTTTCAAATGCCACTTTGGCCTTGAATGGACACTTGGTGGTGTCAACCAAGGGAGTGGTTCACCAGGGCACGACGTATTTCCCAATTTGGTATTTGATGCACGCCCTGTCTGCAGTTGGAGTGAATAGCACCTGGGACCATGGAGACTGGAACATCACGACAGCCAGTCTGCCCGTGAACCCTGTGGACGCTACTGAAGTCGGAAACGGAAATTCAGAAATTTCTTTGAATGGAATCGTTATGAAGAGAGTGAGTTCCCTGACCCTGGCAGACTCGTCCTCTCGGCTACTCACCACGTACATGCCAATGTGGTATGTGATGCAGGTGCTGGGGAAAATCAATATTGCTAGTTCATGGGATGGGAACACATGGAAGTTATTTACCCAGGTTCCTGAAACCCTGATGCAGGCCTATCAACGCAGACACCCTCATGCCATTGTCAGTTTTGCTCAAGGTATTTCACTTTCCCCCCAAGGAACACAGGCAGTGATGTTAGAGAACACAGCCACTTTTACACAAGGGTCTGTTCATCCATTGGTACTTTCAATCGTCACACCAAATCAACAGGTGTACGACTTCCCGACCCAAGCCCAGTGGGTCGTAGGGATGACGCAGATGCCGCAACAAGCAATGGTGGCTGTGACGGACGGAGCGGGTGCCCACAATGAACTGTTGTATTTGTTCAAATTTACCGCTACTGGACAGCCGGAACTGGTGCAATCCTTTGTGGGGGACAACGGTGTGGCCCTCTGGTTGCAGGACGGCACGCCGCTGGTAGAGGTGAGCCAGCGAACATACAACTGGAACTTGATGGCCCCCAATGGGAGTAAAGACGACAGTGCCTACACCCAGGTATATCAGTATAACGGGCATTCTTTTCAGCAAACGGACATGTATGAAACCGGGGTATTTGACACACAGCCTACATTGCAAACCAATCCACAGGTGGATGCTTACAATGCCCTCACACAGATGCAGAGTGCTTTGCAAGCGACAAATTCTAGTGACGGTCAATGGGATCACAATATTTGGACGTCGACGTTTTTGACGGAATTTATACAACAGCGTCCATATCTGGGCTTTTTATGGCCATCCCATACAGCTGTGACAGCATCCTTGACTACGGTGGCTGCCAATGGTCAGAAGGCAGATTATCTTTACCAACAGGGGGGTCACTCGCTGCTGCTGTCACTGGTGAATGACCCCACATGGCAGGTAACGGGTTTTACCCTTGACCCCAGTGCCCCCATGTTGGCGCAACTGCGGGCAAGTGGTGGAATATAACTTGTGTAACAAATTAAACACAGAGGAATGTGCGGGATTTGTGGACTACGGGATTGCAGCCCCCCATTTTGTTGGGCGGGGGTTGCGACTCGGGGAGGCGACTCAGGGACCTCGTAGTAGCAGGATGGACACTTGTTGGCTTGCCTGCCCATTGAAGGGGTTACGGAAATAGACACTATAAGAGGTTGCCCAAAAAGGGGTCAGAACTCCCCGACGCATTGCCGCACCGTCGCCCCAAATGCTCCTTCACGTACCGAAAACGTACGCTTTGTGCGCATTTGGGGCTGGCCTCCTCGCACTGCTTGGGTCTGACCAGACCCCTTTTTGGACACGCACTAGAATCGTCCCTATTCGGCCTTTTCGAATTTTACGGTTCTTGAATTAAGGGTCCCCCAGTCGCTAAATCCTCAAATATCGAGGGAGAAAACGCAAATAAGGGTGTGAAAGTCGCTAATTGCACGTTTTCCCACCGTATTTGCACCAAATTTGCTGAAATAAAGGCCTGGCGAACGCTTATTTATGCGAAAAGTGGTTTGAAAAGGCCCATAAGCGTCCTGTGGACCTTTATTTGAGACCGTCGATTCAGTTCCCAAGAGAATCCTAGATGGGGGCATGATTTGCAGGAGAAACCCCTATATGGAATGTGAATGGTCTACGAAGCCCAGTGAAACGTCGTTACCAAAATAGTGTTTAACTTTGCGGTCGGGCAATCGATGAGGGGCCATCAGGGCCAGTACCGGATGGGAGTCTCTTATTACCGATGGCCACGGGTTTTCTGGTTCCAATTGGACGTATATGCACCACCAATTGCCACTGACTTCACCCCAAAATTGGATGAGCCTTGATAGAATTTAAAGTAGAGGTTGTCCGGAAAGGGGTCAGAACTCCCCGACGCATTGCCGCGTCGTCGCCCCAAATGCTCCTTCACGTACCGAAAACGTACGCTCAGTGCGCATTTGGGGCTGGCCTCCTCGCACTGCTTGGGTCTGACTAGACCCCTTTCCGGACACACACAAGTAGTAAAAAAATGATCAGAGAGTTTTGAGGAAAAGGGTTGACGAAAAGTAGATTGAAGCATATTCTCTAATTATTAAATGACTGTTCCAATTGTAATCGATTACAATTTTGGTGGTGAGAAAAAAGCTGTGCCAAATGTGAAAGATGTCGCAGCGTTGGCTGGGGTTTCAACAGCCACTGTCTCGAGAGTTTTGAACAATAAAAGCCACGTCAAAGATGAGGTGAAACTGCGAGTCGAAAAAGCGATGAAATCTTTAAAGTACCAACCGAATGATATTGCACGAAGTTTGCGTAAGCTAAAAACCCAGACAGTAGGGGTGTTGTTGCCCGATGTGAGTAATCCGCATTTCATGAGGCTACTAGGCAGTTTAGAACAAGAACTAAGTCTTCATAATTATCGGCTTTTAATTGGCAGTTCACATGACCAAGATGAAAAAGAAAATGCGTTGTTAACGGTGTTTCTGGAGAAAAGAGTGGATGCGCTCATTCTAGCTACATCTCAATCAGATTTGTCTTTAAAAATTAATGGGTTTTTCGATGAAAGTATTCCAGTAATACTGGTGGACCGGGTTGCGAGTGAAATTCAAGTAGACTTTGTAGTGGAGGAAAATGAGGAAAGTACTTATCATATGGTCAAATATCTCTTGGAACGTGGACACAAACGGATTTCGTTAATAAATGGAAGCCGTCATATTAGCACGGTTCTTGAAAGAGAAAAGGGTTATCATCGTGCGATGAGTGAAATGGGAGTTAAAGTAGATATAGTATACGGTAAATACGATCAAAAAAGTGGTTATAGGTTGACTAAGGAAATATTAACTCATAGAAAAGAAAGGCCCACAGCAATTGTATGTGCAAATAACGATATCGCAATTGGGGTTTTGCTCGCTATCCAAAATTGTGGATTGTCCATTCCGAAAGATGTGTCCGTAGTAAGTTTTGGAGAAATTCCGCTTCAAGATTTAGTTGAACCCAAGGTGACATGCGTTGTTCAGAACCCTGAAAAAGTTGGTGAAGTGTCAGGAGGAATTTTACTAAAAAGAGTTACTGGGCAAGGTGGGGATTTACCAGAGCGGGTTGTATTACCGACAACCTTTAGAGAAGGCAATTCTGTCAAAATATTGGGTTGATTCTGAAGTCTGATGGAAACCGATATAACAATTAAGGGAATAGCGGATTTGTTCTAAAACCAATAGTAAATTTGTTCTAAATTAGAGGAGACGGTATTGATGAACTTAACAGATTTAGGGGCTTCGCAAGTATTCAGACTTCCCAAAATTGGAGTTCGTCCTACTGTGGATGGACGCAGGGGGGGGATTCGTGAATCACTAGAAGAGTTTACAATGTCGTTAGCGAATTCCGTAGTACAGTTACTGACTTCGGAATTAAAACATGCAAACGGGGAACCCGTTGAATGTGTGATACCGGATACTTGTATTGGCGGTGTGGCAGAGGCTGCGGCCGCAGAGGAAAAATTCCAGCAAGAAAATGTTGGGTTGACCATCACGGTGACACCTTCCTGGTGTTATCCGACTGAAACGATGGATATGAACCCTACACGACCGAAAGCAATTTGGGGATTTAATGGCACAGAGTATCCTGGTGCAGTCTACTTGGCCGCAGTACAGGCAGCACATAATCAAAAGGGGTTGCCTATTTTTACGATCTATGGACAGAATGTTCAGGATATGGGAGATACAAGTATTCCTGGGGATGTAACAGAAAAACTATTGCAGTTTGCACGAGCCGGATTAGTTGTTGCTACCATGGCAGGGAAATCATATCTATCCATTGGAACTGTGGCGATGGGAATTGCCGGATGTATTGTAGACGATAAATTTTTTCAAAACTATTTGGCAATGCGCAATGAATATGTGGACATGACGGAGCTAATTCGAAGAATGGATCTTGGTATTTATGACAAGGGGGAATTTTCCGCAGCAATGACCTGGATTCAACAACAGTGTCCTGAAGGACGAGATGTAAATGTAACTGAAATGCAAAGAACACGAGAACAGAAAGATCAGGACTGGGAAAATGTAGCAAAAATGACCTTGATAGTACGTGATCTCATGATTGGCAATAGTCACCTAAATGAGTTGGGGTTTGATGAGGAAGCCTTAGGACATCACGCGATTGCTGCAGGATTTCAGGGGCAACGCCAGTGGACAGATTATTTGCCAAACGGGGACTTTATGGAGTCCATGCTCACCACCTCTTTTGACTGGAATGGTCCTAGGGAACCCTTTGTATTTGCCACCGAGGGAGACTCTCTTAATGCGGTTACAATGTTATTTGGTCATTTGTTGACGCAACGTGCACAAATCTTTGCAGATGTAAGAACGTATTGGAGTAAAGAGGCTGTGGCTCGGGTGACTGGGAAACAACTGATGGGGCCCGCTGCAAACGGGTTCATTCATCTGAGCAACTCTGGGGCTGCAGCCCTGGATGGTACGGGGAAACAATATGTGGATGGCAAACCCAGCATGAAGCCCTATTGGGAAATTACAGAGAATGATATGCAAAACTGTTTAAAGGCTACGAATTGGTGCCCGGCCGTTGCTGGATTTTTCAGAGGAGGCGGGTTTTCATCCCGATATGTCAGTGAAGGCGGAATGCCTGTGACAATGGCTAGACTGAATCTGATTGACGGGTTGGGGCCAGTATTGCAGTTAGCTGAGGGATATACTGTGGAACTGCCCCCTGAAGTGGCCAATGTACTGGAGGAACGTACCAATCCGAGCTGGCCGAGTACATGGTTTGTTCCAAATTTAAACGGCGAAGGGGCGTTCAAAAACGTATATTCAGTGATGCGCAACTGGGGTGCCAATCACTGTGCTCTCAGTTACGGCCACATCGGGGCGGATTTGATTACGTTGGCGGCCATGTTACGAATTCCTGTCAACATGCACAATGTCAGTGAAGAAAGAATTTTTAGACCCAGCATGTGGGGTGCTTTTGGAACCATGGATGGAACGAGTGCTGATTATCGAGCGTGCTCTGCATTGGGACCGCTGTATCACTGAAATAGGGGAAAAGCTCACATTCGCACTAAGAAAGTGAGGAGGGTTAAAGTGCTTGAGTTGCAGCATATTACTAAATCATTTTTCGGAAACAAAGCTTTGGATGATGTCACATTTACTGCCTATCCCGGAGAAATTCATGCGCTTGTAGGCCAAAATGGTGCTGGAAAAAGTACCTTGATGAAAATTTTGTCGGGAGCGTACACAGCGGATAGCGGAAAAGTGTTTGTCGATGACAAGGAAGTTCTTATTTCATCGCCAAAAGATGCGGAAGGCATCGGTATTTCTATCGTATACCAGGAACTTAGCCTGTTTCCGCATTTGAGCGTGGCGGCAAACATTGTAATTGGGGAAGAGCCCGTATTAAAGACGGGATTATTAGATGAAAAGAGTGCTTACACTACTGCTAAACAGGTTTTGGAAAGACTGGGTGTAGATATTAATCCGAAGCGGCGTGTGAGTAACTTAAATGTAAGTCAACAGCAGATTTGTGAAATTGCCAAGGCCATCTCAAAAAACCCACGAATTGTAATTCTTGATGAACCCACGGCCTCACTTACAAAGGCTGAGACAGATTCACTTTTTGCTGTCATGCGGGCAATGAGAGATGGAGGGTTGACACTTATTTTCATCAGCCATCATATTGAAGAGGTTTTTGCGATCGCGGACCGTTGCACGGTCTTACGCGATGGTCGGGTAGCTTATACAGGAGAAGTCAGTGGACTTGATGAGCGTCAGATTGTGGATATGATGGTGGGACATTCAATTGAAGAGTTTTACCCAGTGAGGATGAATAACCCTTCTGCGAGTACGGCTTTGGAAATAAGAAATTTTGGACGGCCAGGCATTGGACCGGTGAGTCTGAAGGTTCAGTACGGAGAAATACTGGGGATTGCTGGACTGATTGGGTCCGGACGTTCTGAGCTTGTTCGAATGATATTTGGAGCGGATAAATATACAAACGGGGAGATTCTTTTGAATGGGGAGAGTTTAAGAATTAGAAATACAGCGGATGCAATTCGTGCAGGGATTGCATTGGTCACTGAGGATCGCCGAATTGATGGATTAAACTTGTCGATGCCAATCCGTTTCAACATCTCTCTTCCCAACATTATCGGTGGACGAGAAACAGTTTTACGGCATCAGTTTGTGCGGAGAAAATTTGAAGCAAATCTCGTTTTGAAGATTGCAGAGGCGGTCAAACTTAAGTATGGTTCGATAGATCATCGAGTTGTATCTCTAAGCGGTGGGAATCAACAGAAAGTCGCAATTGGGAAATGGATTTCCACGGGTGCGAAAATTTTTATTTTTGATGAACCTACGAAAGGAATTGACGTGGCATCTAAGGCAGAAATTTATCGCGTAATTAATGAATTGGCCGACAGTGGTGCGGCTGTGATTGTCATTTCATCTTACAATCCAGAACTCATTGGAATTTGCAATCGAATTTTTGTGATGTCTCGAGGAAACATCATAAAGAAATTTGACAGTAGCGTTTCTGAAAACGATTTACTCCTAGCACAATCTATGTAGAGAGGCGGGTCGGATTCGTATGGGTACGGTGGTAGAGACAAAAGACTCAAATGTCAGTAAAAATCACTCGTTTAATGCGCTGAAAAATATACTCAATACATCGTTGGTAGCGGCCGCTCTAGTATTATTGGTCATCGTCTTCAGCGTGCTCTCCCCTGTGTTTTTAACAGAACTTAATTTGTTTCACATTCTGCAACAGGTTTCTATCGTTGGTATTCTCGCCGTGGGTCAGGCATTTGTCATTATCACCGCAGGGATTGACATGTCCCAGGGATCGATTATTGGATTAACAGGTGTTGCAACAGCTTTGTTGATGTCTGCACACTATCCTACATGGGTAGCTATTCTAGCCGGTTTGCTTGCGGGTACGCTGATTGGAGTGCTTAATGGGGTGCTGGTTACGTGGGCTAAATTACCCCCGTTTATTGCGACACTGGGAACGATGAGCATTGGTGCTGGTTTAGCACTTGTCATTACAGGCGGTCAACCTGTATTTGGAATTCCCACTGTATTATCGAATTTAGGAAATGACGGGATCGGATCAATATTGCCAGACATCGCCTTGCTTTTAATTGTGATTGCCGTGATTTTTCACTTTGTATTAAGCCGCAGTCGGTTTGGTCGGTACACTTATGCGATTGGCAGTAACCCGCTTGCGGCTCGCTTGGCGGGGTTGAATGTAAAACGTCAACTTATCTGGATTTATATCATTAGTGGATTTTTGAGTGCAGTGGGTGGAATTGTGATGATAGCCTGGGTCAATTCAGCCATGCCTTCTGCAGGGGATAATTATCAGCTGAATTCTATCGCGGCAGTGGTTATCGGCGGCGGGAGCCTGTTTGGGGGACAAGGGACCATTTGGGGAAGCATGGTGGGTGCTTTGTTGATGTCGGTACTATCGAATGGATCTCAACTTGTTGGGATTTCAACGTATTGGCAAAGCGTCTTGTTGGGGTTAGTTGTCATACTCGCAGTCTTTATTGATGGGTTTCGTCAGCGTTCTATAGCTTAAAACGCTGGTTAACCAAATATAACTTTGGGGAGAGATTGTGATGAAACAGCGGAAAAGAAGTATGGTGGGTGCAGGGGTCAGCGTAGCCACACTGATGTTGCTGGTGTCTGGTTGTGGTTCTACGGCTCCACAGGCTAATTCAGGGACCACTCCAAGTCCGAATTCAACTGCAAATGGGACTCAATCCACGGGAACAAATAGTGGCAAACATTACACTTTTGAATTAATTACTAAGTCAAATGCTTCTCCTTACTGGTTGGCAGTGAAACAGGGGGCGGATGATGCGGCGCAGAAGTACGGTGTGACTGTGAATTTTGAAGCCCCTGCCAGTGGGACAGATTTGGCCACCCAGTTGTCTATGATTAACAACTCGGTAACCGCACATGTGGATGGGATTATTTTAGCAGCTCAGAGTCCATCGGAGGTTGCTCCAGTACAAAATGCTGAAAAAGCAGGAATACCAGTTGTAACAGTGGATTCTGGTGTGAGTCCAAATGTCGCAGACAGTTTTTTGGCGACATCCAACATCGCTGCTTCTAAGGCGATTGCACAGTATATGGTAAAGCTCATTGGAACAAAGGGTGCCTATGCAGTGATTGATTTTAATGAAGAATCAAGCACAGGGATTGAGAGACCTCAGGGTTGGAACGATGGTATGGCTGGATTTCCAAATTATAAATTTATTGGGATGCAAATCTGTAACAACAGTGTGGCCACGTCACAGTCTGAAACAGAAGCTTTGTTGCAAGCACACCCAAATATAAATTTGATGTTCGGTGCGAATGACCGTTCCGCCCTTGGAATAGCCAACGTGATTAAAAACGAAAACTTAAAGGGAAAAGTCTATGTAGCTGGTTTTGACGCGGATTTGGGTGAGATGCAAGCCATTAAGGCGGGGTATATCACCGCTAGTATTTTGCAGTACCCGTACCAGATGGGATATCAAGCAGTACAAGAATTGATTAAGATTAAACAGGGGCAGACTGTGCCAAAAGTGGTGGATACCCCCTATTACCTGGTAACGGCACAGAACATTAACACACCCGCAGCCATTAAGGCGATTCAGCAGTACGTTCCAAGCTACAAGGGTTGAAGCGGAAATGAATAAACTTAAATAAGGGCAACTGGTTAGTCTGGTTTTAAAGATAGTGAATGTGAGCTGTATTACTGGACCTGTATTTTCAAAACAGCTAGATGAACAGCTAAATATCTTAAAGTCAGACTAACCAGCCCAATATACGAAACTTATAAATGGTTTTATGGTTAGGAGGTTTAAACGTGCAAAAATGGCAATACAGGATTTCCACGAATTCCAGTGAAATGATGAAATTGGGGCAGGAAGGATGGGAACTTACCGCTGTGGCACAGCAAGATAAGATCACTTGGTTTTATTACAAACGTCCTGAGATGTCGTTAAGCCACCGCGTCACGATGGAACAGCGTCAGGAAGTGTTGAAGAAAGTGGTGGACAGTAAGTGAAAAAAGAGGGCATTCTGAATCCTGATCTGCTTAAACTTTTGGCGAGTGTGGGCCATACGGACCATCTTACGATTACAGATAGGGGATTTCCTATACCCCTTCATTTACCTAGAATTGATTTAAGTATTGTGGCGGGTTTGCCTACTGTGCTGGATGTTTTGTCCGCGGTTCATCATGAGTTTGGGATTTACCAAATGGTTGTTGCAGAAGAGGTACAAGAAGCGAGCCCACTGAGATTTGAAGAATTGCGTTCTCTTTATCCCGATATTCCCATTCGTACAGTACCCCATATAGATTTTAAGGAGATTTCAAAGCAAGGTAAAGGTTTTATTCGGACTGGAGATACTTGTCTGTACGGTAATGTGATCATCGTGTCGGGTTGATTTGCAATTTCGTTAACTGGGATGTCCGCAGTTCATTTAATTTGAGGGAGGTGGTTGAATGGCTCAATGGCGGGGTATTGCTGTCGACCTTGGGGCAAGTCACGGTCGGGTTATGCTAGGGGAATTTGATGGCAATCAGTTGCATGTCACGGAGCTAAGTCAATTTCCAAACACGCCTGCCAAAATTCACGGCAATTTGATATGGGATTATGTTCGTATCTATCAAGAAACAATAAGTGCTCTCCATCGCTCTCTTGGACGAGGGCTTTCTTTTTCTTCTATTGGTATTGATTCCTGGGGTGTGGATTTTGGGCTTATCAATAAACAAGGTGAGCTGCTCGATATGCCAAGGCATTATCGGAATGATTATTTTCAGAACGCTATGGATTCTGTGTTTGCAGCTGTGGATAGACGCAAGTTGTACATGCGAACAGGGATTCAGGTATTACGGTTTAATACTATTTTTCAACTCACTTATCTGCACCATTTTCGTTCCTATCTTCTCGACGTTGCAGACAAGTTTTTACTGATCCCAGATCTTTTGAGTTATCATTTAACTGGAAACCTATGTGCGGAGCGCACTATTGCTTCAACGACACAATTGCTCGGAATGGCTTCAGAGTCATGGAACAAAGAGCTGATTCATCAGATCCAAATTCCCAAAGAGCTTTTTCCAAATGTCGTTGAAACAGGGAATGTACTTGGGATTGTGCAAAAAACACTATTGCAATCGACATCTGGTGTGAACATTCAGGTAATTAACGTGGGAGAACATGATACTGCATCCGCGTTTGCGGCCATGGCTGATGATGATTTGAACAAAGTGCTGATTTCTAGTGGGACTTGGTCCCTGATTGGGGTTGTATCGGATAAACCACTTATCACCGGGGTATCTTATCGCCGCGATATTACAAATGAAAGGAGCGTAGATGGGCGTTACCTTGTAATGAGGAATATGACAGGACTTTGGTTAATTCAAGAACTTGAAAGACTCTTTTCAGAAGACGGGAATCAAAAAAATATAGCTGAATTGACTGTTCTTGCAACGCAATCAGAACCTCTGAGGACGTTAATAGATCCAGATGCGGAGGACTTTCTCACACCTGTAAATATGATTGTTGCCATTCAAGAATATGCTGCTGCAACAGGTCAATCGACACCTCGCAATGTGGGGGAGTTGTGTCGAACTGTGTTTGATAGTCTTGTGCTAAAGTATCGGTTGGTGATTACGGATTTGGAACATATGATAGGCAGGCATTTTACTGTAATTCGAATTGTTGGCGGTGGGGCTCTTAATGAAACATTATGCCAGTGGCTAGCAGATGCAACGGGGAAAGTGGTGGTTGCAGGACCTGGTGAAGCCACTGTTTTTGGCAATCTTGGGGTACAACTGGTTGCGGCAGGGGAACTTCGAAGTACACAAGACATTCCTTTGTTGGTTGAGCGGTCCTGTGAAATCCGTCGATATTGGCCCACAGTGTTGAATGAGCAGTGGGAAAGAGGATACACGAGTTTTCTTAAACTCAATTAATTCCGCGATTTATTAGCGGATGAATGATTCAGAATAAGAATGGGAAGGAATGACTGAATTGAAAGATCTAGAACAAACAAAGGTAGCTATTGTGGATATTGCCAGAAGAATGTGGCGTGAAGGATTAGTAAGAGGAACCGCAGGGAACATCAGTTGTGTCTTTCGCAACTTAAATGTCATGCTCATTACCCCCACGGGAGTAGACTACGAACGTCTGCTTCCGGAACATATAAGTGTGGTTGATTTGGATGGACGGCCTATTGGTGGATTGTCTCCATCGTCGGAAACCTTCATGCATCTGGGAATCTACAAAAAGCGATCTGATGTGAACACAGTGGTGCACACCCACTCGCAGTTTGCGGCAGTGTTATCCATCTTGGGTCATGAAATTCCTTCTGTACATTACATGGTGGCTCTGTTCGGAGGTGACAAAATTTCACTCACCACAACCTACCAACTCTACGGTTCTCAAGAACTGGCGATGGAAACTGTTAAAGGATTGGGGGAGCAGTATTATGGAATTATTTTGCGTAATCATGGAGCTGTCGCGGTTGGGGATAAACTGTCCACAGCATACAGCAGAGCCGTTGTTCTTGAGGAAATGGCCACCCTGTATTATTACGTCCTTGCAACTGGACAGCCTAATTTGTTAACCCATGTGCAAATGGATGAAATGAAGGCGAAACTTGGAACGTATGGGCTGTCGAATGGGCTGGCCCTTGCAGACGAAGGCTAATGTCGGTTATTTGATTTTATGGCACAGAAATGGAATGAGGATAGGAATCAACTACTTTGATGGTTTCCTATATTATGGATTAACTAAGGCAGAACGGGCGTACGTGCATGTGCGAGTGGCCGAGAAATTTTTGGGCCCGTTCTGCCCGTCATGACATTTAAGGGCTTGGATGAGGCCATTGACTTAGCCAATATCCAGTAGATGTTGCTGTAGCGTCCAACAGCGCGCTGAAACGAGGGAGAATGTTTTATGAGTTATTCCTTAGGAATCGATTTTGGTACCGAATCTGGAAGGGTACTCCTATTGGATCTGCAGGATGGAAGAGAGTTGGCGAAGACAATCGTACGTTATCCTCACGGGGTCATGGATAGAACCCTTCATATTTCTGGTCAGAATTTATCACCAGATTGGGCACTACAGGACCCTGAGGACTATCTTTATGTGCTTCAAGAAGGGATTCCTAAGGTATTACTGGAATCTGGGATAAACCGTCAAGAGGTCATTGGACTTGGAGTGGATTTTACCTCTTGTACGGTGTTGCCAGTTAACCGGGATGGAATTCCCTTGTGTCATTTGCCAGAGTTTCGTATGCATCCACATGCGTGGGTAAAGCTTTGGAAACATCATGCTGCGACACCTATAGCGGAAAGAATGAATACAGTTGCGAGGGAGATGGGGGCTTCTTTCCTTTCAAGATATGGGGATAGAATATCTCCAGAATGGTATTTTCCAAAACTGCTCGAGGTCTTCGAAGAGGACCCTGATGTTTATTGTGCTACAGATGCTTTTGTGGAGGCGGCAGACTGGATTGTTTGGTATTTGACCGGACAAGAAAAGCGAAATTCCTGTACAGCAGGATACAAAGCTTTCTGGGACGAACGAGAGGGTCTCCCTCCAGAATACTTTTTTGAACGGTTGAATTCTCAGTTTACAAACCCGGCAGAAAAGTTAGGAAAAACGTTTTACCGCATGGGAACTCGTGCTGGTTATTTAAGAGCGGAGCTTGCTGATTCTCTTGGGCTTCATCCGGGGGTTGCAATTGCAGTTGGGAACATAGATGCACATGTAAGCGTCCCCGGGGTTGGAGTGAATGCACCAGGTGCATTGGTTATGGTAGTGGGGACATCAATTTGTCACTTAACAGTGACTGAACAGGAGATTCGTCTACCGGGAATTACCGGTATTGTGAAAGACGGAGTCTTGCCTGGCTACTTCGGATATGAGGCTGGACAAGCGGCTGTAGGAGATATGCTTGCCTGGTATGTGGAGCACGCAGTGCCGACAACCTACCTTGATGCTGCAAAAAAGAATAATATATCAATTTATGAATATTTAGAAAAACACGCTACAAAATTGTATCCTGGTGCAAGCGGTTTGCTTGTATTAGACTGGTGGAATGGAAATCGGAGTATTTTGGGGGATGCCAACTTATCAGGGGTGTTAATTGGGCTGACACTTAGTACGACACCAGTAGAGATCTATCGAGCACTTCTCGAATCCATTGCGTTTGGGACTAAGAGAATTATTGATAACTTTTTGGAGCACGGAGTTCCAATAGAGGAACTTGTGGCTACTGGGGGACTAGCCTGGAAAAGCCCGTTACTCATGCAAATTTATGCGGACGTGTGTGGGTTACCTGTCACTGTTTATGATTCGGAAGAGGTTCCTGGCAGAGGTGCGGCTCTCTTTGGGGCGGTGGCAGCCGGTAAAAATGATGGGGGATTTGCCACAATTGAAGAAGCTTCGGAGAAACTTCGACCTCCCCTGCTGAAACAATATACCCCCAGACGTGAGGCTGTAGAAACTTATCGTCATTTGTACTCCATGTATAAGTTACTATACTCGTGGTTTGGGGAAGAACAGAGAGATATTTTACACAATTTGAAACATTTGCGAGGCGACCAACTGCGCAAATGGCACGATGATGGCTTGTCGGAACCCTAAATAGAGGAGGAGCGGAGGAATGGATTCCTTTCATCAAATCATGAGAGGGAATTGACCTCATTATTGCCGTTGGCGGTGGGAGCGTTATTGACTGTGCAAAGGGGATTGCTAAACTTGCTTGTGCTCATTCTGACATGGGTGAAATTCCACGGACTCCGGAGGATGTGGGCGTGGTTCAAATCGTTCAAAAAGCTTTTTAAAAAGACTTTCTATAGGGTGCGTGTCCGGAAAGGGGTCCGGACACGCACCCTATAGGTTTAAATCAATTCGTGTCGGACACATAGACACTGGGCCTTACAATGGATGTACTACACCAACACTACGGATAGAGTGATTTAGGGGAGATTATCATTGGATCTCTCCTAAATCTTTTGTTTGAAAAAAGGCTATTTACCATCTTACCAGAAAAACGGTAACTGTTGATATTGCTGAAATGAAGGCACAGTCATGGTAAAGTAGTAAGGTATGCGAATTGAAAGCGTTTTATGGGGCACAGGAAAGGAGACACAGAGGATGGACAAGGTTTACCTTTCTGCAAAAGAGGCTGTTAGCGACATTCCCAATGGGGCCACCTTGCTGGTAGGTGGGTTTGGCTTGGTGGGAATTCCAGAAAACCTGATTGCAGCCTTACGGGATTTGGGCATTAAAGACCTGTCATGTGTCAGCAACAACTGTGGTGTGGACGACTGGGGACTGGGAATTCTGTTGCAAAATCACCAGATTCGTCAGATGACCTCTTCATACGTGGGCGAAAATAAGACTTTTGAGCGGCAGTTTCTCAGCGGCGAGTTGGAGGTGGAACTGGTGCCCCAGGGAACTTTGGCGGAGCGGGTGCGGGCCGG
This sequence comes from Alicyclobacillaceae bacterium I2511, assembly GCA_003584005.1. Lineage (GTDB taxonomy): Bacteria > Bacillota > Bacilli > Alicyclobacillales > Alicyclobacillaceae > QXHL01. The sequence continues at coordinate 61,132 of QXHL01000009.1, read as the reverse complement.
TGGGTCAGGGATTCCCGCTTTTTATACGCCAGCAGGGGTGGGAACGCCCGTGGCGGAAGGCAAGGAGACGCGTACCTTTGCGGGTCGCGAGTACCTATTGGAACACGCCATTGTGGGCGATTACGCCTTGATTAAGGGCTGGAAGGCGGACCCTATGGGCAATGTGATTTACCGAGAAACGGCCCAAAACTTCAACCCGATGATGGCGGCTGCGGGAAGAATCACCATTGTCGAGGTGGAGGAAATCGTCGGCGTGGGCGAGCTGGACCCCCAGTTTGTGCACACCCCCGGCATCTATGTGCAGCGGGTGGTGAAAGGGGCTCACTACGAACGGCGGATTGAGCGGCGGACTACGCGGGGGTAATTGAATCAGGCGGTGGATTCATCAGAGGGGGCTATTCATCAAGCGGGGGATTCATCAGAGGGTGCAGAGGTACGTCCAAGTGTGGAGGAGTGTGAACCATGGACAACAGCAGGGATAGAATTATTCGACGGGCTGCCAAGGAGATTGAAAATGGCAACTATGTGAATTTAGGAATTGGTATGCCGACGCTGATTGCCAACGAGATTCCGGAGGGAACGGAGGCCATTTTGCATTCTGAAAACGGGATGCTGGGGATTGGACCCTACCCATTGGACAGCGAGGTGGACCCGGACCTGATTAACGCAGGCAAGGAAACGGTGACGCTGCTGTCTGGGGGGGCTTACTTCAATTCTGCGGAGTCTTTTGGCATGATTCGCGGGGGCCACATTGATGTGGCTTTTCTCGGTGCGATGCAGGTTTCGGAAACGGGAGATTTGGCCAACTGGATGATTCCAGGGAAAATGGTCAAGGGCATGGGGGGAGCCATGGACTTGGTCCACGGGGCCAAGCGGTTGATTGTCACGATGGAGCACGTCTCGAAAAATGGGGATGCGAAGATTGTCCGCCAGTGTTCGCTCCCCCTGACCGGCAAGGGGGTAGTGCACCGAATTATCACGGAGATGGCGGTGCTGGATGTGACGGCAGACGGGCTGGTGTTGGTGGAAATTGCTCCCGGCTTGACGGTGGAGCAGGTGCAGGCTGCGACAGAGCCCAAGCTGCGGGTGTCCCCCCGGCTGAAGGTTATGGCGTGAGTGTCGGACGCGCACTTGAAAAAGATGAGCAATGCGAAGGAGAGAAGATGGAATGACGGACAATGATGTGGTGATTGTGGGAGCAGCACGGACTGCAATTGGTAACTTTTTAGGGGGATTGTCTTCCCTGTCTGCAGCGGAACTCGGGTCCATTGCGATTTCCGCTGCGGTGCAACGCTCAGGGGTGGACCCTGGTGAAATTGGCGAGGTGTTTTTGGGCAACGTGCTCCAGGCAGGGTTGGGGCAAAACCCGGCCCGTCAGGCGGCCATGAAGGCGGGCCTAGACCAAAGTATTCCGGACACCACGGTGAACATGGTTTGCGGATCGGGGTTAAAGGCCGTGATGTTGGCAGATTTGTCCATTCGTGCCGGGGAGAATGGGGTGGTGCTGGCTGGCGGGATGGAGAGCATGTCCAATGCCCCGTACCTGTTGCAAAAGGCCAGGCAAGGGTACCGCATGGGCCCACAAACGGTCGAGGACGTCCTGATTAAAGACGGCCTGTGGTGCGCCTTTGTGGATGCCCACATGGGAATCACTGCGGAAAACGTGGCGGAGAAGTTTCACGTCAGTCGCCAAGAGCAAGACGAGTTTTCCGCGTTGAGTCAGGAAAAAGCCCTACAGGCGATTGCAAGCGGACGTTTTAAGGAGGAGATTGTGCCGGTCTCCATCCCCCAGAAAAAGGGGGACCCGAAGTGGGTGGATACAGATGAGTTCCCGAGAGCTGGGACCACTGCAGAGGTGTTGGCGAAGTTGCGTCCAGCGTTCAAGCAGGGGGGGACGGTGACGGCCGGCAACGCCTCGGGGATTAATGATGGGGCGGCCGCCCTGATGCTGTGTAGTGGAGAGCGGGCACGGACGTTGGGGCTGCGGCCAATGGCGCGAATTGTCAGTTATGCCAGCGTCGGTTTGGACCCGGCGTACATGGGTTTGGGGCCTATAGAGGCCACCCGCAAAGCGCTGCGCAAGGCGAATCTGGACTTGAGTCAAATCGACTTGGTAGAGGTCAATGAGGCATTTGCCAGTCAATCGATTGTGGTTCTTAAAGAGTTGGGACTGAACCAAGAGCGCGTGAATGTCAACGGGGGTGCGGTGGCCCTGGGGCATCCCATTGGGGCCAGCGGTTCACGGATATTGGTGACACTGTTGTACGAAATGGAAAAGCGGGACTTGCAGCGGGGACTGGCCACTTTGTGCATCGGTGGGGGCCAGGGTGTGGCGATGATTGTCGAGCGGGGGTAAGAGGGCGGCCCCCTTTCGAGATTGGGGGCCTGGTGTCTCGGCTTTTGGCAATAGAATACCCGAGACTTGTGCTTCAGGTTGTGGCAATACTCCAGAATGGATGCAATTTTGGGCGGCTCAACACCTGCGGAAGGGTTTTGGGCATTTTTTGGCGCGGAATTTGCAAGGGATTGAAGGTACGATTCAAAGTGACTACAAAGAGAAACCGGATCGCCGCATTGTAGACGTTGACCGTTATCGCAGACCGCTTTTTCTCGTGGATGTGGTACAACAGGAACTGACGAACCTCTTGGACATCTAGTTGATCCGCTGGGCGTCCGCAAAACTCGAGAAAAATTCAGACGGTTCGTATATAGGCGACGATGGTGTTCGGTGACAACCCTCGCAGTCGAAGGTCCTCTTATACGGACTCAACTTTCAGAATGGCGAAGAGCCTTTATCAACATATAGTCAATAGTTCTTGTTCTAAAAAAGGGGTTGCAACATAGATAGATTTGCTCTATCATGAAGATCAATTAGTTCGGTCTCAATACAAACTAACATAAAGTTAGCATGATAGTTCGTCGCCGAAGAGGTTAGGCACTTGCTTAGTTCATCAAGGGTAGAGTTATCAAAGTTCAACGTTTGAGGAGACATAAAATTGAAATTGGAAAAAGGGACCTTGGCCGGCATTCGGAACACAAACCGAATCAACATTCTGGAAATTGTGAAAGAACATGAGCCTGTGTCGCGGGCGAAAATTGCAAAAGTCCTAAGAATGAGTCGGTCCAACATTTCGGACATCGTCGAATCACTAATTGATGAAGGATTGCTTCGCGAAGAAGGAACGGGTGAATCCACCTCACAGGGTGGAAGAAAGCCCGTTCATCTACGCTTCGTTGCCAATGCCAAGTACGCACTTGGGATAGATATTGGCGGTACCAAAACAATCGCACTCTTGGCAGACTTAAAAGGCAACGTTGTCCAACGGCTTAAGTTCTCTTCGCATCGCGAAGGGTTGGGTGCATTGGAGAATATCCGCAATGAAATAACGAAATTTTTAGTGGAAAGCAACGTCCAGCAGGAAAAAATTGTAGCAACGGGTATTGGGGTTCCAGCAATTACGGACTACAAGACCGGGGAGATTATTTCTGCTCCTGGGTTATTTCAGGAACAAATTAATGTTCGGAACTTCTTTAAAGAGCAACTGCCTAATCCCATATTTGTCGATAACGACGTAAATATGGGGGTAATCGGAGAATGTTGGCGTGGAAACGGAACAGGATTCTCCAATGTAACGTTACTTGCCATTGGTACTGGGATTGGAGCGGGAATTGTCATTAATGGACAAGTGTACCGCGGAGCTACAGGATTCGCGGGTGAAATTGGGTATTTGCAGGTCAATCCGCTTGAAGACAAGACCATCGAAGTATCACATTTTGGCCCTCTCGAGACAATGGCATCCGGCAGAGGAATAGAGAAGCTAATTCCAACATTTCTGGATCGTTATCCAGATACGGTATTAACGTGTACAACGACGGCAGAGGGCATTTTTGCGGCTATGCGAAATGGTGACGAGCTTGCGCAAGACCTGGTTGATAACATGGTGAAGTACTTAGCCTTCGCGATTTCTAACATTATTTCCATTCTGAATCCGCAACGCATCATCATTGGAGGAGGTGTTGCACAGGCTGGTGAGGATTTTCTTCATCGTATTGAATCTCGGGTTCACAAATTAATTCCAGTCGACTTTGAACTCGTACCAGCCGGACTTGGTGAAGACGCATCGGCCTATGGAGCTGCAGCAACTGCCTTATTGGCAACTGGGAACATGCAACTTTTCAGTTCGTAACCTCACGGTGGTTCCTGGTTATTATTGAGCTTCAAAGTGATAAAAGACTAAAGGAGGAGGTATTTCTATGAAAATGAAAAAACTCACAACCATTCTTTCTGCTGGAGCAGGCTTATCCCTGGTAGTGGCAGGTTGCGGACAGCCCATACCAACGAATAACACCACACCGGCAACGAACCAAACGGTGACATTGAATTCTTTGTTTATGCAGCAAGCAGGTTACAGCCAGCAAAACATTGAAGATATGACCAAGGCATTCGAGAAGTTTCATCCGAACATCAAGGTCAATCTGACGTTTGTCCCGTATGAATCGCTGCATGACAAGATCGTCACTGCGCTCGCTACGGGTGGAGCTGGGTACGACACGGTTTTGACGGATACCATCTGGGGTCCGGAATTTTCGAAGGCCGGATTCCTCATGAATATCACCAAAGACATTCCGGCCAGTGTGAATTCGGACGCGTATCAAGCGGCATTGAACACAGTCAGTTACAACGGCCAATACTTTGGGTTGCCATGGATTATGGATACGAAGTACTTTTACTACAATCAGCACATGCTGCAGCAGGCCGGAATCACGTCTCAACCGACGACGTGGAATCAGGTGATGTCTGACGCGAAAATCCTGAAGCAAAAGGGCATCGTGAAATACCCGCTTGATTGGAGCTGGTCGCAAAACGAAGCACTCGTTTGTGACTACGCCGCGCTTGTCGCCGACTTCGGCGGTCAAATCGTGAATTCGAATGGTAAGTTGGTGGTAAATCAAGGTGGTGCCATGCAGGCCCTGAACTTCATGGTGAATAGTCTAAAGGATGGACTGTCTAACCCTGCTTCCACCCAATCAGTTGAAGACGATGTTCGTAAAGTCATGTCCCAGGGACAAGCAGCGTTTATGTTGAACTGGACGTATGCATATGCGCTGGAAAACGACAAGACCCAGTCGAAAGTGGCCGGGCAAGTGGATGTGGAACCGTTGCCGGGAACCTCGACCGTACCGTATCCGGCTCCATCCGTGAACGGGGCGATGGGCCTTGCCATCGCGCAGAATACGAAATACCCAGTGCAAGCCCTGGAATACATTGATTACCTGTCCTCTCGTCAGGTAGAGGAAAAGTATGCGGCACTTTCCCTGCCGTTCTATAAGTCTTCGCTCAAGAAACAAACTGTCATCAATACTGAACCGGCGATGGTGAAGGCCGCATCGGTTCAATTTAACGACATGATAAACCGCCCATCGGTTGTGAAGTATCAAACCCTATCTCAGATCCTTCAGGTGCAGATTCAAAAGGCACTGCTCGGGCAGGAATCACCGCAACAGGCGATGAATAATGCGGTCAGTCAATGGAACTCGCAGCAGAACCAGTAACATGGGTTTTGGTGGGTCAGCCTGGCGGGCGTGTGACTTGCCAGGTTGATACCTACGTGTATAAGAGGTGAATACAGACATTATGAAAACCCCAGCCAATAAAGGTGAACAGAGGCTCGCGTACGTGCTCCTGTTTCCAGCGTTCCTGATTGTGGTGGTCGTCGTGCTCATCCCTTTGATCATGACGTTCGCGGACAGTCTCAAGCATTACAATTTGCTGGACATGTCGGGGGGGACCCCGTTCGTTGGTCTTCAAAACTACGCCAAATTGCTCAGTGATCCAGGTTTCTGGGGTTCGCTAGGCCGCACTTTGCACTTTACCATTTTGTCACTCGTGATTGAGTTCATCCTTGGCGTGGCAATCGCGATGTTGCTCCATGCCAAGTTTCACGGTCAGTGGCTGTTGCGAGGGCTCATCGTTATTCCGTGGGCCATACCGACCATTGTGAACGGCGCGATGTGGCGGTGGATTTACAATCCGAGCTATGGAGCCCTGAATAACTTTCTGGTGTGGCTACATCTCACAAAGACGTATCATCAGTGGCTAGGGAGCCCAGCGACAGCCATGAATATGGTTGTTATCGCCGATGCGTGGAAGATGATCCCGTTGGTTGCTATGCTGGTTCTGGCCGCACTGCAATTGATTCCGGAAGATGTCTACGAGGCGGTAGCTGTGGATGGTGCTGGCCGGATCCGATCGTTCTTTAGCATCACCCTTCCTTATTTAAAAAACGTCATTCTCGTGGTTCTTGTCATTCGCACGATCGATGCCATCAAGGTTTTCGACATCATCTACGCCATGACAGGTGGGGGCCCTGCAAACAGTACGATGCCTGTTGCGTACTATGCGTACGACGCAACGTTTAACCAATTGTTCATCTCGCGTGGGGCTGCCGCTGCCTACCTCATTGCCATGCTGACCCTCATCTTCACGATTGTCTACTCACGGCTCTTGAAGACAGAGGAGGAATCCAAATGATTGTCGAGAGCAGAGCGTCTCGCACCATGTGGTCCACGGTGAAATATGTGTTTGCGTTGATTGTCGTGTTCTGCACTGCGGCCCCCTTCCTGTGGCTCATCATTTCAAGCCTCGAACCGACACAGGACCTTTATTCCGTACCGGTCGTGATTCGACTGCGAGATTTTTCATTCAGTCGGTACGCGCAAATCTTCCAAAGCAGCGATCCGAACTCACCCGCCTACGTGTTCCGGCACGCAATGGGGAACTCGATTGAGATCGCCATCGTGGTCACGGTGGTCTGCTTGATCGTCGGATTTTTCGCGGCCTATGCCTTTGCTCGGCTCAACTTCCGATTCAAGCGATCTCTGCTGTTTTCCTTCCTATTTACGTACATGGTTCCTTCGATCTCGCTCGTCATGCCACTCTACATCATCTTTAGTAGAGCGGGCATGCTGGACTCAAAGTTCACGCTGATGCTGGTGTATTCGAGCTTTGTTCTGCCGTACACTGTGTGGGTGCTTCAGGGGTACCTGGTCAGTGTGCCGGGAGAATTGGAGGAAGCCGCACGGGTGGATGGCTGCACCTACTTCGGGGCAATCATTCGCGTCATCGTACCGGTCGTGATCCCGGCGATTATCGCTACTGCCGTCTTCGCCCTGCTCCTCGCTTGGGACGAATTCCTGTACGCCTTAATCTTGACCTCCACGATTCACGCTCAGACGATTTCGGTCACTATCGCCTCCTTCGTCGGCAAGAATGTGGCCGACTTTGGCATGATCGCGACAGGCGGTGTCCTGGCCGCCCTTCCGCCGACTATCTTCGCCCTCTTGTTCCAACGCTTCATCGTGGGCGGAATGACGGCGGGCAGCGTAAAAGGTTAATCTCAATTCCACATGCGTCGACCTGGGGCGCTACGGCTGACGCCTAGCACTAGACTGACATCAAGTCTCCCTAAGTGCTGGCCCATCGGGCATCAGTTTCGCTAAGCACGGGCGCGCAAGCTCAACTAGAGGAGTGAAAAATTTGAACATCGTCGTCGTATCTCCTGAAAAGTTTGGAAACACCGCTGCCGACATTGTCCAACGAGTGACTGAAAATACAGAGGCTCCGAACATCACGTTTCCCACCGGAGATTCACCGCTCCCCCTGTATCGCGAACTCGTCAATCGCTATCAACACGGAAAGCTGAGTCTTGCCAACGTGCAGGCATTTGGACTCGACGAATGGGGCGAGTTGGAACCCGGCCATCCGATCCGCTGCATCTCGCGCATGAAGACTCAGCTGTATAGTGAAACGGACATTCCTGTCGAGCAAATTTACTATCTGGAACCCAACACCGATGATCTTGACGTACACTGTGAGGCGTACGACAAGAGGATTGCCGATATGGGAGGGCTCACACTGAGTATTCTCGGCATTGGGATAAATGGTCATATCGGGTTTAACGAGCCTGGATCGAAGGCGACAGTTAGGACCCGGAAAATTCAACTTGCCGATCGTACCCTCAACGTCAGTCAAAAGTATGGTTTTGATAAGACTCCATCCTGGGGAGTGACTCTTGGATTAGCGACACTGCTTGAATCGAAGGAAATTCTTATTTTGGCCACGGGTGCTCACAAGGCAGAAATCGTCCATCTCACCGTAAACGGACCAGAAACATCAGACGTACCATCTAGTTTAATGCGACGTCATCCAAATTGCACACTGCTTCTAGATGAAGCGGCTGCACAGTTGTTGAAGAAGTGAGTCGCTGAGCGGAGAATACGCTTGCACTCCTCGCGCCGCGGATCATCACGTGGGACCCGACTCGGGACAGCGGGACCGTGTGTCAGATATCAACGAACTTTCGATCCCGTTCTCAGGAGGTATGAATGTTGAAAATCCGTGTCTTTGAGTCAGAATATGATGCAGGGTTATATGTAGCGGCACTCGTGGAGCGGGTGGTTCAGCAGACCGAGCGTCCCGTCCTCGGGCTAGCGACCGGGCGGACCGTCTTGCCATTCTATGAGGCGCTGGTACGATTGGAACACTGTGGACTTGACTTATCCCGGTCTATCACGATTAACCTCGATGAATACATCGGCCTGGAAGCGGACCACCCACAGAGTTATCATCGGTTTATGCATGAGCACTTGTTTCGTCACGTTGATATACCCGCGTCACACATTCACATCCCGAATGGCGCAGCCAGCAATCTAGTTGTCGAGTGCGCCAGGTATGATGACATCCTCAGCCGTTATCCGATTGATTTTCAATTGCTCGGAATCGGCGTCAATGGGCACGTCGGATTTAATGAGCCGAATGACTTGCTTCAGTCGAAAACGCATGTGGTCAATCTGACTCCTGATACCATCGCTCATAACGCAAAGTTCTTTCCTAGCTTGGAAGAGGTTCCGAAGTCGGCCATCACCATGGGTGTTCAGGCGATTCTGCAAGCCAAACAAATTGTTCTGATGGCGTTCGGTGAGGAAAAAGCAGATATTGTGGCAAGGGCGATTCAAGGTGAGGTACGTACTGACATCCCGGCAAGTATAGTTCAGTTGCATCGGGACGTGACCATTGTTCTAGATGAGGCAAGTGCTCGGGTGTTGCCGGGGAAGAAAAGGTAGAGCCTCATAGTAATAGGCTAGAGTGAGACTCTAAGGCGGACCCGTTTGTCTAGACAATCATTTTCGGCACTAGCGAAATTGATATGGGTGGAACGTGTCTATTCTGGTGCTTCTTCGTCACTTTAAATGGTTAGCTCCAGCTTTAGCTTACTTAACAGTAACATAGATAATAGTAATGAAGTTCTCTGTGTTACGGTAACCTTTCACTCTTCGTTTGGCATCCTGAATGAGGTTATTGAGACTCTCTACCATGGCATTGGTGACGTGTGTATCGAACCAGGATAGAATGCCGTCTTGATGCCTTCGAATCGTTTTTGCTGCTTCAATCATCGGTTTCATGCGACAGTGTGTTGCCCAGAAATACCATTTATCTAAAAATAAGTTGGCTAACACATTTGGCTGCTCCTAGAGTTTTTTGAAATTCATTTGTAAGTGATACGCCCTTACAGTCTTCAGGTTTTCTTGGCTCAACGTGGACAGTTGCTCACGTTGATTTGCTGTTAAGTTGGTAGGGCTTTTAGCCATACATAACGAGTGAGTTTGTGCTCTGGGTACTTCCGTTTTTCCTCCCTGCGAACCGCGTCGACCGCCTCGGAAAGCACTTTGACAACGTGAAATTTGTCAAAGGTAATCGTGGCTTTCGGAAACTATTTATTTGTACCAGCAATAAAAGCTGGGGACATGTCGAAGGAAACTGTTTTGATCTGTTCTGGGTTTCCGTTATGTTCTACCAAAATCTTGGGCAAACGCTTCAACAGTGGTAGCGTCCTTGCCTGGTATAACAAAAAGAACCTTTCTCTTGCCTACATCAGTGACTACGGTGACATACTTGTGCCCGCGCGTAACTGCGGTTTCATCAATGGAGACACGACTGATGTCAGAGAAGTCTTCTTTAGCACGGGCTTGGCCAACCTAGTGCTGAATGATACGCATGATATACGTTTATCCCGTTCACCAACCTAGTGTGCAATGGCGAAGATGGACATCTCGCGTGCCCAACTGAAGTACGTAAGCCTCAAACAGTTGCAGATTCCAACGAAAGTTGGCTCTCCCGCAAATTAGTTGATGACAAACTCCTCACTACAAAACAAGCCCATTAAATGGGTTTAATACTCTTTTGCCTAATCTTATAATATCCTTTAATTATGATAATTTACTTATTGTTTTCATTTGGGTCTGTACAGGCCAAAAATAACGAACTCGATTCTAGTCGACGGACAAGGCCTTCTGCTGGCTAATTCGTCACGGGACCTCGCTTAAAACCTGCACGAGCTCTGAGGACGGTTGTTGGGTTCGTTTGTACCAATGACGACGTTCTGCCAGGGCCAAGTAGCGTTTTCGTAGCAGATCCAATTTCCCCCGGCCCAACATCTGACGCTTGACGGTCTTCAGGCTGTTAACGGCTGCCTCCGTGGGTCCGTTGCTGTATGGCCACTGTAAAGCTTCCATCACGGCGGCTTCATCCCTGCGTAGTCCTCGGGCTACGGAATGAAATTTTGGAATCGCACCTTGCTCTGCCTCCGCCAGCCATTGTTGCAATCGTGCAGGTTTATGTCGATGAATGGCCTTAAGAAATTCTTGAGTCATTGAGAAAGCCTGCGCTACAGAGGAGTCTCTTTCCAGCCACTGGGTTACCTGTTGCCGAACCATGTGCTGGTGAAGTGTTCTGGGCTAAACTTCCACATGATGAGGGAGCAACTAATTTGCGGGTGAGCCAACTTTCATCGGAATATGCAGCTCATTCAGTACTCTACTCAGACTGTGTCCAAGAAAGGCGAATTGAAAACGCAACTGAAACACCTTCAGAATGAGGGTGCCATCTTCTTAACGGACGTTGAATTGCTTCAATAGAAAAGCAATACCATGCTCATGAAAAGAACTTGACACAAATCATATATTGGAGTTGATCTTTTTGTTGGGATTTACGTACCATGAAACAAACACTCTCACTTTTTATGTAGGTTGTTGTCTCGGCAATATCAGTCTATTAAAAGCGGGTATGTTTTTAATTTTCAATGTACTATAGTCTTAGTGAAGCTAATGGATTGCTTGGTTTTTACGGTGCGAAACTTGAGTGTATAATTAATATGCATCTTGAATTAACCATGTTTCGATATTTTTTGTAGTAGTATTACAATTTTTTTTTAATTATACCTTGATGTTTTTTTGTTATTGTACTAATATTTTAATAGGAGTGAATGATGAATGAAATTGTTAGAAGAGGCACACGGATTTTTGAAGCCACTCGTAAAGGCACTTGCAGCCGCGTTGGGAAACAATTGCGAAGTTGTATTGCACGATCTGTATGACATTGAACATTCGATTGTGGCAATTGAAAATGGTCATATCACTGGTCGGAAGATTGGGGATTCAAGTACTAATCTCGGTCTAGAAGCACTGCGTAAAAAAGCTCAAGAAAGTGACATTTACAACTATATGTCTCGTACAAAAGACGGAAAGACGTTACGGTCTTCATCCATATATATACGAAATGATGAGGGACTGGCGATAGGTTCGATATGTATCAACTACAACATCACGGATTTTTTGATGGCAGCAAATGTAATTAATGAATTTACAAAAACAGGAGAAAATGTCGAAGAGTCATATGTCAGCGATATCAGTGACATTATCGAACAAATGCTCGATGAAGCGGTCAAAATTGTTGGCAAACCCGTCGCTTATATGCAAAAGGAAGATAAGTTGAAAGCGATTGAGTTTCTTGACGAGAAGGGCTTTTTTACTGTAAAGCGCGCCATGGAACGCGTTGCTCAGTTTTTTGATGTATCAAAATTTACAATTTACAATTATTTGGATGAAATTCGTGCAACGAAAGAGCGAACAAGTCCGGGTATGTAGGAGGAGATCATTATGAACGTATCGACCCCATGCGTCGTTGTTGACCTTGATATTGTCGAACGGAATATCAAGTCAATGGCGGAGAAACTAAATTCCGTAAAAATTTCCCACAGGCCTCACATTAAAACACACAAATCTGTATACTTTGCCAAACTGCAACAGGAGCTTGGCGGTGCAAAAGGTATTACATGTGCAAAAATCTCTGAAGCGGAAGTGTTCGCTGAACATGGATTCAACGACATTCTTATTGCGTTTCCACTTGTAGGGAGAGATAAACTTGAACGCCTCTATGAGCTAGCTAAAAAAATAAAAGTTTCGGTTGTAGGTGATTCTTTAGAAGTTGCAAAAGGAATAAGCGATATTGGAATCCGTCTCGAACAAAAGATTCCTTTTTTGATTGAACTAGACGGAGGAATTCATCGTTGCGGCAGACAACCCGGTGATGATGCACTTGCGTATGCATACCAAATCAAAGATTTGCCGGGGATTGATATTGTGGGGGTTCTTTCATACGCCGGACAAATCTATGACATAGGCGAGAAAGATTTGATGCGAGAAAGTGCGCGTACCGAAGCAAGACTTCTCGTTGAAACTGCAAAATTACTTCGTGAACATGAATTTTCTATCTCTGTTGTGAGTGGGGGTTCATCCATCTCTAGTAAGTTTGCAGAAGAGATGGGGGAGGTCACTGAAGTTCGCGCTGGCAATTATATTTTTCATGATCGGGCCCAGTTATCCACTGGGCTTGTAACAGTCAATGATTGTGCTTTGCGCGTAGTTGTTACGGTTGTGAGCGCAACAGAACCTGGACGGGCAATCATTGATGCGGGGTCGAAGACGTTAAGTAGCGATTCGGTTCATTTTGGGACTGGGTACGGGTATGTGATTGAACATCCAGAAATAGAAATTTTTAAACTAAACGAGGAGCATGGATATCTCCGCTTTCCAACGTTATTCGAGTTGTCAGTGGGAGATAGGTTAACGGTAATCCCCAACCATTCCTGCGTATTGCCAAATCTTTGCGATGAACTAATTGGCGTGCGTGGGGAAAAGGTGGTTACACATATTCGCGTGGATGCGCGTGGGAAAAACGTCTAAAAAGGGGTGTACGAAGAATGAACTCAAAAAAGATGAAAGGTGTTACTGGCACGTTGGTGGCGCTGCTTGTTTTGGGGGGCGTCGCCGGGTGTGCTGCATTTGGAGGATCAAACGGGCAATCAAATTCTGCAGCTATCGGATCACCCTCAACAGGAAATACAGACGTGTTACAGAAAGTGATGTCTACTCGAACGTTAACTGTTGGTTGTATCCTTTCTTTTCCACCGTTTGGTTTGGAATCGCCTAATGGGCAACCGGAAGGTTACGATGTGGATATGGCAAAAGCGCTTGCAAAAAGTCTAAACGTGCCTCCACAAAACCTGCATATCATGGACGTAACTGCGCAGGCGAGAATTCCTGATTTGCAGACGGGCAAAGTGGATGTTGTCATCGGTAACTTTACGCAAACGACAGCTCGCTGGCAGTCGGTTGATTTTACTAATCCGTATGTCGTGGCTGGAGAACGCCTCATCGTAAAAAAAGGTAGTGGTATTAACAAACTTTCCGACTTGAACGGAAAGACGGTCGGCGTGACAACAGGTTCGACCGATGATCAGATTGTGAAGCAAGTCGCCCCTGGTGCAAAGGTTCATTATTTCAATACGTCGGCAGATGCGATTCAAGGGGTGAAAAGCGGCATTGTCGACGCGTTTATTGAGGATTCAAATTTTCTTCAATATCAAGCAAAAATGAACCCATCGCTGGAAGTCGTCGGAGGTTCACTGGTACCACTTGAATATAATTCATTCGGTATAAAAAAAGGTGATCAAAATTGGCTGAACTACCTAAACTTTTTTATTTTTGATATGAACTCGAGCGGTGAAAACGCTGCCCTCTATAAGAAATGGTTTGGTGTGTATCCTCCGTATCCGGTCAATCCAACCATGCCAATGGTTTCTTCACTGGCACCAACCTCATGATAGTTCGTCCGCCGCGAGCGGACGAACTTTTTGATAGGGGATAGTCTTATGATGAACTGGTTTACGCCGATCGATAATTTTGGGTTCTTGTTCATGGGAACTGTTAATACATTTTGGATTACGGTCGTATCGTTTGTCTTGTCGTTTCTTTTTGGGAGTCTCTTAGCCACGGCGCGCTACTATAAAAATATCAAGTCAACTTACACACTCTCTACAATTTATGTGGAAGTTATTCGCAATACGCCAGTGCTAGTACAAATCTATTTGATTTATTTTGGACTCGCTGAATTTGGCATTCACTTGATCGCCGTTGTCGCCGGTATTCTTGCACTTGCGATTAACAATGCGGCATATCTATCTGAAATCATCCGTGCCGGTATAGTTGCAGTCCAGAACGGGCAGTGGGAGGCAGCATCTACGCTCGGTCTTAGCACATGGCAAATTCTTTATCGAGTGATATTCCCGCAGGCGATTCGAAATACGTTTCCTGCCATTGCGAACCAATTTATTGCGATCATTTATGGCACGAGTCTTTTATCAGTTCTTGATGTTCGCGAATTGATGGATCGTGCAAACATTTTAAATTCACAAACATTCCAATCAATGCCGATTTTTGTATTTGTCACGTTACTCTATTATGTTGTCTCAATCTTTGTCTCGTTTTTTCTTAAGTGGGTCAATCGTAGATATTTTCCGTCTGTCCAAAAAGGGTAAGGAGTGGAGAATGTGGATTTTCATATTGTCTGGGTATATCGCCACCTGATTCTCCAAGGTTTTTTGGTGACGGTAGAAATTTCAGCTATGACGATTGTCACAAGTACGATAGTCGGTCTCATTGCCGGCCTTTTGAAAACGAGTAAGCATAAATGGCTCATTTCGCCAATTATTGCGTATGTTGAAATTTTTCGTGGTAGTCCGGTTTTGATTCAGCTGTTTATGGTCTATTTTGGATTGCCATATCTCGGCGTGTCGATCAGCATGTTTAATGCCGTCTTACTTGTCTTTACACTTTATTCAGGTGCTTATATTGCGGAAATTGTCCGAGCTGGCATTGAGTCTATATCAAACGGTCAACGTGAAGCCGCGATGACGATTGGGCTGACCTATTCGCAGATGATGCGTAAAATCATTTTACCTCAAGCGTTGCGTGTAATTCTTCCACCATTATTTGGATGGTATATCAGTTTACTCAAAGATACGTCGATTGCTTCTGTCATCGGGTACACAGAAATGGTATTCCAAGGCCAAAATGTCATTAACATGACTGACCGACCGTTTGAAGTATATTTAACCGTCGCTGCACTGTACTTTATTATTTCGTACCCACTATCGAAGTTTGTTGATTGGATGGAAAGGAGGCGTGCATACGCATGATTGAACTCTCAAACATAGTTAAATCCTTTGGGAAACAAACTATTCTCCATAATGTCTCCCTCTCCGTCAAAAAAGGGGAAGTCGTTGTGATTATCGGTCCTTCTGGTGCCGGTAAATCAACACTTCTTCGTTGTATCAATAAACTTGAAGATATCGATTCTGGAGAAATTGTCATCGACGGTGAGAGATTGACCAGAGATAAGAAACAAATCCGGAAACTACGCGCAGAAGTTGGAATGGTGTTTCAGCAATTTAATTTGTTTCCCCATCTAACGGCGCGGGACAATATAGCTCTTGGTCCGACATATACACTGAAGCAAGGTAAAGCAAATATAGATAAAATTGTCGATGATATACTTTTTAAAGTTGGGTTATTGGAGAAAAAAATGTCCTATCCGGGACAACTATCTGGGGGTCAACAGCAGCGAATCGCGATTGCCCGTGCACTTGCAATGCAACCAAAAGCTATGCTTTTTGACGAACCGACATCCGCGCTTGACCCGGAACTCGTTGGTGAAGTATTAAACGTCATGCGCGACCTTGCAAAAGACGGCATGACAATGGTTTGCGTGACACACGAGATGAAGTTCGCAAGAGAAGTAGCTGACCGCGTTATTGTGATGGTGGATGGACGGATTCTTGAAGAGGGGACACCGGAGACAATTTTCACAAATCCACGGGAAGAGCGTACACAAAGTTTTCTCCGTTCGATACTTCAAAAAAACTAGGGAGATGAACAATATGAAGGAAAAAATTACAACAAACAAGGCACCAAATCCGTCGGGACCGTATTCACAAGGAATCAAAATAAATAATCGCATCTATATAGCGGGTCAAGGTCCGGTCGACGTATCAACTGGCGAAATGCCTTCAGGCGTATATGCGCAAACGAGACAAGTACTGATGAATATTCAGGAAATCCTTAGTGCTGCAGGTGCACGGATAGATGACGTAGTCAAAGTAACCGCCCATCTAGTGAATTTTAATGATTTTGAAGAATTTAATAGAGCGTACGCTGAATTTTTCCGAGATCCCTTTCCAGTTCGTACCACGGTAGAATCAGGACTGAATAACATATTAGTGGAGATCGATGTGATTGCAGAAATAGGGTGAAAGTTCATCGGGTGTTGTTTAGACTTGGATTATTTATGTTATTGTCAGAGGATATTCTATGTACCTGTGTCGGAGAGAACGCGCTTAGCAAAAATTTGTCGATGAATACAGAAACCTCATCTGAGTCGAATAGGCTCAGGTGGGGTCCCATTAACAAAACGTCTGCTTACCTTATAAAAACCTCATTTTGGGATTGTTTGATGTTGATAATTGCTTTGAGACGGTTGTAAGTGCTTGGGACGAAGGGTTAGATAAGGAAAAATATTTGAATATTAAAATACAGATAGGAAACTAGGGTGTTGGTCGAAAAATGTTTGATAATTGACGATACTCCATCTTCAATCGTAGGCACGACAGCTGGCAAGAGTGTTTGTAAGATGGCCACTTCGTTTGCACCAAATGAATTGTTCGAGGCTGGTGCGGGTTTTGTAATTCATAGCCTAACATAATTCAATTTAATAGTTAAAAATCAAATAAATTGGAGTGAAAAAGCCGGTGGGATCAGTGATTGATAAGTTGTGCCAAGAGGGAATTGTTGCTGTTGTAAGAGCGTCAAGTGAAGAAGAAACGTTGTCAATAGTGCAAGGCTGTATGGAGGCAGGTATCCATGCTATTGAAATTACTTTTACCGTGCCCAATGCTCATGATATATTAAGGCGACTTACCGACATGTTTGGGAGAAAAGTTATAGTTGGAGCTGGTACGGTTCTTGACAGTGAAACCGCACGTGTAGCAATTCTCTCAGGGGCTCAATTTATTGTAGCTCCATGCTTAGATGTGGGTACGGCAAATCTGTGTAATCGTTATGCTGTCCCATACTTGCCTGGAGCTATGACGGTTAAGGAAATAAAAGAGTGCTTAGAGTGTGGGACCCAGGTAGTTAAAATATTCCCCGGTGAGCTCTTAGGACCGAGATTTATAAAGTCTATCAGAGGTCCATTTCCATATGCTCAATTCATGCCGACTGGCGGCGTTAGTGTAGCAAACGTGACTGAATGGATTTCTGCTGGTGCTGTGGCTGTTGGTGTTGGGAGCATGCTAACCCAACTTATACTAAAGGACTTTCATGCAGGGGTCGAACTAGGGAGAGAACTAAAGAAAAAAGTTGCTGAGGCCCGAGAGGTCAAACAAGACTAGTCATAATGAACGAGGCCGGCTCCTTAAGTCGTAGTCACGTGGGTTACACTGGAGATATGAAAACCAGTACAGAGCCACAATACGAAAGGAGCTGATACTATGCTGAATACCACAAAATATGTTGGATTAGACGTATCCAAGGAGATGATTGCAGTTGCGGTGGCGGATCCGGGTCGAGGAGCCCCCGGTCACTGGGCAACATTGAAAATACACCGGAAGCGATTCGCAAATTGATGAAGAAAATCGGGAACAACGCAGATCTGGAGGTTTGCTATGAGGCGGGTCCAACCGGATACGGGATCTATCGCCAACTGAAAGAGATGGGTATCTCTTGTATGGTGATTGCGCCGTCTCTGATTCCGAAACGACAAGGGGATCGCGTCAAGACGGATCGACGTGATGCCTTGCGACTGGCACAACTCTTGCGTTCAGGCGAACTTACCACGGTGTGGGTTCCTGGGGAAGACGACGAAGCCCTGCGAGATTTGGTGCGGGCCAGACAAGATGCCAAGAAAGATCTGTTACGGGCCCGGCACAGACTATCGAAGTTCTTGTTACGCAATGGTCTATGTGCGCCATCAGGTGTACGTAATTGGTGTACCAAACACCAACATTGGCTGAACACGCTGAAGTGGGAGCATCGTGCGTAGCAGATTGCTTTTTAAGAATACTGGCATCAAATCGACGAAATCGAAGAGCGAATCAAGCAATTGGAACAAGAAATGCATACACAGGCGACAGAAAGCTCGCATGCACCGGTAATTCAAGCTTTGCAGACGTTGCGCGGCGTAGCCGAAGTTACGACGGTTACACTCGTCGCAGAAGTCGGGAAATTTTCTCGATTCCGAAGTCCCAAACAGCTCATGGCTTATGCGGGGCTCGTTCCACGGGAATAATCCAGTGGCAGTAGTCGCTGGCAAGGCGGGATTACTAAGACAGGCAACACGCATTTGCTTTTCGCGGTAGTTGAATCGGCTTGGAGCTATCGCTACAAGCCTGCTTTCAAAGGAGCATTGCGTAAACGGCAAGAGGGGCAGAACCCACAAGCACAGATGATCGCTTGGAAGGCGCAAGATCGATTGCATCGCAAATATTTTAAAATGATATCTCGAGGGGAAGATTCCGGTGTGGCCAACTACACCTCGGGAACCTTAACAGAGTTAGCGGCGGACCATACCTATTTGGGGGCGCAGAGAGGTTTTAACGCCGTCCTTCATACATGGGAAAGAACCACATGCTCCACCCGCACCTGCACTGTATTATTCCGGGAGTCGGGCTAACTCTCTATTGACAATGACGCAATTCCCGTAAGAAATTCTTCTTCCCTGTCAAGGTGCTCTCGCACAACAATTGAGTTTCATGGATCCTCTAACATTTACGCGACGAGTATATCCGCAGATTCTTAGTGCATGTTTTGCCCAAGGGGTTTACGAGAATCCGGCATTACGGAGTGCTCAGTCCTCGAAACAAAAAGACGAAGCTGTTTATTTGCCGGGCATTGATAAGGAGCAAATGAATACTAGTTTAAAACTGACTGCGGTTGAACTGTTTCGCTAGTTTATAGGCAAGTGTTTCTCGGCGTGTCCCAGTTACGGGATGGGGCACCTGATGTGGGCGACTCTTATCTCCAAAAGTGCACAGCGTTGGATGATCGACCCGTGAAATGGGGATAGGGAAGGTATGCGCATAGACCGCGCAGAAGCGGTATCTGAGCCCATACTATTCCAGGGCTTTCCCAAAAAGTCCTTCTTAAGACACCTTTTCGCGAAGATTGGCGAAGATTGATTCCCCATAGCGACTGACGAACGCGGTCCAGTCCAAGCAAAATATGCAGAGTCGGTGTTCGATCTACAGACGAGCGCCGCTTTTTTTACCGACTTCACATATTTTACTATTCATTATCCTTCATTTCACGGAATCAAAATAATGTAGTAGCATCTTCTACAAGTAAATTTCTGATAGTTCACATTGATTGCATTTATATATAAGAAGTATAATAATGCTAACTAGAACGTTAACAAGAACATGTTCTATGGTTATGACCTGCTCCTAATCATTATTAGGGGGTGATCTATATTTCGATTATTTAAAGTATTAATGATTACAATTGACAGGGATGGGCAGTAGACAATTTATTATGGGTAAATTGTATAATGCTTTTAAAAAAAATGACCTTTATTTAATGTTGAAAGTCTTGAAATGCAGAGTAAGCACTAATTTTCCGTTGTTAATAGATGGAGAAAGCATAAATACGGATCTTTAAAAAAAGTAAATGGAGGTACAAAGAATGAGCAAAATAGTATATCCATACATTGCTAATTCAGTACCCGAAATAAAGGAACGTTTATTGAAAAAAATAGGTATTGAAAGTTCTGAAGATATTTTTAAAGAAATTCCAGAGCATCTAAGATTTAAGGGGAAAATGAATATTCCCGGACCCTATTTGTCTGAGTATGAGTTGAAAAGACATGTGGAAGGACTCCTGTCCAAAAACAAGTCCTGTAGCGATTATCTTAACTTTCTGGGCGGGGGTACTTGGCAACACTATATACCCGCAGTGGTGGATACCATTGCGGGACGAGATGAATTTTTGACTGCTTATGTGGGAGACTCTTTTGCAGATCACGGAAAGTTCCAGGCGTTGTTCGAAACAGCGAGCATGATTGGTGAACTTGTAGATATGGATGTGGTGAATACCCCTACTTATGATTGGGCAAACGCAATTGCTATCTCCTGTCGGATGGCTGCTAGAATAAATGGACGAAGAAAGGTGCTTTTAGTAGGGACAATCAGTCCAGGCCGGTTGGCAGTGGTCGACAATTACTGTAAGCCCGATCTTACGGTGGAATTACTTAAGTATGATTCTGAAACAGGATTGGTAGATCTTAATGATCTCAAAAATAAAGTGTCTGAAGATGTGTCCGCAGTGTATTTCGAGAATCCATCCTATCTTGGCTTCGTGGAAATCCAGGGTGAACTGATTTCCAAAATTGTACATGACATAGGTGCTGAGGTCATTGTTGGTGTCGATCCTACTTCTTTAGGAGTTCTGACACCTCCTGCTCAGTATGGTGCTGATATTGTGTGTGGTGAATTGCAGCCACTTGGTATTCATATGCAATGGGGGGGGGGACTCTCAGGCTTTATTGCTACCAGGGACGAGAAAAAATATGTTGCCGAATATCCTTCTCTGATGTTTGGAATCACCACAACTATACAAGAGGGCGAATATGGTTTTGGTGAAGTTTATTATGAAAGAACGTCTTATGCTTCCAGAGAAAATGGTAAAGATTTTATTGGCACAACTACGGCTCTATATGGCATCGCAGCAGGAGTTTACATGGCGCTTATGGGCCCTCAAGGGATGAGAGATCTCGGCATAGGGATCATGCAACGCTCTCAGTATGCCATGGAAATACTCTCTGAGATTAAGGGTGTTAAAGTTCCATTAATTAAGTCGCCATGTTTTAAAGAGTTCATTGTGAATTTTGACGATGCAGGGAAGACGGTCACTGAGATCAATCGAGACCTGCTGGCGCAGAATATTTTTGGGGGAAAAGATATCAGCTGTGAATTCCCGGTATACGGGAATAGTTCTCTTTTTTGTATTACCGAAATTCATACAAAAGATGATATCAAAAGACTGGCTGTAGCCTTAGATAAAGTAATTAACAATTAGTTTTTAAGGGAACATAACGTAAATTTAGGTAAGGAGGGCGCCGTATGGTTGCCAAGGTACGAAAAAATTTCCAACAAGCTCATTGGGATGAACCTATTATATATGAAATGTCGATCCCAGGATCAAGGGGAATATTGGTTCCTGATCCAGGCAAAGAAATAAAAGAGAGAATCAAAAATCCCCTAAATGTCTTGCCGACGGTTATGCAACGTAAGGATTTGCCAAGGCTTCCTGAGCTATCACAAAAACATGTATTAGCACATTATTTACATCTGTCACAGGAAACCCTTGGTTCAAACATTACAAACGATATCAGCGAAGGAACTTGCACTATGAAGTATAATCCTCGTGTTAACGAAGTGTTAGTAGCAGACCCGCGTTTCTCGGAGTTACATCCAGGTCAGGATGAAGATACCGTTCAAGGGATTTTGGAGATTTATTATAAATTTGAACAAATCATTAAGGAAGTTTCAGGGATGGACAAGGTCACCTTCCAACCTGGCGGTGGGAACCACGCGGTGTATACTGCAGCTTCCTTGGTTAGGGCCTATTGGGCAGAACGGGGTAAGTTAGAAGAGCGAAACGAAGTTATAACAACGATTTTCTCTCACCCTTGTGATGCAGCTGCACCGAGTACGGCAGGTTTTAAAGTGATTACGTTGTATCCTGATGAGCAGGGGCTTCCAGACATTGAGGCTTTGAAGAAAGCAGTATCTCATCATACAGCGGCCATTTTCATGACAAACCCCGAAGACATAGGTCTTTATAATCCACAAGTGGATCAGTTTGTTAAACTTGTGCATGATGTTGGCGGTTTGTGTTTCTATGATCAGGCCAATGCTAACGCCTTTCTCGGTGTTACAAGGGCGCGTGAAACGGGATTTGACATGTGTCATTTCAATGTGCATAAGACTTTTGGTGCCCCTCATGGCTCTTCAGGCCCTGCTAACGGCGCCTTTTGTTGTACAGAAAATTTGGCTAAGTACTTGCCTTCACCTTCGGTGGAGTATGACGGGAAGAAGTATTTTTTAAACTTTGATCATCCAGACAGCATTGGTAAGGTTAGAGAATTTATGGGGACTGCTGGCGTAATATTGAGGGCTTACGCTTGGACGATCATGATGGGGGCGGAGGGCTTAAGGGAAACTGCGGATATCTCCGTGATCAATAATAACTATTTGATGAAACAGTTAGAGGGCACTCCTGGATTAAACTACTGTTTTCCTGATAATGGGCTGCGTAGACAAGAACAGGTTCGCTACACGTGGGAGCAGCTTAAGGAAGACACAGGTGTAGGGACTGATGATGTCAATCGGCGCATCGCTGATTATGGGATAGAACACTATTGGACCAGTCATCACCCATGGGTCATTCCAGAGCCAATGACTCTTGAACCTTGTGAAACCTATTCAGTAGATGATATTGATGAGTATGCCGCCGTTGTCAAGCAGATTTCTAAGGAAGCATATGAGACTCCTGAGCTTGTCAAAGAAGCTCCCCATAAGAGTGCTTCTCATCGGCGGAATGATGAAGCCGCATTGGACGATCCGGACAAATGGGCGCTTACTTGGAGGGCCTATGAAAAAAAGATCAAACATCTGAAATAGTGAATCGGTGCGACATGTTTCCCGTATCTCATCTGGGTGCGGGAAACATAGGCAAACGATGAATTAGGCTGGAAACGAGTGGTGCATAGCAGATGAAAAAAACTCTGGGTCTAATTGTCAACCCTGTGGCGGGAATGGGTGGAAGGGTAGGTCTCAAAGGTAGCGATGGTGTTGAAATTCTTGAAAGGGCCAGAGAATTAGGTGCTAAACCAGAATCCCCTTTGCGTACAACGGAAACACTGAAGGTTCTTACTGGACTTCGAAATGAAGTGGAAATTGTCACTTATCCTGGGGAGATGGGGGAAAACGAAGCCCGAGAAGCGGGTTTCGAGCCTCAGGTAATTGGAACGATCGAAGAGGGCAAAACTACGTCGCTGGATACGATCCATGCTGCTCGCGAAATGGCTGATCTAAAAGTAGAACTTCTCCTGTTTGCTGGTGGAGATGGGACAGCACGAAATATTTATGATGCCATTGGAGGTGAATTACCCACACTAGGAATACCAGCGGGAGTGAAAATACATTCTGCAGTTTATGCAACTAATCCACACAATGCTGGGGAACTAGTTAAACTGGTGCTTCAAGGGAATAGAATAGACGTGCATGAAGCGGAAGTCATGGATATTGATGAAGATGGGTTCAGAGAAGGACGTGTTACAGCTAAGTTGTACGGGTATCTCCAGGTGCCTTATGACAAGAGGTATGTTCAGAGTTTGAAATCTGGCAGAGGTGTGGGAGAAGAAGTAGCCCTGAGTGGTATTGCCGAACATATCATTGAAGCAATGGAAGAACACGTAGATTATCTGTACATTATTGGGCCAGGGACCACCACTAGAACCATCTTAGAGAAGTTAGGGGTACAAAACACACTGTTAGGGGTTGATGTTTTATGTAATAAGCAGGTGGTGGCTAATGACGTGACAGAGACACAGTTGTTAAATTTACTTGAGAATAAAAAAGCGAAAATTGTAATCACTGTGATTGGCGGTCAGGGGTATATTTTTGGTAGGGGAAATCAACAGATCAGCCCACGCGTTATTAAGAAAATTGGTGTCGATAATATAATGATTATCGCAACAAAAAACAAAGTCATTTCCCTAAAGGGGAATCCTTTTTTAGTGGATACGGGGGATAGTGAGACTAACAAAAAACTAAGTGGGTATGTGCGAGTCACTACCGGGTATCACGAACAAATGATTTACAGGGTGGATAGTTGATTGTCATAAACTATATAGTGCAAATATTCACCGTTTTTAGGTGAAAGTTTTCAAACTTTTTATATAACGAGAAATAATTTTGTTTCAACAATAACGAGACATTGTAAATTAGGCTACGAGGAGGATACACATGGCAGAAAGTAAATCAGCAGAAGAAATGGAATTAGAAAAATTTGGATACAAACAAGAACTGAAACGATCATTAAATGTATGGGAATTGACCGCGTTTGGGATTAACTACATGATTCCCATTGCACCCGCAATTATCTTCGGATTTATTTTTCAAATTTCAGGAGGTACGGTGGCACTTCCCTATGCTTTAGCTGGAGTTGCCATGATGTTCACCGCTATGAGCTATGCTGTCATGGTGAGAAACTATCCACTGGCAGGTTCTATTTATAATTATGTTGGGCGAGGCATCCAACGGCACGTGGGGTTTCTTGCAGGTTGGGTTCTTATTCTTGACTATATCTTAATACCGACGGTCACGGCGATGAGTGCCTCCCTCTATATTGAACAATTTTATCCCCAAATTCCATATGCCATATGGTTGCTTATTTTTGCTGGAGCTATGGGACTACTAAATCTCTTTGGGGTAGAATTAATGGCCAAGTTGGGTCTCTGGATGGTGGTCATAGGCGAAGTCGTGATTTTTCTGGCTTTCGGTGTCTGGGCATATTATGTTGCTGTTCGCCATGGTGGGACGGGTACTCTCTTAAGCATAGAACCATTCCGTTTCAGTAGTTTCAGTGCACTAATGTCAGCAACTTCTGTTTGTGTACTTAGTTATCTCGGATTTGATGCAATTACCACACTTGCAGAGGAAACGAACCATCCAAAACGTGACGTGCCCAGAGCAATTTACGGGTCAATTCTCATTGGTGCGTTCACTATGGTCTTGACTGGTTATCTTGGTATGTTGGTTATTCCAAACTGGCAACAATATGTGAACAACGCGAATTGGTTAGCCACCGCTCTGATGCAAGTTTCTAAAATAGCAGGCGGGCAAGGATTTGCTGCTTTCTACACGGCAGGTTATTTGGTAGCAATGGGAGTTTTTAATGTTGTGGCAACAGCTGCTGGTGCCCGTCTCCTTTATGGTATGGGACGTGACAATTTGATTCCAAAGTCAATTTTTGCAGCAATCAATCAGCGATGGAAAACCCCGCATTGGAATATCATTCTCATTGTGGTCATTGAATACGTCCTGGGAATCACCTTAACTGTAGAAAGCATTACAAATTTAATTAATTATGGGGCATTAGGCGGTTTTGCAGCGCTAAATTTGGGCGTGATTTGGCTCTATTATGTAAAGAAAAAGGGCGTGGGACCAATGTCTCTAGGGGAACCAGAAAATTGGAAACCAGCTGGGCTATGGGGTTTCATCCGATATGGACTGGCTCCAGCACTTGGCGTAATCGTTGTTTTGTGGGTATTTAGCAGTTTAGATAAGAACGCTTTGAAAGTTGGCACCACCTGGCTCATTATTGGAATTATTTATTTAGCAATCAAAACTAAGGGATTCAGAGAGTTGCCACCTCAATTAGAACTCTAATTTAATCAATTGGAACTTTAACTATTCAAAGATTCCACTTGATGGAGATCTAAGGAATTTCGTTGATTCAGAGGAATACTGGTAGTGTAATTTGGAAGGTTACTTGCTGCTGATGTGCAAGCTACGACGGGGGATGTCTTCGAGTAAAACCCGATTGCACAGAAAGGAGTTAAAATATGGATAATGTGAGCTTAGAACAGCAACCATTAGATCTCAATGAGATTGTAAAGCAAACTGGCATGGCACTCCATGATCTATTACAGATTTCCAATTTGAGGGCCAGACAGGTCGTGGTTTTAGGTGGTAGCACGAGTGAGGTGGTTGGGGAAAAAATCGGTTCATCCACAAATTTAGAAGTTGCAGAGGCGATATTGGATGGGATGTTACCGCAAATTCGAGAGTTAGGATTATACATTGCTATTCAGGGTTGCGAACATATAAATCGAGCACTGGTGGTGGAAGAAAAATGTGCGAAACAGTATGAGCTGGAGATCGTCCATGTATTCCCATATATAAAAGCGGGTGGAGGACTTGCCGCTGTAGCCATGAACCGTTTGGAAAATCCAGTGGTTGTGGAAAACGTTAAATCTCAAGCCAGCGCAGGGATGGATATTGGAGATGTGTTTATTGGGATGCACATGAAACCGGTGGGGGTGGTTGTCAGAAGTCAGGTCAAGAGTATTGGACAGGCTCACTTAAGTATGATAAGAGCAAGACCAAAGTTAATTGGCGGAACTAGGGCAAAGTACTCAAGGGAAGAGGTAGTGAAGTGGCAAGAGAAGAAAGGCTGAACATCGTGCTTATTTTTAAATGTGATAGAATAAATTATTTGATTTTAAGCATCTTATCACAAGTACAAATTCAAGTATAGAAGGTAGGGACTTATTTGATAACATATCCATTATGGGAACAACTAAAGGATCTGAAATCGTTAAAATATGATTGGGTTGATTTGACACATGAGTTTGGCCCAGACACTCCGCATTGGCCCGGATTTGAGCCCATGGAATATAATGTGCTTTTTGATTTTGATGTGGCACCTATGAAGGTTGTTGAGTACAAATTTCCAGGTCAGTATGGAACTCACGTGGATGCGCCTGCACATTTTGTGACCAATGCACGTCTTCTTGATGAGATTAAAATTACAGAATTTTCATATCCACTTTGTGTGATTGATGTCCATGAAAAGGTGGAAGAAGACCATGATTATGCGTTGACAATTGCAGACGTAAATGAATTTGAAGCAAAATATGGTCAAATTCCTGAAGGGGCATTTGTGGCAATGAGATCAGATTGGCATAAACGTTGGCCTGATCAGGCTAGGTTTTTAAACCGCGACGAAAATGGTGATTCACATTATCCGGGTTGGGATATTGAGGCACTGAAATTTCTTTTTGAAGTACGCAACGTTGGCTCGGTAGGGCATGAAACTTTAGATACGGATCCGCCAGCTCGTCAGCCACAGATTGGTTTTATGGGGGAAAAATATGTTTTGGAACAAGATAAAATTCAAATTGAAGTCATGAGTAACCTTGATAAGGTTACACCTGTGGGCTCCATTATATTCTGTACTTTTCCTAAAGTTAAAAATTCAGCTGGTTTTCCCGCTCGCTGTTTTGCAATTTGCCCTGTAATTGAAGCCACGTCTCAGTTTGATATGGAATAAATAGCGACGAGGCTAAAATTTGGCTCATTACATTCTATGCAAACTTATGTAATAACCAAAAGGGGCCAATATATTTATTGAAGGGATATAGTCATTGAATAGGATCGCAAAAGCGTGATGGGTTAATGGACACGAAATGCACATATGGGTGTCCTGCGAAAAAAGGAACTGGGACAACAAGGATTTATGGTGTCAGAACTCGGATTAGTCTGTATGGGCATGTCCGATTTCTATTGTCCCTGTGATGATGCAGAATCGATTGCGGCGATTCATCGGGCGTTCGATCTCGAAATAACCTTTTTCGACATTGCAGATATGTATGGCGTCGGGCGAAATGAAGAACTGGTCGGTAAAGCACTGCAAGAGCATCGTGACTGAGTGATTTTGGCTACGAAATTCGGCAATGTGCGATCTTCCGACGGGACTTTTTTAGGGATCAATGGACGACCTGAATACGGCCAGTCTGCCTGTGAAGCCAGTTTGCAGCGTTTGCGCGTAGATTACGCGGCGCGTGCATCGGGTTCATCCAATTTCGGCTTTGCAAACGGAGTATTCACTGTGGAGCCGAGATGTCGAGGATGATATACTTCCCACATGTCGTGAACTAGGCATTGGGTTTGTTCTCTATAGTCCTCTGGGTCACGGTTTTTTAACAGGTCAAATCAAGAAGTATGAGGATTTGGCAGAAGACGATTATCGACGGAGCTCTCCTCGCTTTCAGGGCCAGAACTTTGTGAAGAATCTCCAATTGGTGACACGAGTGGAACAGATGGCACAAGAAAAACATTGCACCCCCTCACAACTGGCCCTCGCTTGGTTACTTGCTCAAGGTGAGGATTTTGTACCCATTCCTGGGACAAAGCGCCGTTCGTATTTGGAGGAGAACATTGGTGTGTCAAAGGTTCAGCTGAACACTGCAGATTTGCAGCGAACCGATGAACTGGCTCCATTGGGGGTTGCGGTCGGAGATCGCTATGCGGAGTCTGGGATGCGCACCATTTCTCACTGAGTTGGGGGGCTCCCTCCCGCTTCCTCTCCGAGGAGGGAGCGGCGAGGCATCGCAATCGTGGGGGGTGTCAAGTTTACAAATGGGAATTCCAAGGCACCATCAGCCAATATCTTTAAGACAATGAGAATTTTCCAGTTCCCTATTTGAGACTGAAGCACAATGTGAATGGAGAATATCCCTATCAGAAAATCATCAATAGTTCGCCTATAGCGTCGGTGCATCGAATAGGATGGCTGGTGGCGCTCGGGCACACGGCAAACTGAGAGTTCGGTTGCGCATATTGAACCGTATATTTAGTATATTCAGATTTTACTGAGAGGTAAAACCACAGGCCCATAGACGGTTCCAGAACATCCTCCAGAAGTACAAAGGGATGTGGATTATGGTTCCTTCTATTATTTTGTTAAAGTAAGAGAACCTATGGGAGTGAAATGGAAAATGTCGTGAATAAACAAGTACTAGTGAACTGTTCCAAGCTATACCGCCACCCGATGAGGGATCAACTAATTTTCGGGTGAGCCAACTTTCGTCGGAATCTGCCCCCCACCTGCCCGAAGGATTGGGGAGGCCCTCCTTCGTGTGCAGGGGATTGATTTTTACGGTTCTGGAATTAAGCGTCCCCCAGTCGCTAAATCATCAAATATCGAGGGATGAAACACAAATAAGGGCGTGAAAGTCGCCTATTTCACGTTACCCCCCCGTGTTTGCACCGAATTTTCTGGAATAAGGGCCTGGCGAACGCTTATTTATGCGAAAAGTGGCTTGAAAAGGCCCATAAGCGGCCTGTGGTCCCTTATTTGAGACCGGCGAATCAGATTCCAAGAGAATTCTAGATGGAAGGTATAATTTGCAGAAGAAACCTCTATATGGATGTGAATGTTCTACGAAACCTAGTGTATCAACAGTCATCATTGTGGTGCCTATTTCCGCGACTCCCTACACATTCTGGAAGACAAGGCAGTAAGGGCGTTCCACCAATAGGATCCGTCGGGACTCTGACCATATGTTCCCTGTATGTTCCTGTATGTTCCTAGAATGGAGGATGTCAACCAGCCTGAAGGGCTTAGCTTGTGGGATCCAGCTTTGAGGGTCTAACGGAAAATGGAGAGTGCATATTTTCCTCCCTGGGGATGGTCGTAAGGCCCTGTGAGCATCATTGAGCATCAGTGAGAGTTTACTAAGGTGATTGCGGGGCATTGCTTTTGAGAAGCGAAAGACCTAAAATACACTGTATGAACACTTATCATGACGTCATGACAAGCTGCTTAGGCTTGAAAGCTGGAGGGAGGGCCTCGGAGTGGAGACCATAGAAAATCAAAGCCGAGTACAACCGGATCGGCAAACAGAGGGGCAAAACCTCACGGGTTTAACGACGGCACAGGTGGCACAACTTCATCAGCAGTATGGCTACAACGAGGTAGCAGAAGTCAAGCCCCATCCCGTTTTACATTTTTTACGAAAATTTTGGGCACCTGTCCCGTGGATGTTGGAGTCTACCATTATTTTGAGTTTGTGGTTGGGTAAAAATGTTGATGCGGTCGTCATCGCTTTTTTGTTGGTGTTCAATGCGATTGTCAGCGTGCTTCAGGAAAGTCGTGCCGACAAAGCATTGGCCTTGCTGCGCGAGAAGTTGATGATTGAAGCCCGCGTGCTCAGAGATGGGGAATGGGCTCGAATTCCCTCCAGAGAACTGGTACCAGGAGATGTGATTCATGTCCGTATGGGCGACTCCATGCCTGCGGATGTGAGTTTGATGCAGGGGGCACTGGTGTTGGATCAGTCCCCGTTAACTGGAGAATCCGTGCCTGTTGACAAAGGATTGGGGGACACTGCCTATGCGGGAGCCTTGGTCAAACATGGAGAGGCCACAGGACAGGTTGCAGCCACAGGGACACAGACGTACTTTGGGCGCACCTCAGAATTAGTGAAGCAGGCGGTCACTGGTTCGCACTTGGAACGTACCATCTTAGGAATTGTTAGAAATTTAGTTGTGATAGATGTATTGCTGGTGCTGGTGATTCTAACAGATGCCTCGCTCACACACGTGCCGTTGCTAACCATGCTGCCGTTTGCGCTGATTTTAATTGTGGCCTCTGTGCCAGTGGCCCTGCCAGCCACGTTTACGCTGGCACAGACCTTGGGCGCTCGTGAATTGGCGGAAAAGGGGGCGCTGGTCTCTCGTTTATCAGCCATTCAAGAGGCTGCCAGCATGGATGTGCTGTGTACTGACAAAACAGGCACCATTACGTTGAATCAATTAAGCGTTGCAAACATGCAGGCCTATGCGCCGTATACTTTGGCGGATGTGTTGCGTTATGCGTCCTGGGCCTCGGATGCCTCCACACAAGATTCGATTGATCTGGCCGTTTTGGAAAAGAAAGTACAGACAGCACAGACAGCACAGGCAGGCAATCTCTCACAGTCAGAAACAGTAAATGAAGCAAAAATTATAAACTTTACTCCCTTTGAACCAGCCACTAAGCGTACTGAGGCGGTGGTGGAATACCAAGGAAAGACGTACACGGTGATGAAAGGGGCGCCCCAGACATTGGCGGAGTTAGCCCCCCACACTGACGTGAAAACAGTCAGTAGCGATGTAGACAACTTGGCGGCCAGCGGGTACCGGGTGATTGGAGTGGGGGTCCAAGAAGCGGGGCAGACGGCTTTGCGTTTTGTGGGATTGATTGCGCTGCAAGACCCACCCAGACCCGATTCTCTAAAGCTGGTGCAAGCCCTTCACCAGCTCGGGATAAGATTGCGAATGCTCACAGGGGACACCGTTCAAACCGCACGGGCGATTGCCCAACAGGTGGGGATTTCGGGCAAGGTTTGTGATGCCGCAGTTTTGGCACAGGGGAGTGCCCAAGAAGTGGCTGATTGTGATGTGGTCGCCGGTATTTTCCCGGAAGACAAGTTTCATTTGGTGGAGTCCCTGCAGAAATCTGGAGCGATTGTTGGAATGACAGGAGATGGGGTCAATGATGCCCCCTCATTGAAACAGGCGGAGGTGGGCATTGCTGTGGCAAATGCCACGGATGTGGCTAAGGCGGCTGCAAGCATCGTGTTAACCACGCCAGGCTTGATGGGGATTGTGACAGCGGTGGAAACGAGCCGTCGCATCTATCGCCGCATGCAAACTTATACGGTCAACAAAATCACAAAAACCATTCAGGTAGCACTATTTCTCAGCATCGGGTTTTTAGTCACGCGACACTTTGTTGTTACCCCTTCTTTGATTGTGTTGTTGTTGTTTGCGAATGACTTTGTGACCATGTCGATTGCCACGGACCGCGTGTCTTTTAGCCAACGTCCCGTGCACTGGCACGTTTCTCAACTGGTTCGTTCCTCCATGGTGCTGGCGCTAGCTTTGCTAGTGGAATCTTTTCTAGTCCTGTATGGGGCACACAACCTACTTTTATTGACCTGGTCGCAAGTGCAGACGGCGGTGTTTTTGATGTTGGTCTTCAGTGGGCAAACCACCATCTATGTCATCCGTGGGCAGCGCCACTTTTGGGATTCTGCGCCTAGCAGACCCTTGTGGATGGCCTCAGTGGCTGACATTATTCTGGTGTCGGTGATGGCTAGCCTGGGAATTCTCATGGCCCCGATTCCTGTGTATGTCACCGTGGCGATTTTGGGAATGGCTCTTGTCTTCATGGTATTGATGGATGGATTGAGAAAATGGGCGGGCATGAATGCCGAAGACGTGTCGCAGGAATCCGAAGCTTCCGCACAGGCAATGCATCACAACAGGTTGTCTGATGAAAAATCGAGTAGCTGATTGCGTACAGTGGAGTCCAGTTTCGGCGTATTTTTCAGTGCATTATTCGAGGTATATTGAATAGAAAGGGTGAAAAACTTTATGACAAAACACAAATCCGAGCCACTGATGGCCACTGAAGCAGACGAGGCGTTTACACACCGAATTCAATTTTTGCGATTGTCTTTAGCTTTTTTCGCATTGCTGGATGTCGCCGCACATCTCTTTTCAAGTCCCGGAGGTACACCTATTATTTCTTATTGGATTGACATCGAGACGGCATCGTACAGCCTAATCTCGGTCATTTACTTGCTCGGTCTTCGACGATTTTACACCCCAGTGGTACTCTTCACAGCATACAATCTTTTCGTCTTTTTCCTGTCAGGATTCACAGCGCTTCCGTTTGGAATCAATCCGAAACCATTGGCCGGTCACTTGGCTGTGTTGCATTATTCGTTTGGTCGAGGGTTCTCGCTGCTGGCTTGGCTGTATTTGCTCATTGTTGGTCTTTGGATGCTGAAAATTGATCGCGGCTCTAAGTTGAATGAACTTCTCAAAGAACAGTAGGGTAGGAAATAGGGTCAGGCGGTTGGTAAAATTATTGTCCAATCAAGCACTGTCCTCACACATTCATCTTGGCACATCAGACACCTGCCACACGACGTCGAAGTTTTAGGTCTGCCTGTCCGCATTGCAGGTACATCGGAATAATGGATGCAATCGGTCAGCTCTGGCGTCCTGCGGCGGTGTAAAGGGCATCAATGTGCTCCATGTTGCGGATGGAATCTTCCCCAGTATTGCGCGGTGTCTGCTGGGATTGCACGCAATCGCCGAAGTGTTCCACTTGGAGTTTGTACATGTCCGTGGTGGGAAACGTCTCTCGGTGTTCTCCAGAGGGTCCGTGCACAATCAGGGTGGGGGTTCCCATATCTGGTCGGAACGGGTACAGTACTTGGATGGACCCACGGGATCCGACAATTTCCACAAATTGCCTGTCTGCCGCTTCGAAGGAACAGTCAAAGTGGGCGAGTAGGCCGTTGGCAAATTTGAAGGCTCCAGTGAACGACTTGTCCACCACCCCATCTTCCATAAACTGGGCGATTCCCTGCACCTCCACGGTGGGGGCATTGTCGGCAAGGCTGCGGGCCACGTGGACACAGTAACAACCGACATCGTACAAAGAACCTCCACCCATCTGTGGATGCCAGCGGATGTCTGCGGGATTTTCCAAAGGGTACGAAAAATTCGCGTGAACGATTTTTAATTCTCCCAACTCACCGCTATTCAACAACTCGCGGACACGGTCCCACTGAGGATGGAAGGGGTACATAAAGGCTTCCATAAATACCACATCGTGTGCTGCACATGCCTGCACCATTTCCCGCGCTTGCGCGGCATTGAGCGCGGCCGGTTTTTCGCACAACACGTGCTTCCCCGCCTGCGCGGCCTGCAAGGTCCACTCTGCGTGAAGGTCGTTAGGCAAAGGAATATAGACCGCGTCGATGTCCGGATCAGCCAATAATTGCGCATAGCTCCCATAGGCCCGCTCAATCCCGTTGTGCTGGGCGTACGCGTTCGCTTGGGTCTCATTGCGGCTGGCAACACCCAATAAGTGAGCGTTTACTGCGGACTGCATGGCTGGAATTAACTGCTGTTCTGCAATCCGTGCGGTACCGAGGATGCCCCAGTTAACTTTGTCCATGTGTGAAACCTCCTGATATGACTTGAGGATAGACCTTCATGACGCGGAAAGCGGCACTAGTAAGGAAGTAAATCCGCGAAACTGTATTTACCGGATCTGGTTGAAGATTATTTTACCACAACTCACTGTTTTGGCCGCTCGAAAAAATGTCGGCAGGGTTCGACAAGGGGTGAAACTCTGCTAAAGTAAGATAGAGGAGTGATTTTATATGCTTGGCCGAACCCATATGGCCATTGGTGCAGTGGGCTCTGTTGTGGTGGCACCTGTGATATTGCGGTTTGCACACTGGGAGTCTTTGAGGCAAGCGTGGGGTGGACAGGGACAGCCCCATTTACTCATGGCGGAGGCGCTCTTGGTGGGGTCCGCTGTTGTGGGCAGTCTGCTGCCGGATTTGGACCAACCCGATTCAATCATGGCTAAAAAGGTGGAACGTGTGGGCCAAGGGGTGCTTCTGATCGCGTTGCTTGCGCTACTTTTTTTTCTCCATTTGGAGCTAAGCCTTGTCGCCTGGGGATTTGCAATGCTCTTGGCGATTGTCATGGGTACGCGCGGTCACACCCGCAAAATTGGCTTGGGTATCCTGGGCGCCGGTATCTTGGGTCTAGGTATACACGGAGACCTCCCGTGGGCAGGTGCGATTTTGTTGGCCTTGTGGACAGCGGGCGCCCTGTTTACCGCACACCGCACATTCACCCACAGCCTGTTTGGGGTAGTAGCGCTAACCGCCGGAATGTTTGTGGTGTTGGACGGGCGTACTCTGGGGTACGGTCTTTCTTTTTCCGTGGCGGTTTGGGGCCTCTTCGTGGGTTACGTACTCCATTTGCTGGCAGACATGGTGTCCGGAGGGGTGCCGTTGCTGTGGCCCTGGCGTTTACGCCAAGGGGTGCACTGGGTTAAAACTGGGAGCGTGTTGGATCACGGTCTGGGAGCGGTGGCGACATTAGTATTTTTGGCTCTGGTTATTTTGTGAACTGAGTGTATTTGTGAGATTCCACGTGAAGGACCGGATGGGACCGTGTGGAATAAAAGATAAATCAGCTGGGGATGAAAGGAAGGGACGAGTTGTGAAGACCATCGGGTTGATTGGCGGATTGAGTTGGGAATCTTCGATTGAGTATTACCGCATCATTAATGAAACGGTGCAAAGGCGACTGGGTGCGGCACACTCGGCAAGGTGTTTGATGGACTCTTTTGATTTTGAGGAAGTGGAACAACTTCAGCATCAGGGCAAGTGGGAGGAACTCACCGACAGGATGGTGGCCAGTGCCCGCGCACTCAAAGCCGGAGGCGCTGATTTTGTGGTAATATGTTCCAACACCATGCATAAAATGGTGGATGATATTGAACGGGGTACGGGTCTGTCGGTGCTGCACATTGCCGATGCCACGGCCAAAGCTATCCGTACGGCCGGACTGACCCGGGTGGGGCTGTTGGGGACGCGCTTTACAATGGAAGACAATTTTTACAAAGGGAGATTGCAACAAAAATTTGACCTCGAAGTTCACATTCCCAACCCTGGCGACCGGGAAATTGTGCACAACATCATCTACTCGGAGTTGGTTCAAGGGAAAATTTGCCAGGCATCCAAAGACCTGTACGTGGATACGATACATCGTTTGGTTGCAGCGGGATCGCAGGGGGTCATTCTCGGCTGTACAGAAATCGGCCTGCTCATTTCGCAGCCGGACGTGGCGGTGCCTGTGTTTGACACCACTTACTTACACGCGGTGGCGGCGGTGGATGAGGCATTGGCCTGAGCCGATACAACAAACGCATGGATAACCAGGGGCTGGAAGGGGGTGCGCGGAAATGACGGAATGGGAAGCCATACAAGAGACGGTACAGCAAATTGCGGAAGCCATCGCGGCCGTGCTGAAGGTTGAAGTGGAAATTGCAGATGCAACTTTGACTCGCATCGCTGGCACGGGCAGGGCCCAATCGGGATTGTTGCGCACCATGGCGGGGGAAGACTATGTGTACCAGTCGTCTCTGCGTACCAGTCAACCCTTTGTGATTGATCATCCAGGGTTTCACGAAATTTGTAAGCCTTGTAGACACTTTGGTCATTGTCCTGAGACGGGAGAAATCTGCTGCCCGATTCAGATGGATGGGCAGGGAATCGGCGTCATTGGACTCTTGGCTTTTGATTTGCCGCAACGCCAGCGGTTACTGGCGGATAGAGAAAACACAATGTTTTTTTTAAAGAAGATTGCTGAGATGATTGCCGCAAAATTCAAGGAACAAGCCTTATATGTGCAGCGGCAAGTCACTTTTCACCAATTGACTGCGGTTATGGACTATGTGGACCAGGGGGTTGTTTTGGTCAATTCTGCGGGGGAGGTCATCCGCCTGAATGTGCAAGCAAAGGAGGCCTTAGCGGTTACCCATGTGGGTGAAGGATTGAGTTCTAATCCAGTGACTCCTGTGCTGATACAACAGTTATTCTGGCAGATGCCCCGGGACGGCATCCCACAGGAAGTGAGTCTTCAGGTACAAAACCACCTGCGCAAGTTTCTGGTGAGTCTCCGAGCTGTTTCTCCAAAAGAAGCGGACTTAGGATTTGTCATGACGATTGAGGATTTGGAGCGGATGGTGCACATTGTGAGTCAAATTGGCAAAAACAGCCGAGATGATCCTTTCAATACCATCGTTGGCAACACCCTAGCCATTCAAAATGTGAAGCAAATGGCCCGTAGGGTGGCGACCAGTGACTCCACCATTCTGATTTCTGGTGAAAGTGGTACAGGCAAAGAACTGTTTGCCAGAGCGATTCACTTAGCCAGTCGGCGGAGTCAAGGGCCCTTAATTGCGGTGAACTGTGCCTCTATTCCTGATAACCTGCTGGAAAGTGAACTGTTTGGTTATGAGGAGGGGGCATTCACCGGAGCCAGAAAGGGAGGTAAGATAGGAAAATTTGAGCAGGCGGACAATGGGACCCTTTTTCTTGATGAAATCGGCGATATGCCGCTTCCTTTACAGGTGAAGATTCTGCGGACGCTACAAGATCAGCATGTGGAGCCGGTGGGCAGTAGCAAAGGGGGTAAAACAGTAAATGTCCGCGTGATTGCGGCAACACACCGCAATCTTGAGGAGCGGATTTCACAGGGATTGTTTCGCGAAGACCTGTTTTATCGTTTAAACGTGATTCCTTTGCACATTCCTCCTTTGCGTGACCGGAGGGAAGATATTATTCCCATTGCGGAAGCGCACCTGGAACATTACGCCATGATTATGGGCAAGCCCCTGCGTGGATTCACGTTGGATGCGCATGAGATGTTGACACACTACGAATGGCCCGGCAATGTTCGGGAACTGGCCAACGCCATTGAGTATGCGGTCAACATGGCCCAGGGAGACCGCATCAAAGGGGTCCATTTGCCTGATCGCATTCGTCGAACCTTGCACGCACAGATGGGGGATATCCCTTTTCTTGATCTGACTTCCTTGGAAAAAGCGGCCATCTCGATTGCACTGAAAAAGACGCAGGGCTATCGCGGTCAAAAGGAACAGGCTGCGAAACTGCTTGGAATTAGCCGGGCGACTTTGTATCGAAAAATGCAGGAATACGGATTTACAGAAGACGAGCCCGTTTCTCATTGAGCGAACGCGTGTGTGCAACTTGTGGGAATGTGCAGTCATGGGAGGTTTCTTTGTAGAAGCAGTCTCATTATGAGAAAATCTCATTTTGCGATAAAGGCGGGAGGGTATGTGTGATACCCACTGCTGTGGGCATTTATCCTGGGGTCATGGCAGGGAGATTTCCGAAAATCGTCTCATTTTGAATGATTTTGTGGGGGAGTTGTGTGGATGATTTCCGTACTTGTTGTCCTCTGTTTTCTCCAATATTGAGCTTTTGGACCCACATCATAGAGGTTTTAGAGTTACATTCAGGGTGTTCTTGAAGATGTGGCACGAATCTTGCTTGTTCTTTTGGAGAGGAGGTGAAAATGTGGATAGAGGTAGGAATTTGGATATTGTGATTCGGCAGGCATTCATCCTGCCAGGCGAGGGAGCGGGATTTACTGGGGATGTGGCCATTGCGGATGGCCGAATTGTCGCGGTAGATCATCACCTGCCGGGGGTGACCGGCGCTGTGGTGGTGAATGGGGAAGGGTTGACGCTTTGTCCAGGTTTCATTGATATGCATGCACACACGGCGTTGGAATCCTTCCAAAACCCCTGGCTGGAGCCGAAGGTGGAGCAGAGTTTCGAGTTCCCTTGGTTCCACATGTCCGCAATGAGGGGGACCAGGTCTTGTCTGCAGTGACGGAAATGGTGGAGGTGGCGCGAAAATCTGGTGCCCCACTGCACCTGTCCCACCTGAAGGTGGTGGGCAACGCGCACTTGGCGGAGCCGCTGTTGGAACTGCTGGATAGGGCACGGCGAGAGGTGGATATCACTTTTGATCAGTACCCCTATGGGGCAGGCAGCACCCTACTGTCCGCCTTGCTGCCCCCTTGGGCACAGGAAGGAGGGGCCGACAAAATTCTCGGTCGGTTAGGGGATGTGCAAACCCGCCAGCGCATGGCAACCGACATGGTACATGGGTTGCCGGGATGGGAGAATCTTTACGCTGCCTGTGGTCCAGAAAAAATCTACATTGCCGGTGCAGGAAGCAGCCGACAAGAAGATATTGGGCAATCCATTGCGGAAATTGCGGAACGTTTGGGGGGGAGACGGTGCGACAGATTTTCAGGCATCCTGCAGGTTTGGTGGGCACAGATGGGATTTTTGGAGCCCATCCACACCCGCGGCTGTTTGGAACGGCAGCCAGAGTTTTGGGTCGCTACGCGATGAGGGAAAAGCTGATATCTGTGGAACAGGCGGTGGCGAGGTTGACCGCCAAAGCGGCAGACAGACTGGGGCTGCGGGACAGGGGAAGAATTCAACCCGGATTGCGGGCGGATTTAGTTTTGCTGGATTTGCCACAGTTTGTGGATACAGCTTCCTATGAAGACCCGAAGCAAACTCCACCCGGAGTGGTCATGGTGTGGGTGGGTGGCCAGGTGGTGCGCAAGGACGGGAAAAGAACCGATGCGCGACCAGGAGGAGTTTTGGGGATGTAGGGCTCCTATATCCTTGCGGGGGTTGTCTGGTCTGACAAAGGATTCAGTTTCAGAAGGGATCTGGAACGCAGAAATTGTGGCTCAGGCAATTTGCAAACAAAGTTTCGTATAGAAAGGGAGGTTGAAGCGGGTTGGGTACAGGTGTGGATAAAGCGGGTCTGGTAAATTTCACCTTGCAACTGATTGCACAGGAGAGTCTTTCTGGGCAAGAAGGCGGGGTGGCTAAATTGGTGAAAGCCGAGATGGAACGCCTCGGCATGGAAACCTTTGTGGATGAATGGGGAAATGTCACGGGTGTGCTTGATGCAGGCCCGGGTCCTGTGGTGTTGTTGGATTCCCACATGGATACGGTGGGGGTGACAGACCCTGCACAGTGGAGTCACGCCCCCTTTGGAGAACGCTTGGGGGACCGCATTTATGGTCGTGGTGCGATGGATATGAAGGGCCCATTGGCGGCATCCATTTATGGGGTTGCAACCCTCAAGAATGTGTTACGCCAGGGCAAAGTGGTGGTTTCCGCCAGTGTGGCCGAGGAACTTGTGGAGGGGCCGGCATTGGTTCATGTGGCAAAACAGTATCATCCAGACCGAGTCCTCATTTGTGAGGCGACAGGATTGAAATTGAATGTGGGACAGCGAGGGAGAGCCGAAATCTGTGTTGAGGTGTATGGCAAACCTACGCATTCTTCCAGACCGGAGCTGGGCATCAATGCGGTGGAGCACATGGCGGACATCATCCAGGCATTGCGGGAGGTGCCTGTCCCAGAGCATCCGGTGTTGGGCCGGGGAGTGTTAGTGCTCACAGACATTCTTTCCCGTCCATATCCAGGACTTTCTGTGGTTCCGGACTATTGTGTGGCCACTTTTGACCGCCGGACACTTCCGGGTGAAAAGGATGAAGATGTCCTTCAGCCTGTGCAGGAAGTGGTGGACAGGGTTCTTGCGAAAACGGGGGCGCGTGGGAACGTCGGGATCGCAAAGGATAATTTTTCTACCTATACAGGGGTTGCAGTGACCGCACCAAACTTTGCTCCTGCGTGGTATGTGGGGGCAGAAGATGCAGGGGTCCAGCAGGCGTTGACGGGATTGCGCAAGGCAGGAATTGATCCACAAGTGGCACACTATGCATTTTGCACCAATGGCAGTGGGACTGCGGGAACACTGGGGATTCCTACGCTGGGATTTGGTCCTGGCGATGAATCCTTGGCACATCGGATTGACGAGTCTGTGGAAATTGGGGAACTGGTGCAAGCGGCTGAGGGGTATGCGGGCATGGTACGGGAATGGATGGGGGGCAGAGATTAAAATGGGCACGGTGACTTCTGTGGATTGGGTGTACAACGATGGCAGCACGCAATACAACTTGGATTTTGGGGCGGCCCCCCAAGAACAGATGGGGATTCAAGTGGAATTCAACTATGGTTACAGTTCTGATTTATGGCCCAAACACAATTGGATAAACGAGGGCATGTGGCGGTACAGGGGATTTTTACCTCTGGACGACGGCCCCATTCTGTACCCGTTGCCGGTGGGCGGAACACCCCTGTTGCAGGTTCCAGAGTTGCGCAGGAGGTTGAATTTGCCTGGGTTATTCATTAAAGATGAAACCCGTGGGCCCACCGGATCGAACAAGGACAGGGCGACAGCCCTGGTGCTGGAGCAAGCCTTGCGATTGGGGATCCGGACGGTGACCTGTGCTTCCACAGGCAATGTGGCGACCTCGTTGTCCATGGGCGCGGCGGCTTCCGGGTTGCAGGCGGTAGTGTTTGTTCCAGAACAGGTAAGTGCAGCGAAGTTGCAGTTTATGTTGCTGGGCGGCGCCACTGTGTTCAAGGTTGCGGAAGGGTATGAGGCTGCGTTTCGGCTGTCTCGCCAAGCGGCCCAAGAATTTGGTTGGATGGACCGAAACACGGGAGTGAATCCGGTAACTCTGGAAGCCAAAAAAACAGTGGCCTTTGAAATTTGGGAACAACTAGGTGGCCGGATGCCGGATGTGGCGGTGGCGCCTGTGGGGGATGGTCCCACTCTGTGTGCCCTGGCAAAGGGGTTTCGAGAGCTGGTTCAGTGTGGGTTGGCAGACAAGATGCCGCGCATTCTTGGGGTGCAGGCGGCAGGCTGTCAGCCTGTGAAGCAATCGTGGGAGCAAAACCAACCGGTGCAGGCGGTGACGGCCCACACTCTGGCCGACGGAATTGCGGTGGGGAACCCTGTCAGCGGTGGGGCGGTACTACGGGATGTACGAGAATCTCACGGGGCTTTTGTGGCGGTTTCCGACGACAGGATGCTGGCGGCCATTCAGACTTTGGCAAAGTATGGGGGGATTTGGGTGGAACCTGCAGGTGCTGCGGCTTTTGCGGGGTTGCAGGAGGCCATCACACAGCAACTTGTGACCCCGGATGAAACAGTGGTGGTGATGGTAACCGGGAGTGGACTGAAAACGCCACAATACCTCCAGTCGGAGGGACGGGCCATTGAAGTAAAAACGGGGCTTGATGTTCAGGCGGGGATAGAGGAGATTCGGAAGTTTGCATTGCAGAATCAAGCCTGAGATGCCTTGCAAGCATTTGAAAAAATTTTGGAGAGGGGGCTCGGAAGATGGGAGAAGGACGGGGGACAGTGCCAACTAGCGAAGGGTTGCCCGAACGACTGCAGAAGGTTCACATGAAGATCTGGATTGTGGCATCACTTGGGTTTTTGTTTG
This sequence comes from Alicyclobacillaceae bacterium I2511, assembly GCA_003584005.1. GTDB lineage: Bacteria > Bacillota > Bacilli > Alicyclobacillales > Alicyclobacillaceae > QXHL01. The sequence goes on along the minus strand of QXHL01000009.1, from coordinate 19,547 downwards.
AAGGGCTGGACCTGACGATTGTGGGCGGGATGGCTGGGCGACAAGTATGGAAGAAAATTTGTCATGCAGTATACCCTGCTGACCTTCACCATTACTTCCATTATTGCGGCGCTAAGTTGGAATTCCATCTCGTTTGGGGTACTCCGGTTTATCACCGGAATTGGTGTTGGGGGTGAGAGTGCCATTGTCACACCCTATTTGGCAGAACTCATGCCCATTCGCTCTCGTGGAAGGTTGTTGGGAATTTCCGATGCGTTCTTCACCGTAGGCGCGATTATTGCTTCACTTATTAATTTGGTTGTGATTCCTTCCGGTATCAACGGATGGCGAATTGCCCTGGTGATTGCGGGTATTCCAGCCTTGTATGTGTGGGTCATACGGAAAGGATTGCCTGAATCTCCGCGATGGCTCGCCATCCACAACAAATCCTCTGAGGCCAGAGAAATTTATGAACGAGTCGGTGTCCAGAATATTCCTCCCTTTAGCAAGGGGAGTCCTACAGACTCGCATCGGGAGACACGTACCAATTCTTTTACTAAAATTTGGAGTAGACCGCTGGCTGGCAAGACCGTTCTCCTGTGGATCACTTGGTTCTTCATTGAACTGGTTTATTATGGATTCCTAGTGTGGATTCCATCGCTGCTGGTAAAGCATGGTTTGACCATTGTCAAGTCGCTCGAATATTCTTTTCTGATGAATATCGCCGCTTTAGTGGGGGGTGTTGTTGCATCGGCGGTCCAGGATACGCGTTGGGGAAGGAAGTTAACGATTATCCTATTTTTCTTCCTATCTGGAATTTCATCCTATTTATTTTCTATCGCTAAATCCGATTGGGCAATTCTTTTAACCGGGTGCATCCTTTCGTTTTTACTTAACGGACTGTTTTCCATGCTGTACACCTTCACCCCGGAGCAGTATCCTACCGAGACACGGGCGACAGGTCAAGGATTTGCGTCCGCTTTTGGACACATTGGCGGGACAGTTGGGCCACTGATTGTGGGGTTGACCCTTGCTTCCTTTGGGGTGGGTGGGGTGTTCACCATTTTCGCCGTTATGTTGATTGTCCCCATGATTGCAGTGAGCTTTTTGAGTGAAATGAGAAACAAAGCGGTTTATGATACCTTGGACGCATCACATCAAGGGTAGAAAATAGACTCATTGGGGGAAGCATCTCCACATATTACTGAATATTATATAAGAGTTTGAATGGCGCAAAATATTGATGATAGAGATGGTCCGCTGGGGTGTTGCTTCACTTCAGCGGACCATCTCTATGGGAGTAGATGCTTTTGCGTCTTAGGCGTTGCCCTTCGTTTGTTGAAGTACATCTTGCACCTGTGTGCGGCCAGGGTAAAACAGGGTAGACATACTTTCTTCATGTCTCTTTGCTGTGATTTGGTCGGCTGACAAGGCCCATACCCGCACGGAACTCTTTGCATTGGAAATGTACGACATTACATGTTGGGGAGAAAGGGGACGGCTGTAATACCCGGGGACGTATTTGGCAAGCATGGCCTCAAGAATTTCTGTTTTTTCATCCAGGTCTTCAATGAGGGATATTCTACCGAAAACCATCACACTGGTGTATGCCGTGTCTGTTTTTGCTGGGATGGGGTTGGCCATGGTTCCAAGTTCTTGGCTTACTGTAAAGGTTGCCTTAGGCTGTATGCTCATGAGGGACGCTTTCCGCCCATCCTGTGCACCGTGAATGTAAATCGCATCGCGATTGCGATGCCAGAGGAAGTTTAAAGGAACCACATAAGGCACATCCCCATCCACTAACCCCAAATATCCGACGCGGGAGCTTAACAGCATGTGCTCGACGACGGCAGGATCTGAAACGGCCATGTCTCGTCGGCGAATATTCATTTCCGACAAATTCATTCATCATTCCTCCAACTTTGCAGATGAATTCTGGGACGAATAAGACGGGTGTGGGTAAGAAAAGGAGTACCTTGACGCCTCCGCCGGTGCGGGGAATGAACAAAAGTCTATTGATTCTCTCACTTTATCACATTTTTTCGCTCCTGTGTGGGGAATTTCTCCAGACAAGGGATGGATACAATTTCTGCTGGTGCAAATCTGACCATTTGCGGGAAACAGGGTTCAAGTTGCATGAACTTTCTTCATCTCAAATAAGATCCATGCATATTGAGAGAGTTTAATTTTCCAGTTCACTTTGAGAGAGTTTAATTTTCTAGTTTACTCGTTGTGTTACATCTTCAAGGGGGTTGCTTTGTTGAACAAGGACATGTGGGATGAAAAGAATCGAATCACTAGGGCTCACCGTGCCAGCGTTATCTATGGCATGGTATTTCTTGCTTTTGTTTCATTGGTGGTACGTCTCGGAATGGATCAAGTGGTCCATGGGGCCACCTTTCGGTCTCAAGCAAACGACATGATGCTCAGTAAGGTGCCCATTTTGCCTGCTCGAGGCTGGATTTACGACAGTCATGGCGATTTACTGGCTTATGACAGACCTACTTATGATGTGGTGCTAACACAGTTTGCCAACACCCATCGACACACCTACCACGCTATGGCTGAAAAACTTGCACCCATTCTAAAAGAATCCGCCCATGTCCTTTACAAGTCTATGACCGCAAACCCGGCGGCCGTTCAGGTGACACTGCGTCAAAATGCCACACAAGCCCAGATTGCGTACATCGAAGGGAATCACCAGTGGTTTCCAAACATTCGTATTGTTTTGCAACCGCATCGTGTCTATCCTTACGGGGATTTGGCGGGTCAAGTCATTGGATACACAGGGCCGATTACCTCGGCCGTTAAAAACTACTACGTCAATAAATTAAAATATTTACCTACTCAGAGAATTGGGGAAACCGGGCTGGAAGCACAATATGAATCTTTGTTGCAAGGAAAAATAGGATATCAAGTGATGGCAGTAAATGCTGCTGGCGACCCTGTAAAGTACCTGGGAGATTCGCCCCCACCCGTATCAGGAAAAGTTTTACAATTGACTTTGGAGGGTCACTTGCAGGCTAAGGCACAACAGGATGTGATGAACGAGATTAATTCATCGCCCTACAAATCCACCATTACCAGCGCATCTGCGGTTGTATTAAACATTAAGACGGGTGGCGTATTGGCAATGGTCAGTTACCCTTATATGGACCCCAATTGGTACACCGGGTCCGGTTATCTAAAACACCAGAAGTACTTGGCCACCTCTGGTGCGCAAATGAACTACGCCATCCAAAGCGCGCAAATGCCTGGATCCACTGTGAAGGCGGCGAATACGATTGCAGGGCTAAAGTATAGGGCCATCACTCCCAGGACTACAGTGTATGACACTAACTGGATTAAAATTGGACAAACAATGCGGCACGGTGACTTTGCCGCTGGTTTGGTGGGCCTCATTAAAGCCATTGCTATTTCGGATGACATTTTTTTCTATCATTTAGGCCTCAACCTGGGGCACTGGGTGGGTTCCACTGCGACCACTGGGGGTGGCCCACCTGCAGGCATGAGTTATCGAACTTGGCGAAATACGGATTTTGTCCGTGGCATCACTCGGATGTTTCAAACTGAGTGGAACTTTGGCTTAGGCCCATTGACCGGCATTGATTTACCAGGAGAAGTACCAGGGGAATTCTTTATTTCGGACAGCCATCGTGGTTGGATTAAGGTCCCGTTTCACTTACATTCTGCAGAGAATGCGTTAAAAAAGACGGGCCAGGATGTGAATTATGGGTCTCCTATTGACTTGGCTTTTGGGGCCATTGGACAATCCCAGCAATTCACGACGATTCAATTGGCTCAGTATGTGGCCACAGTGGCAGACAATGGGAAGCGCATTGAACCCCACTTGTTGAGCAAAGTTTTTCCTCCCAATACCCGGTTGCCAAGCAAAGTTAAGCCTTTGGAGGTCGTGAAACCTAAAGTACTTAATACGGTCCAAGCAAGTCCAGCATACTTTAGGTTGGACCATGAAGGAATGTACGCCGTATGCAATGATCCGGACGGTTTGGCTTATGCCTCTTTTGTTGGGGCCCCTTACAAGGCTGCTGGTAAAACCGGTACGGCGCAAATTACCATGAATGGACAGAGAGTGCTAAACTCTGTTTTTATTTGTTATGCACCGTATAAACATCCGCAAGTGGCTGTGGCAGTCATGATTCCGGGTGGGGGTTACGGTGCTGAAACGGCCGCCCCCATTACTCGACAATTATTGGATACTTACTTCAGAGAACATCACGAGTTTTATCCCAGAAGTCAGTGGACGAGTACAGAAATTCCCCACGACTGGACGCAAATGTCCGCATATACAGTCCCAGAGCACATGTCCTGAGTGTAACCCATGATTTCTTGTGACTGGAGCCCGCATAATACGTGCCTTAGGGGCTGAAATACTTAAGCACAGACCTATACTGAAACGGCTTCAAAGCCTGTGGCCTGTTTAGTTTCGGGTGCTCCATCATTCGGAAAAACACCAAATTGTGATACTTAAATTTTCAACCTTAAGAAAATCAGGGAGCCCAGGAGGGTCTCCTGGGCTCCCTGAATAAAATTTATAGTAGGATATTCACGCTTTAGCCTCTTTTACGCTAACCTTCCACAAACCTTGTAAAAACACTAAGAGGGTGATAAACATCACCGCTACGCCAATGGCACAGAGGATGTAACCCACCGAATATATCGTGGGTGTGGCAAAGACGTAGGTCATGACACCAATAAAAGTGATGAAACTTCCAGTCATTGAGCCCCAGGCAATGGTTATTTCTCGACTATGCATGACGAGGTTGGTTAATAAGAGAACCACCATTAAAGCCGGGAGCATGAAAAACGCATAGTCTTGGTGAGCAAAAGTGAAAATAGCATCTGCCGTGGCTCCAGGTGCAGAAGAACTACCGGCACCAAAATAGGCCTCATGGAGTTCAATGTAATACCCTGCTCCAATCATTGTCAGTACTAACAACAACCACGACCATACGAGAGCGGCCAGGGTATACCGTGTTCCTTGCGACTCCAAGGCTTCCCTTTTTTCCGATTTGTTTAGGATTAGCCCCAACAGCAGCAGAAGGCCGCCAATCATTACACCGACACCTGTCACCAAATCATCCCCGGCGAGGCCACTCACCCCCCCTGGTCCAAAAGCGAATAAGGTAGGGGGCTCCGCAGAGGTAATCCCTCCTACGACATATATCACGGTCATCAGTATGGTTCCAGCAATCACAAACCATCCACCCACTTGCGCCAAGGTTTTGGCACCTGCTTTGAGAGAGGAATATCCAAAACGATGGGCCATTATCGCCACGAGCAAGGCCAATAAAGCGACTACAATTTCATGGGAATGGGAAGTGATGAGATTGCCATCAAAATCACTCAGCTTTTCTCCCACCAGATGGGCCCAAGCTCCAAGAAGGGCCGGATGGTCCCCAAAGCTCAAAATCCATCCTGCAAGGTGCCCCATCAGAGCTGCAAATTCTAGAGAGAACCCGGCGAGAATAGCCAGCCAAAAGGGCAGGCTACGAGTAGTTTCTGAGGGATGTTTGAGTTCCATGAAAAATCCTACGAGCATGGCAATAAAAATGGCGTCCAGTAAGAAAAATCCAATCACATGTAAAATAAGCCAAACCCAATGAACTGGCTGCAATGAGGCGTCAAAAATTCCGCCAAGGCTTACTAACAGGGTGGAGAGGAGTGCCGCGATTAAAGAGAATACGCGTACACCATTGGAATGCAGTTGAAACACTTCACAGGCAACCAGTACAATCAGTGCAGCCAAACCGATTAGTAATCCGTGGAGATACATCACATGGGCGTAGTTGGGGGTTGCAGCGGCACTGGTTTCATCCCAAAAGGGATTGGAAATGAATAAACTCCCAATCGCAAACAGGGCTAGCCAAATGCCAAGACCTAAGATGGCTTGATTCCACGACAGTGGCCCAATACGTGCGGGTACAGGGGTGTTGGGTTTGGGTTGTACTTGCATACTCATTCAATATCACTCCTTTTTATTTTAATGAAAGAGAGAGCGAAGGTTTCTTCAAATAAATCTTGTAGTGATGACACTACAAGCGTGTGTCCGGAAAGGGGTCTGACCAGACCCCTTTCCGGACAACCTCTATAAGTAAAAGAATCCTACACATCTCCCACTTGAGTATGGCAGGGATATCGCGGGCGTGGGAGGCCCACTTCGCGCATTTAGGAATAGTCTAAAGAATACCGTGAGGGGTTGTCGAAATGACAGGAGACCGAGATTCTAATTTGGGTCTGATATCCTTTTCGCCGCGAAGTTTACACAGAAGTTCAGGCAATTGAAGCAGCAGTATGGGGATTTATCGACGGCTGGTGTGTGGCGGTCCTCGATGGAGTGAACATTGGATGTTGATAAAAATCCTTCAATGTGTTAAAAATAAATCTATAAACAGTGGTTTGAGACCTAGAGAAACCATGATGCAAAGGCTATTATTGATAGCCCTGTATCGTGGTTTCTATTTTTATCTTCTTCGCTTCAACTACTGTAAAAATTCAAGTTAAATGGGAGGGTGAAAATATAAAATGCAGATTTAAGTTCCCACAAAGTGTAATCGCATTCATGGGAATTTGATTTCTTTATTCTACCGATTCGAATATCAAGGATACGAGGAGGAAGCTTATAAAATGGATGAATCGCTCATTGAACGCGATAGGATGCCGATTGATAGGACCCATGTTCGAGTTACAGTATTGACTGTTGCTGGCTATTTTCTAGACGGATTTGATCTTCTAGTGATTTCTGTCGCCCTGCTCACAATAGTTCCTGCGTTTCATCCGTCCGCAGTGGCGACTGGATTTATTGGTTCAGCTACTTTGGCCGGGATGTTTGTGGGTGGTCTCGGGGCAGGATTTCTTGTCGATTTATTTGGAAGGCGTCGCATATATATGTGGGATCTAGTGATATTTATTATCTTTACTATTACAGCAGCTTTTTCACAAAATATTTGGCAATTAATAGTTTCCCGAGGACTTCTTGGAATTGGAATTGGGGCTGACTACGCATTAACTTTGACAATCTTGAGTGAGTTTGCACCCATCAAAGGCCGCGGAAAGTTAATGGGAGCTGGCTTATTTGCGTATTGGATAGGTGCTGTTGTTTCAATTTTTATTGGATTGCTTTTTTTGAGTACTGGTGGTTTGGCGTGGCGTCTGACACTTTTGGTTGGTGTGATTCCGGCGATTGTAGTGCTTATCTTGCGGCATACAGTGCCTGAAAGCCCCCGTTGGAAAGCCGTGACAGAAGCTGTAAGGCTGAAATCTAATAAATCGAAAAGCCCGGTGGGAATTCTATTTAAGCCACCTTTTGTACGCCGCGTTTGGTTATCTTATGCAAACTGGTTTATTAACGACATTATTTTTTATGGGATTGGAATTTACACACCTATTTTGCTTTTAGGGATGGGTCTGAAAACACACGTTGCTTCAATTACCGGTTCGGGAATATTGGACATTCTGGGTCTTTGTGGTGCATTTTTGGGGATGATGTTGCTCGATCGCTGGGGACGTCGTCCATTGCAGGCCTGGGGTTTTTTGTTGCAGGGATTGACACTGCTATTGTTTGCACTTGATCCTAAACCATCACTTTTTATTCTGGGTATTTGTTTTGCCGTATTTTACATTGCGAATGCCGGTGGGACGGGACAAACCACAGGAATTTTTGTGTCTGAATTAGTGCCCACGAATGTGCGTGGCACGGCGATGGGAATGGGAACGGCTATTAGCCGAATCGGAGCCTTTATTAGCGCTTTTCTATTGCCCATTGTTCTAAAAGCGCATGGGATTGAGACGATTTTAGTTCTCACCGCGATACTGGCACTTATTGGATCGGCCCTCACATTGGGACTGCCCGAAACGAGATATCAATCGTTGGAAGAAATGAACGAGAATCAGATGATTGGTTCCTAACGGAAGTGTGACACATAGATTCTGACTTAATGCAGGGAGGATGGTCATGGGTCGGTAATGAAGAGAGTCCCATGGCTTGTCCCTTCCAAACTGCTGGAAGGGACAAGCCATGGGATTTTGTACTCTAGTAGAGCTTCTATAGGGATTAGTCATTGCATAATCCTTAATAAACATTAAAATTGTGTTAAACTACTGTGAATATTGTGTTAAAATACCGTAAAGAATAAAAAATTAACGGTCCTGCACCAAAATCTGCTCATCCCGAGATGGGGGAACTTGCTTATCAGGGGAGTCGATAGTTTTATCAATGATAAGTTGAGGTGGTGGAACTTGCTTTAAACGCTAAGTTTGCAGAGAAAAGGAGGTTTTTCTGTTATGGAGACAGTTTCACAGCAATCCATGAATTTTGGAGATCTGCCTCTGAATAAGTTTATGAAACGATTGACTGTCTTGTCTGCCATGGGGTTATTTCTAGATGGGTATGATTTAACAGTTATTTCTGTTGCACTGTTGTTTATTAAAACACAGTTTCATCCCTCACCGTCTGAGCTTAGCATGGTAGGGTCGGCTGCTGTGGTGGGAATGTTGTTTGGGTCTTTGGTATTTGGCAATTTGACAGACCGCTTTGGTCGCAAGATGATGTATCTTCTTGACCTCGCATTTTTTGTAGTGTTTGCAGTGTTGGCCGCCTTCTCTCAGAACATGGCGGAACTCATTATTTTTCGTTTTCTTCTGGGGATTGGATTAGGCGCTGATTACCCTATTTCTTCCACAATTACAGCGGAATTTGCACCCCAACGTAAACGGGGGATCTTGATGGTGACGACAATTTCCTTCTGGGTCATTGGTGCACTGGTCTCGTATGCAGTCAGTTTGCTCTTAATTCACGTGGGTCCGGATGCATGGCGCTGGATGCTTGCCTCTGGTGCAATTCCTGCTTTGTTGGTTATTTGGGGTCGCCGTTCCATTCCGGAATCTCCTCGTTGGTTGGTGGCCAGTGGACAGGCTGAACGTGGAATGGCAGTAGCGCAAAAAATCGCTGTCGATGCGGGAGCGACCTTAAACACGGAAAACAATGCCGGACTGGACAGCCAACCTGTGAAGCGCTTGGCTTCCTTCACTAGACTGTTCAGCAAAGAAATTTTTGCAATGACTTTTTTTGTTTCGATGGCCTGGTTGCTGTTTGATATTGGAAATTACGCAACCATCGTGTTTAGTCCAACAATCTTCAAAATGTTGAAGGGTTCTACCATGACATCCTCTATTTTGGCTTCCATGGCAATGCAGGCCTTCGGATTAGTGGGGATTGCCATCGTCTGGTTGCTGGTCGACAAAGTCGGACGCAAGTGGATCCAGTCCATTGGATTTTTGGCACTGGGAATTGTGTTTATTATTTCTGGTCTCGTACGTCACCCAGCGTTTGGTTTGTTCCTGATGCTGTTTCTCATTCTGTCCGTTGTGGATCAGGGCCCTGGACAACTCACCTACGTCTACGCTGGGGAGGTGTTTCCGACCTCTATTCGCGCATCTGGCCACGGATTCGCCACTGCCATGTCACGGGTTGGTGCCTTGCTAGGCATTTCCGTAGTTCCTTTCTTCATTGCACATGTAGGGCTGTCTACAGCATTGATTGTTTTTGGCATTTGCGATCTTCTTGGTTTTGCTTTGACCTGGTGGCTGGCACCGGAGACCAAGGGGAAGGCCTTACCAACTGACTGACAGGGGGTTTAACGGGAAGACTCTGAATAAAAGGTTAGGTGTAAGTGCCACGTAAAGATACACTGTCTGCGTTGTTTTTCGAAGGGTGTGGATGTATACTTCAATGGTCACAGACATGTAATGATGACACTACGAGCTGGCAAGTGGGGGGATTGTTATGAAGGTGAGAGAGGTCATGATACAAGAGGTCTACCTGGCGAATCAGACGGATTCTGTTCGTCATATCTTAGAAAAGTTTGCTGCTTATCGGATCAGTGGCATGCCAGTTGTAGATAGTGGACAGAAGATTGTCGGATACATTAGTGATGGAGACCTTATGCATTATTTAGGCCGGTCTGCAAATTCAAATCTATCATTTTTTAGTTTTGCTCTGGCTTATCCGATTCACTTTGAGGATTTCACAGCATTGAATTTCGCTGAAACAGAAAAAGCAGAAGCCATCGATGAGTTTAAACGAAATGTGAGCGAGCTTTGTCATAAAAACGTAATGGAAGTAGCAGTTAGGAGGGTGATTACAGTCGGAGAGGAGGATGACTTGGTGGAGGTATCCGAAATCTTGGCCAAACGGAAAATCAAAAAGGTTCCAGTTCTAGATATGAATCACAGGGTAATTGGAATCGTCAGTCGAGGAGATATCGTTCGGGCGGTGGTGCGAACCTTTTTATCGGTTGCATAGATTAAAGGAGGGGACAGAAGTTGCTGACGATTGTGGGAATGATTTTTTTTATCCTGGCAGTTGGGGTGATGAATAAGGTTTTTCGAGGGAAGACTTTGCGCCTTGAAGCGAAAATGAATATTTTACGCAATAAATCTATCATTAGATCCCATTGCCCTAAGTGAGATTTACCATCATGAAAGAAAGTACTCCGATTTATCAACGTGTAAAGGATAAAATATTAAAAAATATTCAATCGGGTGATTTGGGGGAAGGAGATCAAATTCCTTCTGAGGGGGCTCTTATTCTCCAGTTTCAGGTAAGCCGAACCACAGTCCGCAAGGCCATTGGAGATTTAGTGGCTACTGGCAAGATTGTGCGCCGCCAAGGGAAAGGATCCTTTGTAGCAGGTCGGGCTGTATCTTATACCTCATCTTTTCTCTATGGATTTGTAGAGGAATTGGATCGACGAGGATATCCATCGATTCGAGTGCAAATTCAAACGTTTCAGGTTGTACCCTGTCCTACAGTTCCTGCGCAAAGGTTAGAGATATCCGCAGGGTCGCCAGTCTTGTTCATGACGCGCATGGCTACGATGCAAGAAGGACTTCCCATCTTTGTAGAACAATCGTTTTTTTACGGTCCTCCAAATATTCGAATGGCAGATTTAGAAGCGGAGTTAGCGGATGAAAAACACGAATATGCGTTGCTGGAAAAAATGGGAATTCAGATAGGGATGGGAGTTCAATTTGTTCGTGCCGAAATTGCCACTTCGCAAGACGTTCAAGAATTACGCGTGTTGTTGAACCAGCCGATACTGGTGATTCACCGAGTAACCCGGGATAGGTCTGGCGTTCCACGATTGTACGGACAGGTTAGATACCCTGCAGATCGCTATCAATATGAGGTACGTCTGGTGCGCAATAGCAGTGAATGAATTTCACTTGGACGCTATTTGAGATTTGAGCAACTTCTAACAGGGTACTATGAAGGGTCGGAAAGCGGGGGAATATTCGTGTTAATCGAGTCTGGGAGTTTAATTTTTATCGTATCTTTTGTTTTCTCGATGCTTGGACTGGGTGGGGGCATGTTATATGTGCCAATCTTTCACTGGTTGGGGTTGGGTTTAAAAGATGTGGTCATTCCATTGGCACTGCTACTCAATGGTTTGACCACTCTGATTGCCCTTATCCCGTATGGTCGTAAGCATCTAGTAGATTGGAAGGGTGGTTTACCAATGGCCCTGAGTGCCCTCATCATGGCACCCATTGGCGCGCTGTTGGCCCGTGACGTTCCTAATCGCTTGTTGCTGATTTTGTTTTCCATCATGGTTTTGTTTGCAGCCATTCGGACTCTTTGGGCAGCGAATCGTCCAGACAAGGAGATGACTTTGTCGGTTATTAAACGGGCCATCATTGGTAGTATCGTGGCTGGCTTGGCTGGGTTTATCGGGGGCATGTTGGGACTTGCTGGGGGCTTTATCATTGGGCCCATGCTGATGTGGATTGGCTATAAAACGAAAGAAGCTGCGGCTACAACGGCCTACATTGTCACTTTTTCTAGTTTATCTGGATTTTTAGCGCATACGGCCCACATGTCTATCCACGCAGGATTGATGATGGTGACAGTTCTATCCGTGATTGTGGCTTCACTACTGGGTTCTTGGTTCATGGCCAATCGAGCAAAACCTATTTGGATCAAGTGGTTTTACGGTCTCTTATTGATTGGGGTTGCCGTACAGATGCTGATTCCCCTACTTTAAAATAGAACCCTAATTAAGAGATAAAATATAAATGAAAATTTGATTCCAACAGCTGATACAGCTTTATTTTTTATTGTGTTATATGTTATAGTAGTTATAGAACAGTTGAATGTATGTGAGGGAGGAATACGGATGCGGTTTGTGCTGGAGATTGCCGAGGGAGATTCCTTGTACCAACAGATTCGCAATCAAGTCATTCTTGCCCTGGCTTACGGCAATCTTTCCCCAGGGGACGGGTTGCCTCCAATTCGGGCTTTGGCGGCAGACTTGTCGATTAATTTGCACACTGTGCACAAGGGTTACGAAATGTTGGAACAGGAGGGTTACATTCATCTGAATCGACGGATTGGTGCAGTTGTGGCACAGCCTCGTTCGCCCGGTAAGGACTTGGGCCTCTGGCAGCAAAACTTGCGCATTCGATTGGCAGAAGCCTGGACACAGGGTATGTCTAGGGAGACCATCACGCAGACTGTACAGGCAATTTTGGCGGACTTTGTGCCGGTAGACACCGGGCGGTCCGGTGCGGAGGTTTGAGTCATCGTGGGTATAAATGGGATACTGATTGTTTTGTGGTTGTTAATATTGGGATTTTCTTGGTGGATGCCCAGCTTAACGGAACCTACCCTGACCTTGGGTGTGCGCATTCCAGTGGATAAACAGTCTCACCCGGTGGTACACGCGGCCATCCGCCAGTATCGTTGGGGCATTGTGGGTATGGCCGCTGTCCTGGTTGCGGGGATGGCAATATTTTCGCATTTGCTTGCTTGGCCCGCAGTGGCTGAAGGAGGCACCCTTGGACTGGTGGGAGTCCTGACAGTGAACTATGTCTTGGCCAGGCAACGAATCATGTGCGCGAAGGTCGATGAACAGTGGTACGTGGGGTTATCCCAAGCGGTGGTGGCCGATACCGACTTGCGCATGCGGCCACCACGTGTGCCTTGGCTGTGGTTGATGCCTTCGTTTGTCCTCTTGGTGGCCACTGGATTGGTGGGTCTGTACCAATACCCGCGCATGCCGCCACAGCTTGCCATTCACTTCGGAGCCACGGGACAGCCGGACGCTTGGCTGACGAAGACCCCTCTACACGCCTTTCTGCCTTTGTATATTGAACTGGCGACAAGTGCCCTGTTTTGGGCCATCAGCATCTGGATTGCACGATCCGTACAGCGAACGGATCCCAATCGTTTCGCGGTTTCCGTGGCGCAACAGCGGGTGTTTCGCCAAATCATGGGACGGGCGATGGGGGTGGCCGTCACGCTGATGGACCTCGGGCTCACTGCCTCGTGTTTCACTTCCTGGGGATTGCTGGGTCATGTCTCAAACCTCGTACTTTGGGGTCCTTTGCTGGGAGCGGCTGTTTTGGCCGGGGCGGCCGTATGGAGCGGCCAGAATGGCAGTCGCTTGGCGGTTCGGACTGGTGATGGAAAACAACGAGATGGAAGAAGAAATTTAGAGAAAAGCGACAATTTTAGCTCGATCAGCCAGGGCCTTAATCCTGGGCAGGACCACCCAGTCGTTGCTCGAGATGATGATCGGTTTTGGCGGGGGGGCCTGGTATACTTTAATCGCCAAGACCCGGCTTGGTTTGTTCCTAAACGTTTTGGTATTGGCTGGACTGTGAATTTTGGCCATCCGCTGGTCTGGCTGGCGTTGTTGCTCCTTATTGTCTTCATCAGTGGGATCCCTTTTTTGCTGGGGCATGGTGGGTGACGGTGGCTTTATGGGTCTGGCAGGTTAGGCAGATTGAAGGGCAATGGTGGGAACGGAGCAATGGTGGGAGCGCAAGAATTGACTCCCGTAGGATGCAGGGTGTCAATTCTTGCGCCGGACGAAGCTTTGCACAGAAATATTGGCGGTGGTGTAATTTTTAGAGGTTGTCCGGAAAGGGGTCAGAACTCCCCGGCGCATTGCTGCGTCGTCGCCCAAAATGCTCCCTCACGTACCTATTCCAATGTGGACAGGATTTTGTTCCAAGTTGTTTCATCCACAGTGAGGTCTTGGTGTACCAATGGAGTTTCCCTGAATCCGGGAATTAATGCTTCATAAGGCGTCGACGCTTCTTGATAGATTAAACCAGTCACCATTTCATCGCTCTCATGCAGCCGTGTCAAGGCCCGAGACCTATCTGTGGGTTGATAGGTGGGGTCGTCGTCTAAGTTTTGCAGATTTTTCTTGTACCAGTCATAAGTGTTTACTTTGTTGTAGGTTACACACGGTGAAATCACGTTGATGAGCGAAAATCCAGGATGTTCAATGCCCTTTTGAATCAACGAGGCCAATTGCGGTTGCCAACTTGAAAAACCCTGGGCGACAAAAGTGCCTCCGGCAGAGACGGCTAGCATCAACGGGTGAATGGGTCGCTCGATACTTCCCTGGGGTGTGGTCTTGGTCTTAAATCCTTCCTCTGATGTCGGTGAGGTTTGGCCTTTCGTCAAGCCATAGACATGGTTATCCATAACCACATAGGTGATATTCACATTACGCCGCAACGAGTGCATGAAATGGCCCATGCCAATAGCGTAGCCGTCGCCATCCCCCCCGGCAACTAGAACCATTAAGTCGCGATTGGCCAATTTAATCCCTAACGCTGCAGGCAAGGTGCGACCATGTGTGACATGAAGATTGTAGGAATTGATATAGTTGCCGATTTTCCCAGAGCATCCGATACCGGCCACAATGGCCGTCGTTGCGGGATTGGCGTGAACTGCCACCAACGCCTTCTGCATGGCCGCCAAGACGCCAAAGTCACCACACCCTGGACACCACCAAGCATTTTCGTTCGTGCGGAAATCTTGCAGTGTCGCCATCTCAATGCACCTCCAGGGTGTTCAGCAGGGGCGTAGCACGGTCCACTACTTCTTCCGGTAAGAAGGGGACTCCGTCATATTTTAAGTAGCTGTCAAAACGTGAATCTGCAATTCCATGGATGGTCATGAGCTGGCGAATCTGGCCTAAGGCATTTTGCTCCACGACCAAAATGTGCCGGGCCGGGGCCAGGACGGATTGCACACGTTCTGTGGGGAACGGGGACAAGGTTCGAAACCACGCCACACCCACTTTGGCTGGCAAATGGGTGGCCGCCTCGCGGAGAATGCCCACGGTGGAACCAATGCCCACCAAGATGAGCACAGGTTCCATCGGCCCCTCATATTTGAAACCATCCCGCATTTGATGAATGCCTTCAAGTTTTGAGAGGCGCTTATCCATCATTTGGATGCGATTGACTGGATCTTCCGAAACCTTTCCACTCGGACCGTGTTCTACCCCTGTGGCCAAATATTGACCATTGATTTCTCCCGGCAAGGAACGAGGAGAAACGCCATTGTCGGTCAGACGGTAGCGTTGAAATGCACTTTCTCCCAGCGCTAAAAGGTCTTCTTGAGAGAAGGTAGCGCTATGACGGATGGGTTGCGCCGAAGCCTTTAACCTGGAGCGTTCCACACTTTGCTGCCATAAAGAGAGCGATAAATCAGTGGCAATGAGGACAGGGGTTTGAAATTGTTCAGCCAAATTGAAAGCTTCCGCTGCGTCTTCGAAGGATTCCTCGACCGATCCCGGAGTTAACACCACGCGAAGCGTATCCCCATGGCCCCCGTTGAGCAATGCCAACAGGTCGGACTGTTCTTGCTTGGTGGGCATGCCGGTGCTGGGTCCGCCACGTTGGGTATCGACGATGACGGCAGGGATCTCAGTCACAGAGGCCAGTCCAATGGCTTCCTGCATCAAAGAGATGCCAGGGCCAGAAGTGGAGGTCATCGCTCTGGCTCCGGCAAAGCCAGCCCCAATCACGGCGGTGATGGAACCCAGTTCGTCTTCCATTTGCACGACAGCACCGCCCACCAATGGGAACCATTTGGCGAGAGATTCCATAATCTCAGTGGCCGGGGTGATTGGGTATCCACACAGCAGTCGGCATCCACCGGCAATGGCTCCCAACGCGATGGCATCGCTGCCGGAAATCACCAAGCGATCTCCAGGCACGGGTTCTTCCAGTTTAAAGGTCAGCAATGCGGCATATTCGTCCACAATGCGTTGATAGCCTATTTCAACCGCCTTGCGATTCGCCGCGACGATAGCTTCACCCTTTTTCTCGAACTTGGCAGTGACATAATCAATGAAGGGCGCAACTGGCATCTGTAACAAGGCCGCTGAGGCTCCGACGGCCACCATGTTTCTCATCATGACCGATCCGATGCTTTTAGCCATTTCGGTTAAAGGCAAGGTTAACAAATGTGCCGAAGCGCTTTCCGGCAATACCGGTTTAAAGGCGCTGTCTGCTAGCAAAAGACCATTTTCTAATTCATGAAAGTTTCGATGAATCGTTTCCTGATTCAAAGCCACTAAAATATCGGTATGGCGCGTCGTCGCTTCCACCCTTGTGGTGGCAATGCGCACTTTGTAATTGGTGTGTCCTCCTTTAATACGGGACGAAAAGTGCTTGTAACCGTAAACATAGTAGCCCATGTGATTGGCTACCCTAGCCAATACATCTCCAGTGGAGTCAATTCCTTCGCCTTGATCTCCACCAATTTTCCAAGCTAACATCCGTATTCTGCCTCCCTTGAGCGCCCAAGTAGAAACCCGTTGTGAACCAAGCCGAAAAGTGGTGAACCAAGCTGAAAAGTGGGTTGGACAGTTCGCATTATCTCAAATGCGAACCCTCGTTCTACCGTCTTAACTTTACCCCTTGATTACTACTTTGCCTACCCCATAGTTTGAATTTCAGACTTCTTTTCCAATTGTTAAGAAATGCTAGAAAAATATTTACTTGAAAGTTCATGTGTCTACAAGGAAACACACTAGGGTGTCTTGACATCTTCCTTCTTGGGGGCCGATGATAAGTCTTGTGTATTTTCGAAATGGCAGGGATGAAAATGGCAGTATTACGACGTTTACAGAGAATGTTGGCCAACCCTAGCCTGTGGGTGATTGCGCTGGTGTCTTTTTCATATTTGCTGGCATTTATGCAGCGCACTGCGCCGGGTGTGGTTGGAAACCAGTTGCAGGCCCAATTTCACATCACAGCGGCTGTTCTGGGTACGGTGGCCAGCATTCAGTTCTTTCTTTACATGGTTTTACAAATTCCTGTGGGTCTGTTTGGGGACCGCTTGGGGCCGGAAAAACTGTTTGTGGCAGGTGTGGTCATTGACGGGGTGGGAGCCATCGTGTTTGGCTCTGCACACAGCTTGACTGAGTTGCTCACAGGAAGGGCCTTGGTCGGGTTGGGGGATGCCCTGATATGGGTGAACATCGTGCTTATTTTAAGTCGCTGGTTTTCCACGGAAATGTTTGGTTCTATGTTGGGAATTGTCAGTACGGCGGGAAATGTGGGGGGACTGCTGGCGACGGTTCCTTTGGCGACATGGGTCTCTGTATCTGATTGGGCCACTCCGTTTTTGGATTTAGGGGCCATCACGATCGCGGTGGCCGTGCTGAATACCCTGGTGTTTCTTGGTGTCCCGTTCTTGGGATTGCGGGCTCGCCGTCCACCAGCACACAGGAGTTCCGTTCGTGTGCAGCGGGTGCCCGTGTGGACAATGCTGCGCCTCGTGGTGAGAGATCGATTATCGTGGGCCACTTTTGCCTGTCACTTTGGCGCGGTGGGGACCTATACGGGATTTATCAGTCTGTGGGCGGTGCCCTTTTTTATGACTATCTATGGCGTTTCCCGCGCAGGTGCGACGGTGTTTACACTGGTGGGTGCGGTCAGTTCGTTGGTGTCTGCACCGATTGTGGGTGCACTGTCCGATAGGTTCGGTCAACGCAAACTGATTTATTTCACGTTACAAACTGCCTCTACCTTGGCCTGGTTAAGTGTCCTTGTCTGGGTAGGCCAGCCCTCGCATTGGGCCGGGCTGTTGGTGATGGCAGTGACTGGATTTGGTGCAGGTGGAGCCCTCTTAACCTTTGCGGTGATTCGCGATGGCGTTCCGACACAGCGGGCGGGGGTGACCTCCGGATTTGCGAATACTGGGGGCTTTCTTAGTGCCGTTTTGTTGCCTGTGTTGTTTGGTGTTTTGTTGCAGGCGGGCGGCGGTGGTTCCCCCGTTGGAACCGATGTGGGGCACGCGTATACCTTGGCTTTTGCTGTGCCAGCCTTTTTTTCTTTTGTCGGCGTAGTGGGTACCCTGCTCATCCCAAAGCGGCGGGGGAGGCCTGTCTGACCGGAATCCGGATTTCAAAATTTATCTTTACGCGACGAGACTTGTTCTGTAGTCTTTCGAGTGAAGTATAAAGTGATAGTGTGTTCATAACTTTCACAATCCAAAGTGTGAGGTGAACCTGATGAGTTCTTTTATTTCTTCTCCAATCACTGATTTGAAAACAGTAGAGTGGCTAATGAGTCAATGGGTAGAACAGGAGTTTTTTGCGGGGCCCTTTTTTGTTTCCCTCACAGAGGGCCGATACTCGATGCAGCAAATTCGCCATTTTGCCATTCAGTACAGCTACTACAGTCGCCACTTTCCGCGTGTGTTGGGTGCGGCCATCGCCGCCATGGAGCCCATGGGTACTTGGTGGGTTCCACTGGCAGACAATCTGTGGGATGAGGCAGGGCGTGGAGTTTCTGGCAAATCTCATGAAGAGTTGTATCGAACTTTTTTACGTTCTGTGGACCCGAAAATTCAATTGGACAAATACGGAATTCCGCAGGAGTCAATGTCTGTAGCGGTTGAAAAGGCCATCCACATGTTTATAGCCTTTTTTCGTGAGGCTACCCCTTTGGAAGCCATGGCAGCAGTCGGATTCGGTTCTGAATTTTTTGCAGGAAATGTCATGGGTAGGATTGCTCAAGGATTCGCACATCCCCAGTTTAATCAAGATTGGAATCTGGATTTGACGTTCTGGACGGCCCATGCTAACGAGCACGAGCCCAGGCACTACCAACTGTGCAAGGATATTCTACAACAGTACCCTAACACAGGTGATTTGGAAACGATGCTGAACGTTGGACGTAGGATTGCTTCGTCGGAAGCCCTCATGTACACGGAACTTCATGAGGAGATGTTATTGTTGTGATGGGGAGAAGGCTATAACCTATAGAGGGTGGGTGGCTCCATGGATGTGGTGAAAATACCTAGGGAAGACAAACTGCAAATCGTTGAACAAATACAGTCTTATTTGGAGAACGAACGATCTGAAAATATTGGTAACCTTGTAGCTGAAGGATTGCTGGATATGATAGAAAGTCATATTGCTCCCTATATTTATCAAACGCGCCGTAAAACCCCCACTTCAGTGCTGGGGATATAAGGCGCTCGCCGTTAGGCGAAAGTCTTTAATTTTTAAACGATATGCACTATAATGTAAATATGATGAAGAAAAGAGCTTACCGATACCGTTTTTACCCAACAGAAGAGCAGAAACAAATTCTCGCTAAGACGTTTGGCTCTGTTCGCTATGTCTATAATTGGGGTCTGCGTCTCAAAACAGATGCATACTACCAGAATGGTCAACGTCTGTACTACAAGGATTTGTCTGCTCAATTGACGGTATTGAAACGGC
>QXHL01000099.1 GCA_003584005.1 Alicyclobacillaceae bacterium I2511 | reverse complement strand
ATAGGGAACAGGGGAATGATGGGGCCAGTACAAGGAGTGGGATAGGGGGAGAGTTTCACGTACGGCTGGGGAGGGATTACCGCCAGCAAGGACGGAAAAAGCGAAGTACTTTGTCAAACCTTGCAGGATTTTGTTTGCCCCTGACGAAACTACTACAAGTACATTATCTGTGCCGGAAGTTTCTCCGGAGAGGGGGCACACAGTGTGGGGTTATTTGGCGCCTCGGTGTCCGGAATGGACGCCTTTCAAACGATGATGAATGTGATTGGCAACAACGTGGCCAATGTGAATACGACGGGATACAAAACCTCCCAGGTGAATTTTGCGGATATTTTGAGCCAGACCTTGGCCAATGGTTCTAGTGGTAGCACCGCCGGCATTGGGGGAACGAATCCGCAACAAGTGGGGTTGGGAGTAAAAATTGCGGAAATTACGCCAAACTTTAGCCAGGGTTCGCTGACGCAGACGGGGAATTCAAATGATTTGGCTATTGATGGGAATGGACTGTTTGCAGTATCACCTGATGCCAACCCCACTTCGCCCAATCAAATTTTTTATACCCGAGCGGGAAATTTTCATGTGGATAATAATGGCAATCTCGTGACAGCGGATGGAGATTATGTACTAGGCACGAGTTCTGCACCTACGCCCGGTGGGTCTACGTCTATGCCTACTTGGACTGCCATTAATACGGAAGTTTCCGGTCAACCTGCTCAATTTACCATCGGTCCGGATGGTACGGTCACCGTCTCTGGTGGGAGTACTTCTTACTACATCCCCATCGTGGGATTTCCAAATTACAGTGGGTTGCAAAAAATGGGCTCTAACCTGTACACGGCCCCTGCCAGCAATAGTGCTGGCACACCCAGTTACGGTCAAGCGGGAACTGGAAATTTTGGCGCCATTCAAGCAGGTTACCTGGAGTCTTCCAACGTCGACCTCAGCCAAGAATTAACCAACATGATGATTGCCAACACTGGCTATGGGGCGAACTCCAAGGTCATCAGCACCCAAAATCAGATGTTGCAGACGCTGCTGCAAAACGTATAGTTAGTTTACTGAACTACGAATGAAACTGGGTCTGAAACTCCTAGGGCCTGATTGCCCCCATGCTGGACTTCATTTCTGTCCGATTCTCGGGAGAATGTAGGGCAATAGGACCTAAAATGAGACGGTCGACTCACTAGGTTTCTTAGGACATTCACCTCCCTATAGGGGTTTCTTCTGCAAATCATACCCCCCAGCGAGGATTCTCTTGGGGACTGAATCGATGGTCTCAAATAAGGGACCACAGGACGCTTATGGATGGGTTCGAGCCACTTTTCGTATCAATAGGCGTCCGCCAGGCCCTTATTTCAACAAAATCGGTGTAAAAACAGTGGGAAAACGAGCAATAGGCGACTTTCACACCCTTATTTGCGTTTCATCCCTCGATATTTAATGATTTAGCGACTGGGGGACGCTTAATTCCAGAACCGTAAAAATCGGTCCCCTTCACACTTAAGAGGGCTCCCCAATTCTTCGGGCAGGTGGGGTGCCACACTTCCCTGAAAAAATCCGCAGGCGAGTCTAGGGACTGAAGAAGTTGAGTGAATCGTCGGCCTCAAGAACGTGCTTAATCTTGTGGTTCGGGAAATCGACGAGGAGCAATCAGGGTGCATGAGAATCTATGATTGGATGATTCCCCTTTTAACTCCTGCGGCGAGGAATCCTACTTGCTTACGCACAGCGTACGATGGTTTGAAAGAAGCAAAGTTTGCGCGATAACGCTGCATAAATAACCCCTCAATTCTGGGACACGGGCAGGTAAACTAATCCATACGGTCTCTTGATGCATGGGTTACAGTTAGCCATCCGCTTTATTCTGGGCTTTGGTGCGGAGAAGAGCAAAATCAGCGTCCACCGGGACGCTGATTTTATTTACTTCGGGTCGAGCTAGGGGACTCATCCGCGAATGTACCGCCTTGTTAGGCGCACCTTGCGACGGTGGTGGTTAAATGACAGCTTCCTCTCTCACATAGCGGTGTGTGACAAACCGCTCTGGAGAAAGTGGGCTGGCGTCAATGGTTTCAAGTTTGCCCAGACGAATGAGTTCTGACAGGGCTTTGCCAGCGGCTGGGGCGTGCATCAGTCCGTGACCACTAAAGCCGGTGGCTACATATAGCCCTTTGCGATCGGGCATCTCTCCAATGATGGAATTGTGGTCAATTTGGTTGTGGTCATACAATCCAGCCCAGCCGCGAATGAGTTTCATTTGTTCAAAGTTTGGACAGCGGTCTGCCATGACAGGCCAAATTTCCTGTTCAAAGAAGGACTTCTCCCAGTGGAAGTCAAAACCAAAGGGGACATCATTAGCAAATCCGGCAATCACCAGGGAGCCCTCATGGCGAAAGTACACGCCTTTGGGATCAATTGTCAGGGGTAGCGGCTTTTGCAGTGGCTGCGCCAAATCCAAGGCAAACAACTGCCTGCGCAGGGGAACTACTGGCAGGTCGACACCGGCAGTGGCGGCCAGGGTGCCAGACCAAGCCCCAGCTGTCAGAACCACGGCTCCGGCGGAAATTTCCGTGCCATCGGCCAGACGCACCCCACTGGCCCGCCCATTTTCATCAACGGTGATGGCTGCGACTTCTTGGCGGGCGTATTCGGCACCCAAGCGCTTGGCTTTGCGCACATACCCTTGCAGCACCGAGTAGGCGTCCATGTACCCATCGTCTGGACTGAACACTCCGCCTGTCAGGTCTTCCACGTTCAACTCGGGAATGACGCCTTTCAGGTCTGCAGCTGACAGCACATCTACCTGCACGCCCAGCCGACGTTGCAGTTCCGCCTGGCGCAGAAGGGTGCCCATGATGGCCTCGTTCCCCAAAAATAGGTATCCAGGTTCCTTGAAATCAATGGGGGCCAGGTCTCCGTCGACAGCCATGTCCTGGGCGAACGTTTTAAAGGCCTGTAGGCTGTAGTGACTCATGCGAATGTTTACTTCTGTGCTGAACAACTGACGAATGCCCCCAGCACTCCTGGGTGTGGAGGCGAATTCATAACCGGTGTCTTTTTCAATCACAGCCACCGAACCAGTGAACCCATCTTGCAACAACTGGCAGGCTACGCTGGAGCCAATGACGCCACCGCCTACCACGATAATGTCGTAACGGGATTGCATGCGGGTTTCCTCCCTATGAATACGTTTCAAATAAAAGCAGCGACAAAATAAGTTACAAATAATTATGGGACTGGGTAGCACACCCAGGTGATACACAGGGCAGACACAGGTTCCTGTGTATCTTCACACTGTAGCAAATTGCGTGCCAACAACTTTATGGTTCCCAGAGAGTGTGTATTCCAGTTGCAAACTGGATTCATCTGGGGATTGCCAGCAAGGGTTGATAAAATACCCGTACTTGTATTTTTCCTTGCACACATTTGACACTCATGTTAAACTGATTGTACACATCTGTATAAGTGCAAACGGATTCAGACTGGTCGCGTCCCACTTCACTGCGGAAGTTGTGCGGATATCGCGAAATTTGAGAAAGGCGTGATGAGATGGGCGAAACTTTGGACAGTCCCTGGCGCTGGACAATGGCGCGGCAGGACCCCCTACTGACGGTACTGCTGGAAACAGTGGAAGAGGCGGTGACTGTCGTGGATGCACAGGGAATGGTGCGATACTGGAATTTGGCGGCCCAGCGTCTCTATAAAATTCAACCCCAAGAGATTGTCGGGAAATCCATTTACGATTTTCCTTGGAAGTCCTTGATGATTCAGCAGGTGTTGCAAGACGGCGTTCCCGTTCGTCACGTCTATCACGAACCCCGTCCCAATGTTCACGTGCTCATCAATACCTCCCCTATCTTGAACGATGGAAAGGTGGTGGGAGCCATTTCGACAGAACAGGACGTCAGTCACATCGTTCAGCTCGGCCATGGCCTCATGCAGTCCTCCAGCGTCGCGGGCCATGCGGGCTTGGACGCACATGGGGGTGGGGATGTGCCGGACCCTTGGAGCGCCATCTGGGGACACAGTGAGACACTGCAGGCCGCCATGGGAACCGCCGAAAGGGTGGCGGTGACCGATGCCACGGTGTTGATTACTGGCGAGTCGGGGGTGGGCAAGGAACTGTTTGCCCACGCTATTCACCAGGTCAGCCCGCGGGCCCGCGGACCCTTCATAGCCATCAACTGCGGCGCCATCCCAGCTCCG
This sequence comes from Alicyclobacillaceae bacterium I2511, assembly GCA_003584005.1. Lineage (GTDB taxonomy): Bacteria > Bacillota > Bacilli > Alicyclobacillales > Alicyclobacillaceae > QXHL01. The sequence continues at coordinate 2,785 of QXHL01000099.1, read as the reverse complement.
CTGTTTGAAAGTGAGTTGTTCGGCTACGAGGCTGGCGCATTTACAGGAGCGGATCGCAAAGGAAAGCAGGGGAAACTGGATTTGGCTAAGGGGGGGACACTGTTTCTCGATGAGGTGGGGGAGCTGTCTGCAGATATGCAGGTCAAGTTGCTGCGGGTCCTGGAAGAGGGCAGTTTTTACCCTGTGGGTGGGCTCCGGCTGGTGGCAACAGATGTGCGTATTATTGCCGCAACCAATCAGGATTTAAAGGGATTGGTGACAGACAACGCTTTTCGCAAAGACCTGTTTTATCGTCTCAACGTCGTTAACCTTCACATCCCGCCCTTACGCCGCCGCGTGGAAGACATTCCTTTGTTGGTGCAGCGCTATTTGCAAGAATTTGCGATGAAGTACGACAGACTTTTGCCGGAAATCGATCCGCAGGTGATGCTGGTTCTGATGCGCTATGACTGGCCTGGCAATGTGCGGCAGTTGCGCAACACGGTGCAGCGGTTGGTCATTTTGTCGCACAGCGGCCAGGCCCGGGTGGAACATTTACCAGACGACATGCGCCAGGTTTTGTCGCTGGATGGGGTGGAGCCCGCCCCTGCTGAAACAGCGGGGCCAGCGGACAACCCCGGCAGTACGACGTTGGCGGGGTCTGTTAGAGAAGTGAATGGGACCTACGGGGCAGGGGTAGAGGTTGCCGCGAGGTCAGCCCGCATGGCAACAGACCCGCCAATGTGGCAGCCAGGGAATGTTCGCTCGGTCAGCCTGCAACAAGTTCAGGCCGCACTGGAACGGACCTATGGCAATAAAGCGGCAGCAGCCAAAGTATTGGGGATTTCCCGAGGAACGTTGTACAACTACCTGCACCGCTATCAATTAAAAGATTGGGATTCCTAATTACGGAGGGTTGGGATAGGGGGAAAGCAGCCGAGGCTCACACGGTTGGCATGAAAATTGCGAGTAGTCCAGAGTGTCACAGTTTATCAACAACTGGGGAGGTGTAAAAACAATCTTGGAATGGGCAATTGAGCATATTTGGTAATTATGAGTTCACTGTTGGACGGTTATATGCTCGTTGAAAGCGTATGCGTACAAATGCGACGCAAAACAACCAGATTTACAGCGGAAAGGGGCAAAATTGTGGCAACCTTACAGAAGGGTTTGAAGATGCGGCACATGACCATGATTTCCTTGGGCGGGGTCATCGGGGCGGGACTGTTTGTCGGGAGCGGCACGGTCATTGAATCCATCGGCCCGGCAGCGGTGGTGACCTATGCTTTGGCGGGGGCGCTCATCATTTTGGTGATGCGGATGTTGGGCGAAATGGCGGTGGCCAGGCCGGCCTTAGGGTCATTCTCGGAGTATGCTAGGGAGTCGATGGGACCCTGGGCGGGATTTTTAGTCGGTTGGTTGTACTGGTATTTTTGGGTCATTGTGGTGGCTGTCGAAGCGACGGCAGGGGCGGCAACCTTACAACACTGGCTGATGCCTGGGGTTCCCGTTTGGTTATTATCTTTCATACTATTGATTTTACTTACCCTTACCAATATTTTTTCGGTTCGCTCCTATGGTGAGTTTGAGTACTGGTTCGCTTCCATCAAAGTGGCTGCAATTGTTCTGTTTCTCATCATTGGGGGGCTGTATGTACTGGGCTGGTGGCCGGGTGCACATCTGAATTTTTCCAATCTTACACACCATGGTGGATTTACTCCCTTCGGCACCTTGTCCCTGTTTGCTGGCGTTACCACGGTGATATTCTCCTTTTTTGGTTCAGAGATTGTCACCATTGCTGCCTCGGAGTCCAAGGAGCCACAACAGGCGGTGGCGCGGGCCACAAACTCCGTCATCTGGCGCGTGTTGATATTCTATGTGGGTGCAATTTTCCTGATTGTCACCATCCTCCCATGGAACGACAATCATTCTTTAGTGAGCCCATTTGTCAGTGTGTTGCAAGTCATTGGTATTCCAGGTGCCGTCTGGATTATGAATTTGGTGGTGGTCACGGCGGTCCTGTCCTGTCTTAATTCCGGGTTGTATACCGCATCTCGGATGTTGTTTGCTTTAGCAAACCAGGGGAATGCCCCGAAGTCCTTTGTCAAATTAAATCGCCGCGGCGTACCCGTAACCGCAATTCTCATTTGCACAGGCTTTGGGTACCTTTCGGTGGCTTTTGACTATATTTCACCGCAAGGAGTGTTTGCTTTTCTGCTTAACTCTTCCGGTGCGGTGGCGCTGTTCATTTACTTATTGATTGCCGTGTCTGAACTGCGTATAAGGCGTCGTTTAGACCAAGCGGGCACCCATTTGCAAGTGAAAATGTGGGCCTTTCCGTTTTTGACCTACCTGTCCATTGCGGCCATGGCGGCAGTGATTTTGTCAATGGCCTTGAAGGCGGAATCCCGCTTGCAACTAGAGTTTAGTTTACTAAGTGCTTTGGCATTGTGGATTGTCTATATTGTGAAACACAAACGCGAGCTTGCAACTGGGCTACCGGTGCATGAAGAGCTTTAAGTGCGTATCCGGACAGGGGTTGTTTTAAACACACAGAGTCGGTTGCCTGTACAGGCAACCGACTCTGTGAAATTTCTATGCTGGGGATGCTTCCTTCAACAAAAAGCTCAAAGGGTTTCAGTGACAGCTTTGGCTTGCATGAACAACTGCAGGTAATCCGGGCCACCAGTTTTGGAATCTGTACCCGACATGTTAAATCCTCCAAACGGATGCCCACCCACAAACGCCCCGGTGCACTTGCGATTGAAGTAGAGGTTACCACAGTGCAGGTGTTGTTCCCCAAATT
>QXHL01000098.1 GCA_003584005.1 Alicyclobacillaceae bacterium I2511 | reverse complement strand
TGCATCTTATACTTCACGTTGAGCGTCCTCCTCAATCAGGGAATGAATGTCCTGCATTCGGAACCCAGCATACAGGAGGCGCTCTTTTTGTTTCAAGCCCGAAATTAATTCATTACAGGAATGGCTCCTTCACCTTTTGAGTGGTTAAAAGTATTGTTCGTTTCATTTGATAAAATAGATTTTAATCAGAATGCATGTTTGACTTTCCCCCTGTCTGTGCAGCAAAGTCTTCAAATAGAAGTTAGCAAGCAAATTTTGTGCCAAACAGGAGCTATTAGATGTGCGTGAATCGATGTACGGTCCGTCAATGGATGTAAGAGATTTTCATCCTTTCATCACCAAATATCGCTTACAAATATTCAGAAATAAATAGTCTTATGCTCTTATGCATAAACTTTCTCATTGGGACAACATTTCCGTCCATGCACGGTCCCCCAATGCAGCCAATCTTCAAACAATCTACTTCATCAGCCACAAGGCTTTTGATACAGGGACCCAGTGAAAGTCCCCTAAAATGGATAGACGCAAAAACATTATTCCCTTTATTTAAAATTGGCATAATTCTTGCTTGATTTATCTTGCGCGAGTCGCTGGAACGACCTATGTAAACTTTGAAACAAACGGTCTTAACACAGACTTTGGAGGGGATGGATATGAACGACGAGGGGAAACAAGGATTGACGAAAAATGCACTAGGTTTGCTTGACTCTATTGTCATGGCAGTCGCGGGCACGGCACCAGCTTATTCTATTTCAGCCACTACTGCTGTATTAATTGGCGCGGTTGGAATGCAGTCACCCGCTGCTTTGCTGTGGAGTGGGATTCCCATGTTTGGAGTGGTTATGTCCTTCTTTTATTTAAATCGTTGGCAAGCAAATTCTGGAGCTTCTTATGCTTGGGTCGGTAGAGCACTGACACCCGAATTAGGGTTTCTGGCAGGCTGGGCATTGATTATCGCATCCACTGTTTTTATGGTAGCTGGTTCCTTTCCAGCGGGTTCTGTGACATTGGCGATACTCGACCCAAAGTGGAGCAATAACCTCCTCGCCGTAACCCTCGTGGGAGGATTTTTCTTTCTGCTCATTAGTTTTGTTATTATGATGGGTATCCGCATTACTGTCAAAGTCCAATGGATGATGAGTTCTATTGAGCTTGTAATTCTGATTATTTCGGGGATTGTGGCAGTGTTTAAATTTGGTGCCCATCCACTTCACCCTTTTAATTGGTCATGGTTTTCTATTTCATCATTTCCCAGTATATCTACATTTTTTGCCGGGGCTTTGGTCGCCGCCTTTTACTACTGGGGATGGGATGTCTCTGCAAATCTAAGTGAAGAGACCAAAAACAGCAACCGAAATCCTGGGATTGGGCCTATTGTCGGTATCGTATTTTTGTTTGCGGTATTCGAGCTATTTACCGTGGCCACACAAGTGAGTATGACGACAAAAATGATTAACAATGCATCGACAGATATTCTCCAACAAATGGGAATCATGTTATACGGTCCACAATGGGGCAATATTGTTGTTTTGGCTGTGATTCTTTCCACCATTGCCACATTGGAAACTTCGCTTTTGCAGGTGACTCGCACACTGTTTTCTATGGGGCGTGACAGAGTTATTGCGCCGTCCTTTAGTAAAATCCATGCTAAGTGGCAAACCCCTTATGTGGCCAGTATATTTGTGACAACGTTTGCACTCGCCCTGTTTGTTCTTGCAAACTTTCTTCCAAGTATCGGTGCAGTCATGAGTGATGCCATTAATGCCATTGGCCTGCAAGTTGTGTTTTACTATGCTTTGGCAGCCATCTCTGTGATTGTTTTTTATCGCAAGATTGCCTTCCGTAGTGTAGCCAATTTTATTTTTATCTTCCTCTGGCCGCTCATTGCTGCGGTTTTTTTGATAACCGTAGGGATTTTTGAGGTACCCAGTTTAAATATAGAAACCAATATAGTCGGAATTGGGTTACTGGCCATCGGCATTGTTCCCATGCTTTGGGCACGTATGAAAAAACGCGTCTCTTTTTTCTATGAATCCCGTCAACATTTCAATCCGACAGTGCAAGTAGATGCAGTGCAAGTAGATGCAATAGAAAAAATTCAAAATTCATAAAGATCATTAAAATTAGTATAGAAACTTTGGGCTGAAAATTGTTAGCCACAAAGTTCTTTTGTAAAAAGCAACAGACGACGCTGACATTTAGGGGGAACAAATCCGTGGAGGTTGTCCATCGTACAAAGTTAAAGGAAATGACGACACGAGAAATGACGAAATTTTCAAAGGAACATCCGCAATCCAACTTACTCTACAAGCGGGCAAAAAACTCGCTGTTTGCCGGGGTTCCTATGAACTGGATGACAAAATGGGCCGGAGGATTTCCTGTTTTTGTTAAACAGGCAAAGGGATCTCATTTTGTGGACGTGGATGGCTTGGAATATGTGGATTTCTGTCTAGGCGATACTGGAGCTATGACAGGACACTCTCCTAGCTATTCTGTGGATGCCATTGTAGAACAGAGTCACAATGGGTTAACTTTCATGTTGCCGACAGAAAACGCCTTGTGGGTCAGCGAAGAATTATCTCGCCGTTTTGGACTCCCCTATTGGCAATTCACACTGACTGCAACGGATGCGAATCGTTTCGCTCTGCGTATTGCCAGGGCTGTTACCGGGCGTAATCGTATATTGGTGTTTAATTGGTGTTACCACGGAACTGTGGACGAGACTTTTATCACACTTCGTGATCACAGGACAGGTCTTCGCACGGGAAACCTTGGACCCGCCGTTAATCCATCTGAAACAACACGGGTAATAGAATTCAATGATATTGATGCCTTAGAAGAAGCACTGTCCCATGAAGATGTGGCGTGTGTGATTGCTGAGCCAGTGATGACGAATATTGGTATTATTCACCCAGACCCGGGCTACCATGATGCCCTACGCACCCTCACTCGTCGTTATGGAACGCTCCTTATTCTAGATGAAACACACACAATTTGTAGCGGACCGGGGGGTTATACAGGAAAATTTCAACTGGAACCAGATATTTTTACAATAGGAAAAGCTATTGCAAGCGGCATACCTGCAGGTGCCTATGGCTTGAGCGCTAAGGTGGCAGAACAATTAGCGAGGGTGTTGTCACAGGAGGAAACGGACACCAGTGGCATTGGCGGAACTCTTGCCGGAAATGCGCTATCCATTGCAGCGATGCGAGCTACCCTCGAATTCGTCTGGACAGAAGATAATTTTTACAAAATGATTTCTCTTGCAACTCAGTTTGCGGCTGGAGTAAACCATATAGTGACAGAAAGGTCTCTTGCTTGGCATGTGACACAGCTAGGGGCACGGGTCGAATATCTGTTTCAACCTAACCGACCCAAAAATGGGACTGAAGCCGCTGCGTCCTGGGATCACGAGTTGGATCACTTCATCCATCTTTATATGTTGAATCGTGGCATACTGCTTACACCATTTCACAATATGGCTCTAATGTCCCCAAGCACGAGTCAAGAAGATGTCGATTTTCACACTAAAATATTTCAAGAGGTTGTGGATGAATTAACTTTCTAACCTTTGGAAGTCATCATGGAGGTCTACTGACAAATGTTATCAGGAGTGGAAGTCTGGATACACCCCATTATGACAGGATTTGCAATATTGGCCATTGTGGCCGCCGTGTTTAATTTGGGAAACATGCGTCGGTGGTTAATTGGCCGTCCCATGCGCACCCGTGAGCTAAGCCTGGCCCACAATAAATTGCTATGGTTTGTCGCCATGGTGGTGTTGTCTGCGGATCTCTACTCCTCGGTGGCATACGGTCCCGAGGCGGGCATGACGGAGTTGGCCTTTCTTGGCAACTCCGCCAAGTGGATGATTCTTCCTATCACCGGAGCGACCGTGGCTCTGCTGGGAATGCTGATTGCCTCCTATATCATGGGGGTCATCGCATATCCAAACGGGGGTGGAGCCTACGCCATTGCCAGAGATAACTTCCGCCACCGCTGGATTGCCCTGGTTGCTGGCAGTTCATTGATGATTGACTACATCCTCACCGTGGCTGTTTCCGTCTCTGCCGGAATCCAGGCGATGGCTTCTGCGTATCCGGTGTTGGCTCCCTACCAGGTCACCTTTTCTCTGTTGAGCATTCTCGTGATTCTACTGGTGAATCTGCGCGGGTTGTCCGAGGCTGCTTCCATTTTTGCTTGGCCTACGTTACTGTTTATGGTAGGAATGGTAATATTAATTGGAACCGGCCTATCTCACGAATTTCATGGAAATTTTTCGATTCATGGAATTCCCCCGTTTGGTACCCTGCCTGCACAGTTGACCACTCTGGTGGCCTTAAAGGCGTTCAGTTCTGCCTGTTCGGCCCTCACCGGCATTGAGACTATCTCCAACTCTGTACCCATTTTCCGTGCGGGACGAACAGGCGCCATTAAAGCTTACTTGGGACTGGGTATTATCACAGGCATCACCTTAATGGGATTTGCCTATCAATTGTATGTCGAGAACATTTCCGTGAATCCACGGGACACCATGTTATCCCAATTGGCACAGTTGTATTTCGGCCACGGCATCCTCTATCAAGGATTAATGTGGTTAACATTCCTCATTCTGGTTTTGGCCGCCAACTCTACCTTCACTGGTTTTCCACAGTTGGTCGCCCTGATTGCCGCCGACGGGTATCTTCCAAGGTCTTTGGCCATTCGCGGAGACCGCCTAGGTTATTCCAATGGAATGATTATTTTATCGGCCGTGTCCGCACTGTTGGTGGAAGCTTTTCATGCCCAAACCAATGCTCTGATTCCCTTGTATGCCATCGGCGTATTTGTGGCCTTCACCATTGCTCAAGCGGGTTTGACTCGGCGCTGGTGGCGGCTACGGCCCACGCGATGGCGGCCCCGGTTGGTAATGAACGCCGTTGGTGCGGTTGTCACCGCCTGTGTTTCCTTAATTTTTGCCACCACCAAATTTACCGCAGGAGCTTGGATTGTTCTCATTGTGCTGCCCTTACTGGTGTGGATGTCCCTCAACATCCGCAAACACTACGACGCTATCGCAAACGAATTGCGCATCAATCTCAATACCACTCATCCACAACCCCATCATGTGGTTTCTATTGTATTAATCTCCGGGATTCATCGCGTGGTTTTAAATACCATAGAATTTGCCAATAGCCTATACCATGGGGAAGAAAATGACGTGATTGCCGTTTACATTGGATTTGATGACGACGCTATACACCGCATGGAACAAAAGTGGGAGCAGTGGGGAGCTCCCTGTCGATTGGTGACCGCGAAGAGTGAGTATCGTTCCTTGCTGATGCCCCTATCTCGTTTGATTCGCCACTTGGAAACCAAGGAGGGCCGCCGGCCAGACCACATTCATCTCATTATTGCCCAGTTTATTCCAAAAAAGTGGTGGCACTACCTGTTACACAATCAAACCTCTCTCTTGTTGCGTACCTGGATGATTCGGCATCAGGATGTGGTGGTGACGACGGTTCCCTACCACCTACACAAGTGAGCGGCAGCAGGCACGCGCACGTTTTCCAGAATGACTCCCCCTATCTTTATCATGAATTTCTATGAATGGAGGGGAAATCTAGCATTCACCTATCACTTTAGTTTTCATCCATTCGTCAATTTTTTCGTCGTTATAGCCCAATTTTATTAGCACTTCTCGGGTGTGTTCGCCCAATCGCGGAGGAGGGAGGCGGTAAGTGGGGGGAGTTCCCGCGAGTTTCAACGGACTCGCCACCAGCCGCAGGTCTCCCAGTAGGGGGTGGGGGACTTCCCAAACCATGTCACGCGCTGCGGTTAGTGGGTCATTAAGGGCCTGGCCGACCGTTCGTATGGGCCCTGCTGGCACGTGTGCAGCTGCAATCCGTTGCAGTACTTCGGCTTGAGTGAGATCAAGAAACCTCGCCTGCAAAATGGGAATTAGCTGATCACGGTGTTTCACCCGACTTGCATTGGTTAGATAGCGTGGATCTTGTGCCAAGTTCTCTAGATTGAGCTGTTTGCACAGAGATTGGAACTGGCGGTCATTGCCTACGGTGAGTACCACATCTCCATCTTTTGTGTGAAACAATTGGTAAGGAACAATGTTAGGATGACCGTTTCCTAGCCGCACCGCATCTTGCTTACTCACTAAAACATTACTTGCCACATTGGCAAGCATCGCGATTTGTGCATCGTAGAGGGCCATATCAATGGCTTGACCTACCCCTGTTCGCTGTCGATGGAACAGGGCGGTGATGATAGCCGTGGTGGCATACAGTCCCGTAAATAAGTCGGTAATGGCCACCCCTACTTTCATGGGGGGACCTTGTGGATTGCCTGTGATGCTCATTAGCCCGCCTGTTGCTTGGAGAATGTAATCGTATCCTGGCCTATTGCTTTCCTGTCCGTATCCGGAAATTCCACAATACACCACATCCTGCTTTACGGCTTTTACTTGCTTGTAAGTTAATCCTAATTTTTGTGCAGAATGGGGGAGAAAGTTGTGTACGACTACATCCGCTTGACTAATCAATTGTTTCGCAATGAGTTGCCCCATTGTGGACTTAAGGTCCAATGTCAAGGACCGTTTGTTCCGATTCACACATAAATAGTAAGCACTCTCCCCGTGAAGAAAGGGGGGACCCCATTTCCGCGTATCATCCCCTTCTTGCGGGGATTCAACTTTGTAAACTTCTGCTCCTAGGTCTGCAAGGTTCATGGTGCAAAAGGGGCCTGCCAAGATTCTGGTGAAATCCACCACTTTTATGCCTGCTAACGCCTCCACAGAACCCTTCCTTTCATTTTTTATAGGTGTTTTGAACCGTACTCATTCTGCACAAACTTCCTTCGTTTTCAATCCAGGGTACAATCCAGTTCCTATTATAGAAAATATGTTCCTACATAGAATAGTGTAATGCTACATTCTGAAAAATTCAACAAGTTATTTCTGCTACAATCAAAATGCCCATAAAAACGCGCCATACTCGTTACTGTGGTTGCAGGATCTCCTTGTTTATTCTGCAGTATATTCCAGGATAATTCTTTTTACGACATGCTTTGATTTTGTAACTTTCACTGGAGTTCCTACGTCTCTCTTATCAAATGCGCCGTAAAACCCTTTGCTTCAGCAATAGGGAACTAAGGCGCTCGCCGTTAGGTGAATCTTTTCTGTTTACACACCTTCTGCTATAATGTAACTATGAAAACTTCTAAGGCGTATCGGTTTCGTTTCTACCCGACAGCAGAACAAGCGCAATT
>QXHL01000097.1 GCA_003584005.1 Alicyclobacillaceae bacterium I2511 | reverse complement strand
AGGTGCAAGCGGCGGAAGCAGCCGCCCAAACGGCAACGGCGGGGGTACAGGCGGCGCAGGCCCAGTTGCACACCGCACAGGTGAATGAGAGTTACGCGGTGTTACGGGCACCAGTGGACGGGGTGATAACGCAACGCAACAACTCGATTGGCGATGTGGTGGCACCAGGACAATCGGTGTTTAGTATGGACGTGCCCCACCTGCAAGTGTATGTGGCCATCAGTGAAACGGAGTTGCCTTATGTGAAAGCGGGGGAACCCATTACAATGACGGTGGCGGCTTTACCGGGGCGTACCTTCACAGGTCACATCTTTGAAATTGACCCAGCGCCGATTCCGGGCAATATGACCGAGTACCGAGTCAAAGCCACGCTGCAGGATACAAGTCAGATATTAAAGCCCGGGATGAACGGCAATGTCACGCTACACACGGCGGCCACGAGTGGGGCTGAGTTGTCCATTCCAACTATGTCCTTACAACAGGTAAGCGGGGTATACGGGGTATATGTGATGGGGAATAATCCGGAGAAAAAAGGCCAGGGCCAAGGTCAGGCCCCAGGCGGTGCCCAGGGGGCGTCAGTGGCGGTAAGTCAGGTCCCGGCACAGGTCGACCAAAACCTGCCTGTGGACGTGTATTTTCAACCCGTGGAAATAGGATATCAAGGGAATCAATACGTAGAAGTGACCAGTGGGCTGCATGCTGGGGAGAAAATTCTGCTGGGTGTCGGGAGGTTTATTTCACCGGGAACGGCAGCAAACTGAGCCAGTAGGGGTCGTTTGGTTGGGTTAAAGCAGATGGGTTTGGGCAAGTTATGGCTACAGGGGTTGTTGGTTGAAGAGAACCGAACCAATTTTGTTTTGGTCTTTCTCCATTAGATAGGACGAATATTGGGTCTGCGCAGTGTAGGTGTGAGGGCGTAGGTGCACTTTACGTCCACGGGGGCACATGGACATGACCCCTTTTCTAGATGTGGAGTATACTTGTTAAGTATACAAGCACAGGACAACACGAGATAAAGGAGTGCTGAGATGCTTACGGCAAGGCAGAAGTTGAATGTAACAGCGTTGGGATTTGCGGTGGTAACCATGGCGGGTCTTCTTTCGGGTTGTGGTACCCAGTCTGCATCGAATGTGACAAATACCACAAATTCCACCTCCCCTTCAGTCGCCAACAGCGCAAATAGTGCAGTGCGAGAAGGAAACAGTATCATTGTGGGTGCGGCAGGCTATTTGGGTCAAGCCAATTTGAAAAAATTTGAGCAGGCAGCTGCGCAGCATCCAAACGATGTAAAAGCCCTCATTCAAGCTGGGGCGGCGGCACATGTCAACCAGGATGACGCCAAAGCCATTCAATACTACAAACAGGCCATTAAAGTAGACCCTAAGAGTGCCGAAGCGTACACGAACCTCGGCAATATCTACCTGCGGGATAAGAACAATCCCAAGGCCGCTCTGCCATATTACCAGCAGGCGGTTAAAGCAGATTCCACGTATGGCTATGGATGGTACAACTTACTGTTTACCGAAGGAAAACTCGGGCAGACCACTTTGGAGAAACAAGGTATTGTTAAGGCTATGCAGCAGGTATCTCCATCAGATCCAGCTTACTCCTTACTGAAAACCTTAAAAAGTTCTTTGCACTAAGGAAGTCCATCTATCCTTTATAAGGAAGTAAGCTTCCCTAAAACATTCCCCACTGGGTGCAAATCCAGTGGGGAATGTTTTAGATAGGGCGTGTGGTCAAGGGTGCCAGGGTACCAGCCGATTGTTTTATTGCAAGATGGGGGCCTTTTTGGGTTTGATGCATTAACACGGGATGACAGCCCCCAAGCCATATCCCCCGAGGCTTTATTTGAAAATGCTCGTTCCACAGGGCAGCTTTTTCATCTGGAAATGCTGGCACGACGGCTCGCCAATAAAGACGATGCTCTGCGGTCACTTTATTGGCATTGACAAATTAGAGCGCTTAAAGTTACTTCAAAAGGATCCACTGGTTAATGAATTCGATATTTCAAAGTCTTTAGAAAACTGCTTTCTAAAAGCAATCGGACATCAATCCCTAGATATTTTGTCAGAAGGTTGACGGTGTCTGATGTCCGGATTCTGACGAATGCGATGTCCGAGTCAAGTGATTGCTCCATTTTGACTTGCCAGACTGACGAGATAAAATGTCCGATTTCAGTCGTTTTTGTTAACATAAGTGCCAATGACGACACAAATTGTCCGTTCAGGGCATTTTGGGGGAAGCACTGGACATTGACGATCGACTTGTTGAGGAATGCTCCCCCTTTTTTGTACGATATCCGGAATCGCACAACAGCGTTTGAACCAACTACTTGTGAACCAGCGCCTCATGGTAATACACTTGCGCCGTCCACATATGGCGAATCATTGCACCCATCGACAGAGCAGCTTCGTCCGGCTTCCATTTCAAACATTCATCTGGCACTAATCGCCACACAAGATGGGCTCTTCTTCTTACCTCCGTTACATTCAGCACGGCCAAATCTACCGCTCGCATTGACATTACCTCCTCAGTTGCATCCCGTTTGAGTGGTGTAATAAACTCCAACGAGATCCAGTTCGGCTCATCAAAGGTTAGGGCAGCATGGTCGTGCATATGGGGTTGCAGGATTAACGGCAGGTTGCGTTCATTGTGGGCGTTGCATTAACCCCCATGCATTTCCGAAAGGATCCGTGAGCTGGCATACCCACACCTTGTCCACCCCGAAAATCGGCCCACGAAATAAACGACACCCGTGTGATTCAAAGCGTGCAATCGCTTTATGAATGTCCGCAACGCGCCAATAGGTAACTTGTCCAGCCACACCAGATGACGTTTTATCATCGATAGGGTGAATTCCTACTGTGCTGCCCGCCACTTCAAAGGCACAGTAGTTCTCATCGTCGAAGTGAGGCTGTTCGCCAAACAATGCAATATACCACGCTTTGGCTACTTGCACGTTGGGGACGAAAAAGAGCACCTCGCAGATTTCCAATAACTCGTCCATTTGATCACCTCGTTCTTGGATGAACCTGCCCTTTTGCGACACAAGCCGTTTCTCCTACCCGCGCATAATCATACAACCCGTAATACCCCCTGATGCAATGCCCCCACTAATATTCAACTTGGATACGTGAGCAACTGGGTTAACCATCTTATCTTAGGAATCCGCCTGAATAGACAAGGGGTCTCGTGCCGGCGGTGGTGCGAAGCGACGCGGGGAACAAGACGACGTATATGCCGATCTGGTACGTGATGCAGGTGATCAACTTAGAATGTGGAACACGAGAAATGGGCACTGGCGATGATGCTGGTGCTCATTTTCCATGGAGCATCCTCTAATTCGACAGAAATTAGCTGTGACTTTGCCGGTTACCCGTTCGATTTTCAGCGGGACGTCCGATTCGCTTTTTACGGCTGCTATGCCTGTGCCATCCTGTGTAGCTCATATTGATGCACTTTCAGCGGGTTTATCGAGTCTACGGATAGAAAGATCAAAAATCAGGCAAAAATATGTATTAATTTTTGCACGGTTATGTTACGATACAAAAGGATAAAACTCGTGAATAGAGAGGAGCGACTCCTCATGAGCACAACTTTTAGCCCAGATGAGATCATACAGGCCAATCAGTTTCGTCTACTTTCACAAAAGACGCTGCATCAGGAATTGATTAAACACGAGAAACTGGGCGTGTTTTTTCCAAACAAAGGGCTTGAGGCCGTCATGATGTCGTATGAGCGGTACAAAGTCATGGCAGAACGTTTGGCCGAGCTGGAGGAAGAGGTCGAAAACCTAGACCTCATACAGAAGTTTGGAGATCGGTTCAACGCGCCAAAGGAAGAGTGGGTAGAGCACCCAGAAGGAATGTCCACACTGGAAATATACCGTGAACGGTCAAAGAAATGGACTGTCGAATGAGGCGCGTTGATCATGAAAAGTTTTTCGACATGGATTTACCAAGGATTGAGTCTGAATTCCAGAATGAAGAACGGTTTGTAGAGTTTTTGTTTTGTCTCGACAAAGCGATCCATGAAATCATGAGAGATCCAGCCAATGAGGGGGCACCACTTGTTAGGCCACCTCTGGCTCCTACATACCGGAAAAAGAAGTTCCACTCGGTTCTTACACCCAAGCACGGTGTCAAAGCAGACATGCGACTGGTTTACCGATACGACACAGAACATGATGTACTTTACGTTTTTGGCGTCGGAATTCGAAAACCGCATGCTTCAGAAGACGTCTATGAAATCCTGAATCCGCGAGATCAAATATGAGCGAGCAGTTCGATACACCCCGGCCCCGTGTTTCGCACGTTTCCCACCCAGTCCGGTACGCGGTAGGCGTACATCTCGCCTTTATACGGCTTGAGCAACTCCATCAACGTTGCGGTATCCTGCTCTGAGCGGTCCAGCCACACATCCTGCGCACCACGGCTGAGAATAACAGTCATGCGGTCGTGGTACGGCTTCCGCGAATCCTTGTGCCACTCGAAAAATCCATCCGCAACAACGACACAGCGCTTGCGTTAGATGAGGCCGCGAAAAGTCGGAGGCACATTGTGGGTTTCGACCCTTGCGTTAAACGTGTGAGACCTTGGCTTGTCTGATTGCGGAGGGTATTGAAAACCCTATAGATCTTCAATGGTTGCGGGATGCTGGGGTCCCCTTAGGCCAGGGATATTTATTAGGCCGACCGGAACCTGTTTTGTCGCTAGCGACTTGACGCTTTTGTCGGCTCGATATAATCTAATAGGAAACATACTAATCGGTCAGTATGTCGACAAAATTGAAAGGACCTTCGCATGAAAGAAAAAATTACTGAAGTGAGCATTCAATTATTCGAAAAAAAAGGTTTTAGCGAAACATCCATTCAGGATATCTGTGACGCCTTAGAGGTTACCAAGGGGACGTTTTACTATTACTTCAACAGCAAAGAAGAACTGTTACTCGACATTCACCTGGCCTATATCCACGATATCCTTGAGCGGCAAGAGAAAATCCTTGGCGATGAAAGCAAGGATGCCCGGACCAAACTGTACGACGTGGTGTACATGCTGATTCACAGCATTGCGCGGCAAGGGGTGAGCGCCCGGGTATTCTTTCGGGAGATGCGCCATTTAAGTGAAAATAAGCTTGCCGTTGTGATTCCCAAGCGGACACAGCTCCGGTTGAACATTGAAACTTTGCTGCGGCAGGGGGTTGCCGACGGTGAGTTTCGCAAGGACTTGAACGTGGAAATTGCCACCTTTGGTGTCCTTGGAATAGCCAACTGGAGCTACCAGTGGTTTCATCCAGACGGGGTACTTACAGACAAGGAAGTCGCACAGATTTTCGTGGACATGGTGCTCAAGGGAATTGAAAGCCCCTAGCAGACTGGGGGGTCTAGTAAGTGAGACCACCGCCCCTTTTTCGGACACGCAGTTAAAGGCACTAAATTGGCGTTTAACAGCATTTAATTGCATTTAATTGAATTTTCTTAGGAGGGGTTTGTGGATGGCGGATTTGCTCGTCAAACAAAAAGATGCAATACTCGAAATCACCTTGAATCGGCCGCAATCTTTGAATGCTTTTAGTGTAGAGATGATTGAGGACCTGACCGGGGTGGTGCGCGAAGCGCAAATGCGGCAAGATGTTCGCGCCCTTGTTGTGTCTGGCGCAGGTCGCTCTTTCAGCACGGGGGGTGACGTGAAAACCATGGGCAACGTGTCCCCTGTGCATGTTTATGAACATGTGGGGAAACTCAATGCCTGCATTCTTGCGATGCAGGCATTGAACAAGCCAATTATTGCCGCTGTGCATGGCTTCGCAGCAGGGGCCGGATTCAACCTGGCGATGGCCTGTGACTTAATTGTGGCCGCAGAAGACAGTCAAATTGTATTGAGTTTTGCACAGGTGGGGCTAATTTCGGATGGCGGCGGGTCGTACTTTTTGCCGCGGCTGGTTGGATTGCACATTGCAAAGGAATGGCTTTTTCTGGCGGACCCCATTCCCGCACAGCGGGCTTTTGAACTGGGGATTGTCAACCGAATTGTTCCCGCCAGCGAAGTGCAAACAGAAGCAATGAAACTTGCCCAGCGACTGGCGGACGGGCCTAGCTTGGCGTTTGGCATGATGAAGAAGATACTTAACAGTTCCTTTCCTTCCAGTTTGGCGGATGTCTTGGAGGCAGAGCGCACGGCACAGGCAATGATGGTAACGACCGCGGACCACCTTGAGGGGGTCCGGGCTTTTCAGGAGAAACGGCATCCAAAGTTTCAGGGGAAATAGCATGATGTTTATGGTATTAACATACCGACTGGATAGTATGTTCTAAAAGGATTATAATTAACTCAAGTTTCTGTGTACTAAGAAGCGTCAGCGGTTGTTAGCAAACAGTTTTTAGCGGGAGTTTTTCCTATTTTTTATATCAAACTTATTTTTAATGTGAGGGGGAGAGGACATGCAGGAAATTCCAGTCGTTGGGGGTAGAAGTCTGCCTACCAACCAGATGGGAATTACACTTACCCATGAGCATTTGCGCACCGAATCGGACGGGGTACGTTTTCAGTGGCCACATATTTATGACACGGCCTGGCAGACAGCAAGAGCTTTTAGAAGAGGTTCAAAAGGCGCAGAGCTACGGAATTTCAACCATCTGTGACCCGACAGTCATGGGACTTGGTCGCGATATTCATTTTATGGAGAACATTGTGGAACAGACGGGGATTCAATTAGTGGCTGCAACTGGTTTATATACTTATCATGATATTCCTCACTTTTTTGAAAACCGTTCTATTGATTTTATGTCGGACTTGTTTGTTCATGATATTGAGGAAGGGATTCAGGGCAGTGACACTCGTGCTGGCATTATAAAATTTGCAACAGATGAGCCGGGAATCACTCCGGCTATCCAGAAAGTCATCAGCGCAGGTGCCCGCGCACACCGCCGGACAGGCGTGCCCATTATTACACACTCCCACGCCCATAACGGGTCCGGTGCAGAACAGCAGCGGCTACTCGAAGCGGAAGGTGTAGATCTGCGCCGCGTCGTCATTGGCCACGCCGGGGACACAGATGATATCGAATACCTTGTACAACTTCTTGAGCGGGGTTCATTCATCGGTCTCGACCGTTACCAAACGCGCAGTAAAGCCCCACACTTCAGTGCTGGGGATAAAGGCGCTCGCCGTGAGGCGAATGTTTTGTTCTTTTTAAATCGGTAGCAGATTGATTGCTACGATATACTATTCTTATGGAATACAAATCCAATCACAATTGTGGGAGGTGCTCCGCTTGATGTCATCAAGCAATACATCGA
>QXHL01000096.1 GCA_003584005.1 Alicyclobacillaceae bacterium I2511 | reverse complement strand
AAACAACCTTTCTTTTTTCTACAGAAGGTTGTATGTGTAATCCACTCCCCCACCCCCCAGAACCTTTTCGAACGAAAACTGCCTTATCTTCACTCACAATGAACTCCTCCTCACGCTATATTCCATTTAATGTTTTTATAAGTTAATTATGTCATGTTTAGATATTTATTAAATAACCCTGTTTAGTTTCCCACCACTTGCCCAATTCCTTGTTCTGCGGATGTTTTTCTCTCCATTCGATTTGCTAACCACTTAGTAATCTGCTCAGTAACAACACCTCGAATAAATATGACCACAATACCTACCAAAAAATATCGCGCGGCAAGAGGTCCTATCGAAAGACCTAGTTTTTGAATTCCATCAGCAATTCCCAACCAAACAAATAATTCACCTGCATTTGCATAAGGAAAAAAGGAGGTTACTGGATGGCAAAATGAAACTGCAGAGTCATAAAATGCCGGCTTTTGTTTTTCTGTTAAAAATCGTCCATATGTGTATGCCATTGGATTGGTCAGGCTAAGCAAAGCTAAAATCGGCATGATAGTATAGCGAGTTACTAAATATTTTGATGCCCGTTGAACCCCTCTTGTAACCCGTTCTTCCCCAATCAAACGAATTGTCGCGTAGGTTGCCGTTAGCAATACCACTAGTGTGGGTACAATTCCACTAGCCAGTCCCATAAACTGTTGCCCACCAGCCTGAAACAGTCCAATAAAATGGGAACCAAGCCAAGCAATAACGTTCATCATAACCATCTCCCTCAAGTTATTTGATTGCGTTTTCACAAGAGTTTACAGCAAAACAGCAGTTGGGAAGTTGAGGATTTTCCTCTCCTTTCTCCTTGCGAACCATTACAACTGCCTGCTGGCAAGCCTGGATCATCGCAGCAATTTCTGTGTTGTTGCGAGATTTTCGATTATGATTCACCTCCTCCAACTCAGTAAGAATAGAATGTACGTCACGCCCTATCCACTCACTACTCTTGTGATATTGTGCAAAAACGGTTCTTCCCTTTTTAATACGGTAATCCACAACGATATAATTTTCGTCCACAACAATAAATATATTTGACATAGGTCTCATAAATTTTCTATATGCTCCTGATGAAAGGTATATATTGGGTTGACCTGCATAAACATGAATCAAACTTCGCATAAGTCGTTTGTGTTGCTTAATTTGTAGCCATGTCAAAAACAAGTTTACAAACCAAATGATACCTACAAAGGTGGCAAAAGCTATTCCATGCATGGATATATCACCTCCTTTCCAGTTAAATAGCACACTACACAATTTTCCTTAAGAGAAGTGCTTTTCTTGCAACTGACGCAAGTGCCACACTTGGGTGTTTTCATCAATTTCAATATCGTCATAGGTTAGAAATGATCCGTTCGAAATATTCCGTTTTGCAACAGAACTACCCCCAACGATCCCAATAGGTACGTGTCCATTTGTCATTGCGTCTCCATGAGTTTCAATCACACCTCTCACACTGTAGCCACCGATTCCATCAACCTTTTCGCCAGACTTAACGTCCCGTTTTGCAACCGCGACAGTCTCAGAAATCGGTGCGCCAAGCGCAACAATCGTCGGTTCCTGCATCAATGCAGCCCTTGCGACAGAAAGTGGAGTTTCCAAACTCGCCAAGTGATACGGGCGATACAAGGTATAATTGGGTCCAACACCCACCCGAAGGTACTGTAACTCCTCATTCACTGCTTCTAAATCAGACCTGATTATAATAAACACCCCCGGCGCTAGCCCATGAACGTACTCAACAACACCGTACCTGCTTAAAACACCTCCCTCAGTTTCCAAACAAAGTTTTTCAGCCACAGTCTTCACATCCGCAGTAACGCCGTGCGTCCCAACCACATCCGGAACCAGCCCTGTCGCATTGCTCAATAAATTCATTTCTGCCATAGTCTTGGTCCCATCCTGAAAAGCCGCTAACATGTGCGCATTCATGCGTTTTTGGGAAGCTTCATTTGCACAAGTGTCCGGATTCGCTTGAGGGATAAAGGGATTGTTTTTCCCCTTTCCGGCAACCACGATCTCTAATCCCAACGTTTTAGCAAACTCGAACAATTCGAAAGTCGCCCCTGGCTCATCACCTGCTGACCCTGTAAAAACCAAACCAGCCGCCTTATATAATTGATTGAGCAAAGGGCCAATGGTCACGTCAGCTTCTACATTTAGCATTACCAAGTGCTTTCTAGCAATCAAAGATTCGAGCGCCAGAGATGCCCCAACTTCTGGAACCCCCGTTGCATCCACAACAACATCCAAGTCATTCCTATTTACCATCTCTGCGTAAGAAGAAGTGACAAACACATCATTCTTTGATTTTGCAAGGTGAAGATAGGCATCACGGGCACGTTCTGCATTTTCTTGAATGACATCACAGACTGCTGTCACACGCATGCCGGAAATATGCGTGATCTGTGCAATCATTCCCTTCCCCATTTGACCTGCGCCACATACTCCAACCCGCACTGGGCTTCCTGCCAACTCACGGTCTCTAAGCAACTGATAGATTGACATTGTAATCGCCCCCAAGTAAATACGTTATTCAAAATAATTTAATTATTACTAAAAATCCCTACGCATGGCTCCCTAGTCTCAACCCAACATCATCATGGGCATTTCCAGCACAGTTTTTATATAACGAAGATACTCGGCCGCATCCGATCCATCCATAGCCCGATGATCAAATGACAAACTCAACATCATGCGTGGCCGAATTCGTACCTCCCCTTCAACAGCCACGGCCTTATCTACCACCGCTCCGACGCCCAAAATTGCCGATTGAGGAGGGTTAATAATAGGCGAAAAAGTCTCAATTCCATACATCCCTAAATTAGTAATGGTAAATGTTCCACCTTCCAACTCTTGAGGTGACAATTTCCCGTTTTTGGCACGTTCCGCAAGTTCTTTGGTGAAATAATTGAGTTCAAATAGTCCCTGTCTATCTGCATCATGAATAACAGGTGCTATCAGACCATTTTCCGTGGCCACTGCCATTGCAAGATGAACATGTTTGTGAAAAATTAAATTGGAATCATCTTTCCAAGTTGAATTCACATTTGGGTATCTGCGCAGTGCAATTGCAGTAGCTTTTAAGATGATGATATTGATAGATAAATGTGTTTCTCTTTGTTCCTTACTCATTATTAGAGTCATCTCTTGACGGAGATCATTTGCGGCCTTCATATCTACTTCCGCGGTTATGGTTACATGAGGCGCGGAAAATGCACTCTGGGCCATTCGTTGCCCAATGATACGACGTACTCCAGAAATTAATATAATTTCATCGTTCACATCTACAGATTGCATCATTTTTTTTTGCACGGAGATCTTTTCTTCTGGGTCTGGCTGCGAGACTGCTGACGCTACCTTTGGTAAAGTATTCATTGAGTTTCTCTGAGTCGCGTAGGCTTGTACATCACTCCGAGAGATCCGCTGAGAACCCTCTGCACGTTTTACGTCGCGCAAATCTATATTATATTGACGCGATAAAGCCCTTGCGGCCGGTGTCGCACGAATCTGGAGACTGCTATTGGGTATAGGAACTGTTACCCCATCGTTACTTTCAAGAGTTTCGCGCAGTTCGACCGAGGACGCACCGGATTGTTTCATTACTCCGGAAGTTTCCTTATTGGAAACCCTCACTTCTTCACCCGGTTCACCAATATAAGCGATAACCTGTAGAACAGGAACCTCATCTCCCACAACATAGAGCCGCCTTAACAGCACACCATCTTCATATGCTTCTACGTCAACATTTGTCTTATTTGTCATCACCTCCAGCAATGGCTCACCGCGCTCAATTTGGTCGCCCACTTCCTTGTACCACTGCAAAATAGTACCGCTTTCTTGAGTCATCGCAAGTTTTGGCATCGTCACTTCCGTAGCCACATCCTCACCCCCTTAGCGTTCACGGACAAGAGAACGAACTGCCTCTATAATGTCCTCGGTTTGCGGAACCGCATGTTTTTCCAACTCCGGATTTTGTGGAATTGGAATTTCCTTACCTCCCAGTCTCTTTATTGGAGCATCTAGATAATCAAAAGCCTCACTCTCAACGATAGAGCTGACTATTTCTGCCCCAAATCCTCCTCGTTTGACCGCTTCATATACAACCAACAACCGTCCAGTTTTCTTTACGGATTGGATGAGCGTTTCTTTATCCAATGGGACGAGCGTACGCGGATCCACAACCTCCACATCAATTCCGTCTTTTTCTAACACAACTGCTGCTTCGAGAGCTTTGTGTACCATGAGGCTTGTCGCGATAACTGTAACATCCTTCCCTTTTTTCTTTATATCAGCAACACCAAGGGGAATCGTATACAGTTCCTCAGGAACCTCTGATTTCGTCCCATAGAGTAATTTATGTTCGTAAAAAATGACCGGATTGTCATCATCAACGGCAGCTTTTAATAATCCTTTTGCATCATATGCTGTGGAAGGTTGGACGACCTTTAGTCCGGGAACATGAGCAACCCAAGCCTCAAGACTCTGCGAATGCTGTGCCGCCGCTCCAGTGCCGCACCCTCCGGGTGCACGAACTACCATTGGCACGGACGCCCTGCCTCCATACATGTAACGAATTTTAGCCGCCTGATTAACTAACTGATCCATAGCAATCGTAACAAAATCAGAGAACTGCAACTCCATAATCGGCCTCATCCCCGTTAACGCTGAACCCACAGAAGTACCAGCAATGGCCGCTTCAGAAATTGGAGTGTTTCGGATCCTATCTGGGCCAAACTCTTCAATCATGCCT
The DNA here is from genome assembly GCA_003584005.1 of Alicyclobacillaceae bacterium I2511. Lineage (GTDB taxonomy): Bacteria > Bacillota > Bacilli > Alicyclobacillales > Alicyclobacillaceae > QXHL01. The sequence continues at coordinate 2,788 of QXHL01000096.1, read as the reverse complement.
CGGGTGACTCCAAATGCTCCCCCATAAACTCCAATGTCTTCCCCCATCAGAAATACTCTTTCATCCTTCCTCATAATCTGACTCATTGCTTCGCGTACCGCTTCTTGATAAGTAATTTCGCGCATCTAGGTTCACCTCCATTCATGGTGTGACTTTATGCATACACGTCTTCCTCTAGTGAATCTAAAGACGGCTTAGGACTCTTCAAAGCAAATTCAACCGCAGACTCGATTTCTAACTTCGCTTTGTTTTTTAGCTGATCCAATTTTTCTTGTGTAGAGCGATCGCTCTCAACCAATAAACGTCCAAAGTAAGCAATCGGGTCTTTTTTCTTCCATGTTTCTTCCTCTTCCCGCGTGCGATACTTTCGCCCATCACTTTTAGAATGGCCCTTCCACCGATACGTCTTTGCCTCAATCAAGGTGGGTCCTTCACCTCTGCGGGCACGTTCAACCGCATCATAAACCGCTTTCATGACCTCAATAATGTTATTTCCATCAATCACGTAGCCCGGAAACCCATACGCCACCGCCCTATCGGCAATATTTTCGATGTGAAACATCTCTTTCACAGAACCAGACATGCCATATTGATTGTTTTCACACAAAAATACAACGGGCAGGTCCCAAATGGACGCCAAGTTCAAAGATTCATGAAAACTGCCTTCATTCGCGGCACCATCGCCAAAAAAGCATAAGGTAACATATCCCGTATTCATCATTTTGGAAGTCAGCGCCGATCCAACAGCAATGGGAATCCCCCCCCCGACAATGCCATTGGCGCCAAGGTTCCCCTTCACTAGGTCAGCAATGTGCATGGAGCCCCCCTTACCCTTGCAATATCCAGTTTCCCTCCCCATCAATTCAGCCATCATACGGTTAACGTCAGCGCCCTTCCCAATAGAATGCCCATGTCCTCGATGTGTACTTGTGATTTTATCCTTTTCTTGCAATACAGCGCATCCACCAATTGCAGTCGCCTCCTCACCAACACACAAGTGAGTTGTGCCATGAATCATCCCTTTAGCAAACATCTCGTCAACCTTCTCGTCAAATAAACGCACCAACCACATTTGATAATACAGATCTTCTAGGCTAGCCTGTACACTCTCGGAGATCTTTTCTATATCCAAACCGATCATCATAGAACCTCCTCAAAACAAATTCCTTTAGAACATTTGTAAACCGTGATATCAAATGATCTATTATTTATTTTGATTTTATCTAATACAAATGTTCTGTCAAGGGGCAACATCAATATATTTTGAAATATTGTTTAAGCTACCGTGAAGTTACACTCTGTAAAATTGCGATCTTCACAACTTTATTTTTATCAGTAACAAACAGTCCCCTAATTCACCATTTAAATATCCGTAAAAGAAATTGGGACTTGAGAGTGTAACAAATGGATTATCCGCTTATAATAAAAGAGAGAACGCGAAATTTGAGAGGAGTGAATTGATTTGTTAAAACACCTGAAAATAATTGGTCTCGGAACAACCGCAGTCATTTCTCAGCGCATTTTGGGTAAACTAGAAAAGTTGAAATCTAAGGTAGAACATCCGCTTGATGAAATTGCCAGTATAATTTTCGAAATAAACAGACAGGGAATCAAATCAGAAACTGAACTTGTCGACACATTAAAAGCAAGTATAAATAAATTACATCTTTCACCCAGAACCGCACAGCATCATCTACCCACTACTACGAACAACCCATCTGTTAATATTAATGATATTGTTAGTTTTCGAGATATTGAAGACAATAGCACCTATTATGGACTGGTTAGAGACAACAAACTGGATCCTGAAGGACGTTTTTTCTTGGTTATTCGAAAAAATTCTCGTGGTGAGTTAGACAAATATTATATCTGTTGCTATCAAAATGGAGAAATTGTTGGCGACGACAAATTATAGGGTCACCATGGGCATAAAAATAAATTTTATGCAATTCCCATTAAAATACTTGGATGCAACCGTGCAGATTACTTACCACGCATTGTAAACTCGTGTGTATACCCATCATACCCATCAGAACTTGTTTAAATAATACAATTTTTGCTAAACTTATTCACTGAAATTCCATCGATTCAGCTCGTTTCTTTCTGCCATTTTAGTACTGTTAGTTAATCCGGAAAGTTCTTGTAGTACAGAGCACTCCCCGAAAATCACATGCAGGGTGTGTGCTCTGTCACGGCTTTGAGAATTTCTTTCCTGCTTCGATTCTGTGCACAATTTCCTCGCAAACCTCGTGCGTTACAAGAGCGTCCCACATTCCCTGGGTGAGCTCCAATGGAAGGATGTTGGTTCCACCCCGAGCTTTGGCCACTGCCGACAAAAAAGTATCCACAATTGCTGTGAACCCGCGCGCAACGCTCACACTCGTCCAATTCCCGGTTTGGATTCGATTCTCCTCCCCACCGTTATACTCAATCATTTCCCGTAGATCGTTGACTTTCCATTTGCTACCCGGCCTCATCAGTTCCAGTGTCTCTTCCGTAACTCCGCTGTCCCGATTCATCATTCCTATAGCGGTGCAACCCGGACTCCCCCATTGAACGAGGACGTGAACGAGTCTGTTTTCCGCCATCTTCCATTGAACATGCAAATTTTGTACATTTACGGGGTTATAAAATGCGTCGTAAAACCCTTTGCTTCAGCACTAGGGAACTAAGGCGCTCGCCGTTAGGTGAATCTTTTCTGTTTACACACCTTCTGCTATAATGTAACTATGAAAACTTCTAAGGCGTATCGGTTTCGTTTCTACCCGACAGCAGAACAAGCGCAATT
>QXHL01000095.1 GCA_003584005.1 Alicyclobacillaceae bacterium I2511 | reverse complement strand
TGGCCGCCGGGCCTGCAATTTGGGCGGCGTACAGGGAACCAAACAACCATCCGGATCCAATGATGCCCCCCAACGACGCCATGGTGAGGTCTAGCAGACTTAAGTCTTTTTTGAGCCCATTGTCCGTTTTTTTATGCACGCGCATGCTCCTCTCAAATTTTTGCTGTCTTTGCCTACGGTCCATGTAAATAAAAATTAGGAAGAAAATCACATTCAATGTCCCGTGCGCTCATTATAATGAAAAAGTTTCGACTAATCAAACTAGTTATTACAGCCCCCAGGCAGTCCACCCCTTGCACCCTTTCATCGGGCCGTAACCCGTGTGTACTGTAAGCGCCGCAAGTTCATTGCAAAACTTCTGAAATCTTGTCACACCCTGGTATAAATCGTTGTTCATGTGGCGAGAATGCCTTAATGAGGTGATTGCTACATGGATGACAAGAAGCATCCAAATCAACCACAATTAAACACAGAGAATCATCAGGGGAAATCCCCGACGGATCCCCTGGGCGGAAATTCTGCCAGTACCAACCCTCCTGGTGTTTCACAGTCCGGGCAGCGCATGGATGCAAGGGCCAATGCAGACAGCCCGCTGACCAAAAGACCGAGTAAAATGGACCGTCAGGAGCTGTCTAAACTGGTATCCAAGAGTTTTCCGCGGCGTCTGTTTTCCAAGCGGTGGGTGTATCCCGCCATCTATTTAGGGGCTGCAGCGGTCATCATTGGACTCATGTACGTCAGAACCCAGGGCACATCGGTTCCAGCCACCAGTTCCGGGGTGGATACGGGTTCTACAACCACGAGTCAAGCCGTCCAGAGTGCCAGCAGTCAAACTGCAGTAGCCTTTCATTGGCCCGTGGCGGAAGGAACCCAGGTCAAGGTCACCCTCGGCTTCTTTAATCCGAAGGCCACTGCGGCAGAGCAAGCAGCCACTTTGGTCAACTATGACGGCGGCTACTATGCACACCACGGTCTTGACATTCAGGCTAGCAACCAGCAACCCTTTGCCGTTATGGCGGCGACATCTGGCAAGGTGGTGTCCGTTGTCAATGACCCTTTGAAGGGACAGACGGTCAAGGTGGTTAGCAGTGATGGCTACACAGAGCGCTACGAGTCATTGTCCAGCGTCAAAGTTTCACAGGGACAAACCATTCAGGCGGGCCAAGAGCTAGGAATGAGCGGAACCTGTCAATTTGAGCAAGCGGCAGGGAACCATCTCTATTTCTCCATCTGTAAAGGCACCACTCCGGTGGACCCCAGTACCCTATTGCCGCAGCTGTAATTCAGGAAATTCCCTCAAAAATCGTCGAATTTGCACCTTTGACCGCCTCCTGCGAGGCGGTCAATTCTTTTATTTCCGCTCCTGAAAATGAGAGATATCGAGAGATATTAGACGTATTCAAGCTGTGACAAGCCGTAGACAAGGTAAACAAGGCATATGGTGTACACCCCCTCATATACTTTAACAGACCACCTGAGCAACAACTGGGGAGGCGAGGGGAGTGCACGATTACATCAAGGAACGTACTCTCAAACTAGGAGAGTACATTGTCGAAACCCGCAACACCGTGCGTACGATTGCCCGGGAGTTTGGGGTTTCGAAAAGCACCGTGCACAAAGACCTAACAGAACGGCTGCCAGAAATAAACGTAGAACTGGCGAACCAAGTGAAGGAAATCCTTGAGTATCACAAGTCCATCCGCCACTTGCGCGGAGGTGAAGCCACCAAACTGAAGTACAACCGCGACGGTGGAGAGGGGGAACCTGTCGAGGTAGGACAACTGGCGTCGAAAAAATTTGTGGAGCACAGAGGATTTTCTAGCCCACTGTGGAAGTCATAAACACGGCTTCTCTTGTCTCGGCCCATCGCCCCGCCCATTTGTGTGTCTTTAAGGGGAATGTTGGAATTCCGGAACAAGACACATGCTCAGATGCACGCTCAGTTGGGGAGGATTTGCGGCAAATGCTTTCAAAAGATATCGGGGTAGACCTGGGAACCGCTAATGTACTCGTTCACGTTCAAGGTGAAGGGATTGTTTTAAATGAACCGTCTGTGGTGGCCATAGACCAAGTCACTAAACAAGTGGTAGCCGTGGGTGAGGAAGCGCGCCAAATGTTGGGCCGCACCCCAGGCAACATTGTGGCCATCCGACCGTTGCGGGATGGTGTCATTGCCGACTTTGAAGTCACCGAAATTATGCTTCGGCATTTTCTACGTAAAGCTATTGGCAAAGGGGTTCTTTTGCGTCCACGAGCGCTCATTTGTGTCCCCGCAGGCATTACATCGGTAGAGCAAAAGGCTGTCCGCGAGGCGGCAGAGAACTCTGGAATTAAACACGTAGATCTTATTGAAGAGCCAAAAGCGGCCGCAATTGGGGCTGGACTGAATATTTTTGAAGCCAGCGGGAGTATGGTGGTAGATATTGGCGGTGGGACGACGGATATTGCGGTCCTTTCACTTGGGGGCGTCGTCACCTCCGCCTCTTTGCGCGTCGCTGGGGACAAGCTGGACGATGCCATCGTTAAGTACATCAAACGTCAGTACAATCTGTTGATTGGCGAACGTACTGCTGAGGACCTGAAAAAGGAACTGGCCACCGTATATCCAGAGGGCAGAACTCTGGAAATGGGCGTACGGGGTCGGGATTTAATGAGTGGTTTGCCGAAAACTGTCACCATCAAATCGGCCGAAATGCGCGAGGCTTTGATTGAACCGATTGAAAACATTGTGATGGTCACAAAATCCGTGCTGGAACGGACCCCGCCCGAGTTGTCTGCCGACATTTTCGACAAGGGCATTGTCCTCACAGGCGGCGGCGCCTTGGTTCACGGGTTGGACAAGCTAATGGTGGACGAGTTACAGGTGCCCGTCCATGTGGCGGAAAACCCAATGCAGTGTGTGGTGTTGGGCACAGGCATTATGTTGGAAAGCCCCCACTATAAAAAACTGCAACAGGCCCGCAAACGGGCGTTGGGTCGCTGAGCGGACAGAAACGGGGGAAAACCAGTGCTGCGTGGAACAACAGATGTGGCCTCGGCGCTGCTGGCCTTGCAGAATTACCAGCAGTTGCTGGCCAATAACCTGACCAACTTGGAAACGCCGGGTTTCAAGGCGTCTGCGGGGGAACTGTTATCTTTCCCGGAGCAACTGGTTCGGCTTGCTGGCAATCCACCGGGAACCCCGCCCCCCCTGGGGGGGGTGGGAACAGGGGTGACTTTCCAGGAAGGAGTGCCTTCTTTTGCACAGGGCTCCCTGACAACGACAGGCAGAAACCTGGATGTTGGAATTTCGGACAATACCCCGCAAGGGCCCTATGGGGAAGTGGTTACCGCTACGGGTGCTGGAAATGCCACGGGGGCTGGAACCCTTTCCACCCGCCCCGGTCCAGTGACATTGGCGGCCAATGGGTTTTACCAACTTGGGGGTCAAAACTTAGCTGTGGTCAACGCCCAAGGGCAAGCCCTGGCCGGAGTATTTGCCGCCAAAAACCCAGCCTACCAAGGCAGTACCCTGGTGGGCGCCAATGGATCTCCAGCCTATGACGCCAACGGCCAGCCATCCTACCGCTTTGTCAACGCCAAAGGACAGCTCCTCGGGGTACCTGGCACAGGGGCCTGGCAAACCAGCGGCGGTTGGGTTGGCGCAGCCCTCCACATAGGCACCAGTGCAGACATGGGGTGGCACAGTTTCTTTCCGGTGGCTTTCCACGCCGCCAACGGCCAGGTGGGAGTCGCTTTAACGCGAGACGGCCACTTTCAGGTCAACGCGCAAAATCAACTTCTGGATGCCAACGGCAACCCCGTGCTGCCTGTCAATGCACAGGGCAGGACCTTGCTGGGGGCCACCCTTGTGGTTAACCCCGCCTACCGTGGCCAAGACCTGTTTGGCCACAATGGCCAAGCCTTGACAGATGCCAACGGCCAGCTTTCTTACCGCGTTGTCAACGCCCAAGGGGCGGTTTTGCCTGCGGGTACGGCCCATTTGGGAACGGTCAACGCGGATGTCAGCCAGTTGAATCCGCTTGGCCAGGGCGAGTGGCAGGTGGCAGGAACGCACACCCCAGCCAGCGTTTTGGCGCGTCTGCAGGTAGGAACGGGCAGTCTGCATCCAGGCCAGTTAGAACAGAGCAACGTAAACGCCACCTCCACTATGGTGGACATGACCGCTGCGGTGGGGTTGTACCAAATGAATGTTCAGGCACTGCAAGAAATCAACCAGACCCTCAGCCTGGCCGTATCCGATGTGGGCAAGGTCACCTGAGCCGCTTAGAAGGGCATAAATAGAGGAGGAAACAAAGGTGCGGTCTGCTTGGATTGATTTGAGCGGGTTACAGGCGGGGCAAACCTGGCTCAACCGGGTGGCAAACAACTTGGCCAACTTGAATACCCCCGGCTATGCAGCCGAGCAGGGGAGCTTTGCCGACGCCTACACACAGGCGCTGATGCCTGGGGCCACAGCCCCAGCAGTAGCGGCACGGGTGACCCCTGAAGGTTGGTGGGGCGGGTATGGGGTGTTGCCCACTGGGGCGGCTCCAGATTTTAGTCAGATGTCCTTGCAAACCACAGGCAACCCCCTCAACTTGGCCATTGAAGGGGAAGGGTTTTTCCTGGTGGGTGGAGGCCCCCAACCGCTGCTCACGAAGGCGGGAAACTTTATTTGGAGCCGCACCGCCAGTGGTCAGTTTGAGTTGGCGACCGCCAGTGGTCAGCCCGTCCTGGATATTCACGGCAAACCCATTCTGGCCTTACACAATGACACCGCCGGGTTTGCTGTTTCACCCACCGGTCAGGTAAGCTTTGCCGGGAAAGCCAGTGGTCAGACCTTAGCGTTAGCCACCGTCAATTTACCGGATGAGAAATTGACCCCAGCGGGGGACAACATGTACACCCTGCTGCCGGGCGGTCAGCTAACCATTGCCAACCAGACAGGCGCCGCCACAGGCCAGAATTCCGGCCTCAGCGTGCATCAGGGGATGCTGGCCATGTCTAACGTGGACGCCACCGCCCAGTTGGCCGACATGTTGCAGGCGCAGAACCTGTACGCATTAAGCGCCTCGGCGTTGCAGATGACCACCAAAATGGCCCAGGCCAACGCCAATATCCACAGCTAAGCTAGCGAGGCAATAAAGGGGAAATGGGAAGACCCAAGCAGTGTTTAATTGGAAAAGTGTCGTCACACACCCCGCACTTCAGCGTGGCACAACACTTACACGTGCGCACCCTGGCGGCCTCGATGATGGTGCAATAAGGGAATGGGCACCTCCAAAGGATGTTCTGGGTAAGCTTTTTGGCCACAGGTGCACCACATGGAGGGATATGGGTACTCTGATTCGTGCACCTGTCCACAGCTACAGACGTAACGGGTTACCGGCAGGACATAGGTGGCGGGCAGGGTGTCGCTTTGCGCAGTAAACCAGTCCCCGGCCGTAGCGGTAATTCCGGCAGCATGGTCGGGAAACTGTATGCGCAGGTGCTGGCCGTCTGGAAACCGATAAGTCCGTGTCCCACCGTAGTTTTTGAGGACTTCCTTGACAGAACTGGATTCCACCACAAATTGAATTGCAAATTCCACCACTGGAAACTTTCCGATGGCCTGTGCCAGGCCACTTAATAAATACCAGCGCCGTAATGCGATTTTTTCCATTCCCCATCCACCTCACAGATGCGTACTTTATTTTGTGCCCCAAACGGGCCGGGGCTTTGCTGTAGTTTGTCCAATTGGCTGAAAATGTGGACCTTACTATCCATTAGACGGGGCAGCCTACGTGTCCGTTACAACCAGAATTATGTTGACTTGCGTCACACATACCCATAAAATACTTGCATAGCGCAAAATTTATGAGTTGCGCCTAACGCTGAGTTCCGTAAGGGAACGGGGGACCCAAAGTCATTGGGGTGAATCCAGAACTATTGGTAGGGCCACTCTTCGGTCCGAACCCGGCAGCTAACCTCGTAAGCGTCGGAGAGGGGAGAGATGCATATGTCTACTAAAACGCACATCCAATCTGTGCCTCTGTAGGGAAATACTACAGGGCTGTTTGCATTCTGCCGTGTCTGTGGAAAATGCAAAGGTGGCACACTGTCTACACAGCAGACCCACCGGATTGGAGGAAAGTTTCATGAAAAATTCAGAATTGCGACGTAGTGTGGAGACAGATCTGCGGCAAAAAATTTCTGCAGCGAAACGAATTGGAGAATTTCAGTTAGCACCCGTTGTCCAGGATTCGCTACTCGTTACCTTAACCCCCTTCAGGGGTAGCCCACAGCTTATGAATATTGCCCACTTCGCCACACAAACAGCCGTAAAAACGGCTGTGGTCCAGCACGACTCCACCCCTTTCACCGTCGTTGCAGCGGTACGCGGGTCCATGCACGCCATGCTCAATCTCAGCGGACATCCCATGCCGTCTGCCATTGCGGTGGCCACCGGGGGACTGTCTGCCCTGCACAGTTTGGAACTGGGACGACCAGAGGCCTATCGCAAAGCGGTGGTCTCAGGCATTCGCACCGCTGTGGAGGAACTGGGAATGGATTGGGAGTTTTTGCGGGCTGTGATTGTCCATCTGGCCAAGTACTACCCGGACCAGACACCCCAGCCATTGCGGCCGGTGGATGGTCCGGAACAGCAGATATCCTACGCCTAATCTCGGGGGTAAGTGGGCAGCCTTGATGCCACACTGTTCAGGACGCAACCTCTGCTACAAACAAGCAAACAAGCAAACAAGCAAGCAAAAAACAGCAGGGGCGAGGCGGCTCCCTGTGACCGACAGTCCCATAGGCCATTTCGCCTATGGGACTTTGCACGTGAAGTCACCCTGGGGGGAGCATGCACCTAGGTCTTGCGACACGAAGATGCACTTACCGTTTGTGCCAATATTCCAGCACCAGACGCAGCGCGGCGACAACCGCTTGCAGCAATGCGGCAATAGCCTGCAGCCACCCCAGTTTGCCTCACCCCCCAGCTTGTTTTCAGGCTGTGGGAGGCGCCCCACCTTCTGCAGGCCCAGTATAACAGGCACCACCCCACAGACCAAAGCTACCTGATGGAAAGGATGGAGTGAAGCACAAGTCCTGCAAGTCCTGCAAGTCCTGCAAGTCCTGCAAGTCCTGTCCTCAAGTCTGCCACCCCGTCCGCTCGTCCCAGCTGCCCTGTGCCGTCCCTGCCCAGCAGATTTCTCTAGGCGTTAGCTCACAGCGCGGGCCAACGCCTGCACTAAGTCCCGCCAAATATCCTCCACTTGTTCAATTCCCACCGACAGCCGCACCAGCCCCTCGGTGATACCCGCCGCCGCCCGTTCTTCCGGACTAAGCGATCGGTGGGAGGCTATGGTTGGATACAGTAGCAAAGAATACACATCCCCCACCGTGGTGCCGGGCACCACCAGTTGCAAGGATTCCATCAGCCGAAACACTTGGGCCCGTCCACCCTGGATCTCAAAGGCCACCACAGCCCCCTGGCCTAGCGGCAACAACTCCTGGGCCCGTGCATAATCTGGGTGGTCTATTAAGGAAGGGTGGTAAACCCGGTTTACCTGTGGATGTTCCTGCAGCCGCCGCGCCAACACTTCAGCGGAGCCCAATTGCCGACCAAAGCGCAGGCTGAAGGTTTTCAATCCGCGCTGTGTCAGCCAGGCGTCCATGGGGCTCATGATGCCCCCCGTTAGTTTCTGCTGGGCCGCCAGGTCTTTTAACCGGTCCTGCCGGGACACCACTACGCCACCCGTCACATCCCCGTGACCGTTTAGGTACTTGGTGGTGCTGTGGACCACCAAGTCCGCCCCCATTGTCAACGGTTGACACAGGTAGGGGGTGGCAAAGGTGTTGTCGACAATGGAGGGAACCCCCTGTTGCCTGGCCGCCGCAAGAATCGCGGGCAGGTCCACCACCCGCAGCAGGGGATTGGAGAGTGTCTCCAACACAATCGCCTTTATGCCGCCTTCCGCCAGGGTGGTCCGCACCGCCGCCGTGTCTGTCATATCCATAAACTGTGGCACTATGCCAAAGCCCCCAAACACCTGCCGCACCAAAGCCGCCGTGGCTCCGTACAAGTCGCGGCTCAGTAAAACCCCGTCTCCAGCTTTTAGCCCACAGGACAAAAGCGCTCCCTGTAGTGCCGCCATTCCCGATCCGTACAGCAACGCGCCGTCGCCCTGCTCCATTGTCGCCAGGGTGCTTGCTAATGCGGCCACCGTCGGGTTGCCATGCCGCCCATACGTAAACCCTGGCGCCTCGCCCCCTAAAATGGCATCCATTTCTGCGGCCAATTCGCGTGTGTAAGTGGTGCTGAAGTGGACGGGCCCCACGGTTGGTGTTTCTGTCAACGCAGGCTGTCGTTCACCGCCATGGACCACCCAGGTTTCCATGGAC
>QXHL01000094.1 GCA_003584005.1 Alicyclobacillaceae bacterium I2511 | reverse complement strand
ACGTTTCCCATATAGCCTTGCTGAAAACACAGTCACAATCGTCAATAAATCGTTGACTAATTCTTCTTGTGATGATTTTGGCTCTGTTTTGTGGGTCACTTCCACCGTCACACCATGACTCCTTAAATGCCGTTCGAGGTATCGATAGCCAAACCGTGCCAAGCGATCAGGGAACTCAATCAAGACTCGTTGAATCTCGTGCTGTTCCGCTAGTTGTAGCAGTTGGTGGAGTTGCTTTCGATTCTCATTGATGCCTGAAGCCTGTTCTTGAAAAACACGCACCACTTCATATCCGCGGACTTGTGCGTATTGCTTTAATCGCTGTACCTGCCGATCTAAGTTGCCATCTGCTTTTTGCTTGGTAGAGGACACTCTGGCGTAAATCACAACTTGTTCCTGTGTACGCACTCCCATAATGCGTTTTACTTCACGAACGCTATATAAGCGTCGATTTGTGGGTGAGCGTGTTTCTTGAATTTTTCCTTCTTTCTGCCACCTGCGAATGGTTTGGGGTGTGACACCGAGTAGTTTAGCCACCTTACCAACAGGTAAAAACTCTTCGATTTCCATAATCACATTATACAATATTCAATAGAAATTATATATGTTGTTTTAACCTCTTACATTTAGTCAGGGTTCAATAATATGATTGCGAACGGCATACAAGACCAGGTCTGTGATACTTTTGAAGCCTAATTTGTGCATGATATTCGAACGATGGGTTTCCACTGTTTTTAAGCTTATATTCAATAACTTTGCAATTTCCTTATTGGTGTTTCCTTCTGAAAGCAGTTGGACGATTTCTCTTTCTCTAGAGGAAATGAGCTCAGGTTTGCCTTTTTTAAAATTGAAATTTTCTACGAATCCAGCAACGACAGTCGAGGTAATCTTCGAGGAAAGATAAATTCCGCCAGCCTGAACGATTCGAATCGACTTGAGAAGTTCTTCCAAGGCATTGTCTTTTAAGACGTAGCCATTCACTTCAAGCTGGTATGCTCGAGCCACAAATTCTTCATTTTTATGCATCGTTAGAATAATGATTTTTACGTCTGGACAATCCTGTTTGAGACGTGCGGCTACGTCTAAACCGTTAAGTTGCGGAAGGGAAATATCCAAAATGGCTATATCAGGTTTTAAACGCAAGATTTCTTGGATAGCCTGATGGCCATCTGCTGCTTCTCCAACGATTTCGATGTCATCTTCCTGTTGTAGAAGAATAATCAGAGATTCGCGAAGTATTTTGTGGTCATCGGCTATTAATATTCTAACCTTCATAAGGGACCTCCATCATTAAAGTTGTTCCGTTTCCTTTTTCAGTGATAATCTGCAATTTTCCCCCGAGCATTTTTAGCCTGTCCTGCATAGAACTCAGGCCTAAACCGACATGTACCTCAGCGGTGTTAAAGCCTCGCCCGTTGTCACTAATTTGAAATAAGTAAAGGTTGCTTCTCAGCCTGGTAAAGGTTACATTTACTTCTGTTGCCTGTGCATGTTTTAAAATATTCGTCAGACATTCCTGGACGACTCGATAGAGATTTAGCACTGTGGTGTCTTCCCACACAGGAAATTCTGCCAAACGATTAAATTCGAATTGGATTCCACTCGTTTTCTCCAAATTTTTGAGCAGAACTTCAATAGCGATGTCTAAACCCTTTTTCTGCAGAATATCAGGTTTTAAGTTAAATAAAACGCCTCTGATTTCTTCAATGGTTTCAGTAGTCAGATGAACGGTTCGTTCGACTTGACTGTTTAGGGGACTGTTTTTGTGTTCTATCCTAACTTTATTGGCTATTATCCCCAATTGTAACTTTAGGGCAGCCAATGATTGACCGACACCGTCATGAAGATCTCTGGCTAATTTCACTCGTTCCTGTTCTTGAGTGTCCATCAAAAGTCTGGCCTGCTTTTGTAACAGTTGATTTTGTAGCTGGATTTTTCCGTTAAGGTCATGAGTTAAATTTTCATAATGGGTTATTTTTAGATATTCCTGCCAAGAATATATATCCGCGAACTCTACGATATTTAACCCTTTCTCCTCTTCTTCTTCAGTGACTCGAAGACCCACCTTTTTCTTTATAATGTAAAACATGAGTAGACCCAAACCGAAGGACCAGATAAAATTCACGGTCACCCCAGTGAGCTGGACTAAAAACTTTACCATTCGTGATTGTCCGCCCAAGAATTCCGGCGAAGCAAAAAAAGCCAACAATAGTGTTCCGATGGCACCACCAAAGCCGTGAATGGGGACAGCGCCTACGGCATCATCTAAACCCAATTTTTCTAAGAATAAACCTGCCAAGACGACAACGGCACCAGATATGAATCCTACCATGACCGCACCAACAGGTTGAAGGTAGTCCGAACTGGCAGTAATGGCTACCAGGCCCCCCAAGGCGCCCGAAAAAATCGCTTCCATATAACTGTGATCCCTAATGAAGAAACGGGTCGTCAGAGTCGCTCCGACCACGCCCGCTGCGGCAGCAAAATTGGTGTTGAGTAGAATCAGTCCTACTCGATTGTTAAACTGAAGAAGGCTTCCGCCGTTAAAACCAAACCAACTAAACCACAGAATGAAAGTTCCCAAAGCGGCAAATGGAATATTCGACCTACCTAACTGTTTTATTTTTCCATCTGTATCCCATTTGTCCTTGCGGGGTCCGACAACAATTATCCCTGCCAGAGAAACCCAACCAGCGGTTGCATGTACCACAGTGGCACCCGCAAAATCCATGAATCCCATATTTTTAAGCCAGGCATACTGATGAACAAACAAACCTCCCCAGGCCCAATGTCCAAACAGGGGATAAATAAAGCCAGCCAGAAAAACTGCGGCAATTAATAGTGGCAACAAACGGGTTCTTTCTGACATACTGCCAGACACAATGGTGACAGCAGTTGCGGCAAACATCAACTCAAAAAAAACAAAATCATAACCCAAGGAGTTATGAGCAGAAGTAAGATGATTGAGTAACCAGAAATGCCCCCCCATAATGCCCCAGTGCGTTGGCCCAAACATTAATGCAAATCCTAAGAAACAAAAGACCAAAGTTGTGATGATAAACGTAAGAATATTTTCAATTGCTACGCTGATGACATTTTTGGCTTGAATGAAACCGACTTCATAACAGACAAAGCCCGCCTGCATAAAGAAAACGAAGCAGGCGCTGACGATAATCCAAAGATGATTGATGCCTATATCCATGGGCTTTTTTTATTCTCCTTAAATTGACTCGTACTGCATATCGTACATGGTAAGGCCCAGTAAATTTTAATCTTTAACAAGTGTAGCATGTAAAATTAAGAATGCCTATGTGCAAATAGGCGTGAACCCGACACATTCAGGGGGCGAACAACGAATGGTTTGCAGGCGACAGGTGGGGAATGAATTACACCTCTACTTATGGAAAATGCTCTTCCCCAAATCCTCCGGCTGTCCATCGACGGTCGTTCGACCTGCAAGAATTTTCTTAGGAACTGATTCGTCGGTATCAAATAAGGGACCCCAGGTCGCTTATGGGCCTTTTCAAGCCACTTTTCGCATAAATAAGCGTCCGCCAGGCCCTTATTTCAACAAAATCGGTGCAAAACACGGGTGAAAACGTGCAATAGACGACTTTCACGCCCTTATTTGCGTTTCATCCCTCGATATTTGATGATTTAGCGACTGTGAGGCCCTTATTTCCAGAACCGAAAAAATCGGTTCTCCTTTCACTAAGGGGAGCCTCCCCAATCCTGCGGGCCCCCCCACCTGCCCGCTCTTGCTCTTCCCTGCAAAACCCTCAAAACTCGCGGAGCGAGTCAAGGGTCTGAAGAAGCTGAGTGAATCGATAGCCTCAAAATAGGTCTTAGGGGACTTGAAAACGGGTCGAAAAAGCCGAATAGGTACGAGTATAGTGACTATTTCTGCGATGCACTGCGCTTCCTCCTTCAGGGATGGGGCAGAAATCATAACGAATGGCTAGACGTTTTCATTCTGGGTGGGGTCCGGTCAGACCCAAGCAGTGCAAAGAGGCTAGCCCAAAATGCGGACCAAGCGAACGTTTCTGGTACGTGAGGGAGGAGCGTTTTGGTCAGTAGCAGAGATAAGGTGTTGAAGTCTCTAGATTTGTGCCATAAAATAGAGACAATGTATTCTTTAAAAAGGACATTTTGTGCGTTAAAAAGAGAGTCTGAATTCATTGGTGTGGACAAAGAAACTGTTCCCTGAGGAGGATGTCGTGTGATTAAAAAAATATTGAATATTTCGAAGTACGTTGTTCCGGCGTTTGTTTTGGGTAGTGCACTTTCTGGGACAGTTGTGTGGGCGGCCACCCGTTACGTTCAAGCGGAGATGGGGACCTCTACGGTTACAACGAATGGTCAAGTGTTTGCGAATCCGCCCAAACTGGTGTACGACGGAACCACTTTTGTGCAATTGTATGCCATACAACACAGTTTGATAAATGCCGGAATTGGGGCGCTGTGGACAGGGAACAGTTTCAACATGTCTGTGCCCAGTTGGGTGTCTAGTGGGCTGCCACATCTGAATGCGGTGATTTTTGAGTCCAATGCGTCTGAACCTTATTCTACCACGAATGGAACGGGGGCAATTCAGGGGATTGTGTACAGTTTACCTGTCGGAACGGACAACTTTTATACTTACGTGGACCTAGAAAATGTCTCTGCGGGATCACACACATTTGATGTTAAATTCGGCAAACAAAACGGTTCTAACAGCGTGGAAGGGGGCGGTACATTTTCACAGAAAAGTACAGGTAGTTATTACGTGGACATTCATTGGAATGCGCCCATTGCGCCAGGTTACAATGTAGCCAATGTATATTTGGATGGAACCTATTTAGGCAGTGCTGCCATTTGGGGTACGAATTGACCTTGTCTGTGCGACAATAATAAAAAGTAGTAGCTATATAAAAACTGCGATTTTCAATGGATTCATTGCGTGGAAAGGCGGTTAGGGAATGCGCATTTTACATACGGCGGACTGGCACTTCGGCAAGACCTTGGAGGGTCGTGACCGGATGCCTGAACAGCGCCAATTTGTGGCGGAGTTGATTGCCCTTTGTGCACAGGAGCAGATTGATTTGGTGCTGGTGGCAGGCGATGTCTACCAGACGGTTAATCCCAGCGCGCAGGCGGAGGAACTGTTTTACGCGGCATTGGACGGGTTGTCGGCAGGGGGGACGCGTGGGGTGGTGGTAATAGCTGGTAACCACGACAATGCGGACCGCATTGCCGCAGCTCGACCGTTGGCAGACAAGCTGGGCATTACCCTAATGGGGTTGCCGAAAGATGTGTTAACACCCACTTTGGCCGCGGGCGGAGTTCATCGCGTGGCGGCTGGGTTGGGTTGGTTGGAACTGGCTGTGCCAGGCTGCGCAGAGCGGGCGCTGGTGGCCGCGGTGCCGTATCCATCGGAGTCACGTTTAAACGAGGTGTTGACGGAATCTCTGGATGAGATGGAGTTGCAGGTGCATTATAACGCTCGTTTGGCGGGGCTGTTTCAGGAATTGGCCGTCCACTATCGTGCGGACACGGTGAACCTGGCCCTGTCTCATGTATATGTACAGGGGGGATTGGAATCGGAATCTGAGGTGCAGATTCAGGTGGGGGGTGCCTATGCCGTGCATCCTGGAGTATTTCCGGCAACGGCACAGTACGTGGCGCTCGGGCACCTACATCGACCGCAAGGGGTACAGGGGGCGGCCGTGCCGATGCGTTATGCTGGGTCTCCCTTGGCCTACAGTTTCTCGGAAGCGGGCCAGCAAAAATCGGTGGTGGTGTTGGACGTGGCACCCGGGCAGCCGGCGGTGTGGCGTGAAATTCCGCTGTGCAGCGGTAAACCATTGGTGCGCTGGACTGCCACAGAGGGGGTGGGACAGGTGTTGCAATGGGTGCAAGAAGGCCGTGACGCCAACGCTTGGATTGACCTGTCTGTGCATGTGCACAGCGGCTTACAATTGGAGGAAATTCATCGTTTGCGAGACGTGTTTGCAGGTTTTGTGCACATTCGACCGGTGCTGCCGGAGGCCTCTGGAGAGTCCAATCCCGTAGCACAGCAGCGTCTGGAAGAATTACCACTGGACCAGGTGTTTACGCGTTTTTATCAAGAGCGACAAGGGGTACCTCCAGATGTGGAGTTGATTCGTCTGTTTCTGGAGTTGGCGTCGGACGTGGAAGACAGGGATATTGCGCAGGTTGCTGCAGGGATTGGCGAGGGGGTGGAGGTATGAAGCCTCTTTCCCTGTCTATTACCGGTTTGCACAGTTTTCGGGAGCAACAGGTGATTGACTTCGTAGCTCTCACGGACACAGGAATGTTTGGCATATTTGGCCCCACCGGCAGTGGCAAATCCACCATTCTTGATGCCTTGACCCTCGCATTGTACGGGGACGTGGGGCGAGCGGATCACAACACGCAGGCTATTCTCAACCATGCGGAGAAACGACTGCAGGTCTGCCTGGAGTTCGAAATTGGCGGCGCCAACGACCGCAAACGCTATCGGGTGGAGCGTGTCTACAAGCGGGCAGAGGGATTTTCGGTGCTGCACCAAAGCAGCCGTTTGTTGGAATTAGAGCCTCCGGTAGAGGGGGAGCACGAGGGCGTTGGCGGCAAGGGGGAGGCGAGTGAATTCGGCCAGGTGGTGATTGCTGACAGTAAAAATGCGGTCAACCAAAGCGTCCGCGACATTCTCGGTCTGGACCAGAGCGATTTTACGCGGGCGGTGGTCTTACCGCAGGGGAGGTTTGCCGAGTTTCTGCAGTTGACTGGCAGTGAGCGCAATCGCATGACAGAGCGACTGTTTGGCCTGGAACGTTTCGGTCAGGTGTTGACGGACAAGGTTAAGGACCGTCTGGATGGAGTACAACGGGAGCAGGCCACACTGCTTGCAGGTCAACAGGAACTGGGAGATGCCTCCCAAACTGCGCTGATAGCAGCCGAATTGACACGGGACGAGGCAACTGCTGCACTGCAGCAGGCGACCCTGGATTTGATGCAGGCACAGGAAAATCAGGCCCAGGCCAAACGGGTGTGGGAATTGCAAGAGCAGGCTACAGTCGCCCAGGCTGCACTGGAAAGTCATGCAAAACAGGCCGCAACAGTAGCGGATGTGCGCAAAACTCTGGCTTTGGCTGAGCGGGCCTTGCGGGTGTGGCCAAAGGTGCAAGCCGCTCAAAATGCACAGGTGGACCTGGAGCAGTGGCGCCATACGGAGGAGGATGCGGTGGCGGTTGAGGCTAACTTGAGTGCGGCTCTGGTGGGGGCACAAACACAGTGGCAGGACCTTCAGGCACGCCAGACGGCAGAGGAACCAGTTCTATTACAGCGCCAGGGGCAGTTGCAAGATGGACTGGTACAGGAAGAGGAACTGCGCCTGCGTCAGAGGGAACAATTGGAGGCGGAAGTGGCTCACCAACAGGCCCTCGCCAATCAGACGGAGGCACAAACAAGGCTGACCGTTGCACAGCAAGCGCTGATGAAGTTGCATGCGGGCATAAAACAGGCCCAGCAAGAATTGGATTCACACAGCGTCGCCCCCAAAAGGAGGCAACGTCTGCTGGCTTTGCAAGAGGCTGCAACGCAATGGCAGCGGCAGCTCGAGACGGAACGCCAAGCGCGGGCGAACCTGGTGGGACGTCAGGAAATGCTCAAACAGGCACAGATTGCGCTGGCACAGCGTGTGCAGTTGCGAGACGACTTGATTGCACGTTTGGGACAAGCCCGTGGTCAATTAGACGAGCTTGGGGCTTTGCCGCCAGGGCCAAATGTAGAATTGGCCACTTGGGACGCCTGGTTGGCTGAATTGCGGCCACTGGTGCAGGCTTTCAAGCAAGCGGAGCAGGCGGCGCAGCAAGCACAACGGGTTGCACAGGGGTTGACTACCGCCACTGAACAGCAGGGAATATTGGCACAGCAGGCGCGGGGCAAGGCGAATCAGGCTCAGTCGGTGTTGGCAAACTTGCGGGAACAACGAGAGCAGCAAATTCACCAGGACGAGTTGGGCATGGCGCAGCGTTTGGCTGGCCACCTGCAGCCAGGGTGCCCCTGTCCCGTGTGCGGATCGGTAGCACATCCACACCCAGCACTGCGTCAACAGCCGGACCTGGACGAGACTGAAACGGGTCGCACCTGGGAGCAGTGGGGTGCTGATATTGCGGTGGCAGAAGGGGCTTGGCAAGCGGCGGAGCAGGGTGCGCGTCAGGCTGAGGGAGAATTGACCCGGTATGAGGCTACACTGTTGGCGGCAGGGCGGGAAGCACAGCAACGGGACAAGGAAGCGTCTGCAGCTCGCAGTTCCTTAACAACAGCTTGGCAACGGGGCATCGCCACTGGGCTGTTTGAATTTTTGCAGGCTACAGGCCTGTCATCGTCGGCAGCGAAGCGGGATGTGGG
>QXHL01000093.1 GCA_003584005.1 Alicyclobacillaceae bacterium I2511 | reverse complement strand
TGCGCCAAGACTCTCTATGTTTCTCCAACTCCGCTTTCTTCACGAAAATTCGCCTCCCGGAATCATCCTGGGAGTATCTTCTCACGAATCAAATGTGATTGTTATGTGGGTTCTGTTTGACGCTCACTTTGCTACGTGTTCGGTCCTATCCCAGGGGAGCCGTGGAACTCACCGTCTCCCCTGAAGTGCCAGAGGTCCGCTGGCGCTCTCCGGAAATCGAACACCCCTTTTGTGGCGCTTTTGGGGTTCCTGGATTTCAAAAAGTCTCCCGAGATGCCAAGGGACGGATCCATTTGGCGATGGTTCCCTTTGCTTTGTCTAACCCAGACACCACGTTAGAGACGTTAATCCAACAGATGCAGACGCATTCCGGAGCAATTCCCTTAGGGGAGAGTGCTATGGGACCTGTGTTTTGGGACCCTCGTCAAGTGGCCCACCTGATTCTTGCAGGCACCACGGGTTCTGGAAAAAGCACGTTGCTGCGAAGCATTTTGACGTTGTGGAAGCATCGGGGGGCCAGCATCTACCTTGTGGATGTGAAGCGGGGCTTAGACTATCTGGATTTGCTCCCACATTTGGCGGCTCCCGTGCTCGCCAATCCGGCAGAGGCCGTGACGCTCTTGGAACAACTGTGGCAAGAATTTGAATCCCGTTTAGAACAACTGCGCCAATCCGGGTTCTCCTCGTTCGCCCAAGCCCAAAATCAAGGGCAGTTGCGGCATTTACCCGAGATTGTTCTGGTCGTCGACGAGTTCGCGATTTTTGCCCGGTCTGAATCTACGAAAGCGGCCAAAGAAACCCGCTTGCAAGCTTTACAAATCTTAGAAAACCTCGCCCTAGGCGGTCGGGCGGGTGGATTACACTTGATTTTGTCCACTCAATACCCGACGGCTGAAATCTTGGGTTCGCAGATTCGCCAACAGGCCTTACGGATTTCTGGACGGTTGGAGGATAAAGTGGCTTCGCAGACGGTGTTAGGAACGGAGGGGGCGGAGTCCATTTCCTCCACCACCCCTGGGCGATTTCTCATGAAAGACGGTCCCGATGTGGTGGAGTTTCAGGCCTACGCGCTCCCCTCCCCGGGTCCAGAACACGGATTCCAATCCATTTCCTGCAAAGGGACGGCGACGAGGCCATGAAACATGGGGAAATTCGGTACAACAAAAATACGGACCGCTGGGTGTTTGAAAACCAGGCGGATGGTTTCCATTGCGGCGAAGCACTGGAATTCAAGATTGGCAACCGCTATGTTTATGGAACACTGGAGTATGGCCTTGATTGGATTGTGATTTTCCCGGATTCGCGGTTTCGGCTGATGAACAGTTGGGTCTACCCGGTGCGTGTGCCCTAACCCGGAGGGGGATTTTCCCCCTCCCTCTGGATTCCAGCAAACTACCCGTTAGAAAAGACCCCGTTCTTTTAAACTTACAACCCCCCCGTCTCCCAAAATGAGATGGTCCAAAAAATCAATACCCATGAGTTGACAGGCCTTAGCGAGTCGCTGGCTAATGATTTCGTCCTCGGGGCTCGGTTCTGGGTCTCCACTGGGGTGATTATGACCCAGGATAATTCCGGAGGCATTGCCGAGGATGGCGACTTTCAGGATTTCTCGCGGGTGAAGAATGGAGGCGTCCAGACTGCCAATGCTCACCGTTTGAATCCTCCGGACCTTGTGTTTCGTATCGAGAATCAGGACCACCCCGTGCTCCCGATCCACTCCCTCTAGGTAGGCCTGAAGTAGGTCAGCCGCGTCCTTGGCACAGCGAATTTGCAAGACTTCCGTGTGCAGCGTCCGTTCCCGAACCAACTGTACTTTCACCACAGGAATTCGATAACTCATCCTCGTTCTCCTCCTTCGTCGCGCGTCCCCTGGGGTGGGCACCGCCTGAGGCGAAGAAATCCCCCGGACCGGAGGCTCGCGGCAAAGGAAAAAGCGGGTATCGGACCGAACCCTTCTTGGCCAAACCTTCCTGTGAGGGAGAATTAAGGAGCGGCCTTTGGCGAAAGGGGGCCGGGGGATAGCCTTGATACGGCGGTGCCGATTGAAGCGCGACAAAAAAAAGGAGGCGGGGCCTTCTTCCGCTGGCACTGGATATGGGGGGCCTCTTTCCACTGCCGCACGCTGCCCAACCCTGCAACCGACAGGGACTCCCACCTGTGTCCTTGTCCTGTCCTGGGGTTTGTCTGTCCTTCGCCCTGTCTGTCCTTCGCCCTGTCTATCTTTGGCATATCGAGTGTTTTCAAGGTCCGTCTATTCTGCGATGGATGAAAAGGGACCCTCCCACTCCCCACTAGCCGTGAAGCCAGTGATAGAGAAGAAACCCCACGAACACCCAAAAGGGAGTGACCAATAACAGGCCAATGAGCAGTCCTTTGCGCATCGACGGGGTATTGATGGAGGGGCGGTTTTGATAAGATTTCTTCATAGAATGGTCTCCCATCTTCCGAACCCTGAAGTCAATAGTCTATTATTCGCCGGGTCTATCCCCACATGTGGCCACATTTGCCATCCAGTTGGACCAAGCACAAGTCAATCTCTCAGTCATTCAGATATTCATGGGGCACTCAGATTTCAAGACCACCGCCCGGTATGTGGGAGTAGCGGAAAAAAGAGATGTGGGCCACCCTTGAGTAACTGAAGTGAGACGATAGCTGAAAGTCAGCAGGGTGTTGCTATAGGGGGCACAACACCTTGAGTTACCCGACTCCCTAATAACTCCACATCCCCGGGCAGATAAATTCGCGTCCCACTACTGCATAATGCACAATTATTATTTTGACATAAGTAAAACGATATCATGGTCTGCAGCACGCTTTCCGAACCACCAAACTCCAATTCTGCATGACATTTGGGACAATACCACATATTCATCTTCCCTTCCTCTTGAACCATTAATATAACGGAGACATCTCCGAAGGCAGAACTGTTCGGAACTCCCCTCAATTTGACAACTACCCACTACGTCTCGCCGCTGATGAAGTCTGAATATTGAAGGGCCACGTGATGCCCGTTACTGGGAAACTGATTCGCTAGTTCTACATGCGTTTCGGCATCCTGAGATTCAATTGAAAGCTACCCGCGGCACACGTACCACAATCATCCATTTTTTGTGGATTAGTACCTGATGAATGAACTGCAAGATAATCAATTGCGTCAAACACTCATGCCAATGAGTGTTTGCTTGGAAACAGGCATGGCAAGTCGCACCGTGTAAGGTGAAGCCGGTGCGGAATAGTTACCAGTCAACGAGCGGTCCCTGATTCGGTTACCAGAAGGTTTTGTGGAGTTTCAAGGGCTTTTTGCCTTAAGGTTCATGGCTTAATGAGAAAAAGAGAGCCCCTTAGTGGAAAACTCTCTTTTATTAATGACGTTACCGTATTGCATGTTGTGTGAATCTGTAGGTACAGTGTAGCGTGCAACCAACTTCTAACAAATTATTGCGAATTTCTACAACCATTTAAAAGTAATAGGATATATCCCTCCATTTATTAAAGTATGACCATTTGAGTTTAAATAATCTTCAATTTGTTTAACGATTTCCCCTGCGCTGTGAGCTGGATCTATCGTAACTCGTTGTTTGATATTATCATAATTTGCCACTGGAATAGGAGGCTTAAGTTTGGCTAACGCTGCTGTTAAGAGTGGATAGACGTTTGTATTAATGACAAAATTACCATCTATCTGTTCAATAGTAATGAAGTTACTCACCGATGTTATGCCCCTTTCTAGTTTGGTAAGGCATTTTAGTAATATTTCTGGTTCGTCTTTTTGGAATAGTGCCGTGTTGCCATTACTGGGTTTTCACCCGGTATATTAACTGTACAGTTAGAAAAAGGACAGTTCCCGTAAAGGGCCTGTCCTTTTCCCTCCTTTTTCGTCTTGGTGCCAGCTTATAAGGAAACGTTTCGTGATTTTATTACGGATTGGTAAAGTCTACTGTACCAACAGAAATTAGGTTAGAAGCGCTAATCGTAGAACTGTTGTAAATATTCACAGTACCATTCGCAGGAGCAGTTGAAGTCAACGGTACATACACCGCACCCGTGACGCTTCCGCTGGTGACTGGAATTGTCGTTGTCGCAGCAACAGGATTGCCACTACTATCCGTCACGGTGGCATAAACATTACCCGTATAGGGAAGCGTCCCTGCATGAACTGATGCCAAGTTAAAGGACACCTTTCCGTAGGTCGTGTGCGTAACCGTCGGTGTTTCATACGGTGGCGCCAGTGACGGTTGCTTGAGTGGCAAAACCATAAACCAAGCTAACCCCAGCAGGAATTGTAATCCCATCTTGAGCGTTTCCAACCGTCATGCTACTCGGCAGAGTAGCACCAGAACCCGCGATAATACTACCAATAAATGGTACACTCGATGTTCCTAATGTGATTTCAGCATTGTTAACATCAATTTCTACTGTCGGAATGGTACCAGCCAAAATCAACGGTTCATTTCCCGGCTGTGCATCGACCAAAGTAACGATAGTACCATTATTGATAAACGCCACTGGATCAGCTAATGTCACCGTATCAAAGGTTCCTGATGATGTAACCGTAGCATTTGGTGCGTAGATCTCTACATTGGTAGTCGATGAACCACCTGATAACGTCAGGCTCGTCGCATTCGGAGCATAAATAGAGTAGTTACTACCTGTTCCAAGCACTGCACTAACAGTCCCACTACCTGCCAATGTGTAATTTCCTGATCCAAGACTTACTGTTCCATTCCGTGCCTATCCTTACGGATTTCGGCCGGTCTACACTGTGCTTGCCACTTTCATGGCACACAGCGTGCCATCGATTGGGTGTGAGTTAATGATTCCTCCTGATGGGCGCTTCACAAGTCATCAGTCCTCACCCTTTACCGACTGGGTCCCTTCGCTCGGCATGTTTTTTCCTCCCCGCCTGTGTTACCACTACGGGTTCATCCGGCATGCGGTCATCACTACTATGGACCCGCTGACTGCCTGTTGGCCTCTTTGGCGTTCACTCGCCTCTTCCAACACGCGCTCAAACGTTCCGTACAGTCTATCCCTCTGTTTGATGAGGTTAGATCTCCACTCCCGAGTGCGTACCAGCACAGTGTGACAGCCTGAATTCTGCTGTGCCCTTTGCGTCTCTTTCAAGGCGCTGGACTCGACTCCAGCCCCGGGTATTTAGAGTCGAGCGGTATCGTCTCGTTCTTGGTGGATTCGTTGTCCTGACCCTACTCATCTTTTACGGAAACCCGCGCCACCCTGTGGCTACGTCTTCACCTGACTTCACGTCGCTTAGGAGTGAACCGTTGCGCGTGCAGGAGATTAGGCAAGTGGCAGTTAGGCTGTTACCACTACCGGGGTTTTCACCCGGTGCATCGACCATACAGTTAGAAAAAGGGCAGACCCCGAAGAATCTGCCCTTTTCCCTCCTTTTTCGCCTTAATAAGGATTATAAGGAAACGTTTCGTGATTTTGCTACGAGATAGTGATTGTGTCGTATGTGGTTCCACCACTAGTAGACAGCGCAATTGCATCTCCAGCAAAAACCGACCCTGCCGTATACGTCAGCGTAGCTTGACCGTTGCTATTTAACGTAATCGCAACAGGTGTTGTGGTGATCGAAGTTACGCCAGTAGTCAATGTACCATTATCACCACTAGCTGGTGTGAATGTAGCGTACACAGTTCCG
Organism: Alicyclobacillaceae bacterium I2511; assembly: GCA_003584005.1. GTDB lineage: Bacteria > Bacillota > Bacilli > Alicyclobacillales > Alicyclobacillaceae > QXHL01. The sequence continues at coordinate 2,863 of QXHL01000093.1, read as the reverse complement.
CTTGTCAGCGGGTTACCATACGCATCTTCCGCTTGAAGCGTGATAGTGTAAGACGTAGACGCAACTACACCATACAAGGTTTGGGTCGATGTGGCTAGGGGTGACAATGCCGCGCCGCCTGTCACTGAGGTAGCTACCGCACCCGTGTATGTTCCTGCCGTGATCGTGAAGTTGCCACTGGTACCAATCGTTACATTCGATGCTGTGTTGGACACACCTTGTGGATTCACCACAAGCTTAAATGGTGTCGGTGTAGCATTAACGGAAGTAGGAGCCGTAAACGTAATCGTGTATTGACCGCTGGTACTACCTGCAGTGACCGTCGACGGGGTAATGTTCGTAGAACCATACTGCAATTGAACATCACTAGTGCTTAATCCGGTGACGGGGTTGCCCGCTGCATCCACCACGTTAGCAGTAAATGAAATGCCAGTTTGTCCAGCAATCAGACTCGAACCACCAAACCACGTGACACTAGAACTCGTGGCACTCACAGGCACTTGTACACTATAACTGAAGGTAGGTGTCATCGTAGTGCTTGCGACATTGACGTTCAACCCCTGCGCCACGGTGGATGCCGTCGCAGGTGCATTGAAGATAACTAAGTATTGACCTGCGGTTCCAGTCGAAACCACACTTTGTACCAAGTTCGTTGTGGCGCTACCATAGGTCACCGTGAAATCAGACGGTGTAAGATACTGGTCGGTGGCAGCTAACGATACTGTCAAGGCATAAGGTTGACCCGCTTGCAACGCAGAATTTGTTACAGGCGCTAGTACCGTGCCAGTTGGTGCTGACGAATCCGCTGCAATTTCAGTGGTAGTGGCCGCATTAGATGTTGGCGCAACTGCTGCAACGGCTGCAACAGTTACAGCCGTACCCGTACCCAACTCTGTGTTATTGGCACTGATGTACAATGTATTGCTGACTGCCGTACTCGGTAGTGCAAAGGTCACCAAGTATTGACCGGGTACATTGGCCGTGTTGTCTTTCACGCTAAACCCACTAAGTTGAGCGGCAGAAGCGTATGCGGTACCATAGGATACGGCGAAATTACTTGCGCCCAATCCAGAGATGGAGTTACCGTCAGCGTCTTTAACTAAGACAGGTACAGTGTAGGATTGCCCAGCTACTGCATTAAAGCTTGTAGGAACTGCATTTGTTGTTGTCCCGCTGACAGCACCTGCTTGGATGGTGAATGTTTGGCTCGATCCTACTTGTGAGACAAACGTTGTGCCGTTCAAAAGAACAACCTCAAAGTTACCCGTTCCAGTAGTCGGCGTGACACTCAATGTGTATTGGCCAATCGTTGAACCTGCGGTTAATGCAGTAGATGCTCCCGCCGAAGGAATGTTGGTACCCGTAACATTTCCTGCTGTCTGCTCCAGATTAAGTGAATACCCAGTAGGTAGCACGAATGGATTGCCATTCGCGTCGACCAAGGTGGCAGTGATCGTGGAGGCCGCCCCACTAGCCAAAGAAGTTGGCCATTGGACACTAGATGCAGATCCAATAGATGAGTTTGTCACCGTCGTACTGCCAGGCGTATAACTAGGTGATGCAGACGAAGTAGCTGCCCCAACAGAAACGGCCAATGTGTAGCTGGTTGCTGAAGTGGTAGGAGCTGTAAAGGAAACATTATAGCTTCCTAATGTACTCCCGGGTGTCACATTACCTACTGTAACAGCAGTAGCTGTGGAACTTCCACTGGCCGTATAGGTCATTCCGAACGAGGCCAATCCCAGTCCACCGACTGCATTGCCGGAAGCATCGCTCACGGTAACAGGTACCGTGTAACTTCCACCTTGTGTCAATGTAGAAGGAAGCCCAGTCCAAGTAGAGGCTACGGTTGCCGCCGTTTGATTGGCCACCGCATACTTGTTAGGCGAAGTGAACGTCACGCCGCCCAAAGTGACGGTAATATTGTTCGTCACAGAAGTAATAGAAGCTGGCGCCGTGAAATTGACATAGTATTCATTGGTAGTGTTAGGCACTGCAGATACCGTGCCAACACCTGATAAGATACCGCCTAGAGAAGCTCCTGTACTTTTTTGGCTTGCCGTCAATGCTACTGGATTCCCATAAGCATCCTCTAGTGTCACAGTGACACCATTGGTGTACGTAGCCCCTGTATTCAGCGTGGTGCCTGTCGGGAATACGGCACTAGATTTTGCAGCTACCGCACTACCAGCATCAATGGCAACGACCGGATTCACCCCGACCGACGTGCCGTCGACAATCAACGATACACTTGTCGAGGCATTAGGAGTTAAAGTCGTCGGATTAAACAATACGTCATACACACCGGACGTTGGATCTGTGACAGTAGCGGATAAGGGGGCCAGTGTTTGTGTGCCAGCATTCAAACTAAAGTCGGACGTAGTTAATCCGGACACTGCATTTCCATTCGCATCCTGTACAGTGACAGAAAGTGAGAAGGGATTACCGTCTTGTATGGCACTTGGAATGATGGCACTGCTGTTAATCGCACTGACATTGGTGGTCACCGTAAACGCGCTGGCACTCACCGCGGCGGCGCTATTAAAGCTGACGCTGTCCACCACCGACTGGCTGGCAGACGTCGCGGCCACGCTTGGGAGAGTCAAAGTGGCAACCGTCATCGCCGAGTTCATCGTCACGGCCGTCGGGGTTACGGCTGTAGCTGTGCCGCCATTCACGCTTTGCGTCACCGAAAAGTCACTCACCGTGGGTGCTGTCGACAGGGCGGAACTGAACGTCACCGTGAGGCTGCCGTTCACCGCACTTAGGCATCGTTTGAAATGAATATTTTCCCTATTCCCATTCCCCTGTAGCCCCCTGCGTTTTTTCACCCTTTGTAGTTGCTTCCTTTGTAGTTCAAAGC
>QXHL01000092.1 GCA_003584005.1 Alicyclobacillaceae bacterium I2511 | reverse complement strand
CGTCGGGACGGTCGGCGTGCTGCGCGTTTCACCGGGGGCGGCCAACACCATTCCAGGGCGGGTGGAGATGGTGGTGGAGTTTCGCAGTGGGGATGCAGGGCGCAAACAGGATTTGAGTGAGCGGCTGTTGCAAGAGATTGCCGCTGTCCGAGCGCGACGAGGAATCACCATTGAAACCCGATTGTTGGCGGATGAGTTGCCGGTGTGTCTGGACTCAGAAATTCTTCAGGGAATGGAACAATGGAGCCGCGAACAGGGGCTTGCCTATATGAAAATGCCCAGTGGTGCAGGCCATGATGCCATGAATATGGCTTTGCTGTGTCCAACGGGGATGATTTTTGTGCCCTCCCAGGGCGGGTTGAGTCACCAGCCACAGGAATACACAAAGCCGCAGGACATTTTAGTCGGCTTGGATTTGCTGTATGAAACAGTTTTACAATTGGCAGGGAGGGGATGAACCATGGCAAGGCTACTGATTCACGGCGGCACGGTGATTAATCCAGCCACTGGGCTGCAGAAAAACTTGGACGTGTTGGTGGAGGGCGAGCGGGTGGTAGCGCTTGGCTCTGCACTGAGTGTGCCGGATGCTTTGAGGGTGGAGGCAACAGGGTGTTATGTCGTGCCAGGATTGTTGGATATGCATGTGCACTTGCGCGACCCTGGATTTCCGGACAAAGAGACACTGAAAACGGGCACCCAGGCGGCCGCTGCGGGGGGAATCACCCGGGTAGTGCTGATGCCCAACACCCGACCGGTGGTGGATAACTTGGAAACACTGGCCACGGTTTTGGACACGGCCCACCGGGATGGCGTGGTGTGGGTGCATACGACTGCCGCATTGACCCAGGGGTTGGCAGGTCTTGAACGGACGGACATGGCAGGCTTGGCGAAAGCGGGTGCGGTGGCCTTTACAGATGACGGCAAAACGGTGATGGACCCGGTGCTGCTGTATGAAATCTTTCAGACAGCCGCAAAACTTGACGTGCTGATTGCCTCACACTGCGAGGACCACCACTTGGTGCAAGGTGGGGCCATGCACCGCGGCGAAGTCAGCCGCTTGCTGGGTGACGTGGGGATTCCCGCCTTGGGTGAGGAGTTGGTGATTGCCCGCGACTTACTGTTTGCTGCAGACACGGGGGCGCGGCTACACATTCAACACGTGTCGACGGCCCGTGGTGTGCAGCTCATCCGCGAGGCGAAGGCCCGCGGTGTGCGGGTGACCGCCGAAGCCACGCCACACCATTTTTCGCTTACCGATGCCGCCGTGTGGACCTATGGGGCGTTGGCCAAGGTGAACCCGCCCCTACGCCCGGAGGCGGACAGGGTAGCCGTGGTGGCCGGACTGCAGGATGGCACACTGGATGCTATTGCCACAGACCATGCGCCACACACCTTGGCGGAAAAGCGACAGGGACTGACGCAAGCGCCGTTTGGTTTTGTGGGTCTGGAAACCAGCGTCGGCCTCGCTTTCACCCATCTGGTACATACGGGCAAGCTGTCCGCAGACCAGGTGATTGCCAAAATGACGGTGGCTCCGGCGCAAATTCTGGCGCTACCGATACCCCAGTTGGCCGTGGGAGCGGCGGCAGATATCACAGTGATTGACCCTGATTTCGAGTGGACGGTAGACCCCGGTCGATTTTTCAGCAAGGCGGGTCACAGCCCATTCGCGGGGGCGCATCTGCGGGGTAAGGCGGTGGCCACGGTAGTGGGAGGACGGCTGGTTTACAGTGAACGAGAGGGGTTGAGGACGTGAGACAGGCGCTTGGCGTGGTGCGACGCAACGAGTGGGTGAATGGCCGCTACAAGCACTTGACTGTGTATGCACCAGGCTTGGCGCAGGTCAGTCAAGCGGGTCAGTTTTTTCACCTGTTGTGCGGGGCAGACGTCACTTCTGTACTCTTACGGCGGCCCATGAGCATTTATCAGATGGATCCGGGGCGCGATGAGCTACACTTTTTGTACCACGTCAAGGGTGAGGGAACTCGGTTGCTGGCAGAGAAACAGGTGGGGCATACGCTGGACCTGGTGGGGCCCTTGGGCCACGGATTCACGCTGGCTGCACCCTGGCGGCATGTGCTGGTGGTGGCGCGCGGGGTGGGGATGGCCACGCTGGCACCGCTGATTGCCAGCGCACGCCAACGGGACGTTGCGGTAGACGTGATTTTGAGTGCCCGCACTGCGGCGGATGTGCTGGGGGAGCGGGAATTTCAGGCCATCGGGGCACGCGTCTTCACCGTTACCGATGCGACTGGATCTAGCCAGCCGGAGGCTGTGCGGATGCGCGTGGAGACGCTGCTGGGCCAAGGGCACACAGATGCCGTGTACACCTGCGGATCGGCCCGATTGACACGGATGCTGGGGGAGGTGGCGAATCGCTGGGGCCTCCCCGGCCAGGTGGCCTTGGAGGAGCACATGGCCTGTGGCATTGGCATGTGTCAGGGTTGCACGCGGGTGTTTCGGCGCGAGGGCAGCGCGGTACACCTGCGGGTGTGCCGGGAGGGGCCGGTATTTCCATTGGCAGAGGTGATGGACGCATGACGAGCGCTGACCTGAGTGTACAAATTGGCCAGTTGAGCCTGCGCAATCCGGTGATGCCCGCCTCCGGGACGTTCTCTGAGGACCTAGCGGAGTTCATTCCACTAAACGAGTTGGGGGCGCTTGTCACCAAGAGCATTACCTTGGACGTTCGCGAGGGGAACCCGGGCCCCCGATTGGCAGAAACTGCTGCCGGATTGCTCAATGCCATCGGCATCCCCAGTAAAGGGGTGGCACAGTTTATTGCGGAAACGCTGCCTTTTTATAGGAATTTCACGGCCCCGCTGGTGCCAAGCATCTCGGGCGATACGGCGGCTGAGTTTGCTCGCTTGGCTGTGCTGCTGTCTAGCGAACCTGTGGTGAGGGGGTTGGAAGTCAACATCTCATGCCCCAATTTGGAGGATGATGGGAAATCTTTTGCGATGGATCCGGTGCAGACCTACCGGGTATTGCGCCAGGTGCGCCAGGCTACCCGCTTGCCTGTTTGGGCCAAGCTGTCCCCCAACGTGCAATCGATTGCGGAGGTGGCCCTGGCCGCACAGGAAGCCGGAGCGGACGCGGTGGTGGTAGCCAATACCCTGTTGGGGATGGCGATTGATGTTGAAACCCGACGTCCGAAGTTAGGCAATGTCACGGGCGGGTTGTCTGGCCCGGCGGTGAAACCCATTATCCTGCGAATGGTCCACCAGGTGGCCAAGGTGGTGAGAATTCCGGTGATTGGCGTGGGGGGCATTCGGTCTGCAGAAGATGTTTTGGAGTACCTGATGGCTGGCGCCACGGCCGTCCAGGTGGGGACCTACAATTTCGTCCACCCGCAGGGCATGGTGGAGGTGATTGCCGGGCTGCAGAAATACTTGCAAAGACACGGGTATGCCTCGGTGCGGGAGCTCATTGGCAGCGTGATAACGTAGCACTTACAGTGAATCCTTTTCTAGGTTTCCCCGAGCACCAATTCCCAGTTGCCGAGATTGATTTCCAAGGTGTAGTGTGTTGTATTGGGATGAGGTTGTGAGGAAGATGATGGAGCGGGGCAGTCGATGACTTGGCTTTTATGGTTTACAATCGCTTGGCTGTTTAGTGGGCAAATCATTGCCACACATGAACTGTCGGAATTGGTGATTCGCAGATACTGGCCCAGGTTGGCCAAAGCAGTGGCAATGATTGGGATTGCCCTGCTGTTTCTATTGGATGGGGGAGTTCTGCATTGGAACTTATCCATTGGCATTGGTTTGGATGTGCTTATTAGCACCTATCTGCTGAGTCGCTCCACGTTGGAAAGTTTCGGATACGGGATCTTGCTGGGCGGGGTCTACGCCTTATTGGAAGCTGTGCACGGTCAAAGCAGTCCCTTCCTGCTCTGGAATTACCTCGTATTTTACGGGTTTATGGTGGTTTTATTGCTTGTGCTTCGCAAATTTCACTCGAATAAGGTCACGGTTGGGACGTTTCTTTGTGCCATCGCAGTGCAAGCGGGTTTTTTCTTGCTGGGCGATGGCTCTATGGAAGCTGTTTTCCTGACGGTGTTTTTGGCGCCTGTGTTGGGGCTGTATACGTGGTATTGGACAGGCAAAGAAATGCGGATTTCAAAAAATATTTATCATGTGGAGCATGATACCCTGACTGGAGCCTTGACTCGCAGGGGATTGGAGCGCTGGCTCAGCCAGCTCAAGGTGCAAACCTTGGGTCGCCAGGGGCAGGGGGATTTGGCGGGGGTGATTGTCTTTTGCGACATTGACAATCTCAAATGGATTAATGACACCTGGGGCCACGATGTGGGCGATGCGACGATTCGCGAATTGGCGCAACGATTGTCTCAAAAACTGCGGCCGACAGACGGATTGGTTCGGTTTGGCGGCGACGAGTTTGAAATCTGGCTGCCCCAGATTTTGCCGCAAGAAGCCCAGTCGATTGTCAATCGCTTGCACGATGCTGTGTGTGCCCTGCCTTTTTATCCGGCAACCAGTCAATCACAACTGTGTTTAACCCTGAGTGTGTCAATGGGTTGGGTCTACGGGAGTTTGAATGAATACAGCGCCTGGAAGGCGGATGAAGCCCTCTTGGTGGCCAAGAAAATGGGCAAGCGCCGAGCTGTGGCCTGGCGGCCAAACATGGAACAAAAACCATTGTCGGCCAAGGATCTATCCGCCCACTTTGACAGGGTTGCCCACACGGCGTCCATGCTGTGGTCCCAGGTTCCGCGGGCGTTTGTACTGACAGACATGGAGGCGCGGATTTGGGCGGCCAACGCCGCCTACGCTGGGCTGGTAGGTCGGGATTGGGAACAATTGCGGGAAAACAAACCTGGAGTCAACACGGCTGGCGAAACGCCTGGGGGAGCCTACCAGAGTCTGTGGCAGACGCTCACGGCTGGGCAGGCGTGGTCCGGGTATTTTCTCAACCGTCGCGCGGATGGCACCAAGTGGTGGGAGGTGGCCGAGTTGTACCCGGTGATGAATGCGGGTGTTCCCATGGGGTACTGGGCCCTTGCAGAAGATTTGGAGCAGTCGGGGGCCTACCTTAAGGCCATGCACTCAGGCCGTTTTTGGGCTGGGGAAATCAACTTTGCCTTTCAAGCCATCAAAAATATCCAAACGGGCGACATTGTGGGGTATGAGGCCCTGGTGCGGCCCGTTTGGGGCCACGAAACGGTCACCCCAGACGTGTTTTTCCGCTTGGCCAACCGGTTACACGTTCGGCTAAAGGCAGACTGGGAGTGCCTGGATGGCCTTTTGCAACACATTCGCAGCACAGGTTTGCCAACCGACTGTCCCCGCCTATTTTTGAATGTCTACGCAGGAACCCTGGCTGATGTGGATAGGTTCACCACATGGCTGCGGCAACTCCAGGCTGTTTTGCAGGAAACCCGTGTGGTGATTGAAATTTTAGAAACCCACGTGGATGAGCTATCGTTTGCGAAGTGGACCACACTTCGTCAAATGTTTCCTAGCGTTGAATGGGCCCAGGACGATTTTGGAATTGGCGAAAGGGATCTCTTGCGCTTCATGGGGTGGATTCCGCAATGGGTGAAGTTGGATGCGGCCTTATTGACAGAGTTTATGGGGGATGAAATGAGGTGGGATTGGCTGACCCAATTGCGAAGATGGGTGATGCAACGAGGGACACAGGTGATTGTGGAGGGTGTGGAAACAGCCCAACAGGCCGCATGGCTACGTCAGGAGGGGTGCATTTTTGGCCAGGGTTATTTTCTGGGCCTGCCGGAATTGATGACAGAGAACAGAAATGGCAAAAATGAGGTAGAATCAGAGTTATACAGGTAAACCCTTGCGCCACTGCTGGAAAGGAGGACGCACGTGGAAAATACTCAATTCTCCCTCGGATCGCTACTCATTGTCATGTTGTTGGCCCTCGTGGTTCCCGTTGCGGTCTCCCGCATTCAGGCTTTTCGCATTCCCATTGTCGTAGGTGAAATTCTGGTTGGCATTGTGGTTGGAAAAAGTGGCCTGAATTGGGTTGTGCAAAGCCAGTGGCTGCAGTTTCTGCAGTTTTTTGGGCTGGCGTATCTGATGTTTGTTTCCGGTCTGGAAATTGATTTTGCGGTGTTGCGGCCGGCCCCCGGGGGTGCCCCCGGATTCCGCCGCTGGATGAGAAACGCACCAACGTTTGCCACGTTGGCTGCCGGCATTACGTTTGCGCTGTCCCTCGCCTTTTCCCTGTGGCTGCAGAGGGGGGGCATTGTTCGCAGCCCGCTTTTGTTTGCGCTGATTATGACCACGACGTCGCTTACCGTCGTGGTACCTGTACTTAAAGAGTATGACATGTTGTCCTCTGCCTATGGCCAATTGCTATTGTCTGCTGCCGTGATTGCAGACTTTTTCACCATGCTGCTGATTTCGGTGGCCGCTTCCCTCTACAAGGGAGGACTGTCTGCCAATGTGCTGCTTGTCTTCGTGCTGGGTGTGGCCCTGATTCTGGCCTACCTGGTGTTGCGCAGACTCAGTGGTTTACATGCCGTCTTCCGCAGTTTGGCCCATGGGACCGCACAGCTGGGGGTCCGCGGTGCACTGGCGTTGATGGTGGTCTTTCTGGTGCTGTCCCAAGCGCTAGGGGTGCAGGTAATTCTGGGCACCTTTTTGGCGGGTGTGTTGGTGGCCCTGCTCAGCCCCAACAAGCGCACCGACATGCAAAATAAGCTGGACGCCATTGGCTTTGGCTTTCTGATTCCAATCTTTTTCATTATGGTGGGAGTGGATTTCAATTTCCAATCGCTCCTTCACGATCCGAAGGCGCTCCTGTTGTTTCCGCTCCTATTTGTGGCCACCTACCTGTTCAAGGGTCTGCCAGCTTTGTTATTGCGATTTTCCTATCCGTGGCGAGAGACGTGGGCGGGGGCGTTGCTGTTAACCACGCAAATGAGTGTGACGGTGGCCGCCACTGAAGTGGGGTTGAGCATTGGGGCCATCAGCACGGGTGTGGGCACGGCCATCATTTTGGTGGCAATGTTGACGTCGGTGCTTTCCCCGATTGGCTTTGGCAAGCTGTTGCCGCCCAAGAAAGCAGCCCTGCGCCATCAGGTGCTTGTGTTAGGGAACACGAAGGAAGCCGGACTGGTGGTGGAACAACTGCGCCACACCGATGAATCCTGGCGCTGGATTACACAGCCGGGAATAGGGGCTCAGGCAGGGGCGAGTCCACAGCCAGAAGTGAATTTGGAGTTGGAGGTAGGAATCCGGGACGAAGCCAAGGCGGTCTTTGTGGACTTAGGGGGGGATGGGGAAAATCATCGATTGGCGGCTGCCTTACATGCCGCAGGGGTCCCCGGGGTCATTTGCGTACAACGCAATCCACAAACTTTTGTGGAAAGCAGGGAGATTTCCCCCTTTGTGGTGGTCCATCCGCAATTGTCCTTTCCACAGTTTATTGGTCTGCTGATTCAAAATCCGCTTTCTGAACAGGTCCTCAAATCGCCGGACCACCCGGTGATGGAACAGGTGCTCATACACCGACGGTCCTGGGCAGGCAAAAAATTGGCTGATGTGTCCCTGCCAGGGAACCTGCTGGTGTTGTCCATGGTTCGCGATGGCGCCCAGTGGGTCCCACATGGAGACACTAATTTTGAACTGGGAGACAGGGTGATTGTTGCGGGCTCCCAAGAGGAAATTGCGGCTTTTCGGAAATTGGCAGAAAGACAACCACGCCAGGGGAGTTGAGACGTTCCCTGGTGTGGTCTGCTGTCAGTCACCCGTTTACGTTCACGCGTTGCACGGTCCAGGTGCCATCGTTGTTTTGTAGCTGAATTTCTCCTAAAACCACACTGCTACCGACACCCTGGGTTGCAGGGGCCAATTCGTTGTAGGTGATAGACATTCCCCCATTTTCAGGGGCTTTCAACCACAGGCTTGAACCGCCTGTCAGTCCCTGTTCTGTAAGATTGCGGGTGTCTAGGGCTGTCACCGTGGTCCACGTGTTGCCACTATTCAGACTGTACTGCAAGGTCCCTCCAGATACCGCATATGCAAACCATGAACTTCCCATTGGATTGGGCAGTGATACCTGCATGTCTATACCCTGTAGGTGGGCTGTGATGCCATCGAAAAATTGATAGGTCTGGGTGATGGCAGACTGCACGGCGGTAGGGTTGGCGTACAGGGTGGACAGCACATCTGGGGGCATTTGACTAAAGGTGGCGTTGTACTCGTTTGCCACAGGGTAGACCACATGCAGTACCCCGTTGGCATCCAGTTGGTACCCCTGTTGCAGGGTATGAAGATTTTGTAGAAAGGTCTGCAGGCCTGTCAGTGTCAGGGGTTGGGTAGTGGACAGACCCGTCGGATTGAGGCCCACCACATTTCCCCAGGCGCTGGCAGAACCCCCTGGCTCATCACTGGGAGTCCCAATACCAAGCGCTGCCCAGACTGCGGCATCTGCCTCGGCAAGCGGGACTTGGTCCAAAACTCCATACAAATCCGGGCCATCGGCGGGGAGAATTCCCGTGTTTGCCGCTGCGGTCACATAACCGAAATCAGGATTGCTGGCCGTAATGTCCGCAAAAGTGCCGCCCTGTTGTGGCTGAATGCCTAATGCCTGTAGCAAGTCCACTGCGAATGTCGCTTTGCTTACCTGGCCTGGTCCAGCCTGGGGTGCGGTGGATACGGGGGGTTGGGGT
>QXHL01000091.1 GCA_003584005.1 Alicyclobacillaceae bacterium I2511 | reverse complement strand
CTCCCGACGGACGTCTGCTCGCCTTATGTCTCCAGGGCTAACTCACTACGCATTAGCACAACAATGTGACAAATTGACACCCCATGTCCTTGGCTTTATACTACTGCCTAATATCCAGCGTTGTGTGCAAAAGAAGGGGACTCCAGCGCGAACATAAAAAGTATCGTTGGTTTGCTCTGAGGTTTCATGAAAGTGTTCTGGTGAATCACACATGGAGGGGAGAACAGATTCGTGAGTCATGCAGAGGATAAGTTTTTAAAAGAAGGTCTCACTTTTGATGATGTCCTACTAATTCCGGCCAGGTCTGAGGTGTTGCCCAGAGATGTAGATGTGAGGACACAATTCACTAATAAGATACAGTTAAATATTCCTATTATCAGTGCTGCCATGGACACTGTTACAGAGGCTGCGCTTGCAATGGCCATTGCCCGCGAAGGGGGAATGGGCATTATCCACAAAAATATGAGTCCACAGCGTCAAGCGGAGGAAGTGGACAAGGTAAAGCGCTCCGAAAGCGGGGTAATTACGGACCCTATTTTTTTAACTCCGGAGCATCCCATTGCCGATGCCAATGCTCTGATGTCAAAGTATCGCATTTCAGGTGTGCCCATTGTGGCACCGGGATCTCATAAGTTGGTGGGGATTATCACAAACCGTGATCTGCGCTTCGAGCGCAACCCGCAACGCCTGATTGGGGAAGTGATGACACAGGGTTCACTCATCACAGCCGCTGTGGGGACCACATTGTTGGATGCAAAAGAAATTCTGCGGGAACATAAAATTGAAAAATTGCCTTTAATAGATGAAAACGGGAATCTAAAGGGACTAATTACCATTAAGGATATTGAAAAGGTTCGTCAATTTCCTAACGCAGCAAAAGATTCCCATGGAAGGTTGATGGTGGGTGCAGCTGTGTCCGTTTCCAGGGACCTGTACGAACGTGTGGAAGCCTTGGTGGCTGCAGGTGTGGATGTTTTGGTTGTGGATACTGCCCATGGCCACTCTGTGGGGGTTATTCAAACTGTTGCAACCATTCGTGAACGCTATCCTGACTTGCAATTGATTGCTGGCAATGTGGCGACCGCTGAGGCGACGGAGGAATTAATTGCTGCCGGGGTAAACGCTGTAAAGGTGGGAATTGGGCCAGGGTCCATCTGCACCACACGGGTGGTGGCCGGTATTGGCATGCCACAGGTCACGGCGGTATACGATTGCGCACAGGTGGCACATAAACATGGAATACCCATTATTGCGGATGGAGGGATTAAGTATTCTGGAGACATCACCAAGGCTTTGGCAGCTGGTGCGGACACGGTGATGATTGGCAGTCTGCTGGCAGGTACTGAGGAGAGCCCGGGAGATTTGGAAATTTACCAGGGTCGCAGTTTTAAGGTCTATCGTGGGATGGGTTCCATTGGGGCCATGAAGGCTGGCGGCGGTGAGCGATATTTCCAAGACAGTAAAGAAAAACTAGTTCCAGAAGGAATTGAAGGCAGGGTAGCCTATCGAGGTTCTTTGGCAGAAATCTTATATCAACTTGTGGGCGGTTTGCGTTCTGGCATGGGCTACTGTGGTACCCCCTCTATTCCAGATCTGCAGGAAAACGGAAAATTTGTGCGAATTACAGCGTCTGGATTGCGGGAGAGTCATCCACACGATGTGCAAATTACTAAGGAAGCCCCAAACTACAGCCTTTCTTAGTTTTACTGAAGGTTAGAGTGGAGCGATGTCACTTGGGCGTTACTGGGGAGTGGGCACTTTCCCACATAAACGGTCTGTCCACATAAATGATACTGATTATGGGTGCCCTACCCGATGTATCAATTCCGTCATAGGATGTTGGTGAGGATATTAGATTCTAAGCGATGGCAGAGGTGGGGTGACAGACACGGTAAAGACCTTTCCCCCCAATTCGAAATTAAGAGTAGTGCAAGCCCTATATGTCGGAGTGGACCTGACAATGGCTGTGCTGTTGCTTACCGGTCAGTTGACGGCAGTGGGGGTATTCATCCTACCAGAGGGAATTGAATTGAGTGTAACAGGGCCTATGTTCGGTGGCAACCGGTTAGTGGGGAGGTCTATGGCTGCAACCAGCACGATTGCGGCGATTGACCTGGCACTGGCCCTGCTGTTGATATTGGGGCAACTGCGATTTGTCGGGACCTACGTGTCTTCACGCAGCCTGTTTCTTATTATTACCGGGCCACCGCTGGGAATTACCAACTTGCCGGTGGTGACTCTGCCTGGAAACCGTGCTGTGCAGGCCTATCGGGAATTCCGCAGCCGGGTAGTGCAAACCTTAGTATCGGATCGATTGCAAGAAATTGGGGATGCATGAGATGGAAAAATCGAGGCACACGTTGCCAAAGTTCCCCACCATAAGACTGTCCACTGGAGCCGTTTTTGTGGTCTCTATGTTATTGTCTACCTTTGTGTACTTTTTCACAATTTCGGAATCTACCTCCAAAGAATCTGCTTCCCACATAGACGAAAAACGCAAGCCCCAGCGCTCTTGAATACGTATATTCAGCACATTCAGGAACAGATTTTGTCCTGTGGTATACTGAGCCTATGCGAATTTTGCCGAAGGGGTGCGGATTTTGTCGCAGCACCAGAGTTGGGCTAAGCAAGCCTACAGGTTTCAACAGGGGTCCATTTTGAGCACAGGGGTATTGGCGATTGCCCTTATTGTCAGTCCCCTGTGTACTCAAACAGTGATGGCGCAGACCATGCTTGTTCAAACTGCGGTCTCTTCTGCAAAAGGTGTGTCGGTTCTTGGTGCCCCTGCCAACGTCCTGTCGACATCCTTAGCGCAGGGGTCTGCACAGGTAACTCCGGTTCCAGTCACACAGGCTAAATCTATCTTACTGATGGATGCCAATACGGGGCAGGTGTTGTACCAAAAGAATGATGAATTGCGGTTGGCACCTGCCTCCACAACAAAGTTGATGACGCTGTACTTGGCGTTGCAGTCAGTACACCAACACCGCGTACAGTGGAACGAAATTGTCCCGGTAACCCCGGACGCCGTACGTATTGCTGAGACACCGGGCGTGTCGGATGCATATTTGGACCCGCGCGAGCAGTTTACTCTACGACAGATGCTACAGTTTGTTTCTGTCATTTCGGCGAGTGATGCCACGGTTGCGGTAGCCGATTTGATTGGCGGTAGCACGGTGGGTTTTGTGCATGAGATGAATACACAGGCCAAACAATTGGGGATGACGGGGACTCACTTCGCAAATCCAGATGGGTTACCCAATCCAAACCACTATTCTACGGCAAGAGATTTGGCGATCCTCGCGCGGGCCCTTGTGACACAGTACCCAGAAGTGTTGCAGTTTACCTCGATGAAATCTGTAACCATCACAAGTCCCTTACGCAAACATCCTGATACTTGGTATGCCACGGATGAACTCCTGGGCCAATATCCAGGTGTGGATGGATTGAAGACTGGTTTCACAGATGCGGCTGGATTTTGCTATGTGGGAACAGTGAATCAAGGCGGAGTGCGTTTAATTTCCGCGGTCATGGGCGACACCGTCAGCAATCAGGCCCAGAGATTCGTGGATACCGCCAAGCTGTACAATTGGGCCTATCACAATTTCAGCGAACGGACTCTTTATCCTGGCAAAAAAGATCTGTCCCAGTTTGTTGCGGTACCTAATGGCCAACGTCGGCAAATTTTTGTGAAGTTGGCTGCGCCCTGGAGGGTGATTTTACCGAAAACAGCGAAGGGGACTGTGGTCTGGCAACCCATGTCCTTGGAGGCTCCCATTTCACAAGGGGCTATAGTGGGACACCTAAGCTACCGTATTGGCAACCAGGTCGTTTCTACTGTACCAGCGCTTGCAGCACAAGGAGATGCTCGAGCCCATTGGTGGTTGCGTCTGTGGCGAAACGTAACTGCACAAATTGCTCATTTGCTCCATCCTCGTTAAAGTACTATTCTTGTTATTGGAAGGGACGATGGATGGATCGGCGATTTTTCCAGATCCGTCGGTTCTTGCACGATTTAAAGTGGGCTGAAAGGGACTACTCGCAGTCATGTTGTACACAAAAATCCAATGCATGCTAAGGGGGAAACAGTCGTGGCCAAAATAGGAACTGATATTGTCAAGCGGGGAATGGCGGAAATGCAAAAAGGCGGCGTCATCATGGACGTGGTGACGGCAGAACAGGCAAAAATTGCGGAGGCAGCCGGAGCTGTGGCCGTCATGGCACTTGAACGGGTACCCTCAGACATTCGTGCTGCCGGGGGTGTGGCACGGATGGCAGACCCCAGTCTTATTGAATCGATAATGAAGTCTGTATCGGTTCCAGTGATGGCAAAGTGCCGCATTGGTCACATTGTAGAGGCACGCGTGCTTGAGTCTATGGGTGTGGACTATATAGACGAGAGCGAAGTATTGACACCTGCAGATGATAAGTACCATATCAACAAGCGGGACTTCACGGTGCCCTTTGTGTGCGGTGCACGCAATCTGGGGGAGGCCCTGCGGCGTATTGTGGAAGGGGCTTCCATGATTCGTACCAAAGGAGAACCTGGCACGGGCAACATTATTGAAGCGGTAAAGCATCAACGGGATATGCAGGCGGCTATTCGCCGAGTGCAAAGCATGTCCGAGGATGAGTTGGT
The DNA here is from genome assembly GCA_003584005.1 of Alicyclobacillaceae bacterium I2511. Taxonomy (GTDB): domain Bacteria; phylum Bacillota; class Bacilli; order Alicyclobacillales; family Alicyclobacillaceae; genus QXHL01. The sequence goes on along the minus strand of QXHL01000091.1, from coordinate 4,060 downwards.
AGCCGAGTCGAAGAACTTGGCGGCCCCTTTTGAATTGCTGTTGGAGGTGCATCGCACTGGCAAATTGCCATTGGTAAACTTTGCAGCTGGAGGGATTGCTACGCCCGCAGATGCAGCTCTGATGATGGAATTGGGATCAGATGGGGTATTTGTGGGTTCCGGAATTTTCAAATCAGATAATCCAGAAAAATTTGCTCGGGCAATTGTCCAGGCTACAACACACTTCAAGGATTATGTGCTGATTGGCGAGGTTTCCAAAGGGCTTGTTGAATTTGCTATGAAAGGAATTGAACTGTCCACCCTTAAGGAAGAAGATAGAATGGCCAACCGGGGCTGGTAAGTTTTCTAAAGTAAGTATGTAGAGGATATTTTAATTTTGTTTGGAGTAAGTCCAATTTATAGGTTAGGAAATGAGTTTCTATGCGCGGTTTATAAAGAAGGGAACGGCGGCGCCTTGGCGCCGCCCGTTTCGAATACGACGGACCAGATGGGAACGGGATGAATCGATGAGAGTGGGCGTTCTGGCATTACAGGGGGATGTATCTGAGCATGCGCGAATGTTGACAGAACTTGGGTCTCAAACCGTGTTAGTGAAGCGGCGTCCCCAGTTAGAAGGATTGCAGGGGTTGGTGATTCCAGGGGGTGAGAGTACCACTATTGGCAAGCTGATGCGGGAATACAACTTGTTGTTACCTATTCGAGCAATGGCGCAAGCCGGAATGCCTGTGTTTGGCACTTGTGCAGGTTTGATTGTGCTGGCAAAGGAAATTGAGGGTGCGTCAGAAGCACACCTGGGACTGATGGATATAGGGGTGAACCGCAATTCCTTTGGGCGCCAACGGGAGAGTTTCGAAACTGATCTAGAGATTTTTGAGATTGGCACAGATCTCTTCCCGGCTGTATTTATTCGGGCACCCCATGTGACCTGGGTGGGTGACGGGGTGAGGGTTCTGGCACATTACCAAGACCGGGTGGTGGCAGTCCGTGAAAATAATTTACTTGGCTTGTCCTTTCATCCAGAGTTGACGGGGGATGCTCGGTTACATCAGTACTTTCTGAGCATGGTGAAAGAATCTGTCAAGGTGTTTGAGGGATAGGGAAGACTCTATTAGAGGTTGTCCGGAAAGGGGTCAGAACTCCCCGACGCATTGCCGCGTCGTCGCCCCAAATGCTCCTTCACGTACCAAAAACGTACGCTCAGTGCGCATTTGGGGCTGGCCTCCTTGCACTGCTTGGGTCTGACCAGACCCCTTTCCGGACACACACTATTAGCCCAGGAGAACACCTAAATCCAGGAGAACACCCAGCCGTCGGGCTGAAAGAGAAAGGTGGAATTTTCAGTTGTTGGATATTCGGTTAATTCGTGTTAACCCGGACCGATATAAACAGGGATTAATGCGCAAGCAGGCCAATCCTGGGTTGATAGATGAACTGCTGCTGGCCGATGACGCCTGGCGCAGTCATTTGGCGGAGGTGGAGCATTTAAAGAGTGTGCGCAATCGAACCTCCGAGGAAATCTCGCGCATGAAAAAACAGGGACAGGATGCCACACAAGCCATCGCGGAAATGAAGTCTGTGGGTGAGCAAATAAAGGATCTCGGCGAGCAGGTTAAGGATTTCGAGATAAAAGTGCACAGCCTGCTGTTGGAGATTCCAAATATCCCCCATGAATCGGTTCCGGAGGGTCTGTCAGAAGAGGAAAACGTACCGATACGTTTTTGGGGTGATTTGACTGAATTAGATTTTGAACCTAAGCATCACTGGGAGATTGCGCAGGATCTAGATATCGTCGATTTCGAACGGGCCGTAAAAATTACGGGATCGCGATTCGTATTGTACAAAGGTCTGGGGGCTAAACTGGAGCGGGCCTTGGCCAACTTCATGTTAGATTATCATGTGGCACACCATAGCTATACAGAAATGTTTCCAGCTTTCATCGCCAACGAGGAAAGCCTGATTGGTACAGGCAATTTGCCAAAGTTTGGCGATGAGATGTTTAAACTGGAGGGATTGCCTTACTACCTAATTCCCACAGCCGAAGTACCGTTGACCAATTATTACCGAGATGAAATTCTCAGTGCCAATCAATTGCCGGTGAAATTTGCTGGATACAGCGCCAGCTTCCGTTCAGAAGCTGGATCTGCTGGAAAAGATACCCGTGGACTGATTCGCGTTCACCAGTTTCAAAAAGTGGAGTTGGTGAAGCTGGTGACTCCGAATACTTCTTATGCGGAGTTGGAATCACTGGTGGTAGATGCAGCTGAGATATTGGAGGCGCTGGAGTTACCCTATCGGGTGATTGAAATTTGTACGGGTGATTTGGGTTCCAAGGAAACGAAAAAGTATGATTTAGAGGTCTGGCTACCAGCGCAACAGCGCTACCGAGAAATCAGTTCTTGCTCCAACTTCGAGGACTACCAGGCACGACGCGCCAATCTGCGTTTTCGCGCCAGTGAGAGCGCAAAGCCAGAATATCTGCATACTTTGAACGGATCGGGCGTGGCTATTGGGCGTACCATTGCAGCCATTCTGGAGAACGGGCAGCAGGCCAACGGGAGTGTCAAATTGCCTAAAGCACTCATACCTTACATGGGGGTTGAGACCCTTTCCAGGGGAGACTAGGAGTCATTACAACCAGGACTGCCTTGTGGGATCCTTTCAACTTGCTGGGGTGGAGTGTTGGATTTTCGCATGAGTTTGGGGGAGCCCAATTCACTTGCGATTTTGTAGGCTTTGCTGAGGGGTGCAACCAAGGTGCGTATTGCCCGCATTCGGGTGGATTTGACGGCGGACGACATCAATTTACTGTTGCTAGAGTGGGGAACTGCGTCTGTCATCCGCGTGACAGGGGTAACTTCGGAAGGCATTCGCGGCCAAGTAAAACTGCTATGGTGGGGTGTTGATTTTCTGGCAAAACCAGGGATGGCTGTCGATGGGTCGGCCACCATAGAGGTTTCGGCCTTCAAATTAGTGCCAATTCCCTCGGCGCTGGTGGAAAAACGGTTGCGGGAAGCCATGAAGGATGCCCCCAGTGGTATTGACGTGATTCAGCAGACCTTGAAGGTGCATCTGCAGTCTCTGCTCAGGCCTTTTGGGACTAACTTAAATTTAGCTGAGTTCCAGTGCCATGACGGTTATGTGCGCATTGGCGTGGACGGGCTAACCCTGCCCAGGCTACAGGACCTGTTTGCCGCAATTATAGAGGTGGGCAATGGTGCCACAGGCAACGGCAGCAATGGGGTGTAGCTCTGAGTGTGGTGTTGTCCCAGGGTAGGGTTGTTAGGTTGGGACGGTTCCACCGCTGCCAATGATGTGCAGGTCCTCCGCTCGGTAGTCGCAGGATTGATTCCCTATGTACCGTGTGATCCTAAGGGTGGCTTGGGTCTACGGTTACCGTGAAACCTAACCTGGGTCTGCATGTGTACACATTCTGTGGCTAGACGGGTTAGGAGACTTGGGCGCACGGTTTGTGTCTTTGCTGTGTGGCACTAAACCCTGTATAATAAACATGCTTGGTGTGGCTTGGAAACTTGCCAGCGCTGTTTGCTTAACTGAGCAGGAGAAAAAGGTATCATCCATGCACCCGTAGCTCAGGTGGATAGAGCGGTGGTTTCCTAAACCGCGTCTTGCGGGGGTTCGAGTCCCTCCGGGTGCACCAGAAAAAGCTTATTGCATAAGGGTTTGTGGCTAAGGGTGTTTGCTAACATCTGAGCTGCAAACCCTTTTCGCTAACAAAATGCTAACCTTCGTATTTCGAAACAATTTTAGGGTTAGCCGAATATCTCGTTTGCAAACGTATCAACCGCTTTTTCCTGGATACCGGGTAACAAATGAGTATAAGTATCTCAAGTTTCGGTGCGGCCGGGCAAGGTCGTGTAATTTAGCAGGTGGAAACCCTGCCTGGTAAGACTAAAGCCAAGTCACCAGTAGCGAGTCTTGGGTTCACAGGAGTAATTCTGTGGACTAAGCGTAGACAGCAAGGTAGTAGGCCTGAATGTGATTGAGCCTCGAAATGAGTTCAACGGGAAGGTCGACGGTTTCGAAACTCTGGAAGACTATA
>QXHL01000090.1 GCA_003584005.1 Alicyclobacillaceae bacterium I2511 | reverse complement strand
GTGCTAGTGTTTTTATGGTGGGGGCGGTGGGGGGCGACTCGTTTGGACAGGAATTGGTCCGCTCGCTCAAGAACAGCGGGGTACACATAGAACAGATTGTGCAGAAGTCCGAAACGGCCACCGGAGTTGCTATGATTACGGTGGAGGCTAGCGGGGAAAACACCATCCTTCTTGCGAGTGGTGCGAACGCTCTTTTGTCCCCACAAGACCTTCATCAAGCGATTCAGATTCCCCAGGGGTTCAGTGCTGTGCTACTTCAAAATGAAATCTCTTTGGAATCAACTGCGGCCGCCATACGCTGGTTTACTGCCGTGGGAGTGCCTGTTTTCTACAATGCGGCTCCTGCACGGATGTTGCCTGATGCTTTGATTTCATCGGTCGATTATTTAATTGTAAATGAATCAGAAGCAGATGCACTGACAGGATTATCAGTAAGGGATTTGGAAACAGCATCCGTTGCGTCCAAGCGGTTACTTGAACGCGGGGCAAAAGCGGTGGTATTGACAATGGGAGACATGGGGGCGCTTTATCAAGATGTGGAGGGCATGAGGATACACGTCCCGGCATTTCCAGTCAGCGTCGTGGATACGACTGCTGCTGGAGATACATTTGTTGGAGCATTTTCGGTTGCCCTGTGTGAGTGTGAAGATATTTTCTACGCATTGCGATTTGCATCAGCAGCTGCGGCCTTGTCTGTCCATCGTTCGGGGGCACAGGCTTCCATTCCCCTGCGACGCGATGTGGAAAGTTTTTTACATCTTCATCCAGAAAAAACCCGTTAATTTGGAAGAAAGGTGGGTCAGCACCGGGTGTGATTGCATTACCTTGACTTTCATAATTTCGCGCTTTATAATGACGCATGTCAGTTACGCGGAAGTGGCTCAGGGGTAGAGCATCGCCTTGCCAAGGCGAGGGTCGCGGGTTCGAATCCCGTCTTCCGCTCCATAGTAAGTTTGCGAAAGGGCTAATATGGCCCTTTTATGCAATCTGTGACTGTGGAGAGGTGGTCGAGTGGTTGAAGGCAGCGGTCTTGAAAACCGCCGTGTTCGCAAGGGCACCGTGGGTTCGAATCCCACCCTCTCCGCCAGCTTTACTTCTTTTTAAATGGGCCTGTCCATAATGAGTCTGTTCCTATTGTACAGAACGATAACCCCCTTTGGGGTTATTTGTGTTAACGGTACCATTATCACTGTTAAAACAATTTTAGGTGCAGAGTGGGTTTCGGAAAAATTTCATTTTGCAGAAAGGGGTGTGCTTAAATGGAGAGTTGGCAGAGAAACTTGATATTGCTGGGGGCGGGAACGCTTTTGACATCTGCCAGTTATTCGATGGTGGTTCCCTTCCTGCCCCTGTTTTTGTTGCAAATTGGCGTACATACGCACATTGAAATGTGGTCTGGTATGCTATTTAGTGTTTCTTTTTTTGCGGGAGCACTCTCCTCACCTTACTGGGGGTCGGTGGCAGACAGGTTTGGACGTAAGCCAATGATTGTGCGGGCTGGCTTTGTGTTGTTTGTCGTATATACACTTACGGCTTTTGTTACAAACCCCTATGAGTTATTGATATTGCGAGTTTTGTCAGGGTTGCTGTCCGGATATGTCCCAGGGGCCATTGCTTTGGTTGGAACCCATACTCCGGAAAACAAGGTTGGGTACGCTTTGTCGATTGTTTCTGCTGCTTCTGCCAGTGGCGGGATTATGGGACCTTTGTTAGGTGGGACGATTGCACGGGTGTTTGACAATCGGATTGCGTTTGGCAGCGCGGGGATACTCGTGTTCTTGGCGACGTTATTGGTCCTGTTTTGGGTGCGAGAAGACCACTTTACGCCAGCAAAACATCGGAGTTCAGTGTTTGCAGCCTTCAATGAAGGGGTTCACAATCGGCCGCTGATTGCAGTGCTGCTCCTCAATGCATTGACCGCTTTTTCCATCATGTCTATTGAACCCGTATTAACCCTATATATAGCACAATTGAACGGTACGGTTGTGAATGCTTCCTTTGTGGCCGGGGTGGTGTTTTCCCTTTCTGGGGTGGCCAGTATGGTGTTTTCACCGCTTTGGGGGAAGTTAGCGGACAAGGCGGGGTTTCGAGTTGTGCTCATCGTGGGCCTAGTGGGGGGTGGACTAGGCACTTTGGCACAGGTTCCCTTTCACTCTGTTTGGGCATTTGCAATTATTCGTTTCATCTACGGCGCTTTTTTCTCTGCCGTGTTCCCTGCCATTAATGGGCTAGTGGTGCGCAGCACCCAACCATCCTTCCGGGGTCGTGCCTTTGGCCTAAATCAAACAGCAAACCAAGTGGGCAACATGGTGGGCCCATTGATGGGGGGGTGGATTGGTGGAGCGTGGTCTGTGCACAGTTTGTTCTGGTGGACAGGGACGTTGTTGCTGGGAGTGTCTGTTGTGGCCTTCTGGTTTACCCGGCATAACCCGGTATTTCAGGCACGTTTTGCATCTGGGCAGGCACATTCAGCACACTGATTTTCATGTGAGTGAATGAGACGTGCCCCCTGCGACATAGACTGGTGGCACGCTGGGTAGTTGGGTGCAATGAACATCAGCCACATACTCGCCCGCCAGTGAGGAGGGGTGAACTTGACCTATCGAATTGTCTTTAAAGCCTTGCAAATCAATGCGTCTAACGCGAATGCGGCAGTTGTGATTGGAGATGCTCGCGTTGCTGGATGGGATGGGAGTATCAAATATAACGCTGGTCAAGGAGCGGTCTATGGCCATCACAATTTGAATTTGGCCAGTTTGAATCTGAATCTGGATACCGATAGATGGCTGGATTCACCAATAGTGGACGCTGATTGCAAAGCTACTTGGAGGCTTTCGTTATGACGCACGATAATATGCGCTGGCCCGTCAACGTGAATGTCATTTCAATGTCTCAAAATTCGCTATTAATATTTGGGCCGCACAACGTGGTGTACGGGTTGAGTAGTCATGAGAAAGCGAACACCGGTTTTGGCAGCGTAGGGTCCCACAATGTCATCTTGCAGAATGTAAGTATCGTGTATGATCCGGACGGACTGGATACCCCCATAGATGACCGGGACATCAATATTTATGCACCAGTCCAACCCGCCACTACTGCACCTGTGACAAACATCGGTTTTGAAAGCATTCAGGTCAATGCGATGTCACAAAACAGCGCTGTTTTTGTGGGAGATACGAAACTCACGGGCATGGACACACACGAAAAGGACAACGTGGGTTATGGCTGGATATATGGGAATGGCAACGTGGAAGTGGGCAATGTAAACGTGAATTATGACCCGGATGGGGTAGATACCATTATCTCAGACCAGGACATGAAATCTAGCGTGTTTTATTCGTCGTAGATTTGTCAGTCCATGTTTTTTAATAATACACAGAAAGTTTTATATGAATGCCGAAACTTAGGGAGATGCAGGAATGCCAAATTTGATTGTGTTTGGTGTCATTAATTCAAATACCCCGCAACAGAATGCGGGAATCTTTGTGGGTGAGTTTAACTCCAGTGGTTGGGATGCCAATGCTAAACAAAATTATGGGCATGGTAGCGTATACGGACTTTTCAACACCTTTATTGGTCAGTGGAACCTCAACCTGGATAGCTTCGAATCGATTGACGGCATGGTGAATGATCAGGACTTTAAACCCTTGTTAGGCGGCAATATGTGAAGCGTTAAACTTGAAGAGGTTTCAACACCCATCCCAACATTATTTTATTATTAGAGCGTGTCCGGAAAGGGGTCAGAACTCCCCAGCGAACAGCGATGTCGTTGCCTCCAAATGCTCCTCATAAGGGAGCAGACCTAAAGTGCATTTTGGGCTAGCCTCCTCGCATTGCTTGGGTGTGACCTGACCTATTTCCGGACATTCAACCATGTAAATAAGTGGGAACCGGTTTTTTGGACAATCGTGCGGACAAGTAGGGCGTTCGGTTCAAAGCCGAAACCTGCCACCCACATCAAGACCAATGGCAGTCAGAATCCCCGAACCCAAGTCATCAGCACTAGACTTGCCCCTATCTTAGCCCCCATAACGCGTATATCCAAATACCTGTGTGACCGTCGGTTCGTGCAAGTCCAATCCTCGTAGCTCCGACTTAAATCCCAAACCCGTATGTCATACACAGAATGCTATGGTCGCCGTGGAGGGGGTTAACACCGCCGTGTTATGATGGAAGCAGTAGCATGACTAGGATTGGGAATCGGGGGTGGAATGGTCATGGGATGGTTGGATAAGCTCCGCGATCTGTTTAGCGGCGGTCCTCAGCAGCCGCGAGAGGATCTGGAGGGTTACCGAAGAGTGGGCGAGGAAGTCTTTGGAGTCGAGGTGGAACTGGCCAACAGTGAGAACTCCCGGGCCAAGGCTTTTCTCCAAGCTGCCAAGGTATTTCAGGTGATGGGGGATGCCCTGCTACGCAATGTTTTACCAGGGGTGGGAAAGGCGGAACCTGTACCTTTTGTGACACAAGAGCAGGCTGAATCATGGTTTGGCAGAATTCCAGACCTTCTGGTAGCTGCGCGGCAGGAAGCACTGATACCGGAGAGTGCCAAGTTTCAATTGCCGATTCGTCTGTCCAGTCGAGTTGAAGCGGTGGGGCTGTGTCCAGTGAGTCACCTGGCGGGTATGCGTCGAGCGGCAGACGAGGTAGAGTCGCTCCTGCGGGAGCGACTAGAACACGCACGTCTGGAAGTAGAGCAATACAAAGATGTCCTATTGCTTTACGAAGAGGCTCGCACCCGTCGGCAGGCGGGGGATGCCATCGTTGGGTCCCTTTTGAATGGACGTACGGTGCCTCCAGATTCGCATGAAGATGCTGAAAATCAATACTGGGTAACAATTTCCAGTTATATGTTGATTGCCCAGGGTTTGGTATATCCGGATGTATTAAAGTCACAAGCACGGGAGGGTGTGCAACACAGCAAATTGGATTCAGCCGATGTTTGGAAGGTGACCTCCCGATATGCTAGGCGAGATATTGAACAGACGGCAGAACTGAGTCAAGCCCAGTCGGAATTGGCGGACTTTTGGCGGGCGCATACCGTGACAGAGGAAGAGCGAGAATACGAGCATACTGTGGAGCAACTGTTGCGGCAGAGTGTCATCCGCGAAGTGGGATATTGGTTTACACGCCCTTTTGCACCTGTTTGGCGGGTCACGGAAGGACCAGTGCAAATTGTGGGGCGGGTGATACAAGAGGGTCATGTTTTTGTCTGGGACTATGGGAAAACGGGCGAAGCGGGGCAATTTGTGACACAGTCTTCTTTTTTACACGTCCAGGATAGAGAGTATTCTGCGGAATCAAACTCGCAGAATCTGTAGTGGGGGAAAGCGGCATGCTTTTGTTGTGTTTATTGCAGTAGAGGAAGAATGCCTGGGTTCATCACACTTTCTCCATTGTTTCGTGGTAATCTACAGGTGTGTGACACGATGCCACTTTATTCACAATTGCCAAACAGGAAGGATGGATGAATGATGTCCCTGTTTTCTCGTATTAAAGACATTGCGAGGGCAAATCTCAATGACTTGGTGAACAAGGCAGAAGACCCGGAAAAGAGTCTGAACCTCTACATTGAAGACGCATCGGAACAACTGCGCCAGTTTGCTGTGGAAGTGAATCGATTTGAGGCAGAAAAACTGCGCACGGAACAGAGAATTCGTGACAGTAAGCGGGCAGCCGACGAGTGGCATGAAAAGGCCCGCTTGGCCATAGAACAAAGTCGCGAGGATTTGGCTCGGCAGGCATTGGAACAGGAAAAAAAGGAACGGGAACGGGTGTCACAATTAGAACCGGAACAGGCAGAAGCGGAAAAGACTTCATCTGAATTAAAGGAACAGTACGAGCAATTGCAAACTAAATTGACGGATGCCAAAGAACGTCGCGACGACTTGGTGCGCAGGAACCGCCGAGCGTTAGCAGAGAAGGGTGTTGCAGAAGCGCTCTCTGGCGTAAACCAGGAAGACCCTCTATCCAAGTTTGACCGTATGGAGGAAAAAGTAATGCAACGGGAAGCAGAGGCGAAGGTTGCCTATGGGGGAATGACTTCCTCCTTGGATTACGAATTTGACCAATTGAAAAAACAACAAGAAAAAGGTCAAGTGGACGATGCTTTAGCAAAGCTTAAAGAGGAAATGGGGAAACAGGCCTAAGCGTACAGAAACCCGCCCAATGATTCACACGGCGGGTTTTTGTATTCCCAAAATGGGCTGTACAGCTATCCGAAAAACAAGGTTTTAAACAGTACACCTGTAGATCAGGTTTTTGGGGGGCCAATCTCTTCGTCAATCTTTCGCTCAATCTCCTCGTCACTTAAGTCATACCTTATTGCCATTTCACGAGCTCGTTGTCTCTGCACATAGTAGTATCTTCGCAGTTGAACACGATTGGTTCTCCCCGGGGGAGATTTGCGGGAAAACAGGCGGTAGACTCCGTAGCTAAGAACGCTTGTAGCCACCAGCATCAGTAGGCTGGTCCACGGAGGTCCGAAGCCAAATGCGAAAATCATAAGTCATCCACACCAATTTTAAAAGATTTTCTACAGTCAACTGATTAAGTCAGCTGATTCACAAACCAGCCCCTAACTTTATTATATCCCTGACTTAAAAAGGATTTCCAAAAAAAGTTGTCTAAAATTTACAGGGCTTAGTAAGTACCCCAGGAACAAAAATGTGTACCAGTAGGATTTTCTTAGGAACTGAATCGACAGTCTCAAATAAGGTACCACAGGACGCTTATAGGCCTTTTCAAGCCATATTTCGCATCAATAGGCGTTCGCCAGGCCCTTATTTCAGCAAATTCGGTGCATACACGGTGGGGAAACGTGAAACAGGCGACGTTCACACCCTTATTTGTAGAACCGAAAAATCGGTTCTTTTTTATAGCCTCTCGGCATTAAGGAAAGCCTCCCCAATCCTTCAGGCAGGTGGGGGCCCACTCTTCCTTGAAAAACTTTTAAAAACTCGCAGGGCGATTCAAAGGTCTGAAGAAGCTGAGTGTATCGACAGTCTCACAATGCCAGTGACTGCCGCCAGATTTGCTAAACCGAGTCGTGTCTATACTGTTCTCAAGGTTCCCGCCACTACTGTGGCTGCGTCGCTCGGCTGGGATATTTACAGGAGACACAACGACTGCTCGTGATTGCCTTTTGAAAATTAAGGTTCGCTAACACCTTGCATTTTCTGTGTTTGCGTTGTATGATGAACTCCGTCGCCTCAATCGGCTTAGCTTGCACCGATTAGTATCCTGAGGCTGCGGAGCATTGATGGCCGTCAAATAGTGAAAAGAGTAGTTAAACAGTAGTAAGATGAAAACTTGCAAAAAGCTGATACAATGATATAATAAGATGCATTGTGTAAGAGACATAAAGAACTTAAAAATTATACCGTGTGCCCGTAGCTCAGCTGGATAGAGTGCTTGACTACGAATCAAGAGGTCGGGAGTTCGAATCTCTCCGGGCACGCCTTGCCGAAGTGGCGGAATAGGCAGACGCACACGACTCAAAATCGTGCGGGAAACCGTGCCGGTTCGAGTCCGGCCTTCGGCACCAGCGTGGGGCTATAGCTCAGTTGGGAGAGCGCTAGAATCGCACTCTAGAGGTCAGCGGTTCGAATCCGCTTAGCTCCACCAGGTGGTCCTCGATAGCTCAGCGGTAGAGCATCCGGCTGTTAACCGGAGGGTCGTAGGTTCGAATCCTACTCGGGGAGCCAAAGCTTGTCGCCGCTGTGGTAACATTGAGTGATATGTGTGCACTGGATGACGGCGACGGCCCCATGGTCAAGCGGTTAAGACACCGCCCTTTCACGGCGGTAACGGGGGTTCAAGTCCCCCTGGGGTCACCATGGGCGGTTAGCTCAGCGGGAGAGCACTCGCCTCACACGCGAGGGGTCGGCAGTTCGATCCTGCCACCGCCCACCAGTTCTAAAATATAATATTTCTATAGAATGTCGCGGGGTGGAGCAGTTGGCAGCTCGTCGGGCTCATAACCCGAAGGTCGCAGGTTCAAGTCCTGCCCCCGCAACCATATGGAGCTGTGGTGTAGAGGCCTAACATGCCTGCCTGTCACGCAGGAGACCGCGGGTTCGAATCCCGTCAGCTCCGCCAGTTTTCTTGAAAAAATCATAAAACGAAAATTATTCTTGGGCCTGTAGCTCAGCTGGCTAGAGCGCACGACTGATAATCGTGAGGTCAGAGGTTCGAGTCCTCTTAGGCCCACCAAGTATGTTAGGACAAGAAATTTGAGTGATAGTAATTTAATACTCTTAAGTTTTCTAACTAAGTTTTTTCATTTTTACTATGTGCAATTGTTCTGAATATTCACTGATTTAACCTCGGAACAGGCGAGGCGCGGACGTTCCACTAATTGGTGTTCAAAATTTCATTAATTGAACCGGATTATCAAATGCGCCGTAAAACCCTTTGCTTCAGCAATAGGGAACTAAGGCGCTCGCCGTGAGGCGAATCTTTTCTGTTTACACACCTTCTGCTATAATGTAACTATGAAAACTTCTAAGGCGTATCGGTTTCGTTTCTACCCGACAGCAGAACAAGCGCATTTGCTCTCCCGAACCTTCGGGTGTGTTCGCTATGTCTACAATTGGGCATTGAAGGCGAAAACGGATGCCTACTACAACGAGGGCAAACGCATCTATTACAAGGATATGTCCGCCCAACTGACGGTATTGGAGCAACAACCGGAAACTGTATGGCTCAACGAAGTGTCTAGTGTGGCTTTACAACAAGAATTGCGACATTTAGAACGAGCCTTCATCAACTTTTTTGAAGGGCGTGCTCGATATCCGCAATTCCACAAAAAGCATGGAAAACAGTCCGCTACCTTTGCATCTTCGGCGTTCCAGTGGGAGGGTCAAAATATCACACTGGCGAAAACGAAAGAACCGCTCAATATTCGCTGGTCGAGAAAACTAAACGGGATTCCCACTTCACTGACGATTACTAAAGATACTGCGGGACGCTACTTTGTTTCGCTCACCATAGAAGAAGACATCACGCCATTGCCTGAGATTGATCAGCAAATTGGCGTTGACTTAGGACTTCTGGATGCTGTCATTCTCTCCACTGGGGAGAAGGTGGGAAATCCACGATTCTTCCGCAAGGATGAGAAACGACTTGCTAAGGCTCAAAAACGTCTATCTAAAAAACAAAAAGGCTCCAAGAACCGCGACAAGGCAAGAGTGAAAGTCGCGAAGATTCACGCCAAGATTGCAGACCGCCGTCAAGACTTCTTGCACAAGCTCACTACCAGACTGATTCGCGAGAACCAAGTCATCAGTTTGGAGAGTTTGCAGGTCAAGAACATGATTCAAAATCATCACCTGGCAAA
>QXHL01000008.1 GCA_003584005.1 Alicyclobacillaceae bacterium I2511 | reverse complement strand
AGGGCGGGGTTGGGGCGTGATGTAAGTAGTGCGGGAGTTGATTTCACCGTCGCCGTACACCACGTGTTCTGGGGTGTTCTCGTGTTGCTGGTGGGGTTGCTCGTGGTGACACTGATGATAAAGCCCGATATGAGTCTTCAAACGGATTTCAAGGTGGATCAAGAACTATGAGAAACAAAGCGATTTTGACTGGAATTGTCAGCGAGTCCATGTTTAAACTAGTGGGATGCAGAAATTCAACAAGTCCATCAGGAGACGCACCGACGTTGACAAATACTACGAACACCACGATTCAAAATGGTAAGTGGATTAATCAGGGATTATTTGCACCTCAACGCACAGATGGTCCAGGGCAGTTCTTTGACGGAACGCTTCGAGGCGATGTCTTGGCCCCTGGGATTAACCTTTTTTCTACGCCGAAGTTCCCGAAAGGGACCCTTACTGGCCTGGACGCTCGTTTTAGCCACAGCTTCCGCACTAGCGATGACACTGCTATATCAACCTGGTGGGGATTCCAACCGGGTATGCTATGGGACAGACACTCGGGCCTTCTCTTTGTTACAATCTTCGGGCTCTGTTCAACAGATTGTTCTGGTGAATACGCGAATGTCGCGGCCCTGGCAAGACACGGTGAACCAATCCTTAGCCCAGGTGGCCGCCATTTTCCCCAAGGTCACTCTGGTTAACTGGTATGACGCAAGTGCTGGGAAGGGCTCGTATTTTTATCCGGACGGAGTTCATCTAGATTCCACGGATGCACAGTACTACGCATTGCTGCTCGCCAAAGCCGTGGAGACGCAGAAACTCCCCTTGTGATTTGCGAGAGAAGGCAGACGAACGATGATGAGCCCACAAAAGCGGAGAAATTAATGAAAAATGATTTGATATAGATTTGATTGAAAATATCGTTGACAAATGTATACCTCAAGTCTATTATCACAAACATGGGAAGCGTTTTCTGTAGTGAGGAGGTTAAGAGAACGTGATAGATCTTGATCGTTCGAGTTCCTTTCCATTGTATCTCCAGGTAAAACAAGGGGTTTTAAAGGAAATTGAGGAGGAGCATTGGAAAGAGGGGGATTTAATTAAACCAGAAAATGACTTGGCCCATGAGTTAGGTGTAAATCGTTTGACGGTACGCCAGGCTTTAACGGATCTCGCTGAGGAGGGGGTGGTTGTTCGAATTCGAGGGAAAGGGACATTTGTTGCACACCGAAAAGTTGCTCAATCACTTTCTCGACTTTCATCTTTTTCTGAAGATATGCTTTCCATGGGGATGAAACCCAGTTCGGAAGTCTTAAAAATGGAGATTCGAGAAGCTTCAACACAGGAAGTTCAGCATTTGTCCCTAATAGAAGAGAGTAAAGTTTTTGAGTTACGCCGATTAAGAAAAGCGGATGGGATTCCAATGGGAATTGAAACCTCAGTATTACCGTACAATCTTGTGGTTGGGCTGACAAAGCTCCCATTTGGATCTGTGGATTCCTTGTATGTTGCCTTACGCGAGATTTGTGGGATAGAAGTTGTACGTGCTGAACAGAGCATTGAGGCGGTGTCAGCAACAACATCTCTTGCAAAAATGTTGGGAGTCAAGGAAGGAATGCCTCTTTTAAAGATGCTTAGAGTCACATATTCTCCGACGAATAAGCCCGTGGAATGGGTGCACTCGTTTTATCGCGGAGATCGATACATCCTTCGAGTGAATTTAAAACAATTTTAGCCCAAATGGAGGTGTGAATATGATTCATGGCTATAGTATATGGGTGCCAATTATTCTCGCAATTCTCGCCTATGTGGCAATTGTTACGAATCTTGGTCCTGGATTTACTCTAACAGAGGCATTGGTAGCTGGTTGGATCACAGGAATGATTGTTGGAAATGTTCACTTGGGGTTAGTTATTGGGGCTACTTTAACGTTGATGTCTTTAGGAATGTGGACTTACGGTGGGGCCACGATTCCTGATTTCATGACTGGAGCTATTTTGGGGACAGCGATTGGAGCTCTGGGCGGGGGTGAAACGGCAGGCTTAGCGGTGGGAATTCCGGCTGCTATTTTAATGACCCAATTAGATGTTCTAGGACGAGCTGTGACGACAATTTTCATTCATGGTGCTGATCGCTATGCTGAAAAAGGAGATACGCGGGGAGTTTCTTGGATGCACTTACTGGGGCAATTACCCTGGGGGCTAAGTCGGGCCATTCCAGTTTTTCTTGCAGTATGGCTCGGAGCAGGCCCCATTCAAAGTTTAATTCATTCAATGCCTCAGTGGTTTATGAACGGTATGCACGTCACTGGTTTAATGCTTCCCGCATTAGGATTTGCCTTGCTGTTAAACATGCTTCCTCTAAACAAACATTGGCCATTTCTTATTATTGGATTTGTCTTATTTGCCTATTTAAATGTACCGATTTTAGGAATCGCACTGGCTGCTTTGGCAGCGAGCTTTTTATATGTTCGCTTGAAGGGGAGTGCGAATAATGGAGAATACTAATCTTGAAGCACATCCCGGTGTAGTCACTCCAAAGGACATTCGGGGAGCTATGTGGCGTCATATCATTACCTTACAGTGGTCTTGGAACTATGAACGCATGCAAGCGTTGGGATATTTATGGTCAATGCTGCCTATTTTGAAAAAGGTATATCCAGAAAAAGAAGCATTGATCGCTGCAATGAAACGACATTTATCGTTTTACAACACAAATCCTCAGATTGGATCACCCCCCATTTTTGGAGCAACGGTGGCCTTAGAAGAACAAAAATATGGAGATGCTGTAGATAGCTTGAAAATTGGATTGATGGGTCCGTTTGCTGGAATTGGGGATACACTCCAAGGCGTGTTGGTAAGACCTTTAGTAGCGGTTTTTGCCGCTTCTTTAGGGTTGGCGGGAAATTGGGCAGGTGCAGCAATCATGTTTTTGCTAGGAGTTGTTTGGAGTGTACTGATGATTCCCTTGTTTTATATGGGGTATCGGCAAGGCACTGGACTAGTAGATGAAGTAACTGGCGGTGGATTGATTGATCGTGTTACAAACATTGCAACCATATTTGGAGTCATGGTGGTAGGGGGATTTGTGCCAAGTATCATGTCCAAATTGACAAGTCCACTTACTTTTCATAAGACTGTGGAAATTGCCGGAAAAGCTACTACGCAAACCCTCTCACTTCAAACCATCTTAAATCAGATTCTGCCTGCGATATTTCCAATTTTGACAGTAGGATTGGCGTATTGGTTGGTAAAACGGTGGAAAATATCTCCTGTATGGATATTATTAATATTAGTGGTAGTTGCTTTTGGGACCAGCGCGATTGGATTGCTGTAATCCATTTGGGAGAGAAGGGGCTTATTCGCCCTCTCTCCCTTGAAGAAGAAAGGATGTTGAGAATAAATGATTGGAATTATTTTGGCAGGCCATGCAGGTGTTCCAGCCTCGATGGTTCAAGCGGTTGAAATGATTTTAGGAGAGCAAACTCAAGTGTCCGCGCTGGGATTGGAACACGATACAAATTTAGATGAATTTATAAACCGATTTCAATTGGAAGCTCAACGAGTGAATTCAGGTGAAGGAGTTTTGATTTTATGCGATTTATTTGGCGGGAGTCCAGGAAACTCTGCTACGCATTTAATTGAAAGTACAGTCCATTTAGTTTGTGGTATGAATCTACCCATGCTACTAGAAGTATTCACAAAAAGAGAGAACGCATCAGTCGTAGAATTGGCTAAAGTTGCACAAATTGCGGGGAGTTCTGGCATTGTTTATGTAAATCCATTGACGGAGGGATTAGAATCATGACCGTAAAACATCTTCGAATAGACAACCGATTAATTCATGGTCAGGTGACTGCGAATTGGGTTCAAGCGGTAGGGAGTAACCATATTATTGTGGTTAATGATCAAGTTGCGAAAGATCCGATTCAAAAAGTGCTATTACCTAAAGCCTCAAGAGGGGTAAAAACATCTGTATTGAGCGTGTCTGATACAATTCAGTATATTAAAGATTCAGTGCATGATAAAGAGGTGATCTTGTTGGTAGTGAAATTCCCTTTGGATACAATTGCATTATTAGAAGGAGGAGTCGTCCCTGAACAAATTAATGTAGGAAACCAAGCTCCAATTTCAGGGACCAAGTATAAAATGGTGACTCATTCCATTGCTGTGACGGAGGAGGATGCAAGAGTTTACCGTGAGATCGAGGCAAAGGGATTTCATTTAACCTCTCAAATGCTTCCAACGGATTCTCGATCCAGTTTTGTGGAGTTGTTAGGCAAAAAGGGGATGTAAAATTTCAATGCTGTATTTAGGGACTGTACATCAAGTTCTAGCCCCTCCACAAAATCTTCAGATGGGAGGGTCTATGGATCGAAAAGAAAAAGGAAAAGGAGAATTTATGGTATTCGGATGAATTTTCAGGGTTTGTTTCACGGAAACTGCGTACACACTTTGAAGAAAATACCACGGTTCTATATCTGAATGGATCTGCAGGGGATATTAGCATCCGTTTTACACGAAAGTCACAGAGTTTTAATTAAATGGGGATAACTTGTATAATTTTAACAAATAACGCAATTTCGCTGATGGAGTCTCCAGAACGGCTTTATTTAGAAAACGACATTGGTTTTTAAACTGAGTACAAAACGGTGACATTGCCCAGCCATTCACCTTTCACTGTTTCTGATATAGAAGATCTGAAGCAGAAATTCACCCAGTCTCTTTCATCGAAATAACTCTCCATACAAGAGGAGCGAAGTGTGCATACATTCATGCAAGCCATCGAGAATATGAAATCTCTTAAGATTTCTGTCTCAGAACAACTTGTGAGGATAGGCACCTTTCGATTTTACAATGCGGTCACCTATGTTTTCTGGTCTGGAGAACCCTTTAGTCGCTATACACATCGTTTGCGAAAAAATGTTTCAAGCATCTATAAGTGTGTGTCCGGAAAGGGGTCTGGTCAGACCCAAGCAGTGCGAGGAGGCCAGCCCCAAATGCGCACTGAGCGTACGTTTTCGGTACGTGAAGGAGCATTTGGGGCGACGACGCGGCAATGCGTCGGGGAGTTCTGACCCCTTTCCGGACAACCTCTATAAGTTCTCTCGAAAATTTGTCTCATTAAATTTCTAGGGGGAGAGTGAATTTTAAATGGTATCCGCGGATGAGGTTTATCATGGGACAGTTAGTATATTGGATAAAATCAGGGAAACGCAATTCTCACGTATCACTGCAGTTGCAGAAAAATTTGCAGAATCCATTGAGAAAGGGGGGGTTATTCACATTTTCGGTACAGGACATTCAAAAGCGTTTGCAATGGAAATGTCAAACCGAGCTGGTGGACTCGTTCCCATGCATATGATGTCCATCGATGATTTGCTCAGACGGGGAGACTTACAGCTCAATGACATGAAGGATCCGTCGATTGAAAGAACCCCCCAAATTGCAAACCAATTATTAGATATTTATGAAATCCAATCAGAAGATGCTGCACTTATCATCTCTAACTCGGGTAGAAATGGAGCTCTTGTGGAAATGGCTCGTTTGTTTAAACAAAAGGGGATGTTTGTGGCTGGTGTCACTTCCATGTCACATTCGACGCAGGTGACCTCACGTCATCCTAGTGGGAAACGCCTTTTTGAAATGGTCGATTTGGTTATTGATAATTATGGGCCCCTCGGGGATGCCTTTCTTTCTGATCCACGCTTAGACGCTAAAGTTTGTTCGGTTTCATCGATTAGTGGGGCGTTCATTGCTCAATGTCTCACCGCTGAGATCACGCGTGCTTTACTTCAACGAAATCAAACCGTTTCTGTGTTGATGAGTGCTAATTTAGATGGAGCAGATGAGCGCAATGAGGCCTTAGTGGCACGATATAAGGGTAGAATATAGATGGGAGTCGAAAAAGAAAATCGTTGGCTAATTGCGACAGACTTGGATGGAACTCTAGTAAATTCTGATGGCTGTCGTAGTTAGTTTAAAAGATGGATATTATGTTTTAAATGAATTTACGGGCGAACATAAGTGGGAAGGAAGACAGGCCCATCAAGACGAAGTCCTAGAGCAACCTGTATATAAATTCTCGATTATTGCAGGGAAAGACACGTTGATGCAGATTTATCAGATGTTCACCGAGAAATTAGGGAATCAGTTGAACGTATTTCACTCCGATGATTACACAGTGGACGTTGTTGAAAAGGGGGTAGTCACTCCCTAATGGAGTGACTCTTTGGTTGCAGTGTTTTTTCAACCGAATGAATGACAATTTATTAAAGGATGGCGATCAAAATGAATCTTGCAGTGCAAGGAATCATTAATGGCAGCACTTTGCAAGTTCTAATTGAAGATGGATGGATTAAAGATGTGGGTATATTCAGTGGAACTGTATTACAACATTACAAGTTATTAGACACACAAGGGATTTTACTACCTGGTTTTATCGATATTCATGTTCATGGTGGGGGTGGTGCGGACACCATGGATGCGACTATGGAGGCCTATCACCACATTTGCAAAACTCATGCGCAACATGGCACGACAGGACTTTTGTTAACAACGATCACACAAAGCGATGAAGCCATCGTTCGTGTGCTTAAGTCCTATAATTCTCAAGATGAAATCCAGGGGGCAGAAATTCTTGGTTTTCATCTGGAAGGACCCTTTATCAATCCAGAGAAACCTGGAGCACAACCTAAAGAATTTATTCAACTTCCAGAGGCTCGTCTCTTGAAAAAGTGGTTTGAAATTTCCCATGGAAGGATTAAATTAATCACCTTAGCTCCAGAGATGCCGGATGCTGAGTCCGTCATTGAGACTGCAATTCAGTTAGGAATTGTTGTTTCAGCTGGACATTCTAATGCGACTTATTTAGAGGCAATAAAAGGGTTTAAGGCGGGAATTAAGGATACGACACATTTGTTTAACGCCATGAGTGCTTTAAATCATCGAGAACCTGGGCTTGTTGGAGCATCTTTCGATTCTCAGGATGTTTATGCAGAAATTATTGCAGACACGATCCATGTCCATCCGGCCGTTTTGCGTCTAGCTGCTCGTATCAAAGGGGTTGAGCATTTGATGTTAATTACCGACGCCGTATCCGCTGCATGTATGCCAGAAGGTACCTATGAATTGGGTGGGCAGTCTGTCTCGTCGGTAAGTGGGGCCGTGAGATTAGCAGATGGAACATTGGCAGGAAGTGCATTAACTTTAGACCGGGCCGTTCAAAATATGTTGAGTTGTTCTGCTGTAAATCCAGTGGACATTCCCTTAATTACCTCTAGTAACCAGTCTCGTATGCTTGGGTTGCCTTACGGTAAAATTGGGGTTGGTTCTCCTGCCAGCTTGATTAGTTTGGATGACCAATGGGCGGTTACACATACGATTGTTCGAGGAAATCTTGTTTATCAAAAATAAATATTATAAATTCCATAGTGTACTATTATGGAGATAATTTAATGGTTTCATGAAGAAGGGCGTGAATTCATTGAAAATCCGTGTTTTTACAGACAGTCGAATTGCAGTAGCCTATGCTGCTGCAATAGTAGAGCATGTAGTTGAAGCAGAACATCACCCGACACTAAGTCTTGCTACGGGAGAAACCCCTTCTGCCTTATATGCTCAGTTGGTAGAGTTTCATCGCAGAGGACTCTCTTTTACCGACGTGACCACAGTGAACTTAGATGAATATGTGGGACTTCCCAAAACTCACGCGCAAAGCTATCACCAATATATGCAGGAACATTTTTTTCAATGGATAGACATTTCAAAGGACAGAATTTTTATTCCTAATGGGTATGTAAACAATTTACAAAATGAATGTGAACGATATGATCGAATTTTACAACAGCATCCTATTGATTTACAGATCCTTGGAATTGGTATTAATGGGCACATTGGATTTAATGAACCGGGAACAGCTTTTAAGCCGACAACACATATCGTGGGTTTGTCGGAAGAGACGATTCGTTCTAATGCTCGATTCTTCAATTCTTTGAATGATGTTCCAAAGCAGGCGATTACCATGGGATTACAACCTATTATGCAATCTAAACAAATTTTGTTGATGGCTTTTGGAGAGCAAAAAGCTCAAGCTGTACATTTAGCGCTAGAGGGGGATGTACAAACACACGTTCCTGCAAGTATATTACAAATACATCCCAATGTCACCTTTATTTTGGATGAAGCAGTAGCGAAAGCCTGTAAATTAAATTTATAACGAAATATATTATATTGCTAATATTGTGTGAAGTCACATTTGAATTTTTGAGACTTCCTTAAACTTTAAGGAGTGAAGTTCAATGAGTAACTTCTTGCATCAACTGGGAACAGAATTGTCAGATCCACAATCTCTAGACTTAGATCGGTGTTCTGCAACAGAGATTGTCACCCGTATGAATTTCGCAGATAAGATAGTTGCAGATAAAGTTGCAGAAGTTCTCCCTGATGTTGCACGAGTTGTTCAAATGGTTACAAAGCAATTAATGAATGGAGGGAGGCTTATCTATATAGGAGCGGGAACAAGTGGGAGAATTGGAGCTCAAGATGCAGCAGAGTGCCCGCCCACATTTGGGGTAGACCCTGAGTTAGTTATTGGCCTAATTGCTGGGGGAAATTCAGCAATGTTAGAAGCCCAAGAGAATGTTGAGGATGATGAAGAACAGGCTCTAGAGGATTTGAAGCATGCGTGTTTGTCCAGTAAAGACGTGGTTGTTGGTATTACGGCTAGCGGACGAACTCCTTATGTGATCTCTGCATTAAAATTTGCTTCAAAAATTGGTTCTAAAACAGTATCTATTAGCTGTAATAAGAATGCTGAGGTCAGCCAAATGGCGGAAATATTCATTGAGGTGGATACTGGGCCAGAGGTTCTCAGAGGTTCTACCCGTTTAAAGGCGGGGACTGCTCAAAAAATGATTTTGAATATGATAAGTACGGGATCCATGGTTCAATTAGGGAAAGTATATCAAAATTTGATGGTTGATTTTAAAATTACAAATCATAAATTAGCAGAACGTGGTCGTAGAATCATTATGGAAGTGACAGGTTGTTCTTATGAAGAAGCAAGGAGATTGCTTGTGGAAACAAATGGGAAAGTAAAAACAGCCATTGTCATGTCAATTTTGAATTTGAGCAAAACGGGAGCAGAGCAATTGCTTCAGAAGAAAAATGGCTCTTTACGTTCTGCTCTTGAGGGGACAAGGCAGTGAACTTTGATACCGTATTTTTTAATGATCGAATTAAGCACATAGAGCAATGTGTTCAAGATACGGTAGTAAAGAGGAAAATTCCTGGAATAGCTTTGGCGGCTGGGAGAAATGAGAAATTATATTTCCAAATAGAAACTGGATATGCTGAAAACTATGAAGGACACTCTCGGATAATGTCAGAGAATACTTTGTTTGATTTAGCATCTCTCACCAAGGTAGTGGCTACATTACCTTCAATACTATTATTGGCTGAAGTGGGGGAGATTTCTTTAATCGATCCAATTAAAAAATATTTACCGGAATTTTGTTCTGAAGGAAGCGATGACAGAAAGAATATCACAATAGGAAACTTTTTAACGCATACTTCCGGGTTACCAAAAACTAAACGTTATTATTTAGAGTGCTCCACACAACAGGAACTTCTCAATACCGTGATGCACGAGCCTTTGGTTCAGTCGCCAGGAACGGGTGTCATCTATACTGACCTTGGTTTTATCCTCCTAGGGGAAATTATCAGGGTTGTTTCGGGAATGGGTTTAGATGAATTTTCCACAAAGTATATTTTTAATCCCCTTCACATGGAGGAAACAGCTTTTAATCCACAATTGAAGCTTAAAAATCAAATTGCAGCGACAGAAGTTTTTTCTCATTCTGAAGGATCTAGAATAGGCAAAGTTCATGACAGAAATGCTGAAGTTTTGGGGGGAGTATCTGGCCATGCTGGCTTGTTTGCTAGCTTGAATGATGTAATAAAATACATACAAATGTTTGTTTCACTAAATAAGGGTATATTATCTGCAGCCTCAAAAGAAATATCCGTGAGGTGTTTTACCCATGGGTTAACTGAGCACCGGGGATTAGGATGGAATCATTTTCACACTTTTAACAGACAAACGGGCGACTTTTGGCCGACGACTACAGTGGGACACACAGGATTTACCGGAACAAGTATTGTGTTTGATCCTGTCACACGAGTATGGGCGATCGTACTAACGAATGCGATCCATTATGGGAGAGATGTTGAAAATATCCAATCATTTCGAGTGTGCATTCACAACATACTCGCTTCATTTTTGTTTGAAAAAACTTAATTGCAGTGATGTTTTCATCAAGAAATAATTTCAAGCAGCTGACGGAGTTGCCATACCCAATTTTTTGGGCTTATGCAATCATTGGATAAGTTTCAAATTCACGGTCATCGTCGAATCAGAAGGGAATTAGTTTCCCTTCTGATTTTGAATGTGTTTGAGTGGACACGCGGGTCAATCTATGGATTGGGTTTAATACCAGCGATTAGTCCACGATTATCGTGCAGGTGTAGGCAAACTGCGGAAAATCCGGCTTGTTCCAACCAGTCCAGCTACTCCCCTTTGGTCAATAGGCTCCTTTGAGAACATTGGCCACCCCATGGGCCGCATCGAGGACATCTTGACGTGTCACATCCTTGTGTGTGACAAACCGAACGCTTGCGGGTCCGAACACCGATGCCCACACACCCTGTTCCCGTAGTGCTTGAACAAAGATCTCAGCACTCATGCCTGTACCCTGTATCTCAGCTAACACGATATTCGTCTGCACAGTTTCCATATTCACGACAATATTGGGCAGAGTCGCCAGATTATCGGCAAGCAGGTGGGCGTTTTCGTGATCTTCCACTAGCCGCTCTACCATGGTCGTCAATGCGAGAATTCCGGGTGCAGCGAGGACGCCGGCCTGTCGCAAACCGCCGCCTAAGCGCTTGCGCCACTGCCGAGCATGCTGAATGAACTCTTTCGGCCCTGCCAGGATGGAGCCCACAGGTGCGGACAGTCCCTTGGACAGGCAAAATTGCACCGTGTCCACGTAGGAGGTAATTTCTTTGGCACTGTGGCCGGAGGCCACCGCCGCATTAAACAGGCGTGCCCCATCCATGTGAATGGGAATCCCGGCCTCACGGGCGACTAGAGACAGTTCTTGCAGCACGACCAGGGGTGTAAAAGTACCTCCAGCCCGGTTGTGGGTGTTTTCAATCGTAATCAGCGCTGTGCGCGGTTGATGCACGTCCTGTGGGCGAATGGCATCTTTCACGTCCTTGCGTTGCAGCACACCTCTGATGCCGGGAACTTGTCGGATTTGCGCCCCTGCAATGGCCGCAACGGCGGCGGCTTCATAGAAAAAAATATGGGATTGTGCTTCGGCAATGACTTCTTCGCCGCGTTGCACCTGTGTAGCCACAGCCACTTGATTGCCTTGGGTTCCACTGGTGACGAAAAGCGCGGCCTCTTTGCCCACGATCTCTGCCGCCAGGGCTTCTAGATGATTGACTGTGGGGTCTTCTCCATACACGTCATCCCCCACTTCTGCCTCTGCCATGGCACGGCGCATGGCCGCTGTTGGGGTGGTGACTGTGTCGCTGCGAAGGTCAATTCGTTTCTGCATGTGGAGTCTCCTTTATAGAGGTTGTCCGGAAAGGGGTCAGAACTCCCCGACGCATTGCCGCGTCGTCGCCCCAAATGCTCCTTCACGTACCGAAAACGTACGCTCAGTGCGCATTTGGGGCTGGCCTCCTCGCACTGCTTGGGTCTGACCAGACCCCTTTCCGGACACACACTTATAGTGAAATTCTACTTAGGGCATTAGTTGTGTTCTGTGATATCTGTATAGAGTAAGTATAACTCAAGTTTCGGTGCGGCCGGGCAAGGGCGGGTTATTTAGCAGGTGGAAATCCTACCTTAATACAAAGAGGATGCGGAGATGTTCTACGCGACTCTCAACGGCTGACTTGCCAAATTCAAACTCAAACCGGTTTCTTTGTAGTCTGTCAAGGTCATGCTACAATCAAACCATTCAAAATTAACGAGGTGAAATTCATGAACGTTCCACCCGACAAACGTTTTGATTGGTCCATCCGTATCAATTGTGTCAGTCGCACTCGTGTCAACGGCATGGTCCAATACGTGGGTTTTCTCAATCCCTCCCACATCGACCGACTGTTAATCATTAAACCCTATGATGAAGCAGACGGAAAAGGCTACCAACGTCCAGTGAACCAGCGGCGTACCAAAGACCTAGCGCAATATCTGTCCCATCAACAAGCCGTCATTCTCCCCCCTATCCTGCTTAATGCCGCAGGCAATTGGGAGTACGTCCCAGACAATGGCCACGGGGATACGGGGACCCTCATCTGTACAGGACCTGCCTCTATTATTGATGGTCAGCACCGTATTGAAGGCATCAAACGATTTTTGGATGAGTACAGCACCGAGGTCCGAATTCCCTTTTGCGCGATTCACAACCTCGACGAGAACGAGGAAATTGAGACCTTTTTGATTGTGAATACCACTGCGAAGCCAATCCAGAAATCGCATGTCCATTATCTAGAACGCGAACGAGATCCCATTTCGTGGGTAGCCGCGCAGCTTGCCACAGATCCTCGGAGTCCTTTCTATGGCATCACCGCAATCACAGGCGTGCGGCAGTGGCGGCGTGGGTTGCCTGTCACCCTGCAAAACCTGGTCAAAATGGTCACGGTCTTGTATCGAAAAGTGGACGCGAAAAAGGTGCCTAAAGAAGCCATGCTGGATATTGCGTTAACCTACTTTTCCGAGATTAAAAATACCTTTCCAGAGGCATGGGAGGATGTGAAGCACCATGGCATGATGCAGATTGCCGTGTTAAATGCATTGGCGATGGTGGCGGCACAGATGACCGATTCGAGCCAAGGGGAAGCAGCTGCGGACTTGTATGCACTGAAACAGTCTGTCGCAAACATGAAAGGGTTTGACTGGAGTCGCGAGCGATTCAAGGGAATCAGTGGACCCAAGGGCAGTGAATCGATTCAAGTCGAGCTACTGACCCATATGGCAAAACAAAGCGCGAGAAGAGGGACGGAGTAAATCAGTACAGGGACTTCGGGGCAGAAAGATGCCCAATGAGCCTGTCCACTTTTATGTACCCAAATTTCCTCACAGGCATAGGATGAATGAATACCTGTGGGGTTGCGACAGCCCGTTTCTTGTGCAACTTCCACGGAGGATGCAAAACGGGAGGAAGCGGAGTGTACATTCATACGGTTTTGCAAGGGGAATCTCTCTGGGGAATTGCACGAACCTATGGAGGGACCGCCCAGGACATTGCGCGGGGCAACCGGTTGCCTACGGCAAATCTGGTTCCAGGGCAGACATTGCTGGTTCCCGGGGGTGGAAACAGCTATGTGGTGATGCCTGGGGACACGGTTGTTACAATAGCTGACAACCTGGATATTCCAGTGCAGACCCTGTTAATGTGGAACCGAAGACTGGCCACTTCCCCCATTTTGCCTTTCCCAGGAGATATTTTGCGGATTCCTAAGTCCTCTAAAATGGACATTACCGTCTTGGGCTTTTTAGAATTATTAAATTCGTACTTGGATCAGGTGCACGTGGCTCACTTCAGCCCTGATTCGAGTTATCTGGCTCTGTTTGGATATGGTTTGAGCCTCTCAGGAAATGTTTTGCCTGCTGCTGATGCGGCGGCCTTGGCGGCCTTGCGACTACAGGATGCGTTACCCACGGCAGTGTTTGCCAATTGGACGGGGGAGGGATTCAGCCCGGCTGCGGTCCACACGGTGCTGTGTCAAGCGTCCGTACGTGAAAGATACGTACGGGAACTACTGCAGGTGGTGGACAGCCACGGTTACCAGGCTGTAGTGATGGATTTTGAGAGCATTCGGCCAGAGGACGGGGAATCCTTTGTGCAACTGGTGCGGGACATTCGGTCACAGCTACCACAGGGAATTCCTGTCTGGGTGGCGGTAATGCCAGTAACGGGCCAGGAACCCCCTACGGATCGAGTGGCCGAGGCGTATGACTATGTTGCACTGGGACGTTACGCCGATGCTCTGATTCTCATGGCGTATAATTGGTCCTGGGCCACAGGTAGCCCCGGGCCGATAGCCCCGTTTGCCAAGGTGGAGGCTACAATTCAATATGCTTTGCGTAGTCTGTCTCCGACACAGCTATTGTTAGGTGTTATCCGCTACGGCTATGATTGGGCCCTACCTTTTCACACTGGGGACATGGCAGCAACGGTATCTGCTCAAGACGCAACGGGGATTGCTATGACAGCACAGGTACCGATTCAGTTTGATTCAGCCAGTTTGATGCCCTCCTTTATCTACCCGTTGGGGGATACTCAACACTATGTGTCTTTCGAGGATGCGCGCAGCATGCAGTTAAAGTTTCAGTTGGTACGTAAGTACGGACTGGCAGGGGTAGCCCCATGGCAGTTAGGCCAACGATTTCCTCAATTTAGACCACTTTTGCAGCAAAATTTTCGTATACACAAAGCGAAGTGATTCGCTTTGTGTATTTTTATGAAAAATTTAAAATGGCCGGTGGGGCGACGACGCGGCAATGCGTCGGGGAGTTCTGACCCCTTTCCGGACAACCTCTTATAGGGTTCGCAACCTGTTTTCAGCACTCCCCCGGAAACACATCCCTATGAATTAAACGTGGGAGACAGTCTGCAGTTTCTAGCCGATGATGCCCATACTGAGGTACATGAAACAGAATCAATCTGTGGATTTATTGTAATTTTAGCATACGGGTCCGCTGACAGGTCGCGCCAAGGTGAGGAAACTCGGAAAAAGAGTTCTGCAATTGTCACTGCATGGTTTTTTCAATGTACCTTCAAGGATTGTTGGCTACAATTTCAGCGGATGTGGAGACAGTCGAGTTGTCTTACGACAATTTTTTAAACTAAGGGGTGGGGCATAGTGAAATGGAACAAGGTTAGAATTACCATGATAGCGGGTGCGGCCGCTACATGTCTGGTGGCGGGGGGATGGTACGCAGAGTCTTTCGCCAGTACCAGCACTCCAACGAGCACGGGTCAAGCGAGTGCAACCACGGCAAAACACAGTGGGCAGCCTGCATGGTCAAGGAGGGTATTGGATAAATCCATGCCTCAGTTGGCGGCTTATTTTAGCATGACACCCCAGCAATTGCGGACAGAATTGACAAGTGGAAAGTCTTTGGACCAAGTTGCGCAAGAACATAGTATTTCTCCAACGACTCTCCAGACCGAGGTACAGTCACTGGTTCACAGCAATCTGCAGGACCGGGTCAGCGCTGGACATATGACGCAAACCCGAGAAACTAAATTGGAGCAATCGGTGGATGCTCAACTGCCTAAGGTTCTAGCAAACACTCATCTCATTGCCAAACCAATGGAATTTAAGGCGCACATGTATTTTTTAAACAAGGTAGCACAGGACCTGCACATGACACGCACCCAGTTGGTGACAGATCTCAAGGGGGGGCAGTCCATGGCCCAGGTTGCTCAAGCCCAGGGCATGTCTGCCAGTCAATTGACAAGTGACCTGCAACAGGCAATAGACCAGCAGATGAACAAGCGTGTGGATACCCTTGTCAACAAGACAGATTGGTTCCAAAAATCGAACTTGGCTCAAGCGAGTCCGTCTGCGTCTAGTGCTTCCACCCCTGTGGCTGGGACATAAGAAACACCTGCAACAACGGGTAGTTCTGGTTTATAGCCAAGGTTTTTCATCTTTAGATGTTCCACTTTAGTTGAACGAGTTCACTAGCGCTGATGAATGCATCGACAAGTGTGAGGCCACAGGCGCCTAGCCAGTGGCCTTTTTCAAATTACATTCTGCTCCGCTTTGCTGCCATTACATTCAATCTATGAATGTGAAGCAATTTTAGACGGTTACGACTTTGTCCGGAATCTAGTGAAAGCAGGAATTTGTCACCAGACGTCGAATTCCTTTGTCAATTGGATGATGGTTTCCAGAAATGTAATGTGAAAGTAGGCGAGGTTATGCAGGTAAAGAAAGCTGTCATTCCCGCTGCGGGTTTGGGAACCAGGTTTTTACCGGCGACAAAGGCAATGCCAAAAGAAATGATGCCTCTGGTAGACAAACCGGCGATTCAATACATTGTGGAAGAGGCGGTGGCGTCTGGGATTGAGGATATCTTGATTGTCACTGGCAAGGGGAAACGGGCCATTGAGGATCACTTTGACCGTTCCTTTGAGTTGGAGGAATCTCTCAGCAGTAAAGGGAAATTGTCTCTCTTGGCGGAGGTACAGCGGATTACGGAATTGGCAAACATTCATTACATACG
Source organism: Alicyclobacillaceae bacterium I2511 (assembly GCA_003584005.1). Classification (GTDB taxonomy): domain Bacteria; phylum Bacillota; class Bacilli; order Alicyclobacillales; family Alicyclobacillaceae; genus QXHL01. The sequence goes on along the minus strand of QXHL01000008.1, from coordinate 74,985 downwards.
GCAAAAGCAGCCCCTCGGGTTGGGACATGCAGTGTGGTGCGCACGCAAATTTGTGGGGAGTGAGCCGTTTGCCGTTCTGTTGGGGGATGACATTGTTCGCAGTGAGGTTCCTTGCTTGAGTCAACTAATACAGGTTTATAGCCAATATGAGCAAGCAGTGGTGGCAGTACAAAATGTATCGAGGGAACACGTTTCACGCTATGGGATTGTAGATTCTACAGTTCTGGATACACACCTATTCCAGGTTCATTCATTGGTGGAAAAGCCCACTCCAGAACAATCTCCGTCTACATTGGCCATTACAGGGCGCTATATTTTGACGCCGCGCGTGTTTGAATTTCTTGAGGATGGGGTAATTGGCACTGGCGGTGAAATTCAGTTGACCGATGCATTAGCCAGATTGAATCAAGCAGAGGGTTTGTTGGCTTATGAGTTTACCGGGCGGCGATATGATATTGGGGACAAAGAGGGATTTATTCAAGCCACTTTGGAGTTAGCGTTGGCGGAACCAGAATTGCATGACTTTATCCTGGATTTGATGTCTCAAGTGATGCAGCAAGCGGACGGATTTTTGGCGCGACAACCCGTGTGAAGTAATGGCCATACACCCAACACAGCAATTTGCTCACATTGTTAACGAAGTAGAAACTGTTATTTATTAAGAACAGCGATTATACTTAAAAATGTGATGACAAAACGAGAAGGAACACATATCTGCTGTGTGAGGGAGATGGGGATTGTGAAGGCCGGAAAAACTGCTGTTTCCTTGTTTACTGCGGCGACGATGATGGGAATTACCCCAGGGGTTGCCATGGCCGCCACCACAAATGATTCCATTCCAGTGACACCCAATTCTATCACCTTGCCAATAGCACAGAACGGACTTTTGGTAGCTTTGGGGGACTCTATTAGCTTTGGCTATAACCTGGGCCCGAATAATAATCAGCCTTCACAGAAAGCCTTTCCATATTTATTGGCAAAATGGAATGGAGACACTGTGCAAGACCTAGGGGTTCCTGGATGGACTTCTAGTAATTTGCTTACGGCCTTACAGCAAAATACTGCCTTCCAGAGCACAGTTCGGCAGGCGAGCGTAATCACCATCGACATTGGCAGCAATGATCTGCTGGGGCTTGCCGAGCAGGATGGGTTGCTTACCGCTTCTAACCCGGATGTGACCCCACAAGAGCAGTCTCAGTTTGCGCAGGCCATTGCTGGGTTTGCGCAGAACCTGCCGCAAATTCTGGAACGAGTACACAGCCTGGCTCCACATGCGTACATTGTTCTCTACAACCTGTATGATCCCATTTCCAGTCAGTACACGGGCTTGCATGCCCTGGCAGAGCAACTGGTGGGCAAGGAGAATCAGGTGATTGCGGGTGTGGCCAGTCAGGCGGGTTTGACTGTGGCGGATGCGTACGCTGCATTTAACGGAAACCAAAATGTCTTGGTTCGCCCTGCGGATGTACATCCCACTGTGCTTGGCCAAGATGCCTTAGCGGCCGTCGGTGAACGGGCGTTAACAACGGAACAGTGGCAGGCGTGGAACCGTTTGGTGCAAACGATATCTAATCATTCTCTGAGTTATTGGGTGCACACTCTGCTATAGAGGAGACAAGCATGGGTTACTGTGTCTATATCTTGCGTTGTGCGGATGGTACGCTTTATACCGGTATTTCAAACAACGTGCTTCGACGTCTGACGATGCATAATCGTGGACAGGGTTCCAAGTACACGCGAGCCAGGCGGCCGGTGGTACTGGTGTACTTAGAAAAAGCGTCAGACAAGGGTCAGGCTCTAAAGCGGGAGTTGGCGATTAAGCGATTGGCCAGACAGAACAAGGATGAGTTAATCGTGACCTATCAAGAGGGGATTAGAAAATGAAAGGTGTGGGGAACATGGCTAACTGGGAAGCCTATTTAGAAGACCATCAGGAAGAGATAGATCAAGACCTGATACAATTATTATCCATTCCAAGCGTTTCTACTTCACCACAGCATACGGCGGATGTGCAACGAGCAGCCCAGTGGGTAGCGGCGCGATTAGGCCAAGCTGGAGGGGAACACGTACAGATTTTGGAGACCGGGGGTCATCCTGCGGTGTATGGAGACTGGTTGCATGCCGAGGGTGAGCTCACGGTTTTAATTTATGGTCACTACGACGTACAACCTGCCGAACCTTTGGAGCTGTGGACCACAGATCCGTTTATGCCTAGGGTGGAAGGAGATCTGATTTTCGCTCGTGGGGCTTCCGACATGAAGGGTAATTTGCTGTTGCCTATTGCCGCCTGTGAGGCACTGCTCAAGACAGAAGGCAAGCTGCCGGTTAACGTAAAGTTTTTATTTGAGGGAGAGGAAGAAATCGGCAGTCCCTCGTTGGCCCATTTTATGACGAACCACAAAGACTTGTTAGCGTGCGACATGATGGCCAGTGCCGACTCTGGCCAACTAAGTTTAGATGAACCTGCCATCGAGGTGGGGCTACGAGGATTGTGTGCTGTGCAGGTGGACGTACGCAGTTCGGGAGTGGACCTGCATTCTGGGATGGCCGGGGGATTGGTGCACAATGCAGCCCAGGCTTTGGTGGAAATCCTCGCGTCCCTCAAAGGATTGGACGGCCGCGTGACGGTCACTGGATTTTACAATGAAGTAGCTGATATTACGCCAGAAGAGCGGCAGATGATGGACCGCTTTCCCGTGACAGACACTCAGTTAAAAACCATGTTCCAAGTGGACGAACTATTTGGAGAACCTGGATTCACTCCCGTAGAACGCAATTGGGTGCGGCCTACCCTGGACATTAACGGTTTGTGGGCGGGATTTCAGGGAACGGGCGTGAAGACGGTAATTCCCGCCGAAGCCCACGCGAAAATCACCTGTCGGCTGGTGCCCAACCAGACTCCGGAAGGGGTGCTGGACAAGGTCAAGGACTACATCTTAAAACATGCTCCGAGCCAGGTAAAGGTGAGCTTTACAGATCTGCCAGGTCAGGGTGTGCCCTATCGGATTCCCAGTCAGCATCTGGGATTGACGGCGGTACGCCAGGCATTGTTGCAAGTGTATGGTGTGGAGCCCTTGGAAATCCGTGTCGGAGCCAGCGTACCTGTCACCGCTATGGCCCTGCAGATTCTGGGGGTGTATACCGTGCCATTGGGCATGTCCCTGGATGACGAGCACATGCACGCCCCAGATGAATTTTACCGCATCTCCAATTTTCACCGGGGGCAGGTGGCTTATGTTCTGTTTCTAACAGAATTGGTGGGGAAGCAGCAGTTTCTTGAGAAACGTTGATCGGCGGTCTGTGGGACGGTACTTTGTGTGGACGTAGAGGATTAGAGTGCTGTGATAAGGGTGAACAACCCGAATCCCATTACGAGAGCACTGAGGCTCCACACGAGTGCACGATACGCTCCGTGCATACGCCACTGGGGGGGTAAGACCCGTGCTTCCAGGGCGAGCAGAAACCCCAGCACAAGCGGTAGTAGCATGGCATTCATAATTTCGACATCCACCGTCAAGGTCACCAAATCGTGACTGCTGAATAGGACGAGCAATGCACCAACCACGTGTGCACCCGTATAAAGCGCGTAAAAGGTTGGCGAGCGATGTACCGAATCATTGAGACTGTGTGGGAAGCCAAAAACTTCGCCCATGCCCCAGGCTCCGGCCACAGAAACCACCAAGGCGGCCACCATACTCGCTCCCATCATGCCTAATCCAAATACAAGTCGTCCGAGCTTCCCACCTAAAAATGGGATGAGGGCTTGAGCAATCTGTTGCACTGTATTCAGGGGCGCGTTCGGATGTGTTCGTCCTACCGTAGCAGCGACTAAGACCACCATGGCCAGCATGACAGTTTGCGTGATCACGGCCCCTACTGCGGTATCCCAGCGGGCGTGACGAAGGGAAAACCGCTGGTTTCGGTGCAACCCTTTGTCAATCACGGCGCCTTGTTGATAAAAGATCATCCAAGGCATGATGACGGCCCCCACATTTGCGGCCAGCAGCATTAGGTAGCCGGAGTTGGTCCAAGGCAGGTTTAACAAAGCAACCATCGCGTGATGGGGATAGGGATGCACACCCAAGGCGAGCCCCAGATAGACCAGTTCCAAGAGGCCAAACAGGATTCCAATGCGTTCGACGCGCGCATAACTCCCGGACAGTCCAATCAGAATCAGGACGCCAGCGGCCGCGCTGACACTGGCCCAGGGAGGGATTCCAAGTAAGGCACCCACACCTGCGACACCGCTAAATTCGGTAATGAGGGCGCCCACGGCGGAAAGAAGTAGGGTACTGCCTGAGAGATAGGCCCAGCCACGGCCAAAATGAGTACGAATTAAGGCTCCGTGCCCTTCCCCCGTTACAATACCGAGACGAATTGTAATTTCCTGAATGACATATAGAATGGGCATGAGGAGAATTTGGGGAAGGACCATGCGATACCCCCATTGCGCGCCAGACTGTGCCGCTGTAATCAGGCTGCCGGCATCTGTATCGGCAAGCATGACAATAAGTCCGGGTCCCCATAGTGCCAAAAAGAGGATTAGACGTCGGCGAAGTCTTAAAACAGTGCCTTTTTGGGATACATGAATGACCGGGGTTTCCTCCATTTTCACTCTCCTCCATCAATGCAGATGACTTGAACCAAAAAGTTTTCGTCAAGGGGATACAAAAGATATTTTACAACCTTAAACATGACTAATACAGTCAAGTTTAATTTTATATAGTATAAATTCGCATAATCAAATTTATACTATTAGTTACTGCTAATGTCAAGATGGAGGTTATCCAATCTGCAGGAGTTTATCTAGGCTATTTGGATGGGGGGGGTGCAAGGATTATCATTGGAAAATGCGCAAGCTTGATTGTACTATGTGTTGACAGGGAACCGAAAATTTGAGGTAATTTTATAGGGAAAAGATTTGTACAAGACAGGAGAGGAAATCAGCTGCTATACCTTACGAAAAAAAGGCCAAAAAAAATGTCTACAGCATTCCCTTATATGTTACCTGTGATGTGGATACTGATTGTGATGACCGTTCGTTTTTTGTTGGTTATGGATAGAATTTTGTCTTTTTTGAAACATAAGGAACCTTAAGGGAGACTTTCACACCACGGGCACCAAATTTGTCAACGCCCAGCTTAGTTTGATGGGGCAAGTCGCGGACCAATTGGCTGATGGCTGATGGCATGTCTCTTGACAACGACCAAATTTATTTATACTATGCAATTATAATCCTGTGAATAAGTTTAGTAATAAAAGTATATTATGTTTAAAGTAATGGGGTGGTGCCATGTGTCAGGAAATTGACGTACTAACAGAACGCTTCGATGCGGCTTTGCACGTCATGATTCAAAATTTGGGTCCCCAGCTTATAACACATTCTCATTTAGGATTAACGCCAGGACAAGTTTTTATGTTGTACTTTATACGACAGGAACACCCGTGTACGATTTCAAAGCTCGCAGAAAGATTAGAAGTGAATCCGAGCGCCATTACAGTCATGCTTGATCGACTTGAAAGTTTTGGATATGCCGTCCGTATACGCGACAAAAATGATCGTCGAGTGGTAATTGCCCAGTTAACGGAATCTGGTGGGGAAGCATTAAACAGGGTACTCTACGTTCGGAAGCATATCCTGCAGTACTGTTTGGCACAAATTTCGCCAATTGAATTAGATTCGTTCGTACAGACCTTAGAAAAATTGTCCAACATCTCTAAGGCTATGGACCCAAAGACCATCATCGAGTCAGACAAGTGCGAGCATGAGCCATCTGGGGACAATACCAATTAGTCACATGGAGGATGCGGAGTATGGAAGCTTCAATTCGGTCACAAGCAACAGTGCAGTCCACGAACCGCATCTTAGGATCGCGAAAGTGGTGGGCCCTTGCCACCGTTCTCTTGACAATGTTCTTCTCATCTATGGATCAGACGGTCGTTTCCACCGCGATGCCCACCATTGTCAGTGACTTACACGGATTTTCTCTTTACGCCTGGTTATCAACTTCCTACATGATGGCGTCCGCTGTCGCTGTTCCAATCTATGGTAAACTATCCGATGTGTTTGGCCGAAAGCCATTTTACTTGCTTGGGCTCGTGCTCTTTGGAATTGGTTCTGCTATCTCTGGTCAGGCGCACACGATGATGGAACTCGTGATTGCACGCGGTTTTCAGGGGATTGGGGCCGGTGCCATGATGAGCATGCCCCGTGCGACCATTGGAGACATTTTCGATCCGAAAGAGCGTGGGCGTTGGATGGGTGTCATGGGTGCTGTATTTGGGGTGTCCAGCATTATCGGACCTACAATTGGTGGCTGGATTACAGACTCGTTTTCTTGGCGATGGGTATTTTATATCAACTTGCCGTTTGCAGCACTGGCAATTATTGGTGTGCTTTTCACGCTACCCAGTGTAAGGGCGGAGCATCGGGTGAAGGTGGACTGGGTTGGTTCTCTGCTCCTCGTAGTAGGGCTGATTCCCATTCTTCTTGGCTTTACGTGGGCAGGTAGTAAGTACACGTGGTTGTCACCTGCGGAGCTTGCTTTATTCGCGACAGGCGTAGTCCTGCTTGGTCTATTCGTCTTTGTCGAAAGTCGAGTGTCCGACCCGATTATTACGCCTTCGTTGTTTAAACATCAAATTTTTACCATGTCGCTTGTTCTCGGCACCTTGGTGGCCATGACGATGTTTGGAAGCCTGATGTTTCTGCCACTTTTTGTACAGGGGGTCATCGGGTTGAATGCACAGCAAAGTGGCTGGATTATGTCGCCGATGATGCTTAGCTTTATTGTTTCGAGTATCATCTCCGGGCAGCTTATGACACGAACAGGCCGATATCGTGTGTTGGCCAATGTCAGCGGGGCCATCACGGTGCTAGGAATGCTCTTGTTTATGACCATGAATGTTCACACAGGGTATGCCCAAGTTGTACTGAACATGGTAGTACTCGGACTTGGGATTGGCTCGCTCATGCCACTTTTGAACGTGGCTGTCCAAAATGCATTTCCTTACAGTATGATGGGTATGGTGAATGCCTCACAGCAATTTGTCCAGTCGCTCGGCGGTGTGATTGTGTCTCCAATTTTTGGTTCGATGGTAACCCAGGGATTTCAGCATACTCTTGTATCTACTTTGCCTAAAACACTGCAGAAAATGTCAGGTCTGGCTTCCATCAGCCCGCAATCTCTAATGACGGCCGAAGCGCAAAAAGCCATTGCTGGTCAATTCTTGAAGTTTGGTGCAGCAGGGCACATCTTGTATATGGAGTTGATAAGTGCGGTAAAATTGGCATTGACTTCGGGCATACTGCGCCTGTTTGAGGTTGGGTTTGGTTTTGCGGTACTCCTGTTCATTGGGACGTTCTTCTTACCTGAGGTGCGGCTCAAGGGCAAGGGATACTTTGAAAGTGGTGGGTCGGATTGACTGGGCGTTGAAGTGGACCGCACTGATGCTGGTGGCATGGATGGTAGTACAAAAATGGGCAGATTTCATTAGTGGATCATGGGCTTTCGGATTAGCCAATGGATGTCGAACGGGTCACCATCACCTGGGTAAAGCGCTGGCCGCCGTCGGTTGTTTTGAACACTATGCTTTGGTCGAGTATTCCAGAAGTGTTTTGCCACACGATGTATCCAATCTGTGGCGATACAAAGTCAATCATCTGCAGGTTGCCGGACGCGTTTTGTGTCGTGGGCAGTCCCTTGCCGGGAAGGGCATACCAATGGACACCGCCGTCGGTTGTTTCATATAGCTTGTTGTCTGTCAATCCGGTGCCTGTCAAGGTGGCACCGCTGCCTTTCGTTCCGCTGGAAATCGCCCCACTTCCTGTTGCAAAGGTGAAACCTGTTTGGCTACTCAGGAAGTCAATGTTGCCTGGGCGATTCACGCCGCCCCAAATCTCTCTGAGGTCTTCCGGGATTTTTGCCACAAACTGTCCGTCCGGTCGACTCGCTGTGAATCGAAACAATAACGCCACGCCCAGTCCCTGCTGCGGTTGGGTAAAACCATACGCATAATTGACACCGGCAGTCCCGGAGGGAAAAGGACTCGTCAATAGATGCAAACCATCCTTTTCATAGGTTGCAGGAACGGACAACGTCAATGGAACCCACGATTTTCCACTGTTGTTTGTCCAATAGAGTTTGGGGGGGCAGGTTGAGCAATTCCCCGCCAGCAGCCAGCCATCCGTCGGTGTGAGGAAGCGAATGGATCCCCCATTGGGCAAGGCCGCCTGCGTCCCATTGGCCGGGTACACACTTTGGCTCATCAATGTCCAATGCCGTCCGCCATCTGTGGTCTGGTACAAGATGCCTGGTTCTGAACCCATGCCATGGGCAGGCTGAATCATCAACTCCCCAAGACTGGATGTTTGCATGTCAAAGTAGGTGTTTTGAGCCAGCGAATCCACCTGGGGCAGGACAATGTCCGATAAATCCAGCCACCCGCTACCGTCTGGACGGTTAACCAGAATTTGCACTGGACCCGGCTTAGTGGGCCCATTGGGATTGGGTGATGATTGTACGGCCAGCATCACTTCTTCTGGATGGGCAAGGTAGGTCGCGCCAATCACCGTTCCCCCTTGCCAAGCTGAAGTTGGAAAAACCATCTGCCAGTTTCGTCCACCGTTCACTGTTTGCAATATTGAGGAGTTGCTCCCGGACATCACAGTGGCAAACCCCACACGCGCGGACAACATGTGAAACCTCTGGATGGACCCGGTGACGCTGTGTGTGATGGGTGCATTGGAGAATAATCCGCGCGGGTTTGGCAGGGTTGCCGTGCTCCCTTGTGAGCTAGCCGCCTGAGTCTGGTTATCGATCCGGTGGGAGGATGAAGGTGTCGAGTTTGTTGGGTTTGTAGAATTTGCCGTTAACGATCCGCTAGTTGTGCCACACCCCACTAGTCCTACAAAGGCGGAAGCGGTGATTCCTACGGTTACCAGTGTCCATTTCTGCATGTTCTGCACCTCCTATGAATTGCGCAACACCGAGTGGCATGGAAGTTTACGGACTACCCTTTCTTCCCTGCACAAGGCACAAATCTACGACCAAACTGGCTCCCATGTGTGCCCACCATTTGTGGTTTCCCACACTTGATTTGGAGTGTAGACGACTCCCCAACCAATACTTGCGTTGATCATGTGAATCTGGATCCAGTTATTCTTTGTCAGTTTAAACGTTTTGGGACTTTGCTTTGCTACTGCTGTTTTCGTTGCAGTTGTCAAGTTGGCTGGCAGGGTTTTGGCACTCGTGTTATTGTTGTTTGGCTGAGGGATACCACATCCCGCCAAAAGTGTTGTGATTGCGACGCATGTGATGCCTAAAGTAGTTCGTTTCATCACTTTGCCCCCACGTCGTTATGTAGATTGGACGAAGCTGGAGGCTGTTGTGTTTCAAAAACCTAACCTCTCCGCGACTCGTCAGAGTGTAGGAAATACTTAAATCTTCTCCACGAGGTGAATTCTCAAACCTCGAAATCCAGTTTCCGTGTGCAGGAAAGTCCATGGAATCCTACAGTCGTATGGTTTTAGTAACCATCAAATCAGCCATGTCGATGAATCCATACGTGGAATAAGATGCTGTTCATGTACCTGTGTATTACTTGCAAGAGGCACTCAAGTCTTTTGAGGTCCAGAAAAAGTGGAACGGGAATACACTGTGAAGGTCCTACCAGCGTTTCCCGGATGCTTGCATATGTGACACAAACTTCAATTGGCGCACTAACGGAACTGATGGTCAAGTAAATGTTTTTGGTGTTGTATGTCATCGCCATGGTCTCGGCCATAAAACTTCTGTGGGAGGAGGGGTGGCGGAAACGGATGAGTCCCTTTGTCCCCTCGGTGGTTTGCGCAGGTTTGTATTTGTTGAGCGGATGGGCAAGGGTGTACCCAGTGGTTCTTGGACTGGCTGGTTGGGTGATGTCCCGAATACATGACAGGAATCATGCATCCGGGACATCTCTCGAAGCTACACCAGCAGAGTTATGGTGAATCCCACAATTGAGTTGCACTGCCGAGTCAGACCTCTGATCGGAAAGTTTTTCCTAATTCTTCACCAAGGCCAAAGTAGTGGCGAAAATTGTAGATAAGTGGGCTCCAAGTGACCGTGTTGATGTGCGAGTCATCGAGAACGATACACTCATGGGCGTGGACGGTTACGGTCTCCACTTCAATAATCGCAAAGCGTGTTCCTTCGCCAGACGTGCGAATGTTCACAACTCTCGACTCAATTTGCAACGGACATTCGGCGATCCGGTTGGGAAGAACACGGTGTGACTGAACAGCAGTCAAACCGGATGCCGAAAACTTGTTCTTCTCGTAGTGGAATATGTCTTTCTTATAATCGGGTACTGGATTCGCTCCGGTAAAAGATGCCAATACCTCGACCTTCTGCCACAGCTCTGGGCTTGGAACGTTGACAACGCATTCTTCATGCCGTCGCAAATTCGCGAGCCCATGCTCACCTTCTCCGAGTCCAAGGATGATTTGGTTGCCAAGTGCCCACGCCGATGACATCGGGGTGATGTTGCTTGACCCGCCAATGAATTGGCCCGCGCGGCTCGTATCACGCCCCAGACAGCCAGCTCACATCTAGCTAAAATGGTGGAAGCTGGACTTTTGGTCCATGAAACGTATGGTCGCCATCGATATTACCGACTTGCCAACTCGGAGGTAGGACAGGCATTGGAAGCCTTAAATGCAATTGCACCGCAGAAACCAGTCCGTTCTCTTCGGGAGTCGGATGAGTCAAGAGCACTCCACTTCGCCCGAACGTGTTATGATCATCTTGCTGGAGAAGTAGGAGTTGCATTGACCGGCAAAATGTTGCAGCTTGTCCTTCTGAAAGAACAGGAACAAGATTTCGTTATGACGGCGGAAGGGGTCCAGTGGTTCGGAGATTTTGGCCTGGACCTTGACGGCATTCGAGGTGAAAGACGCCATTTTGCTCGGAAATGTTTGGATTGGAGTGAACGCCGTTATCACATGGCCGGGGCGCTAGGGGCGGCAGTAACCAGTCGACTGTTTGACCTTGGCTGGATCGAGCGAATCCCAGGTGGGCGAGCGATCCGTATGACGGACAGGGGATTTAAGGGATTGGAAAACAAATTTGGACTTACACTTTGCCGATAGTCTTGCATGAGGGAAACGAATTTATATCCAATTTTATGATTATACTGGAATCAGAGCTGATAAACGTGAAAAGGTACACGGTTATTAAGGTACACTGTTATTGTGGAAAAGCCTGATAATGACTATTTCGCTTATGTGCCTTCTGTCCCTGGTTGCATAAGCAGTGGAATCACAAAGCAAAAGGCTCTAGAAAAGGGGCAAACGATTATTTACATCAGAGTATCAACACCAACCAGCAGGATGACTTGACAAATAAAATTGAATTTTTAAAACAGTTTGCTAACGCCAGAGGGATGATCGTGGATGAGATTTTTGAGGACATAAGGAGTGGCTTAAACTACAATCGCAAGAAATGAAATAAATTAATTGAAGATTGTATGTGTGGACATTTCAGCGACCCACTCAGTCTGCACACTGAGCGTTAATCCGTTACGATGGACGATGTGTTTCAGATAGTTTTCGATCTCATTCACGTCGGTTCCACCCCTTCCAGGAAGGTATTCACGATGGCTTAATTTCGCTTCTAAAATTCTCGATTCTTGGCAAGCTGTTCATGTCCTTGGGTTGTAATCCGATAATATCTGCGCCGTGGTCCCGAACCGTCGTTGCCCCAGTACCTAAGGTGGTGTGACTTAGACCTCTTTTTGTAAGAACCTGTGCGGAGAAGGGCCTTTTCCTGTATTTGCGTTTGACGGGAAGCACATCCGTTCCCTATATTTCCTCTCCCAGCACGGTACGAATTTAGGGACATCATTCGCGTCAGAAGTGGGTCACGTCAGCTTTTGGGTATTCTGTCTTAGCGAAAACAATTAAGTACAAGTATTTTTCGAAAAATTCGAACAAAAATTGCTGCCATTGGTAAAACTACAAGCGTAAAAAACACGTAGACAGGGGCCACAAAAATCATGTACTGGGTTAAATCTGCGGAATCTCGAAAGAGGAAAATATTTCCTGACCAGACCGCGCCCAAACTTGCCAATGCTATATGACGAATTGTGGGGAGATGGAACAGGTCTTTTAAACTCAGTAGGAGTGTGTATTGAATGAAACTTAATTTTATGAAGATGATGGCCACAATCCCCATCACATAAATGGTATCTAGACGTTCCAAATAGTCTCCGATGCGAACAGAACGAACGATTTCTAGCAACGGATATTGTAGGTATCTAACTGAATCCCCAAGTGTTCCTATAACTAATGCTTCCACAATTATCCCAAACGCGCTTAAAGACGCACCTACTATAAGAAAGTCTCGCCCAATTTTTTGTGGATGCTCCAGGTACGGTACAAACTGAAGTAACATAAGCATTAGTACAACAATGCCAAATACAGGAACAACACTGGCTTGCCAAACTGGGGAAATACCTTCTGCTAGGACGGGATTTAACTGATTCCAGTCAAAATTTTGGAAGGATACTGGTATTGTAAACAACATACTTATTGTAAATATAGGTAACAGCAATTCACCAATGCGAGCTGTGGCAATGAACCCTAGATACGTCGAGTACGCGAGGGGTAGCAGCATCACTGCACTAATCAAGTAAAGATGGATATTATGGAACACAGTTGTTTCTAAAAATAAATTCAATTCGCGCATAATCATGCAGCCAAACAAATACAGCCAGATTGCCCACCACAGATTCACTACCTTGCCCGGTCCTTTGCCTAGTGCACTTTCCATGGCTTGGGTAAATGATTGGCCTGGAAAGGTACGAACAAACACTTGAGAAATAGCGGCGCTCAGACAGGCTCCCAAAAAAAATGGGATGGGTACCAACCACCCGTCTTGAGTCGTAAAGTGACCAATGCCGGTTGGCATCACAAGCAAACCTGTGGAAGTAATTGTCCAAATAAGCAAAACTATGACCTGATAACGAGAAAGCTTTGACGTGGTTTTCAAGTTAATCTCCAAAATATAAAATTCATCCATTCGACAATACGTTTATGGGTACCATAAAAAGTGTTTCTTTAATCCAATGATTTTATTCGTGATTTGGTTAAGGAAATCCAGATAAGAAAACGCGATTTAGCTCTCTGGTGCATATCATCACACCGGAGTATCTGCAAGAAACGTGGCAGAAGATGAATCGTAAGAGTGAAATGGTATTGATTGAGGTTAGCTTACATATTTACCATCAAATGAACACAAAAGCAGAGGGATAGGAGTATAATTATCTTAATAAATTGAATTTTCAGTGATAGTCTAGATGATTTTGGAGGATTTATAGAGCACTTTGGAACCGAAAAAGCCTGTGAGCAATACCTATTTGATCAATATTGTTCCGGCGGTTTGGAGCATTCTGAGAACGATCTGTTTTGCGATGGCCGAATGCAATGCAAAATATCGATTAGCAGGATTGGTGCAAATTGACGATGCCTTCTTTGGAGGGAAAAGCCGTGGAGAGGGAAAATAGTGCCGAGGTACGGTCTAGGATCCTGTGGTGATGACTGTAAAAATTAAAATAAGAAAGCCCGGGAGCGCATTTTTTGCGTGTGTGTAGAACCTGAGCAAAAGTAGCATCGAACCGATTCTGGAACAGAAAATCAGTCGAGCCTCCATCTGGGAAACGGATGGAAGTCCCACTGATGTGGGCGGTGTTCAAGAAAAACCAGTAAATCATTTAAAGGCTGTTTTTACCCCATCCTGCGTACTTGCCAAGTCGGGAGTGCGATATTCTGTGGTACATAGGGTCGCTGTGCTCAGTCTATTCCAAGGGCTCTAATTAGCAAGAATTGACGACCTGCCTTCATCAGCCACAAAAAACAATCAGTACAAGACTATTTGCCTCCTCCTGGTGGTGCCGCCCAAGTGGCATGGGAGTCTATTTTATTTCAAGTGCTTTTGCTCGATTGACTGGTTTCGTAAAGAAATAGTAGAAAACGACCAGAAACGCAATCACGTAAAATCGACTTCCCAGCCTGAACGAGTCAACTGGTTTTTCCATGTGCTCTCTCCTCTTCTTATCAGACATTCTTGTGCACTGATAGCAGTTCCGAGCGAACATATTGTCTCAGCTGAGAAGCCGCCCTTCGATTCATATCCTCCATTCGCACAGCGCCAGCAATCTCCTTGATGCCAAAGATCTCACCGCTGAACACAACGAAAGCGCGTCTACTTGTAATGTAAGGTCCAGTCACACGGATCACATTGAGAATTAATAAGATAGCTGAGACCAAGTTGATTGTTCTCAGTCCTATCGAAGTTTGAGTTGTTTTACCCTCAAAATTGTCACCACCTAGGATAGGACCCGTGGCACTCAGGAAGAAGCCTTCTGGTACTACAAAGATGCCTGACGTTGTGATGTGACCCGTTAACAACAAAATAGCGGTCACGAAATCTATAGAGTACTGCAGAGCTTCCATTCCATTAGGTACATTCGACTGCCTATTATTCCTGGCCACAGGCATCACTCCGGGTCGTGTTCCATTATCCTATGGCACTCCTCCATTTGTAGGTCACGGCGATTCCTTGGAATCGTTGAAGATGAAGAAGATGTATTAAACAAATTTTTTCATGTCCTGCACCTCTCACAAATTGACCGACACCCAAACGTTGCCCCAGTCATTGGACTATAGTGGACCCAGGGATTCGGACAGCAGAAAGGGGTTCGCGTAAGCTACACTATGGGTATGCGAGTGTGACTTGATGGTTTTAGGGTCCATGTGATGAAAACCCACCCGCTCTGGATTGCGAGCGCGAGCTTACCATGGGTGTTTCCACTAAGGCAGAATGCCCGGAAGCTGACGGAGTTGCCTGACCCACTTCTGACGCGTATGATGTCCCTAAATTTGTACCTTTTGAAATGCATCGATGCTATCTACCCATGCAGGACTCAAACGGCAAGGGAATGACTGCCAGAGTGAAGGCCGATTTAGGTCGACAGCAGCGACTCTTTTTTTACGACGCATTCGGTAAAGTGGCCACTCCCTCTTTTTTCTCGCAGTAGACATTTCCCTGTATTCATTTTGAACAAAACGAGTAAAATGAACAATATACAAAGAAGGTGGTTTCTCATGAAGACATTGACGGCAACAGAATTGCGGCACAAGTTTGGCGAAGTGGTTGAGGGGCTTAAAACAGAACCGGTATTGGTGGAGAAAAGTGGGCGGCCTGTGGCCGTTATCTTGTCGTATGAGGCTTATGAACGGTTCCAGGAGCTAGAGGATGCCTGGTGGGGTGAACAGGCACGCAAAGCGGCGACTGAAGGGTTTATGAGTGCCGATGAAACGACATCTTGGATTGCGGAGCGACTGAATGAAGCTCCTACTGAGTAAGGTAGCGCGTGACTTCCTGGATACATTGCCGCCAAAACAATTTCGCCAGGTTGTCACTACTGTTTTTCGGCTCTTGTCTGAGCCTTATCCACATGACTCAAAACAGTTGAGGGGATATCCCTACCATCGTGTAGACATCGGAGAGTATAGGGTTGTCTATGAGGTGGAGGGGGACGACCTTCGGGTTGTGCTGATTGGCAAGCGAAATGACGGTGAGGGTTATCGAATACTCAAGCGGATAAAGGGTTAAGCCCTTGGGAGGGGATACCAAACGGATTTTCAGCGTGGCGGCTATGTAGGGGTCCACCATAGTCCGCCTACGAACTGAACTACGAGTATGAGGCGGATGAAGATGGCAGGTATGCGGGATCTATCGAAGAGATCGAGTATATTGTTGCAGATGGTGCTAATTTGGAGGAACTTCGTGCGAACTTGACCCATCACTTGATGGACTACGTAAACGACTACATGAATGAGTATCAGCGTTATTTTAATGCATCAAACACGAAGAAACATGCCCCTTATGTACTCCGTATATTATTCGAAGATGATGCAGAATCGGTTGCATCCATGTTGCATGGCGATGCCCAGTTGGAGTGATTTAGAGGGGTACTGGCTACGGAACAGATGGGTGCTTGTTCGTGCTACTGGTAGCCCTAAATTGACTCCCTTCATATTTCTTAACAATCGTACAAATTGTACAAGTGCGATACAATGGAGGTGTGGAGGGGATGCTGATGTTAGACTTAACGGCTAAAGCATCAGACGTTCGGCAGAACTTTTCAGAATACGTGGATACCGTTGTACACGATCATCCTGTATTCGTGATCCGGAATCGCCACTTATTCGTATGGCTCAACCCAGAGCAACTTGCAGCGCTTTTGGATGGAGTGACGTTTCATACTGAACTGGAAGTAAATGAAAACAAGGAATGCATTGCTACTATCACAGAAATTGAGGACATCGTGGTAAGCGGAGAAACCCGCGAAGTAGCTCTGTTGAACATGGCACAACTCATGCGAGAATACGCCGAAGAATACCTTACGACCAGCTTTAAGCTGTTTTTCAATGCACCGAACAGGCGCTGTCACTTCCCATATGTTCTTAAAATCGCATTGCAAACTAGTCTCGATGATATTGTAGGGTTGCTCAATGCCGGGGACTAAGGAACACAGACGTTTTTGCCAGAACGACGGATGGGAGTTGTACAAGAGCACTGACCACGACTTCTACCGTAAACTGTTACCGAACGGCGATTATCTAACCACAACCAAAGCTGATGATCTTTGACCTGATTCGCAGCACACCAGGCCGCTCCGCTGAGTCCGCTGGCCCGAAAGTCTGCGACTCGCATGCGCCAAGACTCTCTATGTTTCTCCAACTCCGCTTTCTTCGCGAAAATTCGCCTCCCGGAATCATCCGGGGAGTATCTTCTCACGAATCAAATGTGATTGTTATGTGGGTTCTGTTTGACGCTCACGTTACAGATGTAAGAAAAGGCTCACCACTCGTGCCCAAGACATAAAGGAGACAAGTCACATGAAGCGGAAATTCGCAAAGCAAACATCGACCATGATTGAAGCAAACAAGATCATCATTAGTGCGTTTGTAGAGGAGTTTGGGTCTACGTTCAAGCAGTCACACACGTCGATGCCTAAGCTGGTAAAGTGGGCTTCATGGGCTGTATTCGTCTTCACGTTATTGATCATGAAGCCCCTTTACCATACATCCGATCTCTCAGCGTTGTGCATTACTCTGGCTTCATTTTCATTTGCCTGGATGCTTGTGCTGGTTGCTAAACAGGAAGTCATCGTGTCGCAACAATTTACTCATAAAGTAACAAATGCGCTATATCGAGTTATCGAGCGCATCCAACTCAAGTTTCCCGACCAATTTCGTGAGAGTGACGACGTTGACCTTGAGTCATTAAGACCCTCAGTAGAGGGATTTACTCACGAAGCCCTGCGCCACTTCTTAGACCTTCTGTTACCACTCAGCTATTGGGATTCCCTGGGATGTTTCAGTCTTTCTATCCTTGGAGTCATTACAAACAACTTACCTTCGGGTTGGGCTATATGGCATTATTCTTTTGCGACGGTTTGTCTGGCTTGGTCGGTTATGTTGACGTTTCGAGTATGCCTTATCATCGGAGCAAGCGTGATGTACCGAGCCATGTCTGCAGGTGTTGAACTGGATGCCTACCAAGTTGAAGACGTAGCCGCTACAAATGAAGACGTGCCACAAGATTAGGAATCGTCAAAAGTCGAATAATGCACTGTGCCTTCAAATTGCGTATCTGGATCATCGTCGGTCACTCTTCACACGAAATCTTTAATTGCCTTTTCGAACCTGAATATATCCAGAATCTCATGGTTTCGTTGGGATACGTTGATTCCATACTCAGGTTTGCTCTTTTGCCCAGGTTTGTCATAGTTCCTGTCCACAAACACCTCGTTTGGAACTCTCTATGCCTCAGAAGGAATCAGGAAAATGTCTGGTAGTTTGCCAGGCTCAAATATCAGCAACGTAAGATATAAGTTCTTGTTGTTTATGTCAAACTTGCTCTTCTGAGTAAATACGTATCCCTTTCCTCGGAGCGATTTCACTTGAATCTCACAGAACCGCCCATGTGTGTTTGATAAGCTAAAAGTACCCCATCTATGGTACCCTCACTACGGTGAGGAGGTTGAGGAGATGGTTCGGTTGATTCAGAAGCAGGAGATTCTGCTCGCGTATCTGCACGAGGGGTTGTCTCAAAGGGAGATTGCGAGAAGGCACTTGGTAATGACCGATCCAACGATTGCGGACGCCATACTGGACAGGCTGGTCCACAACGCGTATAAAATCAAGTTAACGGGAGAATCGATGCGAAAAATCCAGGGACTTTCCCCGGAAAAATCCAACGTAGAGCCCGAGTGAATTTCCAGTTCGCCCTACACACTCTGGTGAGTTCATAAGAGGGAAAAAGAAGTGGCAACTTTGAACCGGAATCGGAGCCGGATTTAATTCAAATGTAGTGGCAACTTTGCTTCGGATTTGGTGGCAACTTTCGGGCTCTCCCGCAAATTAGTTGATCCCTCATCGGGTGGCAGTTTACCCTGGAACACTTCAACAGCACATGTTGATTCACGAAATTTTCCATTTCCAAGAGCTCGTGCAGGTTTTAAGCGAGGTCCCGTGACGAATTAGCCAGCAGAAGGCCTTGTCCGTCGACTAGAATCGTGTTCGCTATTTTTGGCCTGTACAGACCCAAATGAAAACAATAAGTAAATTATTATAATTAAAAGGTATTTTAAGATTATGTAAAAGAGTATTTGACCTATTTAATGGTTTTATTTTGTAGTGAGGGGTTTATCATCAACTAATTTGCGGGAGAGCCAACTTTCATCGTACTATGCATTATTGTTGTCTTTCTCCATGGCTAGAAAGGTTACGTCAGACTGGTTGTGTCGATTTTTGTAACCTAACCTCTCCGAGCCTCGTCAAAGGAGAAGACGCACTCAAATCCGTTCTACGAGGTGAATTCAATGGTTTCATATAAACGTCTTGGAATTGGTCTTACTGTTCTTGTACTTACAACGGTTGGGGTAGCTGGTTGTGCGACTCAAGGCAGTCGGCAGCCAGTCGGCGGAACGACGCCCTCATCAAATCGTGTGGCGACCAATGTTACAAATTCAGTGATTTCAAACAGCACGAACAATACTCCAACCACCGTGACAGCCACATCGCAGAATACCGCAAGTACAGAGAACTCTTCGGTTAACACGGCAACATCAGCCAGTCAGTCAAATTTTCCTGCATCTCAGTTCCCGAATGTCATCAATATGGCGATGAAGCATTTTCCTTCGAAAGTATTAAACAGCCCAGAGTCTCCGACTGTTTTGCCGACTTCAAGCTCGGGATCGAATCAGTTGTTCTACCGTACGTGGGATACGACTACAGGCCCAATATTGAATTACAGCGTACAATATTCGTCACCACATAATCGTTTAGCAACATTTTCGGGGTCAACCTATACGGGGATGTCAGCCGATGGTGCTGTCCGATTAAACCTAAACCTACCGCAAGATGGACATATCTCTGAATCATCCGTCCACCTTACTTCAGGGATCGTTGCAAAGGAAGTGACCTTCGTAGCTCCTGCGCACAGTGCGATGGAAGTCTCTTCAGCATCATTGAGTTGGAGTGAAGGGCGATGGCAGATTCTCGTGGTAAATAGCCAAACTACACAAGTGCCAACGAATCAAGCAAATGAAGTTGCAGCATATCTGCACACCTATTTTATGCCTGTCCCAAACAGCAAAGGCACGATCTTGGTCACTTCATATCCGGGTGAGAATGTAAACGGAGAACCAACGGGGCAAAGTACTGGCGAATATGTGACTTGGCAAGAAGGGCAGCACGTCTACGAAGTTGATACCTATAGCCATGCGAAGAACCCAATTCAAACGGGATTGTCAATGGCAATTTCGATGAGGCCGTACATGCAATAAGAAAATCTATCACTGTAGTTCTCTTATCCCTTCCATATGGTATCAATTTTATGACGTTTAATGGGCATTTTGACGGCTTTATATGTGTTTTTAAACAATGTTGAAGTTAGTAGATAAAACAGAATACAGGCCGTTCTATGTGGCCTGTCTTCTGCGTTCGATGGGATGTAGTCGCTCTTCCTGCGAGAATCAGTCACGGGGTTCGAGGGGATCGTCGTCACGATACCCAGTTGACACGTTGAACTCCCTCAGAGCATCATGACCCGCGTCCTCGGCGATACCGTGACCGCAGGAGCAGACGACGACACTGCCGGGAACTTCGATCTCCATGTGACCGACTTGACTACTGTTTTCCATTCGACAGTGCGCCCGCAATTGCAACATTTGATCAGAAACACGAATACTCCCTCCTTTCGCGGGAGAGGTTGGGTCTTTCTAATTCCAGAGCAAAATACTGATTCGATGCATTTCTCACTTGGCTGCAGGTGTTCGCAAAACCCGAGCAAATGTGGGGGCCCAAACGTAGCGATTTAAACCGTGCGTTGTTTGCCGTCGCACAAGCGGAGGCCCCGGCCATTGTCCGTGAGTTCAAAAACCGACGCTTGAACACCAAAATTGAGCTGCTGAAGGCGTTGGCCGAGGAGTTGGGCTACAAGGTGGTGCCGAAGCACGCGAATGAAGACGCGGCAGAGGCGACGTTGTACGGGGTAGAGGACAGCGGGCAGTTGAAACTGATAGGCTAAAGACAAGGTGTCTTGTGAAGACGAGTCCATCCCCCTATACTAGGGATTAGAGGTGTTCCCATGGCTGGACAAGATACAATGATGAAAGCTCTCACCCGTTCACTATCCGGTGGGGCTTTGGATGTTTTAGGAGTCTTGGGTGTGGAGTTGGCAGAACCGTTGCCAACCGAGTTGCCTGCGAACACCCTGCGCATGGATAAAGCGTGGCGGATGCAAGATGGGCGCGTGTTTCACTTAGAGTTTCAAAGCACACGAGAACCGACGTTGCACCGCTTTTTGGAATATGATGCCCGTTTGGCACACCAACACTTCACGCAGATACGGACTGTAGTTTTGTATCATGCGAAGGTCAACGATGCCCCCAGCGAGTTGAATATTGGCACTGCGATGTATCACGTGGAAAATATATATTTATCCCAAATGGATGGGGATAGGGCGTTAGATGAGGTTTCACAGCACCTGAAAATGGGACAATGGGAACCGAAAGACCGATTGCGATTAGCTTTAGCATTGAATATGAGGGTACAGGATATGTCTGTAACATTAAATCGAGTCCTTGAACTGGTATCCGTAGTTCCGAATGAAACCGAAAAGGACCTGGTTGTGAGTGCAATTGCAGCGCTTGGAGACCATTCGTTGAATGACAAGCAACGAGCCCATTTGCGAAGGGAGTTGAGAAAAATGTCGAAGATTGCAGAGGAATTATACCAGGAAGGCCGTCAAGAAGGACGACAGGAAGGTATCCAGGAAGGTATCCAGGAAGGTCGGCAGGAAGGACGACAGGAAGGACGACAGGAAGGCGAACATATCCGGGCCGTGACCACAGCTAGGAATTTGTTGCAGATGGGGATGACCGCGGACCAAGTCGCAAAAGCGACAGACTTGCCGCTGGAGGAAGTCCAGAAACTCAAAGAGGAACTACAATAGCTCCTACGACAACACAAAGCCAGGTCCTACGTGGACCTGGCTTTTTTTGATCTATACGCGGCACAGCCTTGCTCGGACATTTCATGGTACACGCACCCCTAAGGTTTACTCTGTCCCTCTCCTCGCACTCTGTTTGGCCATATGGGTTAATAGTTCCACTTGAATCGTTTCACTGCCTTTCGGACCACTGATTCCCTTGAATCGCTCGCGACTCCAGTCAAACCCTTTCATGTTTGCGACAGACTGTTTCAGGGCATACAAATCCGTAGCTGCCTCCCCTTGACTTGTATCGATCATCTGTGCCGCCACCATCGCCAACGCATTTAACACGGCAATCTGCATCATGCCGTGGTGCTTCACATCCTCCCATGCCTCTGGAAAGGTATTTTTAATCTCGGAAAAATAGGTTAACGCAATCTCCAGCATGGCTTCTTTAGGCACCTTTTTCGCGTCCACTTTTCGATACAAGACCGTGACCATTTTGACCAGGTTTTGCAGGGTGACAGGCAATCCACGCCGCCACTGCCGCACGCCTGTGATTGCGGTGATGCCATAGAACGGGCTACGGGGATCGGTGGCCAGCTGCGTAGCCACCCACGAAATGGGGTCCCGGTCTCTCTCCAGATAATGAACGTGCGATTTTTGGATCGGCTTCGCAGTGGTATTCACAATCAAAAAGGTCTCAATTTCTTCATTCTCGTCGAGATTGTGAATCGCGCAAAAGGGAATTCGGACCTCGGTGCTGTACTCATCCAAAAATCGCTTGATGCCTTCAATGCGATGCTGACCATCAATAATCGAAGCCGGTCCAGTGCAAACGAGCGTCCCCCTATCTCTGGTAAGTCCTCGGACAAAGCCCCAAACAACTTTTGCGCTTGGACTCCTTTGAGGGTTTGCACAACTACCGACCCATCCTCCAATTGACGAAACACTATGCGATCTCCGATTTGCGCCTGGATAGCCTCTCTCACCTCTTGAGGTAGAGTTAATTGATACTTCGCGGAAAGTTTTTATGCAGAGGATAATGTGGATTTAACCGCTGCCTTTTGGGTTGCACTAACCCTCAGCATTCCAGTTAATCAGATCACTGGAGATTTGGCACTGGCAAATTCGTGGGTGTCCTCGTCGCTTCCAGTTATCGGTGTAGGGCTGGCTTCAATGGAAAAATTGCTTGGCGAAAATTCATCTTATGTAAACTTCTGTAACTACAGTGCGTGGCAGAGCTCGCCGTCTAAGGGACCTATTGATGGTTGTGGAACGACCGCACTCGACTCGCTGCAAGTCGCATACTATTTGGCCCATAATGCATTAAGTGGAACATCACTCTCAGGAATGCCAACCCAATGTCAAATCAATTCGACTTCTTGCCAGGCCTGATCAAACGAAAGGAGGAGAAGGCTCATGAGTTTGCAGTATATTAACATGAAAGAATCTCAATTGCTGAACCCCGGAGGGTGGAATACAAATCATCCTGCTATTAACAGCTCTGCAGTAACAGTCACTTATCAGTTTGAACTTTTATTTGCAAATTTGTTCGGTTGTAAGTACAACGTAAATCCGAAGTTAATTCTGGGTATTTTAGGGATGGAGACAAACTATGGGTATACCGATCCAATGCAGTGTGGGTATAACGATTTCATGACAAGCATGGATCATGGGACCGATTTGTTAGTAAATCAAAAGATGGCAGCATATTCATCGATTCCGTCAGCATTGAGTGCGTACAACGGGTTATGTCAGTACAGTTCTATTTCTAACAGTGATTTCTTACCATATGGGGCGAGTGCAACTTGTTTGACTCTAAACAACGCAATATCCGGAGATTTGTATACAAACTTTGTCGGGTACATGCCAACATTGGACGGCCCGTCGTGCGTCAATCTAATGAACACCTGTAACAATGGAACATGTTCATCTTGTGGATACGGCCCAGTTACTGTTTCACAGATCGGCTCCACTTGTTAAAGGGTGGCCCTCGCTAACGGAGGCCCACTTTGCTGTTTTTACGCTTTAGCCGTTGGAATTGTCAAGGGAACTGTATAGATAGGAGCCTCAGGGTAGTTTGCTTGGAATGTCATAATAAATTGGCCACCGCCTGAACCAGTAAATGATTTGTTTGGTACAGCGAACATTCCTGAAAAATGTCCACTTGATGTGAGTGAGTAAGTCTGATACTTAATCATGAATTGATTCATGGCTTTTGTCCCTGAATAGAGCGTTACTAAGACATCGTGACCATTAAAGGAACTCACTCCAGATACTTTCCCCGATACTGGGGTGGTTAATCCCGGCTTGAAATATAGGCCTCTCGTTGGCGCAGAAACTGTCAGTGTTACTTTGCCCTGTTTGGTATTATTCGTTGGGGTTGTTGCATTTGATGAACCAGTCGATACGGTGTTAGCCGTTACGGCATTAGTTCCTGGAGAAGAAGCAACGGGTGTGTTACCGCAACCGGCCAAAGATAACACCGAAATACCTATAAGCCCACTTAAGAGCAAAGAGTAGTTTTTTTTCATTACAGGGTCTCCCTTGTTTTCTTACATACAATCGACGAAACAGCTCTTTATAATGTGACAAGGGTATGGTTACCTCTTATTCCCTGATTTATTTTGACCATGTGTCCGAGTAAACGTGATGCAGTGCTGTTCTTGGCCTATAGACCCACACGCCGTTGGTGTGGCCGCTCATTCCAGCATCGACGTGGAAATGGGGTTTGTGTAGCATTGGAACGAAAAGTGCAATAGAGGTTGAATAAGGTGGTCGAATCGAGTAGTCATAATGAACGAGGCCGGCCCCATTTCGTAATAACGTGGATTACACTGTAGCTGTGAAGCCAGTGCAGAGCCACAATACGAAAGGAGCCGACAATATGAAGAGTATCACAAAGTTTGTTGGTTTGGATGTCTCAAAGGAGTCGATTTCAGTTGCAGTCGCTGACGTTGGTCGAGGTGCCCCGAGATATTTTGGTTCCATACCGAATACTTCTGAGGCTATTCGTAAACTGATTGGGCAGTTAGGAAAAGGCGTGCACTTGGAGGTTTGTTACGAAGCGGGGCCTACCGGATATGGTTTGTATCGACAACTCACTGCAATGGAAATTTCCTGCATGGTTGTTGCGCCTTCTCTCTCAACTTTGGAGTCGCAACTGGGTTGGACTCAAGGTGATGGCACTAATCTCGGTAGCAACTGGACGTCCACACTGAACAGCGACCAATCTTATTACACCTATTCCGTCATGCCCAATCCGACACCAGCAGACGTCTTCGTCGACACAGCTACGACAGTTGGTCTCAGCGATATCGGGAACATAGATAACATCTACGGATATTTGCCTGGATATAAAAGCGTTTGGTATCTCGGATATACCTATCATTACGTTACTGGATATGCCTACAGCGGCTACGGTTACGGTACCGCCAGTTCGCAGGATGTCACATGGTATGACGAGTCAGACATCAATAGCTACGGACACCACATTACGAATTCTGTGGCAACACTTCAAGGTCTGGAAGGTTCGTCAAAACCAGGGCTAAACTTTCAGGGGGTTATCTCTTAGGATGCTACGTTCGTATCGTTCGGCTCACATAGGTCTCTGCGTATTGATATCACTCGCCATGTTTGGATGCGGCCAGTCTTCGACTAAAAGTCAACAAAGCGACACATCCCAAGTGACTAACTTGACGAATCAACCTTCGGAAAGTTTGGACGTGCGCGATGTTGAACATTACCGTGGTCCATTTTTACCTTTGGCCTATTCAAAAAACACCGGTGTGATTAGTGTTACGCCTGTGTTCCCGGCAGGGCAACGAGGAATGCCCACCGTGTCCTACAAGCCACAGAGCGTGATATTTGAAAGGAGGATGACATACCTCCCACAACCCAACCCGCTTGCTGATTACGGATGTGCCTTTGTACAAACCGATGGAAACTGGATTACTTGGATGTATTTAAATAATGGCTTGGGCCAAGATTATGGTGAGCGTTTGTACGCATACAACGTCGCAACGAAAAAGACGAGCTTGATATGGAAAACACCTGACACTCATACGCAATTGTTTGATGTTCAGTTGAATCATGGAACTCTCTATTATGGGCTAGATCAACAAGAGAGCACCAATATCACACGGCGTGTTATAGCCGACAATCTAAATTCGAATGTGAAAAAAACTGTATTGTCCACTTCGATTGCATCGAATGAAGTAACGTTGAGCAACCAGACAACCATTTATGATTTTCATGTTTCCGATGACCTAATTGGCGTCATTTCGGCTCCTTTTTCGCAAGTTTATGCTAACCCAACGGATTTCCCGTATCAATTCAATTTGTACACTTTATCAGGTCAATTGTACCGTTCGGTTTTTCAAGGGACATATCCGAACCAATTTGATATGGCTTCCGACAAGGGGACTTGGGTATGGTCTTCGAATCAAGGGGGTGTTTACTACTACTCCGAAAATTCATCAGGTCACGTCTACCATATCCTCAATGAAGCGAGTAATGTCCTCATATCGGGCAACTACATTGAAATGAGCACATTGGACAAGAATCAGGAGTATCTCTTCAACACAAAGGACGAGAAATACGTACAGATCCCGAGCAGGTACAAGAACTTCACGATCTGTGATGGTGTAATTGCCCTTTCGATAGACAACAATATTTTCCCGAGAAACGGGTACGATCTCGTTAAATTGTCGTCCTCGCAATGACGAGCGCATAGTTGCTAGTATAAGGTGTGTGATTTCTCACACACCTTATAACTGCATATTACGATGAAAGTTGGCTCTCCCACTATTTTGTTGATTAAATCATCTGCACCTATGGAAACAGAGGTGTCGCATCGTACAACCTCAGTTTCCATCTATTCATTTGGCGACTGGGATCATAACGTGTTAGTTTTGTTGCGTTTCTTGTTGACGTGAACGGCGGCTTCCAGTATTTATTCGAATGGACAGGTGGAGATATCGTTTCCTTAGCAAATCAAGCTTCCATCTTCTAAATATTTCCTTTTTCACGGTCTTCAGACTGTTCACTGCTGCTTCCACCGGCCCATTGCTCCAACTCTCGACCCATGCAGCAGTGACGGCGTCTTGGTCCTGCCTTAATCCACGTGCAAAGCTGCGTAGTTCTGACACGCCTGACTCTTTTGTATGAGATAACCCGTTCGGAAAACGTGCCGTGTCCCTATGGTCGAATAGATATTCAACTACTTCTTGCACGAATCGGTGCAGAAAGGGGGCGTTTTTCTGCCTTTGCATTTGAAATGAAGGACATTCATTCTCCAAACATACCTCTCAGTATATCCCCTACAACGGGAAGTGATCTGTCAACCTTCAACAAAAAATCTCTGGTTGTTTGCCTCTGCGTGTCACACAACCAGGGGCAGCTTCGTCAAGTATTAAGCGAACGTACGTTTGTAAATGGGGGGTCCTTGATGACAGACGCTTTGTTTTCAACGACTTCCTTGCACACTTTTGGGGGAGCCAGTTTCGCTGTATTTCTCATCGTTCAAGTTTTTCATCGGGTTCCTGGAATCAAACAGGTGGCCATAGAATGGCTGGCTGTCAGTGTTGGGGAACTGTTTTTCTTGTCCACCACTCGGCCTTTTCCTGCTTCTGTTGCGGGGTGGATCGTGTTGGGGTTGAACGGTCTTCTGTCCGCGTCTGCAGCCAATGGAGGCAGACATTTAGCGCAGGGAGTTTATCTAAAGGGCAGAAATGAGGGAGGAAAATGACCGAGGGTCAGGATGGGTACACACCGGAACAGGAAGTGGCTTGGTGTAAGACAGTGATTCGAAATGCGGCTATGAACGCAATAAAAAAGTATGCCCGATGGCAACGGGAGAGTCTCACTCTTAACACAATGACGGAAGACGGGGATGAGGTTGAAAATTTGATTCCCTCAGAGGAAGCCGAGCGTGCTTTCAAAAATTGTGAGTTACATTTGGCACTTAAAGTTTTGTCGGAACGAGAACAAATCATCATTAAAAGAATGTACTTGTACGGGTACACACAGCGCGAACTGGTACGGAGCAGATAGCGGAACAACTTCATGGCCCCCAACACATCGGGGACACGATTTTACATTGGGCAACTGGGTTATGGCAAAGGTGCGACTACCGCTTACTTTGAAACAAGCATGGCACAAACAGCTATTGAATCTGGTGGCTTTGTTCAAGGGTATTGGTTTTTAACGAACAAGCCATCTGTTTATTCAGGAACCGATGCGGAGTGGGGTCAATATATGGCTCAGTTGGCCGCGAGTGAGGCAAATAAATATACAAATTTTTATATCGGGGTTATTTATGCCGATGTGGAACAGGGAACGTGGTTAGATAACACAACTAAACAACTACGATATCGTGAAGGGATTCTGTTCAGAACTGCAGTCCCTTGCTTTCGTTCCTGGAATTTACTCTTCTCCTTCACAATGGAATGCGGTATGCGGAAGCAATTCTGCAAAAATAATAGCCCCGGGATACGGTTGGACATCGGAATTTCAAGAAAGTAGTCCACCTACAAGTATGAGCGGTGCAGAAGCATTTGGTGGTTACTCTTCGAGTGACATTATCTTGTGGCAATATGTATCTACGGAATCAGCCGATTATGACGTATATGTCGATTAATAAAGAGAGAGGAAGGGCGTTAATGTTGCCCTTCCTCTTCGTTACTTATCCATAAATTTTTTCCCACCATTCTCCACTATCTCGTGTATAATACAACTTTCCATTAACAACAACCCAACCATCAACAGCAGTGGCAAATTGAAATGGGTAAGTTGCATTTAAATTTAGATTCGGCTGAAGTAATTTCCACGTATGACCGCTATTGTCTGTCTGATAAAGTGCACCGTTCATCGAGATGACCCACCCTTGAGCACCATTCAGAAATGAAATATTGGCTGAGGAATCTGCGGGTAAATTGTGGACTGTCCAAGTTAAGCCGTCATTGGTGCTACTGTATAACTTTTGATCTACTTGTACCCCATTCCTTTGAAAGAAAACTGGAACGATAAGCACTTGTGGATTAAATTCGACAATCGTGGATGGGAATAGCATCACGGCATGATGATCTTTTTTACTCACAGGAATGTCGATATGATGCCATTGTAGTCCACCATTATTTGTGTGATACAATCCACCCATGTCGAAGCCGCGCGGAGATCCATAAAGCCAACCATCCAATGCTGTGTGAAACAAAATTTCACCACCAAACGGCATTTTATTTGAATGATTTCCAGAGTCATCTGTGGAATTTATTTGTTTCCATGTAGAACCGCCGTTATTTGTGGAATATAGAACAGCTGGAAGAGACATCATTCCAGGAAGAGTATTTTCAATAAGTCCGTGTAAAGCATCTACAAAATCGACTTGAACACCCCCACCGGGGTATGCAAGGTGAAGGGTTCCCATTTGTGTCCAATAACGACCACGATCAAAAGTTTTGCAAACAGTAATCGTTCCATCTTTGCTTTCATCCAATAACCAAGCGGTATTTTGATTTAAAAAATCATAAAAAGTTGCCATATTGTTGGGTGTCAATTTTGGCGATACATGCTTCCATTCACGACCACCGCTTGCTGTTACAAAAACACCTCCGTTTGAGCTGGTAGCCCATCCATTTTGCACGCCAAAAAAATTTACTCCGTTTAATGAAACGGGAGATGAGAAAATTGGCGCTGGAGTGTGAGAGACAGTCGTTTGATTTGTCGTTCCACTTGTTCCCCCGCATCCCACTAACACCACTAACGCGAAGGCGAAGATTCCCGCCGTCATTACAGCCTTTTTCTTCATTCCCTACACCTCCCACAAATATTGCCCAGCACCCAAACGGTCCTCCAGTCATTAGACGCAACTCCCCAAGGTCGCGTGACGCACCCCACTCGCATAATGCACTCGTTTTCCCCCACATCTCCTTTCTACTCACGCTACACTATCCCCAGAGGGGGCGTTGCTGTTGACTCCGACTACACTATCTACCATCAAATACAAATAGATCGGCCGCCAAGCCGATTTAGATGCGGCCCGCACGCTGGCCGATGCGTTCCACCTGCATCCTCTGGTGGCCCGGATTCTCACCACGCGCCACTGTGCTCGCGTCGAGTCCGCAGAGGCGTTCCTCCAAGCGGTTCGCTCCAGCCTCATTGACCCCATGCTGATGCACGACATGCCCCGTGCTGTAGCCCGCATTCGCCAGGCCATTCAAGCCCAAGAACCCATCCTGGTCTATGGCGACTACGATGTGGACGGAACGGCGGCCACGGCCATTCTGGTCCGGACCCTGCGCAAACTGGGCGCGGACCCCGCCTGGTTCATCCCGTCCCGGTTCACGGACGGCTATGGCCTGCACACCAACATAGTCCAAGCGGCCGCAGAACAGGGGGTGAAACTGCTCATCACCGTGGACACCGGAATCACGGCGGTGGAAGCGGGAGAGGCCGCCAAAGCCCTGGGGGTGGACCTGATTGTCACAGACCACCATCATATCTCAACGGTGCCAGACGCTGTCGCCCTTGTCCATCCGGCCTATCCACGGTCAATGTACAGTTTTCACGACCTGTGCGGCGCGGGAGTCGTCTTCAAGCTGGCCCAAGCCCTCCTGGGCGAATTCCCGGAAGACCTGCTAGACTTGGTGGCTCTGGCCACGGTGGCAGACCAAGTCCCGCTGGTTGGCGAAAACCGGGTGTTGGTCAAGGAGGGTCTCAAACGTCTCAACAGTGAGCCCAACCTGGGCCTAGAAGCGCTCATCGCAGTCGCTGGCTTGGCTGAAAAACGCGTGACCTCCACGGCGGCGGCGTTTCAGTTGGCCCCGCGAATCAACGCGGTAGGCCGTCTGGCCCATGCGAAGCGGGCGGTGGAGCTGTTTCTGACGGAGGACCCGCAGGAAGCCTTGAGCATCGCTCGTGAACTGAACGTGTACAACGACCGACGCAAGGCGTTGCAGAGTCAGGTGGAAGCGGAAGCCCTGGCACAAATTGAGGCGCACCCGAAATGGCTGGGAAAAAAGGGCTGGTGGTGGCGGGAAGCGGCTGGCACGAGGGCGTGATCGGCATTGTCGCTGGCAAGCTGACCGAGCGTTTCTGGAAATCCACCCTGTGTGTGACGGTGGACGGGGACCGAGCGAAAGGATCGGGCCGAGCGATTCCGGAGTACGACTTGTACCGGGCGTTGGCGGACGTACCACAGCGCACAGGGGTGTTCGAAAAGTTTGGCGGGCACGAGGCGGCTGCAGGGTTTAGCCTGGCGACAGCGGACCTCAACCGCCTGCAGAAGTCCTACGGGTACGCCGTGGAACGCAACTGGTTTGAGGACGTGGAACTGGACCCGCACCGGATCACCGATGCCCCGTTGGACCTGGGGGAACTCTCGTTTTCGCTGGTGGACGACTTGGCCAAGCTGGAACCGTTCGGGAACGGGAACCCGGAACCGGTGTTCTTTGTCGCAGGCGTCACCGTGGAAGCGGCGCAGACGATGGGCAAAGAGAACCAGCACTTGAAAGTGTGGGTGAAAAACGAGCAGGGCTTCACCTACCCCGTGCTCGCTTTTGGGAAGGGGGAGCAACGCCCTGCTTGGCAGACAGGGACGCTACATCACCTGCTGGTCACGGTGGGGGACCATCAATGGAAGGGCGAACGGACGATTCAACTGCGGATGGTGGATGGGCGGTGAAAACGTTGAGCCTCCTCTGTATCCCGGAAAGCTACGACATTCCACCAGAGGACACTCTGGCCCAGCGGAGAATGTCGCGTTTGGACCCGGCGTCCGACGCGAGAAATTTGATTAAAATGATCTTGTCGACCCATGTTGTTCTAGTCTGGAAAGAGATATTGTAGTAAAAAGAGGGATTTCGAGAAAAACACCATAAAACAGAGCAACTCCGGGATTTTTAGTATGTTTCGGTAAATTCAGTAACGACACAGGGAATGAATGTGTTTGCAAGAGGAGATTTGGTAGAATAGGGTTACATTAAATAAAGAATGTTGAGACGGGGACAAGGGGCAAACCTCGGGAAACTGAGGGACGCAAAGCCATGGGGCTACAGTGCGATAGGCACTACGCCAGCCAGGTTGCAGATAGAGTATCTGTACAGTCTGGCGGAATACGGCCAGATTTTTAATTTTTGGAGAGGGGTGAATTCCATAAGAAGATCATTTGTCGTTCAATTCTTAAGCAACGGCTGCATTCTCATAACAAATCTGTTGATTGCTGTGAATTCCGGGTGACGTCAGTCCAATGAGTCGTTAGCACAAACATCATTTACTTTGAGAAGAGTGATTACGAGGACATCGAGATCTGCCAAATGTTCAATCAGGTCGTTATGCGTTCTATGACAGGCAATGCTCGCAATCACAGAGGTCTGGTGATGATGATTAGTGATCAGAGACAGCTATCCAAAAGGCAGTTAAATCGTTAGTGCGTTTACTGATAGACCGAGTTATTTGCTAATGGTTGTGATTTACCGTTCACTAAAAAAACTTCGGGGGCTTGTTTGTTATTTTTATATGAGGAGTGGTAAATGATGAAGAAAATTTTATTGATGACTGCGATTGGTATGACCACGCTATTATGTGAGACAACATATGGTAACACGGCGTCTGCTAGTACATTGTCTGCTAATACTTCATCTGCTACGACAGAAACAGCACAACAACTTGGGGTAGCCGTGCATATTCCATCAAGTGGTTTTAATCCTCTTACTGCAACAAACGGTGAGCTCAAAGCGCACGGTTTTCCTACAAAACCGACAAACCCTTCACTGTTATCTGCTTGGAAAACTGCTATGGAGCATTCCAAACGTTTCATTATTCCTACCTTTAAGAGTGTCATCAGTACCCACCACTATACCACAAACCAAAGTACAGCAAGCGGTTCAGCCTCATCTCATAATTGGTCAGGTTATTATGCGTATAATGGATATAATTATAATGGATATACGGATGTAAGAGCTACGTGGACTGTTCCAAATGCCACTACTGGTGGTCCTGGTGGACCGAATTATCAATATTCTTGCACTTGGGTTGGCATCGGGGGAAACGGTAACCCCGATTTAATCCAAATGGGTACTGAAGCTGATCTGACAATAACTCTAAGGACGTATGTCATGTTTCCTAATTACTATCCGTGGTTTGAAATACTTCCCAAGTATCCTTACCAACAAGATTTAACCAATATGGTGATTTCAGCCGGAGATAAAATGTATGCGGACGTCAGTTATTCGAATAGTACAGCTTACTTCTACTTGGTAGATGAAACAACAAATGTTGCTGTAAGTTTTTCCGACTCCGGGGATTCCAGTGACTATAATGGCAGTACGGCTGAATGGATTGTTGAACGTACAGAAGAAAATAATAGTTATCCTCACCTCACGGATTTTGGTAGCGAAGTGTTTACAAGTGCGGCTGCGGGTTCAGTTACAGAACCGGGCCCATTCGCCATTGGAGATTGGCCAAATAATGAACTTACTATGAGTGAAGATGGATTAACAATGGCTTCAGCGAATAATCCTTTAACTACGGTGAATTCTTTTACCGATTATTGGAAAAATTATGGGAATATCGACCCGGTAGGCTGAAATAAAGTTAAGACCATATTAAGTCAGAGAAGTCCAATTTACTTCTCTGACTTAATTTTCACAGAATAACTCGATCCCCCGGATAATCTTATTTCGTACCAAATGTTATTTATTAACACCATTTGAGACCCGTTCATTTCAACGTTGTTTAAAAATAATGTTCCAGCATTCATGCCATGAAAGATAATTCTTTTCATAATAATTTCACCACGGTAATTATTAGTTATTGTAAAATATAGCGATCTATCAAGTTGATATATATTTTTACTATTTAAGTAAAAAATGTTGTTGTCACTCTTCACGGGTCGGTATTGATTGTTCTTGTATATATATACTGTATTATTTGTACCTTTTAGATACAGTAAAAACCGACTATTAGCCTTATGAGTAAACACTCCGAAAAACAATATTGCTAATATTACAATTATTATGGCGAAAACCTTCAATAAACGCTTTAATGAAAATAGATTTTTCATAATAACATCTCCTCGTACTAATAGAGCGTGTCCGAAAAGCCTATGATTTTGGTGTTCATCAATCCAAATGAAGGAATCTATATTTTCATTCATACATCTCAAGATACGAAAGTGGAAGGTGATCTGCATGGCGATTATACCACAGCTCAAACTGTTTGACTGGCGTGAAATGCAACTGCTTGGAGATTTGGAGCGCCTGCGTCTGGTGCTCGAATCTATGCCGGATGAAGAGCTGATGAGGTCCTCCATCGCCACCGCGCCAAGGGTCGCAATGACTACCCGGTGCGCGCGGTGTGGAACTCCGTACTGGCAGGCATCGTATTTCAATAGGACGGGGTGGAAAAACTACGCCGGGAACCCAATGGATTTCCCGTATCAATTCAATTTGTACACTTTATCAGGTCAATTGTACCGTTCGGTTTTTCAAGGGACATATCCGAACCAATTTGATATGGCTTCCGACAATGTGCATATTACGATGAAAGTTGCCACCCGTACCGATTCAAAGTGGCTCTCCCGCAAATTAGTTGATGATAAACCCCTCACTACAAAATGAAACCATTAAATGGGTCAAATACTCTTTCCTGAATCCGTGACATGCGTTCTTGAAAAACGTAGATATTCGTAGAAAGATGGATTAAAATTGAGAGATCCGGAGTTAATCTTATTTTTCTAAACTCACCTATGAGGTGATCTCTTGCGCTTCATCATTGAGCCGTCTGACGAGACCATCACAACGCATTCCGGCTTATCTCTTGTCGGATTGTTGCTGGACAAAACGCATCTCGGATCACGTTTGAACAAAACCGTTGTGCCTGGGGTAGGTGCACCTGATATATCGAACCGTGACATCGCCTACTCTTATCTTGGCTTGCTCTGTCAAGGAAAGAGCGACTTCGATCACATTGAGCCGTTTCGTGAGGATGAGTTCTTTTTTGCTGCGTTGCAAATTGACACCGTTCCATCCAGCCCCACACTGCGTCAACGCCTCGACATGGCTGCCCCAAAATCCGACTGGGAGTCCGTCATTCTAGAGGAATCAGCGAACCTCCTGCACGATTTCGACGTGACCGTTTCGTCTGTTCGTTTGGGACGTGATAAGGATCGTCTGTACGTTCCACTGGATATTGATGTCTCGCCATTTGACAATTCAGGGACCAAAAAACGGGTATTCGTATTCCGTGATTGAAACAGGCTCTCCTTAGCCGGTTGTTCATCCATCAATGTTCTGTTGAAATGGCGATATCGTCGACGGTGTGTTGAAGCACCCGACCGTGTTGATCACTCTGCAAACGGGCTGTGCTTTCATGATAGCATTTCATGCTTTTCGGTATTGGTCAGGCTCTTATCGTTCTGCCGTAACTTGTCCGTCTTTATCAGCGTTATATCATTACCAACATTTAACATGTGCACACCCGCGCGGAAGCCGGGGTCGCAAAGTCATAGGGTCTTCCGTCCTGACGCGCGTCGGGACCAGATAGCCTGACTGCCCGTCAATCAGACGGCGTGTTCTTCTCTCGGCTTCCGCGCCTGTCCCATCCAGCGAGTATCCCTGTATGGAGGCGCCGATGGCTGAGATTTTGGTGTTATCTGCGCACATTCGCATCGATTTTGCACTGGATGGGGTCTGGCGCGGTCGCCGCTTTATCCCCCTTCCCGCTCGCACGTGGGCCATTTTGGCCTATCTCGCCCGTCATCCCAATACCGTCATCGCCAATGATCAATTATTGGCGGTGGGATGGCCGGGGGAACCCCATGTGCCCGATGACCTGGGGCGGCATATTCACCGCATTCGTCAGGCTGTCGAACCCCATCCGCACCATCCCCAAAGGGTCCTGACCTATCGCACCGTCGGTTATTGTCTGCGCATTCCGTCGACACAGGCTCCGTTCGTGTCGTAACTAGCCGGTCTTCCACGTTTGGCGCACCTTGTGAGCATTCTGCCGCGATCTTGTGGAGCTTTGGCCCGCAATCCCTTGGGCCATCGAGCCTTTCGGGTTTCAAAAAGTGTCGGAAACATGCCAGATTACTGTCGGCCAAGTGTCGGTTTCGGGCGTTACGCTCAAAGTGCCTTCGGGCGATGCTCTAGAGATATTAAGAGGAGGAAAAGTCAATGGCGTGGTATTTTGGATCGGACTCAGGGACTTCCAGTAATCCTTGCGGAATGAATTTTTATCTCGGCCGCATGGGCTACGGCACTACGGTGAGCATCTATTGGACTGTCACGAGTACTTCTATTCCAGCCTTTGCCTACTGGAACATTGAAGGCCCAGGAAATACCCCTTCTGGAAAGACGTATCAAGAGTGGGGAGCAGAACAGGCTCAGGCTTTCTGGAGCCAATTTTGGAACCAACAATATCCCGGCGGATATCCTGGGGGTACAATGTTTGGCTCTGTATCGCTTGGTAGCGGCGGCTGGAATACTGCGAATGATTCTACGGCTTGGAGTGAAAATCAAGCTGTTGTGGAAGGATTTTTGAATAAGCTTGCCAGTCTAAATTCGGCACATTCTTATTCGTCATCAACAACGCTCGGTCTCTACGGTAGTCAAACCGGGGAATTCCAGAACCTTCTCGATGCTAGCAACTAGAGTTCGCCGCAACCTATTGTGGTATGGATCGCCGCGACCCAGTCCTCGCAAGATTGTACGACCGTGGAAGGACTGTATTGTCCTATGCCCACGGTGGGGGGATACTTTCCGATGATCTGGCAGTATTACCAGGACCCGGATTACGATGTCACCCCATATGCTGGGGGCGTGAATTACAGTTCCAATTACACGTGGCATCCCACCACACCCCCGGGTATTTGTTGAATGGTCGTGCAGGTCGTGCTACTCGTGCACGACCTGCCATTGTTTTCCGTTGTTGTGAGATTGCCATAACGACAACGTATTCGCCTGAGTGCTTTGCGAGACGATCCATCCCGTTTGACTAAAGAACTTTACGCTAAGGGGATGAATGGTCGAGGGAACGGTGAAAACGTCTTGCCATGTGTGACCGCTCGTCGCGGTGTGGTCCAATTGCACCTGATGCCCTTTCGCGACAATATCCCACCCATCTTGCGATGTGATCCAGTCCAGAGAGACCACAGATGCATTAGCACGGGTCCAAATAGGTTTCCATATGGTTCCGCGAGTCGTCTTGTAAAGCACAGCATAGTGATGGTATTTCACAATGTTCTGAGAGCCGATATACGGCACATTTAGGGTGGTAGACAGGTAGCCCACGCCATCGACAAAGGTAGGTGGTTGAAAGGCCTCCAAGGAGGCCTGAAGTTGTGGTCGGGGATTGTTCATAGCTTTGGGAGACACCCAGCTCGGGAGGGGTAGTGCCACCGGACTCCACGACGCGCCGCCGTTCATCGAGTCCATCAGGGCAGGGGAGCTAGCGCCGTCAGAGATTGCCCATGCGCGAGTAGAGGATATCCACGCAACGGCCGCGAATGCCCCGTGGGCGGTGGTGTAGACAGGGGCGGATGACACATGACCCTGAGAAATGGTCCACAGGGCTTGCGGGCCTGTTTGCATACCCACTGGACCCGATAACAGCACCGATCCAAACGAGCCATCCGCCGAGTGAGTGGCGACATTCACCTGAGCTTGAGCTACAGGCCATGACGCATGGAGTGTATGTGTTGCCCAGTGTACGCCTCCGTCGTGCGTATAGCTTAGGATGACATCATGAGCACCGTCTTGGGTGACCACCCAAGCGGTTTTCGAAGTGACGGCATCCATTGTCAGGATGGCTGAAGATTTCAAAACGCTTACCCATTTTTCGCCAGATGTCGTGGTCCGAAAAATTTGATTCGGTGAGCTGGCCCATCCCGTGGCGCGACCGACCATAACGATGGTTTTCGCCTGTTCTAATGGGGGTGCCGCCAACAAAACGCGGATTTACAACGCTAAAATTGGAAGTAAAAGGGTATAACAAACACGATTGAGGCATACGTTCCCAATTGTGAGTGTTCCTTTATAAGGCAGTGATTCTAATCATCTGTGTTGTGTTATTCTCATCTTCGTAAAGCTCTATTGTTGCGTTTCGAGTATTAGATGGGTTGACTGCCATTCCTCTCCGTTTGTGCTCCCTCCTAGAATAATGACCTTGCTAACCGTCTCAGATAAGGCTGTCAATGCAGAGTTTGAGTCTATCTCATTAATACTCTTCCCTAATAATGGAATCCCCAATATCCCACCAGATAACTTGCATTGATTTACTAAAAATTGTTCACCAGACCAAAATGTGGATGACGCTGATGGACTATTTTTTTGTACTAAAAATGCACGAATCGATCCCGCTTTCGGCGCTACAAATTCTGTTTTTTCGGTTGGTGAAAAAAGGGATAAAATGTCTTGCTTGAGAGAGTCTTTTACTGCGTTATCAATACGATCAGCTTGAATATTCTGCATCTGCATTCCTATGAAAGAGTTATTGCTCTGTATCGCAAACACTTCTAAGCATAACGTACACAAAACCGAACATCGTACATCCTTATAAATGGAGGTAAGATCGGCCATAGGTTGCTCAAATAAAAAACGGACG
Organism: Alicyclobacillaceae bacterium I2511; assembly: GCA_003584005.1. Lineage (GTDB taxonomy): Bacteria > Bacillota > Bacilli > Alicyclobacillales > Alicyclobacillaceae > QXHL01. Next base: position 36,832 of record QXHL01000008.1, on the reverse strand, counting down.
GGACCGACTGGGTTATTAAGTAACATACATACTAAGACGTTTGATGCAGTATTAGATTCCAACGATGCGCGAGCGTTGGAATCAAAATCGGTATTAGTATTAAGACGGATGAGTTTAATATCTAGTTGTTGTGTTGGACGTGACAGTGTGCGTGGATCAATCTCTTTGAGCATTTGAAGGCACCTCCGGCTGTACCACTTTGTTATGCAAGATATTACGTGCAATTGGATACATATAGCAAATCAAAATATACATAAGTAACGATCCATACAATCGAGAAAACGATGGATTAAGAAATTCGTGGTTTGAATTAATCAATACAGAGGTACTAGCGAAATGGACTACATTTGGATTGAAGGACCAAGATCCGGGTTGCCAATATTGAAAATGCGATACTACAAGTTCCCGGCTTAACCCCGTGGGGAGATACTGAGCTATGACTTGATTATGGGGGTAAATCACAAAAAGCTCGGCCACCTGAATTCCAGCAACGACCAGACTACTAAATAGGGGTGAAGTCGTTAATCTAATTCCCTGCCCAACATAAATCCAGAATAAGAAGTACAACATCATGCCTAAGAACATTTTGAATTCGTGTATTGGTAAGTTAGGAATATTAACGGGATGATACCCAATAATAGCCCACTGGTAAATCATATTGGATAAGATTGAAACTGCAACTAACTCGATGGAGAGTATTACCGGGAGTAATATCCGTAAGACGTTTTTGAATGGTTTATCAGTCACACTGGGAATAAGCGCTCCAACTAAACCACTCCCAATACCACCAAGCAATAGAACCGTATTCCCAGCTTGAATGGGGGCTAATACGGGATTCAACCAATAAAATACATTTTGTGGTTCGTGCACTTTCATATTAAACTCAATCGCTGAATGGACAATCAGTGCATCTGAAACCGTAGCTATGCACAGAAAGAAAACAATGCTGATAATCTGATATAACTTTACACTGAGTTTCAATCTTGTCCACGCCCCTCAGATGAGAACTGCTCTGATAAGAAAATCTAGAGCAGTTCTCATCCATTTACGTTGCATTCGTTCAATAAATCTCCGTCCCTACTTGGTTATAGGGCACGGTAAAGCTAATCAAAAATGCATCGGCGGTTCCGTAACCAGAAAATCCGACATCATGCCATCCAGTACCTACATTAGCCTGGTGAGCATTGGCTTGAACTGTATTCCAAGCAGTGGGGTAGTTGTCTTGAAATGATTCTGTATCGAAGGTCGTAAACATATTCACAGAGGTGATGAAACCAACACTGCTAACTAATTTCCATTGACCTTCTTCAACTCCTCCGCCCATGTTATAGGCGTAAAAAGTTGCCGTCCCCGCATTGTATGTTTGCGAAACCGAAGCATTTGGAGAAATCGTACCGGGCTTGCTTGATTTGGTTCCAGAAGAAGGGTTACTTGTCGTCATTGATTCAGTAATTAGGTTGCCTGTACCGTGAGTATTTGTTGCTGATACTGATGCCTGCCTAAGTATGGGTGCTGCAGGAGCATGTTGCGTCGACGTGGAAGCAGCAAATGCGGGAGTAGTAATTAGACCAATACCTAAAATACCAGTAGCAACAGAAGCGACCATTTTCAACTTCATCCAAATCACCCCTATATAACAAAATGTTCCTTACAATTGCAAGTTTATCATAATCTTCTATTAAGCGGAATAGTTTTGTTAAATTTTAAACAATTATGAATCGAACATAAAGTATTTGTGTTCGGTTCAAAATCCCGTCATATCAACGATTTCTATAAATTGTGCATTTTGTATCGTTTTGAATACCACATAACGATATTATATCAACTATAATGTTGCATATAAAAAGGTGGAATAAGAGATTTGAAAACGGTGGAACCAATTCGGGAAATCAGACAAATTCAAGCCATGCGAACTGTGTTACGAGATCAATCGATTCGTAACGAACTGTTGTTTGTATTGGGCATCAACTCGGGACTCCGTATCAGCGACATTCTAAGCTTAAAGGCCGGTGATGTTTTTCGCGCGCCGTCTAAGGCCCGTGAAGATCTCACCATTGTTGAAAAAAAGACAGGGAAGACTAAACGGGTTTATCTCGGTGATACCGTGAAGAAACTTTTGGAACGTTACTACCAGCAAGAACACCCCAGCATGGATGACTATTTGTTTCCAAGTAGAAAGCATACTGGCCTACCCATCCGGCGCGAACGAGCGTGGGAAATTCTAAATCAAGCTGCAGAGCTAATTGGATTAGTGGATTGGGATAACGATGGGAAGCTGGCCTCCGGGCGAATTGGTACACACACCTTACGAAAAACATTTGGATACCATGCTTACCAGTCAGGCGTAGATTTAGCACTTCTGCAGGATTTGTTTAATCATTCCTCAGAACGCACCACATTGAGGTACATCGGAATTACGGAAGAGAACAAAAAGGCTGTTTATTTGCGGTTGGATTTAGGCTAATTATCGGAGGCAAAGTTGCGTGCGTGGAAAAGAGTTGTTAACCAATGAACAGCGCCAATCTTTGATGGACTTGAATGAGCTAAGCGAATGGGAGTTGGCCGCGTACCATACATTTTCGGCTAGAGACCTAGCTGTTATCGCGCGGCACCGCAGAGATGACACTCGACTAGGATTTGCAGTGCAGTTAGCACTAATTCGCTATCCAGGGTGGCCTTTGTTCACTTACCCCCTGATACCGGGTAAGATTGTTCGCCACGCAGCCCAACAGATTCACGTCGATCCGCAATTTTGGAATGCATATGCGGCTCGCGAGAATACGGTGTGGGATCATCTCAAAGAAATTCGAGGCACCTACGGGTACCAGTCCTTTTCACTCCAATCATATCGACGACTGTTTCAGCGCCTCACGAAGCAGGCTTTGGAAAATGATTATGCCCTTGATTTGATTCGAACGGCAATATCGATGCTCCGCCAAGAGAAAGTCATTCTCCCTGCCATCACGACAATTGAGCGCGTTGCCTGGAGTGCTCGACGCCACACATCGGACGCCATTTTTAAGCACATTTATTTGTTACTCTCGGATGCCCAGAAACAAGCATTAGACCAGTTGTTAGAGGCATCCCACGAGGGAAACAAAACCACTTGGTCGTGGCTAAAAGAAGCCCCGGAGCGGACTTCACCTGAAGCCTTTCTTCAGGTGGTTGAACGATTGGAGACGATTCGTTCATTGGGGTTACCGAATGATCTAAGCACTGTACATCCAAACCGGTTACGTCAGTTAGCGAAAATCGGTTCACGATATGAACCATTCGCACTTCGGCGATTTCAAGACCTTAAACGATACGCCATCTTAGTTGTCTATCTACGGGAACTAAGCCAAGACCTCATCGACCAGGCCTTCGAAATTCACCATCGACAAATGATCGCATTGCAGAACAAAGGCCGTAAGACTCAGGAGGAGATACAACAACAAAATGGCAAATCAATCAATGCCATGGTCGTTGCCTTTGCTGAATTAGGTACAGCACTGATTCAAGCTCGAGATAGCAATGTAGACCCTTTTCAAATGGTCGAAAAGGTGATGCCATGGGATCAACTTACTGCTGCCGTGGAAACTGCACAGCAACTATCCAGACCTATAGATTATGATTATTTGGACCTTATTGAAGGCCGTTTCGGTTATCTTCGTAAATACACACCGAGTTTCCTCAAGGCCTTAGAATTTCAGGCCACTCCGTCTGCAAAGCCCATCATCGAAGCCATTGAAACGATTCGTGAGATGAATACGTCAGGCAAGCGAAAGATGTCTGACGATGCTCCCGTTTCATTTGTGCCACGGCGATGGAGGAACCACGTCATTGGCTCGGATGGACAGATTAATCGCGCCTACTACGAAATGGCGGCTCTGACCGAGTTAAGAAATGCTGTGCGCGGTGGGAACATCTCCATTGTAGGAAGCCGACAGCACAAGGACTTTGAAGAATACCTGGTTTCAAAGGATGAGTGGGAAAGGGCAAAACAGGCTGGCGATACAGGATTGGCCGTCAGCAGTTCAGTAGACGAGTACCTGTCTGAACGTATGGAAACTCTAACGCAGCGTTTAAATTTTTTAAGCGACCACATTGATGAATTAGACGGTATTGCACTCGAAGACGGCCATTTACATGTTGACCGCTTGGAAAGTGACGTACCTGAAGCAGCCAAAGCCCTGAGCCGAACCCTCTATAGCATGCTCCCTCGCATAAACCTTACGGATTTACTTCTCGAAGTGTCTCATTGGACAGAATTTGAGCAGCAATTGCTCCATAGCTCGATCGGGAAACCTCCGAGCCCGGAAGAAAAACCTGTCATTATGGCTGCTCTCATGGCTATGGGCACAAATATCGGGCTGACTAAAATGGCTGAGGCCACGCCGGGTATCAGCTATCGACAAATGGCACATGCAGCCCAGTGGCGAATGGATGAAGATACGCTCCACCGCGCTCAAACCAGCCTAGTAAATTTTCAGCATCGACTCCCTTTAGCATCGGCTTGGGGCGATGGAACAACCTCGTCATCCGATGGTATGCGCATGACGGTTGGCGTATCATCACTTCATGCGGATTCAAATCCGCATTATGGATTTGGTAAGGGTGCCACGATTTATCGTTTCACGAGCGATCAAGGGACATCTTTTTATGTTCAGGTGATCAACACGAATTCACGTGATGCAATGCATGTGATTGATGGGCTTTTACATCATGAGACGGATCTACAGATCGAGGAACACTACACGGATACGGCCGGTTATACAGACCATGTATTTGGACTTACTCACCTATTAGGATTTCGCTTCGCGCCCCGTCTACGAGATATAGAAGATACCCGATTCCATACGTTCGGAAAGCCAGGTGACTTCTCGAAAATTAGCGCTCTGCTACGTGGTCAAATTAACGTGAAGGTCATTCGAGAAAACTACGACGAGGTGTTGAGAGTTTCCCATTCAATCCGGAAAGGTATCGTACCTGGTGCACTCATCATGGGTAAGCTCGGTTCATATGCCCGTAAAAATAGTTTAGCCAAGGCGTTACATGAAATGGGATGTATTGAAAAAACGATTTTCTTAGTCGACATTCTCTCGGATAAGGTGGTTCGGCGTCGAATTCAAAAAGAGCTTAATAAAGGTGAAAATATGAATGACCTAGCTAGGGCGATTTGTTTTGGTAAACGCGGGGAATTCCGGGAACGCGCACTACAAGCCCAATTGCAGCGGGCCAGCGCCCTCAACATATTGATTAATGCAATCAGTGTATGGAATACGGTCTATCTGACGGAAGCGGTGAAATTCCTCAAAACAAGCGGAAATGTTGATGAGAGTTTACTACATCACATCTTCCCACTCGGATTCGAACACATTAATTTCCTTGGAGAATACAAATTCGACGATGATCAGCACCCTACATTGGACCGTCTAAGACCATTGAGATTGAGCGACTCAGACCAACATACATTTTAATCCAATTATAGCGTTGTTAATTCGCGTTTTGTTGGCGGTACCCCTTACAGGACGGAATTTGGGAAGCCCTATTTATTGACATCATGCCTCACTTGCGCGTCAAAAAGATCGGAATAGCCAGTGTTCGATCCCTTTTTGGCAATCCAGAAACCTTTACATCAGTATGCCAACAAAGAAATATTTCATTTGCCTATCAAGGTATGCGAATCGAAGTGAGCGGCAAAATGGGCACGATTGTCGGCGCAAACAACAGTAGCAATCTGGATGTTGTGTTTGATGGAGAATGGCATGTCGAAAACTGCCATCCTGGTTGGAAAACAAGGTATTACGACGCTAATGGGAACGTGGTGCAGGACAATACCGCGCCAGGTGAAGGAGTGATTTAGATGAACGGTGATAATAGGCCCAATCTTTTGCACCTTCATGCCCAGCAAGAGTGGCACCAACCCGCATTCATCTTGGGAAACAAAGCGGGTTTGTTGGCGCTGCGAAACACCATTGACACCGCAATTCAGCAAGGATCAAGCCATGCGTTGACGATGACTCGGGACGGGGAAAAATTTGACCTCTATGTGTTGATGGATGACACCGATTGGCAGTCCGAGTCGTGGAGAAAAGCGGCTGTGCCCTACACGGAGGACGCGGCGGTGGAACAGCGTGAGGAAGCCGTTTGGCCTTGGGACAGAAAAGATCTGTTGGGTTCGAATCCGACGTTTTTCTCTTGAAATAAAATCCGATTCGTGAGAAAAACGGTGTGGTCCTCTTTGACATTGACGAAAAAGGTGTCTTGGAGGTTGATGCGCTTCATGGGCGAATGTCCTTTCCGGAAAACATTGAGCATAGCATACCTTCATGGGGGATACAGTCAAACCCCAAACTCCAGGTGGTGCTGGCCTCCTTCTTGCACGAAAACTGTGCAGAAAGGGGGCATTTTTCTTCTTTTGCGCTTGAAATGAAGGACATCCATCCCCTAAACGTCCCCTCTCAGTATGTCCCCTACAACGGGAAGTGATCTGTCAATCTCCAACAAAAAATCTCTCGTTGTTTGCCTCTGCGTGTCACACAATCAGGGACAGCTTCGTCAAATATTAAGCGAACAAATGTTTGGGTAGGGTGGTCCTTGATGACAGACGCTTTGTTTTCGACGACTTCTTTGCACACTTTCGGGGGAGCCAGTTTCGCTGTATTTCTCATCGTTCAAGTTCTTCATCGGGTTCCTGGAATCAAACAGGTGGCTATAGAATGGCTGGCTGTCGGAGTTGGGGAACTGCTTTTCTTGTCCACCACTCGTCCTTTTCCTGCTTCTGTTGCGGGGTGGATCGTGTTGGGGTTGAACGGTCTTCTGTCCGCGTCTGCAGCCATTGGAGGCGGACATTTAGCGCAGGGAGTTTATCTAAAGGGCAGAAATGGGGGAGGAAAATGACCGAGGGTCAGGATGGGTACACACCGGAACAGGAAGTGGCTTGGTGTAAGACAGTGATTCGAAATGCGGCCATTCGAGTTAATCAAAAATACACCCGGTGGGCTAAGGATTTACTGGCGCTCAATGAAATCCTCACAGAGGATGGAGAAGAAATGGGAGAATTGATTCCATCCGAATCGACAGACAAAAATTGTCAAGAAGTGGAGTTGCGATTAGTCTTTGAAACTTTGTCTCCATAGGAACGCAAAGTCATGGTGAGCCTCTATATTCATCAAGCGACACAGCGGGAAACGGCTGCAATTTTAGGAATGAGTCAGTCTGAAGTGAGTCGATTGCATCGAAAGGCATTGCGACATATAGGAACGGGGATGAAACAGTGAAACGCAGTCCACAGCAAATTCATGACCTCCTGCTGCAAGTCCGTCGAGAGAATTGGCAGTCTATAGGACCCCTTTGCCAAGGATTCATGCCGGAGATCCGAAGAGCCACACGGTTGTCTGGGCGAATGCAGCCCGAAGCCATCCAGGAGGTGTGTGAGATTTTGATTCGTGAGGTCATCACAAAAAAATTTAAAAATGTGTAATCAAAATCGAGGGTCGATGTCTTTTATATAAGTAGAGGGTCGAAACGAGGTTCTCTACTCTTCACTTTTTAAAGGGAATGTCGCGGACTGGAGGAAACATCCACACCAGATCAACATGTGTTCACTTCAATCAATCGTCCATCCAAAAACCGCTAGATTTTTGTTATCAAAAAATGAGGTGATATCTAATGACTGTACCAGCAGGGAACATACTCCTTTATCCAGCAGACCCACAGAACTACGACATGGCATTAGCAGCCGCAGCGATTTCCGGTATTCCAGTTTCTCCGAATGTGTTGGGAAACTTCTATGACATATGGATGCACACGTCGAGCGGAAATTATCTTGTAATCGCCGTTGGTGCCAATGCAAACACGGCTCTCTACTATAACCCATGTGGATGGTCAAATCCTGCGGGTGAAGCAGGAGGGCATACACCGTTTGCTCATGCAACCGAATCGGAAACATCACTTCCTGGTGCAAACTACTTTGAAAACGGAGCAGGTACAACAGCTCTAGGTACACTGAAATTGGCTGCTATGCTCGCGTACTACGCCGTTCATGGAAGTTATCCGTTCGGATGGGGAAGTACATTACCAGCAGAAGCGGACGCAAGCACCAGTTGTAACTCAGGCATGAATTCTAACCAAGGCTGCACTTGTTAACAAAACACGAGGAGGGATCTACATGGGAATTGCCGCATCTCAAGTCCTACTGTACGCAGCAGAGACAGCGGATTTACAAATGGTGCGAGGTATTGCAGCAGCTTTAGGACTGCCGAGTACCAGTATTCAGAACGACTTTAGTGTCATTTGGGGCCACGTTTCGAGTGGAAATTATTGGGTATTCGGATTTTATGGTGGAAAAGGGCTTATAAATCACCCTTCTCCAATTTCTCGATCAAGGTGGAAATGTCTATACCGAGCAGTTGTTCGTGAGGTTCTTCACGCACCACTGAAGGTAAACTTAGCTGGTGAAACATTTGGTAATCATGCTCCGTAAGTTCGGAACTAGCTGTGAATTTCCTCTTTTGATATTTTGGCTTTCGAACCTTCGCTAATCCCTCGGTATACAGAATTTTTGCTCTCAACGCCTCAAAGGAATAACCTCTACCCAATCGATTTATGACACGTATTAAGCTGTTCAGCGATTCGGTATAAGCGTTGGTGATGGGATGGTCAAAGTAGGCAAAGACCTCGTTCTCCCAACTTGTGAGTGCTTTCAACAAGGGTTTAAAAGCATGTTCCAAGTTTGATGGGATCCGGGCCTTCCAATCCTGATATTTGAGCACCGCCATCTGTCGGCTCTCACTTTCCCAAATGTCAAAGAAAGACTCCTTTAGTTCGTAGGCAGTGCCCAAAGACGCATGGTTTTTTGTCCATGCCTGAAGCGTGATTTGTTCCATATCTGAGAGTTCGTGCTTACGTTTCAATAGGATAAACCGATCATGCATCAAACCGCGCCGTTCTTTTGGAGAAAGACCCTCCCGGAGTTCTTTGCGAATGGTTTCCAGAGCTTGATTGGCCATACGTACAACATGAAACTTATCCACAATAATGGTTGCACCAGGAAGTATTGCTTGAACGGCGTCTCTGTATGGTGCCCACATGTCCATGGTGACGTATTTGATTCGGTCCTTATTTGGTAACCGCTGAAGATAATGGATGACCGTTTCCTTGTTTCGATTCGGAAGAAGCTCAACGAGGGTTCTCTCCTCAATATTCGTTATGACACACCGCGGCTTGAGAATGTGAATTTCGTCAATCCCGAGCCATTTAGGGGTCTCAAATCGGATGGTTTGCTCCAATCGGTTCACATAGTCACGAAAGATATTTCGGATGGTTTTCTCATCGAGTCCAACATCTTCTGAAATACTGACAAACGTTCGCTTCAAGCTTTGTTTCTCAATGTAGGCCAACAGCCGCTTAGTGCAATTTCGCTTCGCATCAATGGTATGGTCCAATCGCTCCCAGAACGTTTGCCCGCACTCGCGACACTTGTATCTTTGACGATGGATAAGGAGTCCCGCACGTTTTCCATGGATCGGTAGGTCCATGCATAGTTGTTCTCTGGAAGCGTGCTTGTAAAGATTGGCCACCGAACCGCAATGTGGACAAACAGAAGGCTCATGGATAGCACTTACGTGTATTTGGAAATCGTGTTCATTTTCAAGAATACGACTGATGTTTAATTGAGGTAAATTGAGAATATCAACCATTATCGATTTTCTTCCCTCCCTTCACCAGTTCCGGTTTCAGAAACTTTATCTGTGACATGTACCAAAAATTCAACCCTGTCATCAAGCTTCATAGAACCCTTCCTACACGTGGTATTCATTCCTCGCCATATGCGCGGTGATTGTATTAAGAAGAAATCTTCCACTGCCTTCAGGAACTTCATTATTTCTTCGCATTTTCCACTCTTCCGATCATGAAATTATAATGATACCATGCAGCTGGTCACTATGTTTTATTTTGATTCATGACAATATACTACTTCCCGCGATATTATCTCTTCAGCGGATCTCCAGCACAAAACAATGGTATAACCGTCTGGAATACCGTCTGTCCGGCTAAGGCGGCCGAATTCAAGCGGTAACCTATTAAGAGGCTATCTCTGGAAAAGCACGGTCTAAAATGGGTACTTGTCCAATTGAATAGTGCTTTTAACAGGATCTTTGCAATGATGCATTTTAAATTTCCTGTTAATGTTCCCTCTGTACGAAATTTATTTCGCAAAGGGGGATAAATGTGTCACTCAAGGGTTACATCTCTGTTTTAGTTGCACTATCGACCTTGCTTGGGCTTACAACTCCAACTGAGGCCGAGGTAAACGTACCATTGACTAGAACTTCGGGTAACGATGTTCATACGGCAAATAGCATTTCTTTCCCACCGAAGTTTGGGTCTCTGAGTCAACCGTCGAATCCGACGAACCCCAGAGCATCTAAAACATCAATGGACAAATTGAAAGTTATCCATTTTTCGAACTCTTCTTTAGCTTCAAACCCTGTCCGATTTAGCTCACCGATCGGAAAGGGTGTCAAAAAGGTAAGTACCCCAAGTACGACACCAATATACGAGACGCACTTCGCCTCTGAGTCTGGAAACGGTCCACTCGTTTCTTACAAGAACGGATTAAATCAGATTCAATTTACCTTGCAAAACGCAAAGCAGGTACCCGTTTCCCTTACGTCTGATGGCGTCAAATATGCGGGGATTCTGCCGGGTGTAGATGTTGTTTATACCACTGGGAAAAATGGTATCAAAGAAGGAATTGTGCTTCACAATAATAAAACCCAGACACAATTCACTTTTACTGTACAAACATCTCATCTTATGGTTCGTTATGTGAAATCCCAAGGAATTATCTTATATGATAAACAAACCCATAAGCCAGTTGCAATGATACCCAATCCTGTTGTAACCGATGCAAACGGCGTACAGTCGAAGACCGCTGCATCCATGACGGCGTATCCAATTGCGAATGGTGATTTCGTCGTCAATATCGAGGTAAATTCTTCTTGGCTGCATAGCCTGAAACGGGCGTTTCCGATCACGATTGACCCATCCATCGTAAATGTAAACGGTCCGGCTTGGGCTCCTTCGTCTTCGTCGTCTCCTACAAGTGGGTCGGATACTACAGGGAATCGAGCAGACTATTCGGAATTGAATCTACCCTCTCCGAGTAGTACTCCTCAAGAGCTTTTAGGACTACGGACGGCAAATTCCCAAACGTTCCTGAACCCAAATGGTACATTTACGACGGATGTCTATACCACTCCTCAGTTCTATAAGGATGAAACCGGACACTGGCAAAGCATCGATAACAGCCTTGTTCAGGGAACGGACGCCAATTTCCCTTACCACAATGCCGCGAATGGTTTTGAAGTTGCCTTTGCCGGAAAAGCCCAGTCTTCAAACATGATGCAATTTTCCGTTGATGGAGATTCCATCGATATGGGTTTAAATCATGCGACCAATGTTTCCTCGACCGTCCAGGGAAATGGAATCTCTTTTACCGGAGCCTTAAACAACACCAACTTGAGCTATGACATGTTGCCGGATGGTGTAAAAGAATCGATTATTTTAAATTCAGCTTCCGCGCCGAATTCGGAATCGTTCACCCTCAATCTACAAGGGTTGTCTTATGTCCAAAACAACGATGGGAGTATCACATTTACGGACATACACACCGGTAAACCGGTGGCCTATATTCCGGCACCGTATATGTTTGATGCAAACCATGTCACTTCTCAGGCTGTCACTCAATCGATTACGAATAATGGAAATGGTACCGCTACGCTGACCATTACAGCGGATTCCTCATGGTTGCAACAAGCAGGGCGGGTCTTCCCGGTGACCATTGACCCAACGATTCAAACGGGTAGTCCTTCACAGGCAACCCAGGCTGCGTTTGTCGTGTCCAATTATCCGAACAGCAACTATTCCGGGACCACCCTTGCGGATGTGGGAACATCGTCGGTCAATGGGACGATGAATACACTCTACCAGTTTGAACAGTTACCGGCACTGCTTCCAGGAGCGACCGGTGCAACGATTCAATCGGCCACGTTTGAAGCGTATCAGAACTATTCGGGAGAAAACGGAATGGGAATTTCGGCAGAACCCATCACTTCTGGCTGGCCTCCCACTTCCGTGACTTGGAGCACGCAGCCTTCATATGGAAGCGCGACGGATACGCAAACGCAAGCCACATCCAACGTATCCTCCAGCAGTCCATACGTAGGAACTTGGAATTTCAATGTTACATCGCTGGTCAAACAATGGTACAGCGAACAGGCGGATAACTACGGGATTGCTCTTGTTGGCGGTACGAGCAGTTATGCGCAATTTGGCACCAACTTGAATACAGGTGCCAACGAACAGCCGGTCCTGTCCATCACCTACAGTGTTCAACCAGTGGGCACAGCGTCCTTCTGGACCCAAACCGCAGATGGAGTCAATGTTTCAGATGGCAATTTGGAACTATCACAGACCGATTTAAATACACCGGGTCGAGGGTACCCTCTGACCGTGACGCGGACGTACAACAGTTTGACCAATCAATCTTCGGCTCCAGGCCATACCAATTTGTTTGGTAACGGATGGACCTCCAACTTGGACATGTCCATTGCCAATTGGGGACATGGGCCGATTGTCTTTACCGATGCGAATGGTCGCCAACATTTCTTTATTCCAAATGGGAATGGCTCATATATTGTTTCGGATGCGGAACACCTTTCACTCACGATCAGTAGTTCCGGGTACACCGTCACTGAACAGGATGGGACACAGATTCAATTCAACGCGTCCCGCAAGTTGACCCGCATCTCGGTTCCCATCGTGAACGGCGGTTACAATATAACGACCTTTGGCTATAACTCTTCTGGTCAGCTTTCGACCATCACGGATCCATCAGGCCGTGTCATGTCGGTTACCTTGAACAGTAATGGACAGATCGCATCGATTACGGATCCAGCAGGACGTGTCGCTTCCTACACTTATTCAAACGGGAATCTCACCGGTGTTACCATCGCGGCAGAAAGCGGCTCAACCGATACGACGACAACGGGTTATGGATACAACTCGTCAAATCAGCTGACATCGGTTACCGATCCGAATGGAGTTACTACTTCGTACGGCTATAGTGGGAATGAGATATCCTCCGTCACCAGTCCAATCACGGTGAACGGATCGGTTGTGAATGCCAGTGATACCTATACGACTGGGACGTCCAATGGCTACCCGACCATGACCGTAACCGATCCAAATGGTCACGAGGTAATGTACACCACCAACGCATCTGGCAATGTCACGGAGGAACAAGTTGATCCAACCGGTTTGAATTTGAAGACCGTTTACACATGGGATCAAAACGATCAGCTTAAACAAGTTGAAGACCCAAACTTAAATACAACATCGTATCAATATGACAATGGGACTGGCACGACAGGAAACTCATTGCCGATTCAAGCCACAGATGCCATGGGCAACAACCAGTATTTGTCTTATAACAGCAATTCACAGTTAACCGGCAATGACAACAATAACGCTGGCATCTCAGGGAATCGCTACAATAGTACCGAATTGACGGACAGTGTGAACTCTTTGGGTAAAAACCAAATGACGGACTATAACCAATATGGTATGCCCACTGAGGTGAGTCCTCCCGTTTCACTCGGTCAAAATCTCATTCCGAACAGCAGCTTTGAGGTCACCCAAAGTAACGGTTTACCAGCAGAGTGGACGAATACTTCATCTGGGACCGGTGGATCCGCCACAGACACAACGACACAATCGGAATTCGGGACACATTCTTTAGAACTTCAAGCAGCGACCAGCACGAGCGGAGACGAAGCTGTTGAAATGAGTGAATACGTCCCGGTTCAACCGAACGGCAGTTACAATCTGTCTACATGGTTAAAGACAGTCGGTGTTGATGGAACACCCAATGGCGGAAGTCCAGTCGGTGCGGTTATCAACATGCACTGGTACCAAAACAACACGGGAACCCCGTCGGCGACCCCAGGTACGAATTATCTTGACAATATGCTGGGAACGAATGGATGGACTCGTGAAACTGCCGAAATCACCGCACCATCGGATGCAAATTATGTATTAATCAATGTGGTGCTCTACGGTACGACAGGCACGGCTTATTGGGACGGCATACAACTGGAGCCATTAAGTGGAGCTGGAACGAATAACTCCATCTTAAACCAATCTTTCACCAACAATCCTCCCAGCGCTACTTTGCCAGTGGACTGGGGTTCAGTAACCAGTGCACCGGCGACCGTAAAGATGGATACGAGTGCGACGGGTAGCCATAACGGAATGGCATCGATGTTGTTGGGCGGTGCGACGTCACAAGGGAATCAGTTGTATCAGTATATTAACCTCCCCCAATATGCGTGGAATGGACTTATCCTTTCGGGTTGGTCGAAAGAGGAAAATGCAACGGGATCGAGTGAATCGACCACCCCAGAGTATGATTTAAAGCTGTACGCCACTTATGCTGATGGGAATACGCAGAACATTAGAGCATCGAATTTGTATTTCCCGACGGGTACGAACGACGTCTGGAATCAAGTTGAAGCGCCGTTTTCATTAAGTCAGTTGAAGGACAGTAATGGTGAATTGCCCTCGACGCTTGAGGTGTATGTTGACTACAACTATGAGACGGGACAGGCTTGGTTCAACGGGTTACAAGCGCGTTTTCTGGCGGCTTCGTCATCGGCCAGTGATTACAATGTTTTAGAGGACCCCGGATTTGAGTACGACTATACGCAAGCGAATGGGAGCAATTGGCCAGATTATTGGAACACGGCTGTCGGTAGCGGGAGTGCAAGTTGGGAAAGTACAGATGTTCACAGTGGACAAAAAGCATTGGAGCTCGTCCCTGAATCAAGCAGCGTGTCTGGTGCAACAACTGAGACTGTGAGCGACCAAATGAATGATTCGTTTGGCAATCATAATTTCACGCTCATCGGATACATTCACACGCACAACATGTCCGGAAACGATGCGTATATTCGTCTCGACGCACTCGACGCGAATGGAAATGTGCTTCAATCGTTTGATAGCCAGAAGATCGGATATACTAATCAGAACTCGGCTGGAGACGTTCCCTGGACCCGCGTAGATGTGGTCGTGCCTGCATCAGAGTTCCCGACCCATACAGCAAGTGTCCAAGTGACCTTAGCGGTCGACCCGGATGCCAATGGTTCGAACGCGGCAGCCTATTTCGATGACATCTTACTGGATGAATCGAACTTGTTTACGTCGTACAGCTATGATGCTAACAACAACTATACAACCCAAATTACCGATCAATTGGGTCATACCGTACAAATCGGCTACGGCAACGATAATACGAGTGGTGGGTTCAGCACCAACTTTACAGGTGAAAATACCGGGGACCCGAATCAAATCACGGATCCGAACGGTAACAATTCGTATTACTCGTATAACAAGATGGATCAGGTTGTAGGATATACGTACACCGCCCAGGTAAATGGATCGACCGTCTATCCGACCTTCAACTACACGTATGACCAGAATGGAAACCTGAAATCGATTCAGGATCCGAATGGAAATCAAGTTGCGTATCAATATAACCAGTTGAACGAGCCAACTCAGCAGACTGAAACGGTCAATGGCACGGCTCTCAATACGATGGAGAATTATAATGCCGGTGGTTTGCTCACGGGAATCCAGGATCCAAATGGGACCTCGATGAGCCTAGGCTACGACAATGCCAATCGGATAACGAGTGTCACCGATAAGAGTGCTACCACAACGGATACCTTTGGCTATTCGTATGACAACAATGGCAATTTGCTAAAAGCAACCCAAAATGGCAGTACAGTCTATAACGATGGCTATAATGCCAATAATGAATTGACATCTGTTACTGCGCCATATTCAAGTACAGTGAATAATACTGAAAACTTCACTCTCGATCCGCTTGGGAATACCAAACAAGTTGCGTACGATGTAGGCGGAACGACTTGGAATGAGACGAACCAATTTAACATTGGTAGTCAGTTGATGCAAACGAGTGATGGCACCGGGACTGTCCAATTTGGCTATGCAGCCAATGGCGAAGTTGCGGCAATAATGTATCAGACTGCTGGGGCCACGGTATATTACACGTATTTACCTACAGGCCAGCTCTCTGAGATCCGAGCCGTGGATAAAAACGGGAATATTCTAGAAGACTACACGTATTTGTATGACGCAAACGGCAACATCAAGCAGATTACGAATAATGCAGGCAGCACTCCGACCAGTGTAAGCTATTCGTATGACAGTTTGAACCAGTTAACTCAGGAGACGACTTGGACTGGAGATACCATCTCCTATGCATACGATAAGCTGGGCAATCGTACATCTGTGACGGATTCAAGCACGACTGCGACAACCAACTATTCGTATGATACGGAAGGAAACCGTCTAACCTCTGTTGGAAGCAATTCGGTAACCTACGATGCCAACGGCCAGATAACGGGCTATGGTTCGACCTCCTATACGTGGAATGCGGAGAACGAACTGTCTCAGGTCACGAATGGTTCCCAATCCGATACGTATGGGTACGACCCACTGGGCCGTCGGGACAATATCGATGGCTACCGTATCGGTTATATCGGCCAGACAGACTTGGTTGGCTATGTCACGGATTCGAACAACAATGTAGTAAAGCGGTTTGTCTACAACGATGCGGGATTACCCATACTGATGGATATTAATATCAGTGGCACATGGCATGACTACAGCTACCTGTATGACGGCCTTGGGCAGATTGTTGGGCTTATTGATAATAGTACTGGCCAAGAAGTGGTAACCTACACGTACGACGCTTGGGGGAATGTGATCGGGCATACTGACAGCACGGGTCTGAACCTGTGGAATTCCAACCCGTTCATTTACCATGGATATTGGTACGATTGGGATACTGGGCTATACTACCTGAATGCACGGTACTACAACCCCACAATTGGACGGTTTTTGTCCAAAGATCCCGTAGCACCGCAAGTTGGAGATGCCCTAAGCTACAATGAGTATGCGTACACGATAAATAATCCTATTACAGGAATCGATCCTTTGGGAACAC
Source organism: Alicyclobacillaceae bacterium I2511 (assembly GCA_003584005.1). GTDB lineage: Bacteria > Bacillota > Bacilli > Alicyclobacillales > Alicyclobacillaceae > QXHL01. The sequence goes on along the minus strand of QXHL01000008.1, from coordinate 19,752 downwards.
GTGTAATGGGTGTTGATGGAGAGCTAGGACCAAATCCATTTAGTTGGAAACCAGGTGACGATATATATGCACCAACCAGAAATGGTTCTTCCCCATCAGATAGAACGGTCAATCGTAGAAGATGGAAGAATGAAGCACAAAACCCTTCTAGAGATGATTACACAGAAAATGATCTCAAACGTATGCAGAAAGGGAATCCCCCTACTCGTTATAACGAGGATATAGGCCGCAATGAATCCATGGAGCTGAGTCATGAACCAATTCCCAAAAGGTGGGGGGGCACTGAAATGGTGCCAAAATGGCCTCAGGAGCATGCCTCATCTGATCCATATAGACGACTAGGACCTGAATATGGAGACGTTGCTGCAGAAGACGTTGCGGATGCTGCTGGAGGAGAAGAATTAATCGATTTAATGGCTACACTGTTGTTCTTTTTTTAATGATTTAACAAGGCTGGGCTTCCCCAGCCTTGTTATAATATGCAGCAAACACGTAAATAACGGATTCGGAATACGCCTTAAATAGTGTTATGTGCTACGGATTTCCATAGGAGGACTTAATATGAGGTTATCGTTAGCGGAAATGCTTGGTGAAGCTCAAGGAGGTCCAATATCGTTCGGTGCGAAATCTGTTCATATGAGCTACACCTTTAACGTTAATCCGGGTCAAGAATTTGAAATAGAATTTTTACGTTATAAAAATTCCCACCCCCCTTACCGTCAAGGTATTGAAATTTCTGTGGATCGACGTCAAGGATATCTTGCCCTGGATGATCACGACAATGAAACTAAATACACTCGTCCAATATTCTTTACTGATACAGCCCCTAATAAAATTAGGTTCAGGTGTTTCCCAAAAGGAGACTCAGGAATCATGCGAATTTGGAACGTTTGGATTTATTCTAAAGAGGTAAACAGAGTAGACGCTTGGATTGGAAACGCAGGGCTATACGTTGAGCAACTAAATGACGCTTTGTATGAGTTTCACTGCAGTCATGGGCCCGGTGAGGTTGATTTTGAAGATCTAGTGTTCAGAGTTCAATTGGATGGTGCACCTACAGAAAAAGTCCACCTATCAAAAAATAAAGCTCACTATTGCACACAAAGTGAGCATGATACCAGACCTGTCGACAGTGCGACAATTCTTGCCCGATTAAAGTTTGAAAACCCATATCGGTATTTTAGACATCCTTATCAATTCTCCACTTATACGGACAATCTGTCGACATGTGAACTATGCGGTCAATATCGTACTGGATATATGGGCGAATTTTACGGGCTAGAAGAAATGGAATTCGTCTGTGAGGAATGCCTAATTAACGGAAAACTCGGCGAAAATGGTTTTACGACCAATGAAGGTGACAAAGGTTCATTGGTTAGACAATTACAGGGATTTGGTGTCTTGAGTAACGAAGAGATTGAAATGTTAGCTCAAAAATGTACGGTAGATCTGGAGCAGAGAACACCCTTTATACCCACCTATCAACATCTATTTGTTCCTGCACACTGCGGTGATTATTGCTGCTATTTAAAGCAAGCGGGACAAAGCGATTTCAATGAGCTTTCCCCCGACGGCGAGGGTAAACGTTTCTTGTCTTCAATGATTGACGATCACATTGACGTAGGATACTTGTGGTCTAGCATGCGCTCGGATTCCCCGCAGAACGCAGAGTTAACCACTCCAATTGGTGTTTACCTATTCCAATGTATACATTGTGGTCGATATAAGGTGGCATGGGATCATGATGATGATTGATGGCAACTCAGACCCGTAAGGTCGTGATACATTTTCGCTCGTCTATAAAAATGTCATTAGTTCTACGTTTAATATACCAGAAGATTAAGTTGGAGTATATGGTTGTGATGATTTCCATAAAATGGGCAGAGAGTTGATTCGGCACAGTATATTATTTCTGTCGAGCGCGACACTGGATATTAATTTCCGTGTTGGAAATATCGAAATTATAAAGAATCATACATCTCAAGCCTCGTAAGTTCTGTAGTCAAAGTGGGGAATGAGTGCTAAACTCGATACGGAGCATACGTTCGTATCGAGGTGGTCATAGATGAACTTGGTCGATTTCACGAATCGTTTCTCCAGTGAATCTGCATGTGAGGAACACCCTATTGCACTTCGGTGGCCGTCGGGGTTCTGCTGCCCCAAGTGTGGCAGTCGTAACGCAATGCGGGTGCAAGCAGCACATCGAAGGAACGCAGTGAACCGGGTGCCCCTGTTTGTGTGTAAGGATTGTCATCGTCAAACGTCCGTCACGTCTGGTACTATCTTTCACAAGAGTCAAACGCCGCTGACGAAATGGTTTGTCGCCATTTATTTGGTGGCCAATGATAAAGGCGGTATCGCCGCTACAACGCTGGAACGGGCGTTGGGTGTGTCGTATCCGACCGCGTGGGTGCGACTTGAAAGCTGTTGACAATCATGTGGTGCAAATCCGCCCTCTCTGAACTGCGAGAGCGAACCTACCGCGACGTGGGATGGTGGTAATACCGTCTTACGGAGCTCGCGGGACAACGTAGCCGCGCTGGTTAAGGTGAATTCCAGCCAGAGCTAGGTTGTGAAGTGCATGGTGAAGTGACCTGAACTCCATATAAACCGCGTTATCGGAAACGAGCGAAACACCTTGACACGCTTGAGCCAAAAGGCATGTAGCCGGAATCAGCACTCCACGCTTACTGATTCGCAGTTCTGAGCGCTACCGCGGGAGTCGGAGCACCTAAACACTTCAAAGACGGGTTGTCAACGGAACAAGGTAAGCCCCATGAGGTCTGTCTGAAGAATAGACAGTAAGCAAAACGTGAGTGACGCCGAACTCTTCAGGGGGTAAAGGAACGGGCAAAAAGCGAAGGCTGTCTTGTAATGGGACAGATAGGGGCGGCAAAAATGCCGAGATACCCTGACGCGAAAACGTGCAGACTTGCCCAAGGTCATCCAGCCGGAAATCCTGCAGCATGAGACGAAAGGAGTGGTCTGTTATGAACCGGAAAGCCGTCTCACAAGACGAGTCAACAGGCCACATTCGTAAGAATCCTCGCGAAATCCACGAAGACGCAATTATGCGCGCATGGGTAAAAGCTCAAACAGCGGACGCCAGTGAGCATGCAGACGAGTGGATAGACTGGAAGGAAATCGAACACCACGTTCTCAGGTTACAGCGACAACTGGCCCACGCAGTCGAACACAACAATCGTAAAGCTGTGCGCCACTATAAGTGGCTCATCCGTACCAGCCACCACACCAAACTTATGGCCATTCGGCATGTGACACAAGAAAACCGGGGACGCCGCACACCGGGGGTAGACGGAAAAACGTACACCACGCCAGAAAAGAGACGTGAGCTACGTGGACTCGTCGATCTCGGAAGCCGTCCCCTACCCGTTCGGCGTGTGTATATCGTCAAGAAAAACGGAAAACCCAGGCCGCTCGGTATTCCAACTACTCATGATCGCGTGTGCCAGGCCATTCATAAAGCGGCCATGGAACCAGAATGGGACACTCAGTTTTCGCCCAATACGTACGGATTCCGTCCACAAAGGTCAACGTGGGATGCCATGAGTCAAGTCTTCGCGAACTTCTGCAAGTCAGGTTCTGCCCAATGGGTCATCGAAGGGGACATACGTGGCTATTTTGACAACGTCGACCATGCGAAACTCTTGGCTAGACTGGCCCCGGAGGACCGCATATATGTTCGGCGTATGCTGAAAGCTCCGGTCCTCGACCCCGAAGAAGGCCTGCTGGCAAGCACGCGAGGCACTCCGCAGGGTGGCCTGATTTCGCCGTTAATTGCGGTCATCGCGCTACAGGGTATGGAGAAAGATTTGCGGCAAAAGGCATTCCAAATGAGATTCGGAAGCAGCCGTGCTAATCCTGGCATCAACATCGTCTCTTATGCGGATGACTTCATTGTCACGTGCAAAACGAAGGAGCAAGCAGAGCAGTTCGTTCCAGTCATCGCCCAGTGGCTTGCGGATAATGTAGGCGTCGAACTCAGTCTAGAAAAAACGCACATAACGAACATCAATGACGGGTTCGACTTCCTCGGATTCCATGTCCGCAAGTACAAGGGACAGCTATTGATTAAACCCGCCAAGGACAGTAAACTCGCTGTTCTACGGAAAATCAAGGGCATATTGGACGCGAATAAGTCAGCCAAACAGTCTATGGTCATTCGGTTGCTCAATCCTATTATTCGCGGGTGGGGCAATTACTACAGCACACAGGTCAGCAAGAAGGTCTTTGGATACTGCGACCACAAGATAATTCAGATGCTGTGGAAATGGGCAAAACGTCGGCACCCTAAAAAGTCCGCATGGTGGATTTACCAGAGATACTTCACTCGGCGCGGAAACCGAAACTGGGTATTCGCGGACGGGCCGTTTACGCTGGCTACCATGAGCGACATACGTATCATTCGGCACATCAAGATACAGGGACGACGCTCACCCCACCGACCGAGCGACCATGAATACTTTGAGGCAAGACGAGAGCAACTGCTACTCAAGCGATTGAATGGCTTCCAAAAGAAAGTGGTGCACAAAACGGGTGGCAGATGTGCCCTATGCGGATGCAATATATCGGTAGAACACTTCCGCCACTGGCAGGTAAACGGAGATAATGACATCCTTTTCGCTCGGATGATTCCCGACCGATTGGGTGGGCACAACACGATTGAAAATGTCGTCGTTACGCATCGATGGTGCTACGAAAAGTATCGTTCCATCCATGACTATGATACTTTGCCAGACAACCCAGAACGCTATCTTTCCAATCAAGAAAGCATTGTTGATGGCAAGTGGTCTGGCAAGGAAAACAGTCAAAGGGCCAACGACAACGTCAAAACTGCAGGATGGCTTGAGCCGTGTGACTCGAAAGAGTCTCGCCCGGTTCTTAGGGGGCAAGGGCACCACAAGGTGCCCAAGCTACCCGACCTGATGTTGCGCAAGATTCGCATCGCAATGGCAGATCGCAATGCGAAGTACAGACTCGAGGACATTGTCCAAATTGACGATTTCTATCTCGGCGGTGAGAGCGAAGGCAAACGCGGGCGGGGAACAGACCAGGCCCCTGTGGTGACCGGTGTCTCCATGAAAAAGGGGAAGCCGGAGTATCTGTTCATGGATCTGGTGAACGATCTCAGCAAACACTCCGTACTGGAGGTTCTCTCTGGACGACTCACCAAAGGCGTCATCTTGGAGACCGACGGGTGGCCGACCTACGCCAGTTGTGCAGAGGACTTAGGGGTGCAAAGTCACCTGATAGCCCGGTCAAGAGACGGGAACAAGAATGAGACATTCCAATGGCTGGACAAGGCAATCAGCAACTTCAAGAAATTCATCGATGGCACATATCATGGTCGTCAACTCGATGACCAACTGTACATGGAGGAATATACGTATCGGTACAACCGCCGGAACTTTGGTCACCGACTGGTGGAACGCTTGTTAGCAGCCAGTGCACAAACAAGCCTCGCCCAGTCCCCTTAATCCTTGAAAGTGGGGACCTGACCCAAGTCACTTACGAGACTTGAGATGTATGTACACGTATTTACCTACAGGCCAGCTCTCTGAGATCCGAGCCGTGGATAAAAACAGGAATATTCTAGAAGACTACACGTATTTGTATGACGCAAACGGCAACATCAAGCAGATTACGAATAATGCAGGTAGCACTCCGACCAGTGTAAGCTATTCGTATGACAGTTTGAACCAGTTAACTCAGGAGACGACTTGGACTGGAGATACCATCTCCTATGCATACGATAAGCTGGGCAATCGTACATCTGTGACGGATTCAAGCACGACTGCGACAACCAACTATTCGTATGATACGGAAGGAAACCGTCTAACCTCTGTTGGAAGCAATTCAGTAACCTACAATGCCAACGGCCAGATTATAAGTTGTGGTCCGACTTCCTATACGTGGAATGCGGAAAACGAACTGTCTCAGGTCACGAATGGTTCCCAATCCGATACGTATGGGTACGACCCACTGGGCCGTCGGGACAATATCGACGGCTACCGCATCGGTTATATCGGCCAGACAGACTTGGTTGGCTATGTCACGGATTCGAACAACAATGTAGTAAAGCGGTTTGTCTACAACGATGCGGGATTACCCATACTGATGGATATCGACATCAGTGGCACATGGCATGACTACAGCTACCTGTACGACGGCCTTGGGCAGATTGTTGGGCTTATTGATAATAGTACTGGCCAAGAAGTCGTAACCTACACGTACGACGCTTGGGGGAATGTCATCGGTCATACAGATACCAGCGGGTTAAACATTTGGGACCAAAATCCGTTTATTTACCATGGATACTGGTTCGATTGGGATACTGGGCTGTACTACCTGAATGCACGGTATTATAACCCTACAATCGGACGGTTTTTGTCCAAGGATCCCGTAGCACCGCAAGTTGGAGATGCCCTAAGCTACAATGAGTATGCGTACGTAACAAATAACCCACTTACAAATATTGATCCTTTGGGAACACGTCAAATGGGTGCTGATGGAGAGCTAGGTCCCAATCCGTTTAACAATCACACGCAGAGCTCAGATCATCATGTACCAAGGAAAGAAACTCCCAATAGTGTTCATGACCAAATTGGTAGGGATGGGGCTGTTAATCAACGAAGATTCTATGGTCCGGACGGATGGGTAACAAAAGACATTCATCCCAAGAATCATGATAATCCAGTAAGTCATCCTTGGTGTAAACAAGGTGAGCATGCACATGATTGGATCCCTGATCCAAATGGTGGCGCCCCTAGTAGACAATCAGGTGGTGGAAGAGAATTGACAGACGAAGAATATGACCAAAACGGTGATATTCTTCCTAACCCATCGGCAATAGTAACTGGCAGTGCGATTGTTAGTGGAGGCGTCCTGCTAGGTACATTGATTTCTGAATATGGACCCTATGTTATGTTTCTCGCACTTGCTTAAAACTAGATAATTTCTAAAGCCAAGGGAGGTATATTCTTGGAGGATCTTATCAAAAACAAAAACCTAGTTGAAAGGTTCTTTGGATATTTTCCCAGTTTTCATGATGACGAAGTATTGACAGTTATTCTTAGTCATAAAGGTCCATCTGTTTCTTTCCAGATACTTGCGTCCGAATGGATTAATGGGGTGGACGGTCAAGGGCGCGTGATTCGAGGTAAAACAGGAATAGTGACATTTAAACTGAACGGTGTTTCCGATGTGGAACTTGATGGGTTGTCCGAGCATAACTATCTCTTAGGAATAGATGTCGAGCGATATGAAAATGATAACGTGGAGGTACGTTTGATTGGTTCCACCGAGTTTGGTGCCAGAATTGTTGCTAAAACGGTGATGATAGAATCGGTAACTGATTCAACCATTCAGCCATAACTACCGCGATACCAAGCACCCTGGGACTTTGAAGAGGATATCGTCTAGTGAAGTTGCTGATCGGCAAAATGTGTAAAAATCAGGATACACTCACAATGAATTTTGTTGTCTTGTAATAAAGGTGCCAGCCTCGATAAATCGGGGACTGGCCCCCTTTCTTTATCTTCATTTGATCGTCTGAGTCGTCTTAGTATAGCCACGAGGTGAGACGAAATGACCGAAGCAGTCGGGCACAGTCTCGCGTCAGCGTGATGAAATCGCCTTCTACTCTCGACAATCAGTCGAATCTGGTTGTACCACAAGGTCCGAAATCCCTGAGATGGTCACGGTCATCCACTAGATAATCCGATTTATAATTCATTTGTCTGTCACCATGATTCCACCATAAAATCCGGATACCCAAATTATTTAGTGATTGCGGTAGGTGGTGCGGCATTGGACGCACTCTACTTCAATCCTTGTGGGTGGTCGAATCCGGCAGGAGAAGCCGCAGGTCATACACCGTTTGCAATTGCAGCACCAACGGACGCATTACCTGTGGCAAATTATTTTATCAACGGAGCAGGAACTACGGCATCGGACACGTTCTACATTTCCACGGCTTATGCTTATTACGCAATGAACGGTGCTTATCCGTCTGAATTTCCAAGCCCACCGACGTCAGAAAACCCAACGTCAACATGTGGAAGTAACTGGAGTTCTAATACAGCTTGCCCATGTGCGTCGAGCACTAGCGGTTCGGGTAGTTGTTCCTTCCCGTCTAGTCCGCCAACGTCATGCAGCAGCAATCAGCAAACATTTATCAATAACTACCTCAGTTACGCAGAAACTGCATCCAGTCAAACGGGTTTGCCTGTGAGTTTTATACTTGGACATTGGGGGCTTGAAACAGCTTGGGGAACATCTGCAGGGTTGCCGAACTGCAACAATCCAGGCAATCTTGTCGTGTCAGGGGAACCAACGTGCACTACCTGTGGAGGTTGCGGGGTATCATCGTTCTCAACTCTGGCCGATGGTGTCAATGCCTATATTTCGGCTATGAACAACAAATACTCATTTGTGAAATGGGCATATGATAACTATGGCTTGGAAGAAGCATGTAAAGCCCTTGGCGCTGGTTGCGAGCCTGGGTCTGGATACAATGCTAATATTTACGCTACCGGTCGATATAATGGCGTCTATTGTGTCATCAACGGCTACGACGAAGCGGTCAGTAATAACTGTTACATGACTTCAACGACTGCGGGTAACGGACAATCATATTATAGCTGTAGTCAGAACAGCTCTGGGTACGACGAAGGAGTGGTTCAGAACTCCTGTGTTAGCAGTTGCAATGGATGTGGATGGGTTGGATGCAGTCTATATTCCACAGTCACAACGAGTTGCCTATCCTCCTACGATTGTGTTTCGTAAATTTAGTGGCTGTTATTGGGCTGTTCCTGCCAACGGAACAGCCCCTTTTATCACAAGATTATTGTTGAATCGGATCTACCCACTTTGGCCAAACGTTATCGGTTGGCCACCAATAGGATCCACCACCCGTCGGGGTTTGATAACTTTTTAATGTATAACCAGGCAGGTCTTTAAGCGGAGGTTCTTGCGGATTCCGTATCCCATTTATGAGTTGTTTATCCAACGCACGGTCTTGTTCAGGTACATAACTAAGCATATCCACAGATAGCCTTTGCGCCCATATTATGGTTCCTCGTGTTATGTCAGTCGGTATTATAATTGGACCAGCAGAACTGTCCTTTAATGCTGCATACATAGCTTTAAGAATGGGTTGACTAAATACATAAACTTTGGCCTGAGTTTGGCTTGTACCCGTATTTGAAACCGTAGTGTTATTAGCGCCCAAGGGAGAATTGTTGGATGATGTTCCTGCGCTTGTATTATTTTTCGCATTACTTACCATATTTGTAGCGTTCGATGCGGGAACAGATCCCGAGCTTGCTCCACCGCCTGTTTCACATCCCGCTAGAACACTCATCATTGTCAACGCCACACCTACCGTTGCCCATTTACCATATTTTTTCATTTCATTACCTCCTCGAATTGTTTCACGACAAAGATAGACGTCAGTTTATTTATTTAGTTACAAGGTGGTTTGCCCAATATAAGGTTTGCTATACTTCTAAATAATGCGGAATAACAACATGACTGCCTGTTTTAACGTGTCCTGCACCTCTCACAAATTGACCGACACCCAAACGGTGCCCCAGTCATTAGACGCAACTCACCAAGGTCACGTGACGTGCTCCACTCGCACAATGCCCTCGTTTCCCCCACGCCCCCCTCCCCACGCGCTACAATATTCCCAGAGGGGGCGTTTCCGTTGACTCAGACCACAGTGTTTCCCATCAAATACAAATGGATCGGCCGCCAAGCCGATTTAGATGCGGCCCACATATTGGCCGATACATTCCACCTGCATCCCCTGGTGGCCCGGATTCTCACCACCCGGAACTGTGCTCGCGTCGAGTCCGCAGGGGCGTTCCTCCAAGCGAATCGCTCCAGTTTGATTGACCCTATGATGATGCACGACATGCCCCGTGCTGTGGCCCGCATTCGCCAGGCCATCCAAGCCCAAGAACCCATCCTGGTCTATGGCGACTACGATGTGGACGGAACGGCGGCCACGGCCATTCTGGTCCGGACCCTGCGCAAACTGGGCGCAGACCCCGCCTGGTTCGTTCCGTCCCGCTTCACCGACGGCTATGGCCTGCACACCAAAATAGTCCAAGCGGCCGCAGAGCAGGGGGTGAAGCTCCTCATCACCGTGGACACCGGAATCACGGCGGTGGAAGCGGGAGACGCCGCCAAAGCCCTGGGTGTGGACCTAATTGTCACAGACCACCATCATATCTCAACGGTGCCAAACGCTGTCGCCCTTGTCCATCCGGCCTATCCCCGGTCAATGTACAGTTTTCCCGACCTGTGCGGCGCGGGAGTCGCCTTCAAACTGGCCCAAGCCCTCCTGGGCGAATTCCCGGAAGACCTGCTAGACTTGGTGGCTCTGGCCACAGTGGCAGACCAAGTCCCGCTGGTTGGTGAAAACCGGGTGTTGGTCAAAGAGGGCCTCAAACGTCTCAACAGCGAGCCCAACCTGGGCCTAGCAGCGCTCATCGCAGTCGCGGGCTTGGCTGAAAAACGCGTGACCTCCACGGCGGCGGCGTTTCAGTTGGCCCCGCGAATCAACGCGGTAGGCCGTCTGGCGCATGCGAAGCGGGCGGTGGAGCTGTTTCTGACGGAGGACCCGCAGGAAGCCTTGAGCATCGCTCGTGAACTGAACGTGTACAACGACCGGCGCAAGGCGTTGCAGAGCCAGGTGGAAACGGAAGCCCTGACACAAATTGAGGCACACCCAAACTGGCTGGAGAAAAAGGGGCTGGTGGTGGCGGGAAAAGGCTGGCACGAGGGCGTGATCGGCATTGTCGCGGGCAAGCTGACCGAGCGTTTCTGGAAATCCACGCTGTGCGTGACGGTGGACGGGGACCGGGCCAAGGGATCGGGGCGAGCGATTCCGGAGTACGACTTGTACCGGGCGTTGGCGGACGTACCACAGCGCACGGGGGTGTTCGAGAAGTTTGGCGGGCACGAGGCGGCCGCAGGGTTCAGCCTGGCGACGGCAGACCTCAACCGCCTGCAGAAATCCTATGGGTACGCCGTGGAACGCAACTGGTTTGAGGATGTAGAACTGGACCCGCACCGAATCACCGATGCCCCGTTGGACCTGGGGGAACTCTCGTTTTCACTGGTGGACGACTTGGCCAAGCTGGAACCGTTCGGGAACGGGAACCCAGAGCCGGTGTTCTTTGTCGCAGGTGTCACCGTGGAAGCGGCGCAGACGATGGGCAAAGAGAACCAGCATTTGAAAGTGTGGGTGAGAAACGAGCAGGGCTTCACTTACCCCGTGCTCGCTTTTGGCAAGGGGGAGCAACGCCAGGTATGGCAGACAGGGACGCTACATCACCTGCTGGTCACGGTGGGGGACCACCAGTGGAAGGGCGAACGAACGGTTCAACTGCGGATGGTGGATGGGCGGTGAAAACGTTGAGCATCCCATCCTAGTAAATACAGGTTCGTGGATTTACATCCCCAGCTGGTGCCGCTAACAGCGGCATGAGTGTCTATCCCGGAAAACTATGATATTCCGCCAGAGGCCAATTAGGCACAGCAGAAAATGTCGTGCTTGGACCCGGACGTTCGACGCGAGAAATCTGATGAAGACGACCTTTTCGACCCATGTCTTTCTAACCAGAAAAGTGAAGTGGTGGTAAAAAGGAGAAATGCTACGAAAAGCTCCATAAAACAGAGCAAATACGGGATTCTCAGTAAGTTCTACTAAATTCCGTAACGACACAGGGAATGAATGTGTTTGCAAGAGGGAATGTGGGAGACTAGGATTACATTAAATAGAGAATGTTGAGACGGGGACAAGGGGCAAACCTCGGGAAACTGAGGGACGCAAAGCCATGGGGCTACAGTGCGATAGGCACTACGCCAGCCAGGTTGCAGATAGAGTATCTGTACAGTCTGGCGGAATACGGCCAGATTTTTGATTTTTGGAGAGGGGTGAATTCCATTAGAAGATCATTTGTCGTTCAATTCTTAAGCAACGGCTGCATTCTCATAACAAATCTGTTGATTGCTGTGAATTCCGGGTGACGTCAGTCCAATGAGTCGTTAGCACAAACATCATTTACTTTGAGAAGAGTGATTACGAGGACATCGAGATCTGCCAAATGTTCAATCAGGTCGTTATGCGTTCTATGACAGGCAATGCTCGCAATCACAGAGGTCTGGTGATGATGATTAGTGATCAGAGACAGCTATCCAAAAGGCAGTTAAATCGTTAGTGCGTTTACTGATAGACCGAGTTATTTGCTAATGGTTGTGATTTACCGTTCACTCAAATAAACTCATGAGGTTTGTTTGCTATTTTGATACGAGGAGGATATTTAAATGAAAAGGAATTTAATTGCAATTTCTACCTCGGCTCTTTTTGTTACTTGTGTATCGATTCCAACAGTCTTTGCTGCTTCCACTTCATCTAATAATCAAATATTTAATTTTGGAACAGAAATTTCGAAAACAGTTATAGTTAGTCCAACTCCTCAAAACCCTGCTATTTCCAACAATGAGGAGAATTTTATTTCAAGTCTCCCAACTGAGCAGCATAAATTAGTTAATGAATTGATTAATGCGAATATTCATGGCACAACTAATCAATTCCTTAATTCTGTTAGTGGGCAAAAATTTCAAATGTATCTTAAACAAAATAAAGATTTTGCGAAAAATCTCTTTAAAAATGCTGAGTCAAACAATCTAGCCTATTGGCCGAAAGATATAAATAATCCATTACCAGCCGGAGTAACCATTAAGTATGTGTTTCCAGATGGTAGTACAATTACCAGAACGAACACAATTGAACCTATTCAATCTACCAGCCCAACTTCTAATGGTACTACAACTATCTCACCAGATTCGTATGTAAATTTAGGTGGTAATAATTATCAAGACACAAATACATGGACAGATTCAGTTGGCGTAGAGTGGATAACAAATAATCTGTATACAGACTTCAATCCTGTAATTTCCAGTGATGGAACGCATTATAATATTAATATATATAATGTTTCTGCTGGAGCTAGCTCATTTGGTATTGGGGTTGGAGCAACTTACAATGGTGATAAACAAATTCTTGGGAATTGGGGACCATACTCAAGTGATCAGGCAACTTTCTCAGACGTATTAGGCGTACAGGACGTAGGAACTTCATGGACGGAGCAACTTGTAACCAGTTTTAATGGATATAGTACATCTCAATTTGTCGAGGAAGCAGCCTACAATATAGGATAAATATTAGAGTGGCTGTGACGTCAGGTTCTCGACGTCACAGCCACAAAGTATAGTTCATTCAAAAAGGAGATATGGTTCATGTTAAAAAAAATATTTTATATTGTCGTTGGAGTAATCACCGTTGTAGTTATTTTAGATACTGCCTTGTTAATAGAGATGCACTTAAAATCACATACTGTAACTTATTTTATACTACCAAAAAAATTAACATAAATATCGATATACGTATAAATGTGAGATTAGCTCCTACTCAGATCATTTCGGTGGCATATAATGGGGTAGCTAGTGCACATGTATTGAGCCACCGCTCGACTAATTTGTTGCACCACGCCGACGATTGAATCGATATACGAATTCCTCCAGATTCGATTATAACCTCTCGGCATTCGCCGAGCCAAACGGGGTAAGGGTTTCTGTCCTCTGTTCTTATTGACTTTCTCCTACTTGCAGAGGAGGATTTTGCATTCATACTGGAAATCACAGATCAAAAATAAAATTTGAAAATCACTCAAAAATCACTTGATTTCTCAAAATCATTTTCGTAATCGTGGCGGAAGGGAGCTTTTTTCTCTTACTACTTCTATGCGACGTGTTCTCTGAAAAATCTACCTTGCTTGTGTCATCGGTTTGTGAGCTTAGAAATGCTTGATACGGCTGTGTATGCCAAAGACAATGCAGGGGAAACCGCTTCGCTCCTCCCCTCTGTCCTACGCCCATTCACCTCTCCCACTCCTACAACAGGAAAAATAGGGGAATGGATAAAACGGCTGGGTCAATATCGGCATCAAATCCTGGACACCCAACACCGTCAGCTTTTGGGCATTATGAGATAACTAAAACACTCAATGAACAGCTCGCTCGTATACGACCGCCAGTGGGCTTATAAACTCGCCACCTTCCAAAAAGCAGAGTAGAGCCAGTCTAATCAGCTGCCTCTATCCCCGCAATCTCCCGCAGCTTCACTTTGCGACTTATTCCCTCGTCTGTGACCAGAGTCAGCGTGTCCGCATAGACCGCCACAATCACACCCTGTACAGCACATTCCTCGCCGCCCGTGAATGTCCAGATGCGGACAGGGTTCTTCCCCGCGAGGGCCTCTTGCAGTTGTCGATCCAATTCCTCCAAGCGCTGTTCGTCCCATGTCGGTGGCTTGGGTTGCTCCCGCAGCTGTCGATACTTCACCGTTGCCTCCCGATGCTCCGGAAGTAAAATGCGCATCGCTTCAAATACGTTGCCCTCGTTGATCTTCATGCCGTATGCCCTCCAATTTTGTGTGCCCGCTCTCTCAGCTGCCCGGCAGGCAGCAGGCTGGACAGGCGCATCAGGCTTGTCTCGCCATAGTTGCGCCGCACCTCGTCTACCGTGGCCCACAAGGCTTGTCGGCGGAGAATGTCTTCTAATAAGTTGAGCTGCACCCCGTCTTCAAATCCGAGTTGATCCAGGGATACACTGACCGCTCGTACTCCGCTTAGATCCCAATGTCGGTCTAGGAGTTCCAGCAAAGTTGAGTACAGCGCCTCGCTGTGATTGCTGGCAAACGGCAATGTTTTCGCCTTGTAGAACCCACCTGTGAGGCTCGCATAGGTGAGGCCCAGGCCGATTCGCCGTCCCTTTTGCTGGGCCTGTCGGGCACGGGTGCAGACTTCGTCCAACAATTCCAGTATCACCACGGTCACCTCATCCCGCCGTGTATAATCCCGGGGCAACGTGGTGCGATGGCTGTAACCCTGGTGGGGGAGACTCATGGTGTCCGTGTTCAATTCGCTGTAGTCCAACCCATTGGCCCAGCGGTGAATCACCTCGCCCCATACGCCAAAACGGGCCCGCAGTCGTCCCAAGGGAAGCCTCGCCACATCGCCAATGGTGGAGCAACCCAACTCCGCTTGCAGTGTGGCGGCTCGCCGTTTTAACCCCCACATGTCGGTCACTGGAAGGGGGTGTATGGCGTCGAGGACATTCTCCTGGGACCGCCACCACAGCACGCCCCCCGACACTTTTTTGGCCGCTTTGTTCGCCATTTTCGCGGCCCACTTGTTGGGGGCCAAGCCTACGCGGCTACGAATGCGAAACTGGTTCCAAATTCGCGTTCGCAGGTCTGCAGCGGCCTGGACGGGGTCCGGGAACAGGTCGGAAGGCGAGGGAAAGGCGAAAAAACACTCATCCACCGAGAACGGCTCGTACTTGGGAAATGTCTGGCGCACGGTCTCATGGATGCGCACGGAAGTGTCGATGTACAGTTGCATCCGGGGCGGAACGTAGACCAGCGACGGACAGGCATGGAGGGCTTCGCCCAAGCGCATCGCCGTGGACACCCCGCAGGCTTTTGCGGCTGGCGTGGCCGCCAGGATGATGCCGCTGCGCCGTTTGGGATCGCCCGTGACCGCCAAAGCCGGGTCAGAGTCGTCTGCTTCCAGAAACCGACGCCTGAGGTATTCGGCGCGAGTAGCCACTTCCACCGAGGCGTAGAAACTCTGCATGTCGATGAGGCCCACAATCCACTCAGCGGTCAGGTCCGTTCCCTCCAAAATTCATTCGAGCCTGCAACTCTGCATTGAGCGTCGCCTGCATGTAGATGGCCTCGTGTTCCAGGTTGTTTTTGCGAAACTGGACGCGAAACTCTGTGTCGTCCTCGTGAATGTCGAGCACTTTAATCCCAGCCTGGGTCAGTCGCTGCTTGAGTTTGCGTCGTTTTTCCTGGAGTTGCCGCTCGGCCAAGTCCAGCAACAGCAGTCCGCGTAAAAGGGTGCTGGCATGCACAGGAGATCCCCCCGTCCAAAGATACGCACATATGTTCCTATCTAGAATAGGCCGTGAGAGGGGGTTTATGCAAGGGTGTGGGGAGCAAAAGGGAACATTTGTTTGCTGATTTCGTTTCCTCTATGGTAAACTTTGAGTAAAGTGCAGGCCAAGAGGGGCGTCAGCTGTCGCCATCGCGAAACCTAACTTACAAGTTTCATCCCCCCTACTGGCACAGGCGGACGTGTCGTCCAATGGGATTGTGGGCGGGGACCCTCAGGTGGGGATTTTAGGAATGCACACCATACAAGAGCGACCTGTGGCGATACATGGGCAGGCGGAAATCCAGCCGATGATGTACTTTGCATTGTCCTATGACCACCGTATTGCCAATGGCAGTGAAGCCGTACGTTTTTGGGTTTTCGCAGGGATGCTGAAAGGCCCTGAATCCTTGTTGTTTGAGGGATGAATGGCGCAGACTGGGCACAAAAGCCTGAAGGTACTGCGCCACGGGTGAGGTTGTACAGGGAAATCTCTGAGTGGTATCAACAGTTGCCCGATAACCTATTAAAATATGATGATCGGCTGTTGTTAGGCTGACCTTTTTCTCACGCAAGTGCGTGGAGGGGCTTGAGAACGGGACCCCTTATCGGCGTGTACACTTCTCCCATTTCAGTAAACCGTCATCCCGAGAGAAGTGTTCAGACTCTACTCGTACCACACGAGCACTACCAGACAGTCACTGGCTGAATGATAGACCTACGCTGTTTTAGGCAATTGCCTGCGCAGGCTTTGGTTCATCCTTCCTTCGTTTGGAAGGATACGCAAAAGTGCCATTCCACTTGCGGTACAGGTTCATCATCCCCACAAAGTCGGCATCCGCGTGGTACGTGTGATTTGGGTTTAAGCAAGTAAACGCGTGTTTCACCCGTTGTCCTACTTCTCGATATTCATGCGGACAGTGGGGGCACATTTGTGATGTATACGCAGGATTGCGTTCGACCGTTAAAATGCCTTTTGTGATTCGGACAAAACGGTTTGTGCTTGGTGATGCAGGATCACTGGCAAGGGCACTGACTGCCACTTCCCTTCGTAGAACAATTTCACGGCCACAAAGTCATGACGAACTTGGCGTTGAACCGCTAGATCTGCATCAGGATAGGCCACCATATCCGCATAAAACGTGATGGGTTCGTTGGGCTGGCCTAGTTGTGGCGGACATTTCTTGCGGTCAGTCGCTTCCCACAATTTGCGCAGGCTGTACCACGATTTTACTTTTCCAATGGCCTGGTTAATGGCCGCACGACGAAGGCTGACAGGCATGGTTCGCGCACTCGGCAGACTTTCAATCAACGACTGCAAAGGGTGAGGATGTGCTTTGGTGTCCAGCGTATGCACTTCTGCAAATGTGAGCAGTTCTTGATTTTTCCATGACCGTTCATAAGGCGTGCCATCCTTGCGGTGAACTTCTTTCTTCGCATCCAATATTGCTAAATGACCGACGAAAAACTCCATGTAAAACGCAATCGTCTGGTTATATAAGGTTTGTGTCGTCAAGATGGCTTGCCGTTTTACCGCATGAACTTCTTTATGGATCCCAATCTTCACTGTTTTCATCACCATTGTCACATGTCACACCCCCTTCCATCTGGTTGATGAGCTGTTTTGTCTTTTGCCGAAACGCTTGTGAACGTTTCCCAATATAAGCGTCGATTTGTGGGTGAGCGTGTTTCTTGAATTCTTCCTTTTTTCTGCCACCTGCGAATGGTTTAGGGTGTGACACCGAGTAGTTTAGCCACCTTACCAACAGGTAAAAACTCTTCGGTTTCCATAATCACATTATACTACATTTAATAGAGAATATATATGTTGTTTTAACCTCTGCGTGTTGGTAAAGCAGAACAGACGGTCTCAAGTGGTAGAAAACGAGATGGAAAAGATTGATCTTCCTTCATTTATTCAACCTTACTTATTCAACATGATGTCAAGAATGACTTTGTCGGTATTTTCCATACCTTCTCGCACCAATATGCCGAGGTTATTCATGGTATCTTCGGCTGTCCGCCCAACAATTCCATCATTTGATGAAATGCTTACTCCTCGCAAAGCTAACTGAGCCGAAATAATTGCTTCCCCACATGAAGTTGCTACTTTAAGGGCACATCCACCTTTAGCTCCATCACAAACCATTCCAGCGAGGTTTCCCACAATATTTTTAACAACACTTGCTAGGACATCATCATTACCCCCATATCCCCAAGCTAATCCAACTCCTGCACCGACTCCAGCAGCAATACCACTTCCGCAAACAGCAGCTAATTTTCCGGTATATCCCTTAACCCATATGTTTACAAGGTGGCCGAGAGCCAATGCTCGTAACAAGATGTCCTCAGACCAGTTTTCACGTCGTGCCATCACTGCAATTGGAATAGTTACTACAATTCCTTGATTTCCACTCCCGCCACTCGACATTACCATTGCTTTAGAGCCGCTCATTCTTGCATCAGCAGCAGCAGCAGCAAGAATCTTTACTTCATTTACAACATCTTTAGCAAGGATTCCGTCATCAACTAGTTGCTGTAAGGTTGCGCCAACCTTCAATCCTAAGTTCCCTTCCAATCCGTTTTTACCCATTTGAATGTTCATTTCTATGCCATCGGCTAAAAACCTCAATAAAGATATGGGGATTTTTTCAACAGACTGTCGCAATTCTTGTAAGGTCCAGTCAATAAGGTCAGACTCATCTCTTAGTGAATCAATCTGAGGTGACTCCTGCCAAACTAATTCTCCTTGACGATAGAGTTGTATCATTCGAGTATGTCCGCCTTCCACTACAACCTCTGCAGTTTGGGACATCGACTCAACAAGACAATCAATATAAATACCCTGTCGTTTCTTATCAACTCTTAAGTTCAAATTTCCGGACCGCAAAAAATGCCGCGCTTCTTCCACTTCATCAGGTTGAATACTTTCTAAAATTCCTAGTTCTAGGTTTGGATCTCCACCTATTGCACCGATTGCTGCTGCCATTTCCAAACCCATTTCATTCGTCCCAGGGATGACAACTCCCATGCCATTTTTAAATAGGTTGAGGCTTACTGTTATTGTCACTTTTCGAATTTTCTCACTGAGCTCGTGTCGAGCCCTTGCAACAGCCCACGCAACGGCAACAGGTTCAGTGCATCCCATAGCAGGTTTCACTTGGTCTTTTAAGATTTCTACGAGTATCTTAAAATCCCTCATTTTTCCAACCCCTTATGAATACCTTCTTTTGAAGTGATGAATCCCTTGTTTTTTACATTTTAATAGTACTTCATTATAAAGTATAAAGGTACACCCAGTACATGGCAATCCAAGAGAGCGTATCTGGAAATCCCTGTAAGTTGAATTCAAACAACGTTTCACCTTTGGCACGATGGACAAAATGCTGCTCGACACCGCTCTACTCAAATGGGGTACATGCGCATTCGAGCCGTTACCTGCGTTCTGTTGCAAGTGTACAAACGAAAAAATTTTAGTCCAATAGAGTTGACCCGTGGTGGGTGGGGTAGAGCAGAAACAAAAATATTGGTAAACTTAAGAGAGGAAGGTGCTTCCAATCATAGGAGATAACTTCCGGTCTTTCAATGAAGGAGCCATTCCTGTAATGAATTAATTTCGGGCTTGAAACAAAAAGAGCGCCTCCTGTATGCTGGGTTCCGAATGCAGGACATTCATTCCCTGATTGAGGAGGACGCTCAACGTGAAGTATAAGATGCA
>QXHL01000089.1 GCA_003584005.1 Alicyclobacillaceae bacterium I2511 | reverse complement strand
GGCCAAGACGATCGACTGATCCTGCATTTTATCTAACGTCGCCTCTCGCTGGGAATCATATATGGCCTTAACCGTTACCTTCTCGTTGCTGAAGAAACGGTAGGCCGCTTTGGTGGAGCTCCACTGAAGGCCGCGTTTGCCTTTGAACCGTACCTTTCTAGCTTGACCGAACGCAACCTTTTGTACCGCCGCAAACGCACGATCCGCCAGTTTCTGCGCCACATGAGAGTCCAGGTGTTCTCCGGGCCAAGTGGTGCGCCGCATTTCATCCGCTACCGCTTCAAGCGCAAAGGCGGAAAAACCATGCGATTGTCTTGCTACCACAAAGTGAGCCTGCCGTTCTTTCTTGTTCGTGCTTTTCTTGGCCTTCGTGTACCAAATAGATTGTCTGACAAGCGCCAGCCTTTTTTTAGCCTCGCCAAGAAGGGCATTGTAGAGTTGACGTCCTGCTTCAAACCGTGCTTCTAAGATTTGCTCTTGGCGACAAGTAACGCGAAGAGAAATTTCACAGATAAAAGAAGGAGTGCGTTCCTTCTTACTAGACGTTTTTTTGGTTTTCGATGTATTGCTTGATGACGGTAAGCGGAGCACCTCCCACGGAGGAAACAAAATACGAGTTTGTCCAAAGCGTTGGCAAGCGTTTTTTTAGCCAAGGAAACTCTTGGCGCAAGTGATGAGAACTGCGCCCTTTCATCAACCGAACTAGACGGTGAATGCCAAACTGGGGATCCACTTCGACCAGAAGGTGAACATGATCCGGCATGACCTCTAGTTCAATGATCTCCGCCTAGCGCTCTTGTGCCACCTCGTGGAGGATCGCTTTCAACCGCTCCTCAATCTCACTTGTGAGTACACGACGACGATATTTTGGGCACCAAACGACATGGTATTTGCAAGAGTAGACGATATTGTGATTGGATTTGTATTCCATGAGAATAGTATGTCACAACAATCTATCTACTGCCGATTAAAAAAATTAAAACATTTGTCTGACGGCGAGCGCCATAGTTCCCCAGCACTGAAGCGCGGGGCTTTACGGCGCGTTTGGGTAAGCAAGCGGGTGGGTTGGACATACACCTTTATACTTAAAGTGCGTGTCCGGAAAGGGGTTAGGTCCAACCCGAGCAGTGCAAGGAGGCTAGCCCAAACTACGCATTAGGTCTGCTCCCCTGTGGGGAAGTTTAGACCAGGCGTGAGCCCCGTGCCGTAAGTTTTCGGTACGTGTAGGAGCATGTTGGGCGACGACATCGTTGTGCGCTGGGGAGTTCTGTCCCCTTTCCGGACAACCTCTTAAATAACTTTTGTCATGGTTTTATATGGGATTCACTCTCGGGAACGCTTACAGGTAGCAAATGCCTTCGTTCTGCCAATAAGTTAATCATGAGTTGCAGGAAATCCGAATCCTCTTTTGGCAAAGTACTCATTCTGTGGGCAGCTTGTAAGTAAGGGGTAGACGCTTCATTTAAAACAAAATTTTGTAAGTATAAGGGCAACTCTTCAGGTGAATTCTTCATTTTTGGCGTGTTCATCACGCTATTCTCATCACACAATGCGGACAAAGACACTCCAAGTGCTTCGGATAACCTTAGAGCATATTCTAGGGATGGATAACGTTTTGCATTTTCTATGGACGAAATGTGGGGTGTGGAAATCCCAGACCTAAGCGACAGTTCTTGTTGCGACCATCGGTATTCCAAACGAATGCGCCGCACTCTGACACCAAAGTTTTCGTTCAATTCACTTAATCCCCCTTTGATAACAATGGAATGGATTGAATTACCACAAGTATTTCTGTATACAATGTATTATTTTCCTGGGGACTTGTAAATAACATATGTGGCATTTGGATTAAATTTTGAATAAGGATTGATCAATATGATTGTATCTATGAATATTCATAATTCCGCATCTATGATATCAAAATATATGGATCTTTTACGACATACCCATTCCTGGTTAGCGTTGACCGGGGCGGGCATTAGTCAAGCTAGCGGTTTGCCCCTATTGTCTGGGGATATGCAAGGAATTCCGGTAGCTAAATTATTTGAATCCCAGTTATTCCTTTCTAATCCGAATCACTATTGGGAATTATATCGAGAGGCATACAGAAAGTGGCGATTAGCAACTCCAAATGCTGCACACATTGGACTTGCACTTCATGGTGCCAAAATAATTACGCAAAATGTGGATGGATTGCATCGGGATGCCGGAAGTAAAAACTTGGTGGAATTACATGGGAATTTGCAGGAATTGCACTGTAAACACTGTCAGCAATTTTTCCCAAGTATTTTTACTTTGCGACAGCCCATTCCTCGTTGTCCGACCTGTAATAGCGCACTATATCCGGGCATTGTGTTTGTAGGTGAAGAAATACGCAATTTCAGTGTAGCTGTTGATTGGGCTGGACAATGTGAGATATTACTAATTATCGGAACTTCTTTATCTTCAGAGCCTGTACGCCAGATTCCGAGAATTGCAGAAAAATCGGGTGCGACTGTGTTTCAAATTAATGACTGGGCGCAAATGTTGGTGCCGAAGTTTGCGGCTTCTGTGGGTGGTGCTTAGTTGGCACCCTATCCCTATCTTTGTCTGTAGCCATGTGCCTAATGAGGTTCTATGCAGGATTTCTGGTATCCCCATCCCACTCTATGAAGGAATTCCCTATTTCCTTTCCAAGGTAGGTTGGCTATAATGACTTCAGACTTCCCGATATTTTTTTCAATGCGGGCATCCCCTAATCCGGTTAGTTCACCAGGGGGAAGCCCGTGTTTTTTACTTTGACTTGCGCTATGATAGAAACGATGGATGTTTTCGCTGGACGGAGGTTGTTATGCCTGTGCAAAATCATTGCCTCATCATGGAACAAAGCCGAAAAGCAAAAGCTGTTCGTAATCTTTATGAGTATCTCCGACAAAAAGCAAAGAAACGAGAAGGTTTGCTTTCTTATCAATGGGAAACCTTTGCAGGGCAAGAAGGTCTGCGAGTGACAATTCAAGATCGTTTCAAGGCTTTGAACTTACGAGTGCATGATGAATACATGAGTCCGTATTTTAAAACGGATATGAATCTCTTTCAGTTGCACATGCTGGATGACACTGTGGATGTCGCTGTATACAAAACCGATAGTGGTTGGTTATTGGTATATGACGGCGTTCCCATTGGCCCTAAGCCCTTTGGACAAGCTGGTTATGACACTCGATAACATTGTATCCATTTGTGCGTGTCCGGAAAGGGGTTTAGCTATGCTCAAGGGGTGCCTTCAGGAACTGGAACCTATTATGGAAGAACCAATTGCTTACAGCCTAGTGGGGGACGAATTTCATGAGCCCTTAAATTCACTATTGGGCAAAACCTTGGAATTGCGCTACACGGGTCTGAAAACATGTATACACTGTGGACGTAAGGTTCATAAGTTATACCAAAATGGATATTGCTTTCCGTGTGTTCGTTCCCTTGCAATGTGCGACCTCTGTATTATTAAGCCGGAATTGTGTCATTTTGACCAAGGCACCTGTCGTGATGAAAGTTACGCTATAAGCCAATGTTTTGTCCCACACTATGTATATTTGGCTTTTTCTAGCCATGTCAAAGTAGGCATTACTCGTAAAGGGAGACAGTTACGCCGTTGGGCGGATCAGGGGGCGTGCGCAGCTATTCTACTGGCTGAAGTTCCTAATCGTAAAATGGCAGGTGAAATGGAGGCGCATCTCAGAACGTTCATGTCTGACAGAACGGATTGGCGTAAAATGTTGCAAAATGAAGACCCTGTAAGTGTAGATTTAGTTGAGGTGAAGCAGCAGGTGGCGGACCAAGTGCCCGGGCCTTTTCAACGTTACCTGTTGTGGGAGGAACAAGAAATATTTACACTCAAATATCCACGATTGCCTAATTGGAAAGTTAATCTTTCTGTGTTCAACCTTGACAAGACTCCTCTGGTGTCAGGAACACTACAGGGGATAAAAGGGCAATATCTGCTGTTGGATACAGGAGTTCTCAATGTCAAAAAATTCGCCGGGTATCATATTGAACTGTCTGAATCAGCCTCACCATAATAGGCAATTTGACAGCGAATGTCTTCTAACAAATGGACGACGTTGGCAGCGTTTATCAAACTACCCTCAAGTAGAACATATGCACTTTGTTGACACATCTCGCATTCACTCATGCAGGGTGTTTCAAGTATGGATAAATTAGAAAATTGTTGTTCAAGTTCAAACAATTCCGGAATACAGGCCTGGTTTGCATCGCATACTTCAATCAACAGTAAGTGGGGCAACAACAAACCTCCCTCCATTGAACATAGTGTACCACAACTACTTAGGTTGCCCCTTACGTCGAATGAATGGATTCGGTACAATATAGACGGGCGGAAGACAGTCATACAAAGGGGTGGCAAACATGGCATCATCCTCCATGAGCCTGAAATGGTGTAAAAAAAATCTCGACTTGTACTCTCAACGAGTCTACGACTTGTTGAAGGAGGAATACCCAGAAGTCCAAATGGAAGTTGTGGAATGTGCAGATGTGTGTGCAATTTGCTCAGACGTACCTTTCGTTCTGCGCAATAATGCAGTCATTGCCGCAAAAGATGCGCGTGGACTGTATAGAAAGTTAAAAAAGGGGATGTCTTTCTTAGAAAAACCAGCTTTACCAGGCACCTATGCGGATGTAGTTGCCCACGCTTCACCCCAGCCCGATGAAGCGGAAAAGGAACCTGCCAAATAAATGATGTCTCGGAATAGCCCTGGCTAGAGTTATCTGAGACACGCTTCTCCCGCCCACCTCAATTTTTTGTATATTGATGTTTGAAATATCCTTTCGATGTGTATGTCCGGAAAGGGCTTTGAATCAGCCCCTTTTCGGACATCCTCTTCACTATTTCTCAAACGCCAATCCAAGCTATTGGATGCTTCAGCAATCCATCGATTTTAGGCAAACGTGGATTTCTGGATTGACTATCACACTTCTGTGGATCCCAAGGAATAAGATCTTTTAAAACCAAAGATAATGCAAAACTGTAATTCTGCTGTGAGGTGAACTGCCGTGTTGACCCGAAAAACTAAACCAGTGGGGCGTGGTTCCACTCCGGCAACGGGATTGCCCAACTTTGTGAGTATCGTAGAGAAATACAAATACGCTGTAGTTGGCATTGAAGTGGTTCAAGATCAGCCACAGCGTAGCAGTTTTCCTTTCTTGATGCCGTGGGATGCTCAGGGAAGCAGAAATTACAGAACTATCAATATTGGCACAGGGTTTATTTTTGACTCTCGAGGGCATATTCTCACCAACGAACATGTGGTACATGGGGCTTCCCAAGTGTTTTTGCGTCTTTATGATAGAAAAGAAGCCATCCGCGCCACAGTGATAGACAGTGACTACCGTCACGATATTGCAATCTTAAAGGCGCCCATTTCGGTACCTGCCGCTGTTCTTAAAGTCAGCAAAGCCAAAGATGTGCGTCCGGGGCAATGGGTTCTAGCGATTGGCTCCCCCTTGGGCCTTAATTCTACAGTTACCGCAGGAATTGTGAGTGCAATACACCGGGAATTAGAGATTGGCGAGCGGGAGTATCCCAATTTACTTCAGACCGATGCCGCCATTAATCGTGGCAATAGTGGGGGTCCTTTAATGAACTTGCGGGGAGAAGTGATTGGCATGAATACAGCCGTGAGTCAAAGCTCGCAAGGAATTGGCTTTGCAATTTCTGGAAATGTCCTCCACGATTCGATAGACAGATTATTGTCTCACACGTAATTTTTTTTAGCGAGTCCGCCTGAATATAATTTGCTCAAGCGGACTCACCTTTAGGGATTTGGGGTAGCATTCATCTGAAAATATCGAGAGAGGAAAAATAGGTGACGAGGATTGCTTACGTATAACCTCTGCAAGATGTGAGCAATCGATGCACCCTGTTCCAAATAGTGGTCTGGGAGTAGGTTTTGAGCATTGCTGATTCGGTAAGTCACATTTTTAAAGCGGGCCTCTTCCTCTAGGTCGGACCAATTCAGCTTCATTAACGCAGAAAAAATCCGATTATGATCCGCACCACTACAAAACAGTTGAAAGCGACCCTCCTTAGGGACAATCACTACGGCAGATGGGGTAAATATGTAGTCGTTACTTTCTTCTACGGAAAGAATGTAAACGGCACGAACGGCTGTTGGCAAGCGTTCCTCCTCCAATCGTCTCTACTGTGGCACTGTAGCCCATTGACACGAGAAATTCAATTTCAGTTTGTACTTTGGGCGTACACCCAAGCCTTTTTGAAAACCCTAGCGTACCTTGAAAAAACAGGTTTCAGGGGGGAACCCATATGGATTACCAAGACGCATTAGCTGTAGTCGGTGCAGGAAGCGCTCATCCAGGCGGATGGAGCAGTACAACAGATTGGATGGAGAGAATTTCTTGGCATCCAATGATGCACGTGTTGGAAGTCGGCTGTGGAACAGGACGCACATTGATGTATATACAGCAGCGTTATGGATGTTCTGTCACAGGTGTGGATATTCGTCCGAAGATGATTGAGAAAGCAAATCTTCGGGCACAGAGCTTGAGCCAACCTGCAAAGTTTCATATTGCAGATGCAATGTTTTTGCCATTTGCCGATGAAACGTTTGATCTTGTCATTACGGAATCTGTGAATGTATTTTTAAAAAAACCAGAACGGGCAATTCAGGAGTATCATCGCGTTTTAAATAATAATGGCGTTTATGTGGATGTGGAAATGGTACTATTAAGTCCTGTTGATAACTTCTGGCGAAATACGGTGGCCAAGCTTTACGGTGTTCAAGCGGTACCCGATTTAAAGAGATGGAAATCATTGTTTTCCAGTGCAAAATTTTATACGCAGGTGGCAGCCATGTTCCCTGTATTATTTCTAGACGTGGCAGGAACAGACCCTCGTTATCCTGACGATGCCCCATTAGCAGATGCCAGTGCTTACACGCAACCTGAAGTTGTCTCTGTGTTACAGGAAAATGAAGATTGGATGGAACAAAATTCTCATCTACTTGGATATGGAATTTTTCTTAATTTCAAAAATATCCAAACGCAATACGCTCCTCTCAAATAATCCACCAAGCAAAGCAGGCTTCTAAGATATCCATGGAGTTAAGAGCAATGGACGAAAATGGAGGTAATCTGCACTGACACAACGATATTGCACATTGCTTGCTACTCCTTCAAAGGCGTACCGATGGGCCGATCCGTGCAAGTGTCCATAAACACATAAGCGGACCTGATATTTTGTCATAAGGTCGCTAAAAGTGGATGGCTGTCCGTCCGCTGGCAGTGGGGGATAATGCATCATCACCACAAGGGGTTTTCCGAATTGAGATCCCCGTTCTAAAGAAAGCCGTAACCGCTCAATTTCTCTTTGATGGATTAGAGCATCATGCTCCGTGAACTTAGGATTCCCTGGTAATAGCCAACCACGACTCCCACACACAGTAAAATCAGGAAACTCAAAAGCATCATTTTGCAGCGCGTAGGTTTTCGAGTTTAACGACTTTCTGACCTTGTTAATGCCATTCCACCAATAATCATGATTTCCGCGAATCATCACTTTTTGCCCATGCAGCCCCCCAATCCATTGCAGATCTAATTTAGCCTCTTGCAAATTCATCGCCCATGATATGTCTCCTGGCATAAGCACCACATCGGACTCGCAAACAATCTTTTGCCATGCAGACCAGACCTTTTGCTCGTGTCCTACCCATTCCCCACCAAAAATATTCATAGGTTTGTTGACACCAAAACCCAGATGCAAATCACTCAAGGCATACAACATATTGAAATCACCCCCGACACTTCTAACTGCTACCTTACCATGCCCGCTAATTTTACAGCAAAATATTTACACGTATTTATATCTCTGTTCTCTGCGATATGGTTGTTTTTCATTCTATCTATAAAATAAAAGCAAAGGGGGTGGCTCCTACGCGCTGGACAGACCAACAAAATTCAGTCATTCATCAAAATCCTGGGCACACGGTAGTATACGCGACTCCAGGAAGTGGTAAAACAGCGGTGTTGACGGAACACATTCACCAGGTATTAAACAAGAAGTTTGTTGCTCCAGACCAAATACTGGCATTAACATTTACACGTCAAGCTGCCAAAGAAATGAAACTACGTCTTCAACGAATGGAGACATCTTTGCAAAGGAGTGTGGAGTCTTTACGTATTGGCACATTTCATAGTCAGGTATTTCAGTGGTTATTGCGACAACAGACTTCGGTGCCGCAATTACTAACTCCACTGGAACAACGACAGTGGATAGCTAAAGCCATGAAAATCACTGGTGATAAGAGGTTGCGGGACCCTAGGCAAATGACATCTGTTCTGTCCCGTTACAAGTCTCATTTTCCGGCTCCAACATTACCCCAGTCGGTGCAGTCTTTAGTGAATCGATATGAAATCATGAAAAGGACAGCAAATCGTTGGGATTTTGATGACATTCTGCTAGTTGGATATCGGTTATTAACTGCCCATGCAGAGGCCGGTCTACACACATTTCCGGTCCAATACATTCTAATTGATGAGTTCCAGGACACCAACGAAATTCAGTGGAAAATTCTCGTTCGCTTAATGGCTATGGCCAAGGCACAAATTTTTGTTGTAGGAGATGATGACCAATCCATCTACGCCTTTCGTGGTTCTTCTCCACACTGGTTACTCGAAGCGGATAAAGTATTACCTGGTGTGACGCGACACGAGTTGACGGAAAACTTTCGGTCTGACTGTTGCATTGTTAGCCACGCCGCCGCACTGATTCATCACAATCAAAAAAGGGCCGAAAAATCTTGGCGTGTACACAGTAAAGAATCCGGGATTTGCCAAGTGTTTTACCCCTCTGACGAAGTTGTTCAAGCTAAGACCCTATCCCAATCCATCGCTTTTGACGCGCAGGCCAACCAGACAATTGCTGTTTTAGCGCGTACTCGCCAGCAGTTAGTGGATACATACCATGTGATACCAGTTTTGCAACGCAGTCAAGCTGAGTTTCGCACTTTTCATGAATCCAAGGGCCGTGAATGGGATGTCGTTCATATCCTTGATAGTTCAAGGCTTCTCAGAATTCAAGGTAGTCCTGAACATGCAAAAGAAGAAGAGGAACGAAGACTTTTTTACGTAGCTATGACTCGAGCCCGACGTCAGTTGCAAATTTATTCTCCGCTCATAATAAAAGGACATCGGAGTACACAAAACCCATTTTTATCCGAAGCGAAATTTATACCTTGACGATAAATTCAACATTCTATAAGAGCGTGTCCGGAAAGCTTCAGAGATCAGTTAAGTGAATGCTTTTGAGAACCATTTCGGATTACTTTTATGGGAATGTATTCCTTGGAAATAGAGAGAGTTGAAAGGTCTTGCGTCTTCATAATAC
>QXHL01000088.1 GCA_003584005.1 Alicyclobacillaceae bacterium I2511 | reverse complement strand
TACGAATCTGTTATACAATCAAGCATTGCTTATTGAAGGACTGCCCATCCATGATCCGGTCGAGTTTACAAACGATATTTGCAAAATCATGGTGTGATTCTTCAAGATCCCCGACAATTATCTGTGAAAAACCCAGCTTGCCATGTGCGGGCTGGGTTGTGTTTGCAGCGTCTTTTGAGCCCTCCCGAAGGATGTGCCGTGCATCCTGATGTGGATGGGTGATGGATAACAAGTCAGAGATGATTGATCTGGATTCAACCAGCGGTTACATTATTTTTCATATGTCTGAATGGCGTCCCATAGGGAGGTGTCTTCAAGTCCCATCCTCCAGATACAAACTCCTCCTAAATCATCTTGCGTCACCAAGGCGAGTTTATCGGTGAGGCTCTGTCCATCTTCATAATAAACTGTATGCGTTTGTCCAGTGCTCGATATATAGGTGAAATAAGGGACTTCATCTGCACTGTCCCAACTTGGATGAATTCCGTCTTTAGCTATCATTTGATCGATTTGCGGTAAAGTTATTGCCGTTGCATCTCCGCCTGCACTGCTCCAATCGTACCCGTACGCACCCATACCCAATAGCACTTTATGCGAAGGGATTTGCGAAACAGCATAACTCATGACCTGTTTATCCCACAAGTATGGTGCAATCGGTCCAGGTGCATTATTGATATATGTGTAATCATAAGTCATGACGGACACCGTGTCGGCAATCTGACCTATCACTTGATAATTGTAGGCGCCATAGCAGCCTGTTCCAGGATTGCTTGTTTCTGCAGGTACGGTGACATTGAGCAATTTGTCTGAGTCATGCAAAGCACTTGCCAATCCTGCAAGAAATTGCATGTAGCTCCCTTCATCATTCACCGGGACATTTTCAAAATCCAGATTAATACCAGTAAAACTCTGATTGACTGCGAGCGAGACTAGGTTTTGGATAAGTGTTTGCACAGTACTGGAATCATTTAAAATTCCTTCTATCAACGATCCGCTGAACAATCCGGAACTGTCATAATTCGTGACGGTTGCATATGTTGACACATGATTGGTGGAGGCTTTACTTAAAAGTTCTGCAGGTGCGCTGCCAGAGACTGAACCATCTGGATTCACATTGAATTCATCTACACCCACCTGGTTGAGTGTTCCAAAGTTTTTCTCTGCATCTGTAACTGAACTTTCTCCCGTGACCCAACCAAAAATGGTTATGGACGTTGGATTCCCCACTGTAAGATTGCTGTCATCACGAGTGGTACTATTCAAATTTCCGGATCCTCCCGTAGTCAAATTCCAAACGCTGCCATTCCAACTCGACTGAATTCCCATACGTTGCAACACCTGAATGACGTACCAGATAGGCATGTAAGTAGTATTTACTTCTGAAGCAGGATCTGGCCCAAACATTGGTGTGACCTTTTGTACGAGTGTCTGATTGATTAAAATGCTTGTGCTCCCTGTCGTAACAGGAATATTATTAAAATTGATTGCCATTGAATCAGGCGTCGTCAAGGTCCACGTGTTCCCGTTCCAGGCACTTTGAATTCCTAATTTCGTGATTGCCTGCATTACATACCAAATCGGCATATAAGTAGTGTTCATGTAAACAAATCCATATGGTTTAGAAACTATTGTGCCTCCAACCTGAATTTGACGTTCTTGGTTCGTGATATTTTCTTGCATGGATACATTGAAACTCATTTTCAAAGAACTTACAGTATTCTGCCGCGTATTTTGTGTAAATGGACTAGAATTTAAATTTTTCCCTACAGGGTTCGCTTGTACCGATTGCACGTGGGAGAATATGCTTGTCCCCAACACAATGATTAGACTGAATGGCAACCATTTTATGTGTTTCAAAAAATTCCCCTCAATTCTTTGCAATTCGTACTAATTTTTACATGTCTGCTCCCACATGAATCGTAACGATTGTAAATTGAAAACGCCTTTAAAAGTGCACTCCAAATGATGGATATTAATTCAATCTTAGCAATCTATAATGTAAATTTTTATAAAAACCGGTAGACTACATGTGAGCAGGAAAACGGCGAATGAATTCATCCGCCGTCACTCAGATCTTTTTCTGCCAATTATATTGCACTTTATGTACTACCGAACGTCCTCGCGGTCACTGGCCAGTCTAAGGACGTACGGAGTATCAAGGAGTGATTAACGTTTTGTATGTCTTTCACTTGTAAAAATAACACAAATTACTCATACAGTCCTTAGTAGAACGCTGGATCAAAATCAGCAATCTTCCATCGGAAAAGGCCTCCTTTAGAAAAATGTCTCCTTAGGATAAGGTCTCTTCTTCATTTGTTTTTTCCATACGCAAAGCGGGAGCCAATTTTGCCGTAGCTGACAAAAGATATACCAGAATCCCCAGTATAATAATTGCCGCAGTTGCTAAAATAACTTCATAATTAATATACCAGGGAGCAGTTGGATTTGTGGGTCGAGCTAAGTTGAAAATCATCCCGATGCCATAAATAAGGGCCAAAACGTTGATGGGCCAAGCCCATCCTTTTAGATTAAATAAGGGGTCTGCACGCATTCCACGGCTTCTTGCCACGAGAGCACCCAACATAATCATTTGAAAAGCCAAATATATCCCCACCACCGCAAAGCTCGTTAAAATTGATTCGAATTTAGCAGAAAAACTCAAAATCAACGCAATCCCTCCCGATACCCACAGTGCGTTTGTTGGAGTTTGATATTTAGGGGAAACGTGACTTAAAAATTGGCTAAATGGGATAACTCGATCTCGTGCGTAAGAATAAAAAACTCGGGTGGCCGCCGCCTCCACCGCCGCACCACATGACAAAAAAGCAATAATCACAACCCATAGGAAAATATCAGACGCAGTAGGTCCAATCGACGATGTCAAGACATAAGTGACGGGATTTGGAGTCTTGGCAACGTTCATTGCCAGAGCCATGTTCGGCGTAGCGCGTAAAAACGTAAAAACAGCAAACATAGTAGTGATTCCACCCACAATCAGAGCACTTATCATAGCTTTGGGAACTCTCTTCCGTGGATTAATTACCTCTTCTGCCACATCGGCTGCAGACTCAAATCCAAAGAAGATAAAACCGGAGAATAACAGTGCCAATAAAAAGACGGGCGCATAGCTTCCATGTCCTTGAACACCTAAGGTGGTATTCACGATAGATGCAGGCTGGTGTGGGAAAAAAAGCAGAACTAACCCAATACAAAGCGTCCCAATAATTTCCATAGCCACTCCGACGTTAATCAAAATAGACAAACGTGTGACACCAATTGCATTAATGAGCGTTTGAGCCACAACCATGACCAGTGTAATCAATATTAATTCTCCCTGTCGTCCGCTGAGCCCTAGTGCCGAAGCGACATAAGGAGAACTTCCATAATCCACCGCAGTAATCGTCACCAATAAAGCCCAACCGTAGATCCAGCCTACAAACCACCCATACTTTTTGCCCATCAATCGTCGGCCCCATTGATAAAGGGCTCCGGCCAATGGGAACTTAGCAGCCAGCTCGGAAAAAATTAATACAACTAATAGCTGACCTATTACCACCACTGGAATTCCCCAGAAAAAGGCAGGACCCCCGGTTTGAAGACCAAAGGCGTATAGAGAATAAAAACCTACAACAGGAGAAAGATAGGTAAAGGCTACTCCAAAATTGGAAAAAAACTTTAACGAGCGATGCAGTTCTTGTCGATAGCCAAATTCCTCTAAATGTTTGCGGTCAGCCTCTATTTGTTGCTGATGATCTAGCATATTTTTTCTCCCTTCATATCTTTTTAAAATAGAAAGCTCTCAATTACTCCGATGCCTAGATAGACTCAGCACAATATTATTCACACTTTTTATATGATTACAATAATTTGCGAACCAGACAAGAGGGTCGTTAACCGCATTGTTAGCTTGTCAATTGCGTGAACAGAAGGGGGCATGCAAAACAATTTGTGGGTCCGCCTGAAAGACCAGATAAATCGTAACAGCACTGTCTAAAATAGCGGCCGGGATGGGAGCACAGGCATAGTGTAGGGTCTGGGATTTAAGGTCGGCCAAGCTAGCGCAATCCCCACTACTGAGCTGTGGGGAAAACCCCGCAGCTCAGTAGTGGAGTTACACAGTTAACCCTTGTCACACATGGACGGTGACTCTTTCTAAGGATTTCGCTAAGACTTCAGCCACTTGGTCTACTTGAGATTTTTCAATGGTCAGAGGGGGTTCTACCCGAATTACCTGTGCGTTAATCAGCGTTCCTGCCACCAAAACACCTTGATCAAACATATTTTTGGCCACTTCGAATCCTAATTCATCATTCACAAACTCTAGGGCTGTTAAAAGGCCTTTGCCGCGAACATCCACGACTTTGTCTTCATGCCCCTGTACCGCATGCTGCAGCGCCTCAAGCAAGTAATCCCCCATTGTGGCGGCACGTTCAGGGAGCTTTTCTTCTAGCAGGACATTGATGTTGGCAATTGCTGCCGCACAAGCTAAAGGATTGCCCCCAAAGGTAGTGGTGTGAAGAAATGGATTATCAAACAATGTGGAGAAGACTCGTTCTGTTGCAACCACTGCACCTGCAGGCATGATGCCTCCCCCAAATGATTTCGCTAAACATAAAATATCCGGAGCAACGTTATAGTGTTCACAGGCGAACATTTTTCCTGTTCTTCCCATTCCTGTCTGGACTTCATCGAGAATTAGGAGCGCCCCATAGTCGTCACACAATTGACGAACAGCAGGTAAATAGTTCTCGGAGGGGATGTTAATCCCGCCTTCACCTTGAATCGGTTCAAGGAGCACGGCACCCACGTCTTCGCCAACCATACGACAGGCGTCCATCGTTTTCTCCAACATATCGAGATCGTTAAAGTGAACATGACGGAATCCGGGCAACATGGGCATAAACGGTCGACGAAAAACTCCTTTCGCGGTACCTGCCAAGGAGCCATAACTTTTCCCATGAAAAGCTTTCGTGGCGGCCAAAATTGTCGGTTTTTTAGGGTTGAATGCTCGGGCCAGTTTAAGCGCACCTTCCACAGATTCTGTTCCACTGTTCACGAAAAATGAGTATTTCAAATCGCCCGGAGTAATCTCGGCCAGAATTTTGGCCAACATGGCCCTTAGCGGATCCAACAAATCTTGACTGTGTAGTGCCTGACGATTCATTTGGTCTATCACAGCCTTCATCACTTTAGGGTGTCGATGTCCGACATTGTAAATCCCGAATCCGCCAAGACAGTCAATAAACTCTTTCCCTTTGATATCTCGAAATCCATTGGCGCCCGCATCAGACCATTCTACTGTAGCGTCCAAACCGCCCAGGGTGACCGACTTACGGTATTCAAGGAAACCCGGATTTACATATTCCTGAAATCCGTGCAAAGTTTCGGAAATCACCCACTGAGTTTGTTCTGGAGTTGTTTTAGATTGGGCAATTAAATCCAATACCTGTTGTGAATACTGCAGTATTTCGTCTCGCTTTGCCATCATTTTCTCTCCTTGTAATTGAATTTATATTGTTGCTGTCGATGTTTTAAAACCTGGTGCGTATGTTGTAGCCATTCTTTCAATTCACTAGCAGTGATGTCCTCAGAATGTCAAGCAAGTTTTGTGCCACTCATTCAAGCAAGCTTCCTCCGTGAAATTTCAGGTACAATTCCACGAAAATATGCAATAATAACTTTACTAGCCATTTATGAATGGAGAATCGATGATGAACCTGTTTCAAAAGTTGCGTGAACCTCTAATTCTCATGGTGGATGGGATGACGAAGACCGATCAAGAATGGGGATTGACTCAATTTCACTCACTTCGCCCATCCTGTCTATTTTTAAAAAGCGGGGATTCTTTCTATCCCTTAACCGCACCAGCGGTCGATCGGGAACTGCAAGTCGAGAAAAACTGGAAAAACGTGATTAAGGATTTACATTTATGCCCACTCAATCAGGCAATTCCGTTTGAATTATTACGGGAACGGGCGCTTGACGTTTTATCGGATGAGGTCACCCTGGTGGTTTGGGAGAATCAACTTTATTACTTGACGCGCCAGGATTTTTTGGTTTCGCTCACAGCAGGAGAAGTGGAGCAAGAGGCTGGATGGTTGCGAAGTTTATTTACCTCAATTCCGCGGGGGTTAGTCATTGTTGACCTAGATTATGCAGTGGTGAATAGCAACGGGGAAGCCCAGAGGATGTTGCGCATGTCTGGTGATGAATTGGCACGACAACCGATGAACCACCACCTTGGCAATGAGGGCTTTTTCGCGGTACAGCGTTCTCAAACCTCGTTACTCAACCAGGTATTAACCCTTTCTCACAGTCAGGCAACGCTGTTAGTGGACTTTGTTCCTCTGTTGGAGAATCAGGTCTTAACAGGGTATGCACTGGTTTTGCAGGACCTTCCTTCTGTTGAAGCGATGGCCATGGAATTGGATTCTGTACGCTCGCTCAACGAGGATTTGGAAGCGATATTGGCAGTGATGTACGACGAAATCATTGTTGTCGATGGGAATGGGGTATTATTGCGAGCCAGCAAACATTATCTAGTGGCGCATTGGAGCAAGCCTCCAGGGGAGCAACTGGGTCAATCGGTGCTTACCCTCCTTGGCAAAGAGGATCTGCTGTGTGAAGTCATCCACAAGGTACAGCAAACCAAGCGCAAGGTTTCGCTGATGCGAACCGAACAAGCCTTGCCATTACTGATTGTCGCAACACCTGTTCTATCTGAGAAAAATATGCTGGACCGAATTGTGATAGCCTCTCGTGATTTGACGGAAGTTGCCCAATTGCGACGAGAGCTGGAATCGGCTAAACGCCAGAGTGAGACCTACTGGCGAGAATTGCAAGAACTTAGAGATAGTCTAGCAGACTCTTCTGGGGGGGCATTGGTGTATACCAGCGACGCTATGCACAAAGTCGTGCAAGAAGCACAGCGAGTGGCTCAGTTTTCTACGACCGTGGTTCTGGTTGGAGAATCCGGGGTGGGAAAAGAGGTTATTGCCAATGCAATTCATTCCCTGGGTTCACGACGAAACGAACCAATGATTAAAATCAACTGTGCCTCTATCCCAGAAGCTCTTTTAGAAAGCGAACTATTTGGATATGTCAAAGGGGCATTTTCGGGTGCCTTACCAGCAGGAAAGGAAGGGTTATTTGTAAAGGCCCATGGGGGAACACTATTTTTAGATGAAATTTCCGAACTTTCTTTGGGCCTTCAGAGCAAGCTTCTCCGCGCAATTCAAGAGCGAGAAGTATACCCGGTGGGGTCGACGAACCCAGTTCATTTTGATGTGCAGCTGGTTGCGGCTACAAATCGCCCCTTACTGGATTTGGTGAAGCAGGGAAAATTCAGGGAAGATTTATATTATCGAATTCATGTATTTCCTATCAATATTCCGGCTTTGCGAGACCGCCGAGAAGATATTGCCGTCTTGGCAAACCACATTTTGCACGAGTTTAACCAGAGATATGGGAGACAATTGCGTTTTTCCGCAGCAGCCTTGGAAACTTTAGAGGCGTATGACTTTCCGGGAAATATCCGCGAACTTCAAAACATCGTCTATCGTTTGGCAATCCTGAATGACGAACAAATCATTGAGGGGGAGCAAGTGGAAGAACTCGTATTAGGAATTAGCGGAAACCTTGCAAAAGAACGTTTGCAACACCGATTTTCCGAAGTCATGCCATTGCAACAAGCGCTGCAGCAAGTGGAAAAAGAATTGGTCCTATTGGCTATGGAGCGGTATCGCTCGACAACTCGGGCAGCCAAAGCTCTTGGCATTAGTCAGTCGTCTGTCAGTCGTAAACATCGACAGTACCAAGCTGAAATGAGCCCTTATTTATAGAGGTTGTCCGGAAAGAGGTCAGAACTCCCCAGCGCCCAAGAGAGAGGACTGGTTTGGTAAAAGCATAAGGGGAGAGCCTGTCACACTTTGTGTACAGGTCTCCCATCATGTTTCCATGGTTTACGATTCAGGCGTATCTCCTAATACTGTAAAGTGCCACGGTTTTACTGTACCCCCTTCTGTTTCTGCCATCACATGCTTAAGGGTCGTATATTCTTCTAGCGCATAGCGTGACAGATCATGGCCAAACCCACTTTGTTTAATCCCGCCATGCGGCATTTCTGAGGTTAAAGGCAAATGATCATTCATCCATACCTCCCCAAAATCCAGGTCTCTTGCGAAACGTAGTCCCCGATTTAAATGACGGGTCCAAATGGATGAGGCCAATCCATAGTCCACATCGTTGGCCATTGCTAAAGCTTCCGCATCATCTTGGAATGGCAATACTACAAGGACGGGCCCAAAAATCTCTTCTTGTACACAGGGCCAGTGTTGTTCCACGGATGTAATAAGGGTAGGTTCATAGTAATATCCCCGATTCAATGATGCAGGCCTAGTTCCTCCAATCTCGATTTCCGCACCCATCTTTCGCGCTTCTTGAACATATCCATCTACTTTGGTCCATTGCGCTTGTGAGATGACGGGTCCAATATCGGTATGCATATCGAGTGGATCACCCAATCGCACCGTCTGAAATACAGACTTTAATTGTTCCACAAAATCCCTGTAAATCGAGCGATGTACATAGACTCTTGTGGCCGCCGTGCAATCTTGACCGGTATTTACCAATGAACCTACTGCGATTCCTTGAACAGCGGACGGCAAATCCGCATCGTCAAGAACTACTGCAGGGGCTTTCCCCCCTAACTCGAGATGAAGACGTTTTACTCGGGCAGCGGCAGAAGCCATAATAGCTCTCCCTGTTTGGGTGTCCCCGGTAAGGGACACCATGGCTACATCGTGGTGATTCACTAATTCATTACCAATGACACGTCCTGGGCCAGCGACAATATTGAGTACGCCATCTGGAATACCTGCTTCTTTAGCCAAAGGTCCCATCATGAGTGCTGTAATAGGGGTCAGGCTTGCTGGTTTTAAGACCACTGTGTTGCCTGAAGCCAAGGCAGGACCAATTTTCCACATCCCCATTAAAAACGGATAATTCCAAGGTGCAATGCTTGCCACGACCCCAATCGGCTCGCGTCGAATCCAAGAAGTGTGGCTGCCATCATACTCTCCTGTAGCATGCCCTTCTAACACTCGGGAGGCTCCTGCAAAAAAACGCAAATTATCAATAGAAAAGGGAAAATCAGAATATGTTACGAGTTTAACGGGTTTTCCTGTTTGTAAGGACTCCCATCGAACAAACTCGTCTTGTTTTTGCTCCAATAAATCCGCAAATCGCATCAATCGTGCGGCTCGATCACCGAAGGATAGGCGGGACCAGCGCCCATCTTGAAACGCTTGCTTAGCGGATTTCACCGCCTGATTTACATCCGCCAGACTAGCCTCTGCAACTTCTGCTATAATATTTTCTGTTGCAGGGTTGTAAACATTGAATACTTTGTGTCCTTCAGAAGTGAGCCATTCCCCATTAACCCACAGTCCATATTCCATACATTTACCCTCCCACTAAGAATTAATGTTTTCTCCTATTTACTCTCTCGCTCTCACGATTACGTACCTTGACAGTTTGCGAGTAGTTGCCAGAATGCTAGATGTGCCAATTTTCTAACGGGTAGTCCGTTGCAGGAACAGAGATTGGCGCTGTTTTACCAATACATGGAACACAAAT
>QXHL01000087.1 GCA_003584005.1 Alicyclobacillaceae bacterium I2511 | reverse complement strand
TGGCAACTGTGTGGGCATTCCCACCGTGGGCGGGGAGGCGGTATTTCATCCCGCCTACACGCGCAACCCTTTGGTCAACGCCATGTGTGTCGGTGTTTTGCCTGCGACGGGAATTGTCAAGGGGCAGGCGACAGGGGTGGGCAATCCAGTTTTTGTGATTGGTGCCCGTACGGGTAGGGATGGTATTCATGGAGCCACTTTTGCTTCAGCAGAAGACCCCCAGGCAAAGGAACGCTCCGCGGTTCAAGTGGGGGACCCATTTCTTGGTAAGCTGTTGATGGAGGCTTCCCTAGAATTGATTGCCACAGGGGCTGTGGTGGGAATCCAGGATATGGGGGCTGCCGGTCTCACCTCTTCGGCTGCGGAAATGGCAAGCCGAGCTGATGGGGGCATAGAAATGTTTTTAGACCGGGTACCGGTGCGAGAAACTCACATGACCCCTTATGAGATGATGCTCTCCGAGTCCCAGGAACGGATGTTAGTGGTTTTGGAGCGGGGCAAAGAGGATGTGGCTTTCACCATTCTGCACAAGTGGGGGTTAGAGATAGCAGAAGTTGGGCGGGTTACGGACGACGGTCTGTTGCGGTTGTGGTTTCACGGTGTGCAGGTGGGGGAGATGCCTGTTCGTCTGTTGGTAGACGAGGCTCCTGTGTACCACCGACCTGTGCAGGCGGTCGCCCCAGTCTGGTTGCCGTCCACTACGGGCACGGGAACGGACATGAGTGTTCCTGGGCAGGTTCGTGCTGGGAATGTGCAAAACGGCGGCTTGGATTCCACGCTGGATTCTACGCTGGATTCCGCGCTATCGGTGACCACAGATGTCGCCTTAGAACAACGGGCCTTGACGCTGGCCAGCTCCAAACAGTGGTTGCTACGGCTTTTGGCAGACCCCTCGATTGCGGATAAGACGTGGATTTTCCGCCAATATGACACAACCGTACGGGCTTCCACATGGGTTGGGCCTGGCGGCGATGCTGCAGTGGTCAAAGTACCCGGCAGTGCCAAAGGGGTAGCCCTGTGTACGGATGGCAATGGCCGCTATGTCGCACTCAATCCGAGGCGCGGGGGGGCCATTGCGGTGGCAGAAGCGGCCCGCAATTTGTGTTGTGTTGGGGCTAGACCGCTGGCTTTAACAGACTGTCTGAATTTTGGGAATCCGGAAAACCCGGGTGTCATGTACCAGTTTGCGGAGGCTACTGCAGGGATGTCCGAGGCCTGTCAGACGTTGGACACTCCGGTGGTCAGTGGCAATGTCAGCTTTTATAATCAAAGTTACGGACAAGATATCCTACCCACACCGGTCGTTGGCATGGTGGGTGTAGTGGATGATTTGGACCGGGTAATTGGCGCTGCATTCACTGCAGCAGGTGATTCTGTTGTGGTGCTCGGCCCCTCAGACAGCATGTTGGGCGGGTCCCTGTTGGCCCAGGAAACGGTCGGCTACCCCTGGGGGGACGCCCCAGCTTTGCATTTGGCGCAGGAGGCTGCCGTCCAGTTATTGGTGCGGGACTTGGTGGGGAGGCGCCTGTTGCAGGCAGCCCACGATGTGAGTGAAGGTGGGCTGGCGGTAACTTTGGCGGAAATGTGCATGGGTAACGGGGTTGGCTTGACAGTTGCCCTGTCCGAGGCGGTGGGTTCGCCCCTGGGTTGGCTGTTTTCCGAGGGACAGAGCCGAGTGGTGGTACAGGTGGCTGCACAGCACCTGGCAGATGTAAAGCAGGCTGCAATGGTTGCAGCGGTTCCCATCACGGTCTTAGGCAGCACCGGCACCACCGACCTGACCCTGGGGGATGCCACGGGGGTGTGGTGGCAGTTACCAGTGGAACAGTTGCAACAGGTCTATCAAACGGCCTTGCCAACGGCGATGGCCGCTGTGGACCGACCCCTACGGAGCGAAGCAGCAGTCACACAGCGCGATAGCCACAATCTACAAAGCCCGGAAGCGGGAAACAACTAGGGGGTGTGTTCATGAGCGGACCCAAGGAAGAGTGCGGTGTGTTTGGTATCTGGAACCATGAACGGGCGGCCGAGGTCACCTATTATGCCCTTATGGCCTTGCAACACCGGGGTCAAGAGGCGGCTGGTATCGCCAGTGTGGACGGCAGGCAGATGTACAATCATCGGGGATTGGGACTGCTGACAGACGTTTTTTCTGCGCACACATTGACAGATTTACAGGGTCGCGGTGCGATTGGGCATGTGCGCTATTCGACGGCGGGTTCCAATACGGTGCAAAACGCCCAGCCGATTCCTTTCACCACACACAGTGGACACCTGGCCATGGCACACAATGGCAACTTGGTCAACGCACACGCTTTGCGTGTGTTGCTGGAGCGCCAAGGGAGCCTGTTTCAGTCCAGCAGTGACACGGAAGTGGTGGCCCACCTGTTGGCGCGGGCAGGGTATCCAACT
Organism: Alicyclobacillaceae bacterium I2511; assembly: GCA_003584005.1. GTDB lineage: Bacteria > Bacillota > Bacilli > Alicyclobacillales > Alicyclobacillaceae > QXHL01. Next base: position 7,299 of record QXHL01000087.1, on the reverse strand, counting down.
TTGCTGGAGAACGTGCAAGACAGCCTGCGCATGATTAAAGGTGGCTATGCCCTGCTATTTCTCGCCGATGATCAAATAATTGCGGTTCGCGATCCGTTTGGGTTGCGTCCCTTGGCGCTGGGACAGTTGGGGGAATCCTACCTATTTGCTTCTGAGTCCTGCGCCTTTGAAACAATTGGTGCCCGTTTTTTGCGCAATGTGGAACCAGGCGAGGTGGTGGTGGTGGACAACCAGGGGTTGCATAGTGTGCCCCCGATTAACCATACCAAGCGCGCAATGTGCACCTTTGAGCATATTTATTTTGCTCGTCCAGACAGTGACATTGACGGCTGGAATGTGCACTCGGTACGCAAGCAGCTAGGACGTATTTTGGCCGCAGCACACCCGGCCCCAGGCGACATTGTCGTAGGGGTGCCAGACTCCAGTAGTTCAGCCGCCAGTGGGTTTGCCGAGTACAGCGGTCAGCCCCTGGAGATGGGCCTGATTAAAAATAAATATATTGCCCGGACTTTCATTCAACCGGATCAAAGCTTACGTGATGCGGGTGTGAGAATGAAACTCAATTCAGTGCGGACCGTTGTGGAGGGCAAGCGAGTGGTGCTGATTGACGACTCGATTGTACGCGGGACGACTAGCCGCCATATCGTGTCGTTACTGCGTGAGGCGGGGGCCACCCAGGTACATGTCCGAATCTCCAGTCCACCCTATCGCCACCCCTGCCACTATGGCATTGATACCTCTGCCAAGGGACAGCTGATTGCCGCCAATCACAGCGTCGAGGAAATGTGCGAAGAAATTGGTGCCGATTCGCTTGCCTTCCTCACAGTTCCAGAATTGATGCAGGGATTTGGGTTGGCGGAAGACAGCGAATACCCGTTTTGTAATGCGTGTTTTACTGGGGATTACCCGACAGAGGTGTACGAGATAGGAAAACTTGTGGATGAAATTGGGATTCAGGGGGTGCAAGTGTGAGCAAGACGGTTGCAGGTGCGGACCGCTGGGATGTAAATGGGGGACGCAGGGACAGGGATGCAGATGGGGGGGCTAGTAAAGACCCTTATAGCCGCGCCGGTGTGGATATTGATGCGGGCAATCAAGCTGCCGCTCGCTATGCCAGATTATCCGAGCAGACCCAACGACCTGAAGTGTTGGACGGCATTGGCGGTTTTTCCGGCGGATTTCTGTTGAATGTACAAAAGTACTCACAACCAGTTCTGGTTTCTGGCACAGACGGTGTGGGGACAAAACTCAAAGTTGCTTTGGCGGCAGGCCAACATCGCGGCGTGGGTGTGGACTGTGTGGCCATGTGTGTCAACGATATTCTCACAAGTGGCGCTGAACCGCTGTTTTTTCTCGATTATCTAGCCATGCAGTCGCTGGATGTGGACCTTGCAGCCGAGTTGGTGGCTGGTGTGGCAGATGGGTGTGTGCAGGCTGGATGTGCCCTGATTGGGGGAGAAACAGCGGAACTGGCCGATTTATACCGCCCCGGCGAATATGACTTGGCGGGGACAGCGGTGGGCGTGGTACAACAAAACAAGCGCATTGACGGTAGCCGGGCGGTGGCCGGAGATGTGGTGGTAGGGCTGGCCAGCAACGGGCTGCATAGCAATGGGTTTACGCTAGTGCGCCAACTGGTGGCACAATCGGGTGTGGGTTGGCAGGACCACCTGCCAGGGTGGCATGGCAGTGTGGCGGAAGAGCTGTTGCGCCCAACGCAGATTTACGTGCAGGCAGTTCATCACTTGCTGACACACGCGGTGGAGATAAAGGCCATGGCCCATATCACAGGCGGCGGGTTGGTTGACAACCTGCCGCGTGTGTTGCCCACACACCTGGCCGCTCGCCTTTACCCAGGCAGTTGGCCGGTGGAGGCTGTGTTTACCTGGTTGCAGCGGCAAAGCGGACTGAGTTTCGCGGCAGCGGCACGAATTTGGAATATGGGGGTGGGCTACACCTTAGTGGTGAAGCCCACAGAGGTCGGGCAAACGCTAGAGTTGTTGGCAGAAGTGGGACAGCAGGCTTATGTGATTGGTGAATTGGTGGAGCAGGGGGATCAAGGGGATCAAGGGGACCAAGGGGACCAAGGGAAGACACGGCCTTCCAATCGAGTGCAGTGGGCTACCCGTGCACGGCTTGCGGTGTTTGCTTCTGGCGAGGGAACAAATCTGCAGGCGCTCTTGGACCATCAACACACCCATCCAGATTGGCCGGGGGAAATTGTCTTGGTGGTCTCTGATAAGCCCGGATGTCGGGCGCTGGCGCGCGCAGAGCAGGCAGGTGTGGCGGTATTTGCTGCGCGCCCGCGAGACTATTCAGACAAGGCTGGCTTTGAAGCTGCGATTGCTCTGGCTTTACGCCAGCACGGAGTGAACTGGCTGGTGTTGGCCGGGTATATGCGAATTATTGGGCCGGTGTTGCTAGAAGCCTATCCCAACCGAATCTTCAACATTCACCCCTCATTGTTGCCAGCTTTTCCTGGCCGTCATGCGGTGGCAGATGCTTTGGCCGCAGGTGCAAGCGTGACCGGAGTGACTGTGCACTGGGTGGATGAGGGGATTGACAGTGGCCCCATTCTTGCCCAGGAGAGGGTTCCCATTGACCCCGGCTGGTCTGAGTCTGAGTTGCTCGCAAACATTCATGGGGCTGAACATCGGTTGTATCCAGCAGTGATTGAACGGACAATACGTGCGAGCATGGCAACCTTAATAGAAATGGAGTGAGGGAAATGCACAAGTGGGCTTTAGTCAGTGTGTATGACAAGCAGGGGATTGTTCCTTTCTGTAGGGTTTTGGAACAGGCCGGATATGGAATCTTGTCTACTGGTGGAACAGCCAAGGAACTGCGCGAAGCCAACGTCCCGGTGACAGAGGTGGAGGACTACACTGGTTTTCCAGAAATGCTGGACGGACGCGTGAAAACTCTGCATCCCAAAATTCATGGCGGTGTGCTGGGTGTAAGAGATAACCCGGCACATATTGCAGCCATGGAACGCCAGGGGATTGAAGCCATTGACCTGGTTGTGGTGAATCTGTATCCATTTGAACAGACGGTGGCACGACCGGACACCCGCTTCGAAGCAGCCGTGGAGATGATAGATATTGGCGGTCCGACATTGTTACGGGCAGCCGCTAAAAACCACCGTTTTTGTCTTCCTGTGGTAGACCCTGCAGATTACGAGTGGCTTGCGGCGGCTCTCCAGGCAGGGCAAAAAATTTCTGAACTGCAGCGGCGGGAATTAGCGGCAAAGGTGTTTGTCCGCACAAACGCGTATGACCTGGCTATTGCAACCTACCTGCAGGCGCACGTACAGACGACTTTTACGCCAGAATTGCCGAGGGTGGATACAGAAAGTGCAGCAAAAGATACAGCAGAAAGTGCAGCGGATTGGCCTGCGGTGTTTACCCTTTCTGTCGTTAACAAGCAGCCTTTGCGCTATGGCGAGAACCCCCATCAGAAGGCTCATTTTTACATAGAAGCCGACGCTTCGCCAGCCACTCTGGCAGCGGCAGTGCAACTACAGGGAAAGGAGCTTTCTTATAACAACATTCAAGACGCCGATGCGGCCCTCCGCATCCTACGTGATTTGGATGACTTGGCACAGCCTGCGGTAGTGGCTGTCAAACACATGAATCCCTGTGGCGTTGGACTGGGGGATAGCTTGGATGAGGCGTTTGCGAGGGCGTATGAATCAGATTCGATATCTATTTTTGGCGGCATCATCGCTTGTAACCGCATTGTGGAGGGTGCATTGGCGGAGCGGTTGAGCCAGATGTTTTTGGAGATTGTGATTGCCCCCGGGTTCACCGATGAGGCCAGGAAACGGTTTGTCCGCAAAAAGAATGTGCGTTTGCTCACGGTGGACTTTCAACAGCCCTTGTGGCGACCTGGGGATTTGACTTTCCGGCGCGTGGCAGGAGGATTGCTGGTACAGCAAGTGGATGCCATGACCCTAAACACCCAGGAATGGCAGGTGGTGACGCAACGGACCCCGACAGATTTGGAGTGGCAGGGGTTGCGATTTGCTTGGCGAGTAGTGAAATCCGTGAAGTCCAATGCCATTGTATTGGCCACTTCACAAGCAACCACAGGCATTGGCGCAGGCCAGATGAACCGCGTTGGCGCTGCCAATATTGCCATCGCACAAGCGGGGGCGAAAGCAGCCACAAGTGTGCTCGCCTCGGACGCCTTTTTCCCGATGCGGGATACCCTGGACACGGCGGCGAAGGCTGGCATTCGAGCCGTGATTCAGCCGGGTGGATCCATCAAGGATCAAGACAGCATTGATGCTGCAGACGAGCAGGGTGTTACCATGGTGTTTACTGGTAGACGTCACTTTTTACACTGAATTTGGAGCCAATGGCGCCTTCTGAGGAAGAGAGGATGAATGCTCAGTGGACCTCAAAATCCCCCAAAAACCGAAAGTACTTGTGGTGGGAAGCGGTGGTAGGGAACATGCATTAATCTGGAAATTATCCCAAAGTCCGCACCAGCCTCGCTTGTATGCTGCGCCGGGTAACCCTGGCATGGCGGAACGGGCAGAACTGCTTCCTTGGCCCAGTGGGGAAACAGCCGAGCTCATCCAGTTGATAAAGGATTATTCCATAGACCTTGTCGTGGTGGGACCTGAGGCACCTCTGGCAGCGGGGTTGGTGGATGCCTGCCTAGCTGAGGGAATCCGGGCCTTTGGGCCGACCCAGGCGGGCGCCCGGCTGGAAAGTTCCAAAGCGTTTGCAAAAGGCCTGATGGCAGATGCGGGGATTCCCACAGCGGCATCACAGACCTTTGTGGATGCTGCGATTGCAAAGGCGTACATTCGGCAACAGGGTGCACCGATTGTGGTAAAGGCGGATGGATTGGCGGCCGGAAAAGGTGTGGTGGTGGCCACCACGGTGGCGGAAGCAGAAGCTGCAGTGGAAGACATGTTGGCAGGGGGCCGCTTTGGTCAAGCGGGATCGCAGGTGGTGATTGAGTCGTTCTTGCGCGGCCGAGAGGTCTCATTGATGTTTTTTGTGGACAACAAGACCGCCGTTGCGATGATTCCGGCGCGCGATTACAAACGGGTGCAAGAAGGGGATATGGGACCCAACACGGGCGGGATGGGGGCTATTGCCCCGGTACCTGATGTGGACGCGGCTACCTTGGTGGATGAGGTCACGTGGCGCATTGTGCAGCCTTTGCGCAAGCGTCTGCAGGCATTGGACATTGCCTACCGGGGGGTGCTCTACGTAGGGTTGATGCTGACGGCAGAGGGGCCCTATGTGGTGGAGTATAATTGCCGATTTGGCGATCCCGAAACACAGGTGGTGCTTCCCCTGCTGGATTCGGATCTGCTGGAGGTACTGTGGGCGGTGACGGCAGATAGACTGGCGGAACTTCCACTGCGATGGCGGCAGGATACGGCGGTGTGTGTTGTGTTGGCTGCCCCCGGATATCCGGAGCAGCCCCGAGTTGGGACAGAGATTCAGTGGCCCGGGGCAGACAGTATGGCAGACAGTCCGTTGCTGTTTCACGCGGGCACAGCCTGGTCTTTGCAAGCGTCGCAGAGACTGTTGCAAACGGCTGGCGGTCGGGTTATGGGTGCCGTGGGTATGGCTCCAGATGTGGAAAATGCTCGACGGATTGCATATGCTCTGTCTGACCAGATATACTTTGAAGGGAAGCACTTGCGTCGAGATATTGGACTGTAACGTCCAATGCTAGTGGACTGCTGTGCCGGGGCTACCCGGCTTTTCTTTATGGGGGGAAGTGGGAGTTTGTCGAAAACGGGGTACGCGGGATTGGTTTTGCTGGCAGCCAGTCTTTTTGGGGGAGTCTCCAGCCTTCTAAAACTCGCTTACGCCGCTGGCTTCAACGCAGCCGATGTCACGAATGCGCAGTTTTTGATTGCCGCCCTTTTACTCTGGCCGATGGCGTGGGTCTGGCCTCGGGGGGAGTCGCTTACCGTTCGTCAGTGGGGCTTGCTGGGACTCCTGGGACTGGCCAGCGCGGGCACTAGTGTAGCCTACTATAAGGCACTAACCCTTTTGCCCGCTTCAATGGGAATTGTGCTACTGTTTCAGTTTGCCTGGATGGTGTTAGTGCTGGATATTGTGATTCACCGTCGTCTGCCAGGGATGGGTAAGTGGGCGGGGATGGCCTTGATTGTGGCGGGTACCGTGTTGGCGGTGGGGCTCCTAGGTCAGCCTCTGGGACAGTATCCCTGGTGGGCGATAGGATTAGGCCTGTTGGCTGGATTCAGCTATGCGGTCACGTTGTATGCCTCCGCCTATGTGAACCCTTCCTCCTCGCCCGTTTTACGGGCTGCGGTAACCGTCACAGTAGGCGGAGGCATCACTCTCTTTTTCTTTTCTCCCACTTTGTACACAAGTGGCGTGCTGTGGCATGGACTATGGGTGTGGGGATTGTTGACGGCGGTGTTCAGTCAGGTGTTGCCGCAAATATTGTTGTTTGTCGCCATACCTCGGGTGGGCGGACGGATGGCAGGTGTTCTGGGTGCCGTTGAATTGCCGGTGGCCGTGGTGCTGGCTTGGCTCATACTGGGGGAACAGGTGTCTTTCCTGCGCTGGCTTGGTGTCCTACTGGTTTTAGCTGGTATGGGGGTCAGCGAGTGGCCATTTCTTAGCAGACGGCGTAAGACGACCCCCGGGGTGTCGGACGTTGGCAAACACAGTCTGCCTGTGCATCGTCCATGGGAGTCGTAGTTGGGACTGTGGATAAGTGGGCAACAGAGGCCCCCCGACCCCCGCTAGGGACGAAAATCGGTCTTATGGGACTTGGAAACGGGCCGAAAAGGCCGAATAGGGACTTGGAAACGGGCCGAAAAGGCCGAATAGGGATGATTGTGAGACTGTCAATTCACTGGGTTTCGTAGGACATGCACATTCTCTGTAGGGATTAGGGATTTCTTCTGCAAACCTACCCCTCCCCCCGCAAAGCTTCACTTGGGAACTGAATCGGCCGTCTCAAATAAGGGTCTAGAGGTCGCTTATGGGCCTTTTCAAGCCACGTTTTGCATCAATAAGCGTTCGCCAGGCCCTTATTTCAATAAAAGCGGTGCAAACACGGTAGGAAAACGTGCAATAGACGACTTTCACACCCTTATTTGCGGTTCACCGCTCGATATTTGATGATTTAGCGACTGGGGGACGCTTAATTCCAGAACCTCCCCCCTTGATCTCTCGTAGGCAGGCGTGGTATAGTAGCAAACGTCGCCACTGCGGCGGCCCACAAAACCGTTTCAGAACGGGCCGAATGGACTCGGGAAGAGCAAAGGTTGGCCGAAAGATTTGGTTGACT
>QXHL01000086.1 GCA_003584005.1 Alicyclobacillaceae bacterium I2511 | reverse complement strand
CACCATAGGAGGTGACACGGTGATGAACAAGTCACAGCGACAACAAACTGCGGGCCACACCCCACAGCCCTCACACGCCTTGGCCCACTCAAAACAGGTGGACGGGGTGGAAAGCTTCCTGCCTATGATGATGCTTATGGGAATGTGGGGAGGTTCTCGGGCGCTCCAGAAAGCGCAGGGAGGTATCCCTGGATTGGGTGGAATGAATCCTCCCCCTGCCGCCGGCAACCCTACCCGGCCTCAAAACGGGTCCAGGGGGGGCCGTCTGTGGGGCATTCCAGGCATGGGGTCCCAGATGGGTCAAGGCGGCAATCTGTGGGGCAACCCAGGCATGGGATCCCAGATGGGTCAAGGCGGCAATCTGTGGGGCAACCCAGGCATGGGGTCCCAGATGGGTCAAGGCGGCAATCTGTGGGGCATTCCAGGCATGGGGTCCCAGGCAGGTCAGGGCGGTGGTCTGTGGGGGGCTGGAAACCCCTGGTGGATGAATTTTCAAGGTGGAAGTCGTCCGAATGGATTTTCCGGAACCCGTTGGCCTTTTTTCTTTTGACGGGACGTTTTTTACCCCCAAAGGCAGGGGGTGGTTGCCTCCTGCCTTTGGGGGTAATGACTTTCGCCCGTGTTCACAACTCAAGCAACTGGAGTTGTAGTGCAAGTGGTAGTACTCGTATACCCGGGAACTAGCAGGAAAAACAGCACGAAGATGATTAGAAACACTACCGCCCACCGTGTATATCCCCCAAATACACCGTACATGGAAATCACTCCTTTGTAAATTTTCCAGCACCACAATTCGATGCCAGACACATTCCTAATAAATGCAAGCAGGTTTTACAGCGACAAGGACGAACGTCTATGATGGAGTGGGTGTTTTTCATCGGAGTTCAGGCAAAACTCGACTTAACCCCTGAATTATGATAGGGATAGAATGAGGTCATGGAATGGGCGAACATAAGGTATCAGAAAATTTGTCCTAGAGAAGGTCAATTATGAACAACCATCGGATTACCATTTCCGAGGTCGCCAAAGCGGCTGGAGTGTCCATCACCACAGTCTCTCGCTACCTCAACCAACACTACCAGGCCATGAGTGGAGAGACCAAGCAACGCATTGCTACCGTGATTGCACAACTTAACTACCAGCCCAGTCCACTGGCCCAGGGGTTAAAAGGAAACAGAACCCACACCGTGGCTGCTGTGATGGTCAATCTTGAATATCCTTTCTGTATGTCCATCATTCGTGCCATGTCCGGTGTGCTGACACCACACCGCTATAAGCTAATGGTATGTGAAACATTGGGAGACCCGACTGAGGAGGAAAAGTGGCTGCAAACGCTACAGGCACACCAGGTGGAGGGGATGGTCTTACAAACCAACGGCGCTAACAACGACCTGCTCACCCACATAGCTGCCCGCCAACCTGTTGTCTTAGTGGACCGTCAATTCGACGTCCCCCAAGCGGCAAATGTCATCACCAACAACCATGAGGCTTCTGCACGACTGACCTTGGGACTTTTTCAACGCGGCTACGCGCGGGTATTGTTTGTCGGAGAAACGCCAGGGCCTGTCAGCACTCGCCAAGAGCGCCTCACTGGCTACCTGGAGGCCTGCCAGCAGACAGGTTTTGAACCATGGACAGTTGCCGCAGACCAGCCCTACGGACCAGCCTGTCAGGCAGTGGTCCGAGAATTGTCACGCAATCTGCCCACACAGCCTTTTGCCGTCTACACTGCGAACGGTCTCATCATGAGGGAACTGTACCCTTTGCTGCGACAATTGCCAATTGATGTTCCCAAACAGATGGGGCTCGCCACTTTTGATGAGCCGAGTTGGGCACACATTGCCACCCCTTCCCTCACCTGTGTGCGCCAGCCAACCGCCCTCATGGGTGAACTGGCAGCCAAAGCGGTGCTCCGTCAGTTAGGGGAAACGGAGCAAGGACTTGCAGAACAAGGGGACAACCTGCCAGTCTTTGGCGCTGTGACCACCGTACCAAGCCAGATTGTCTGGGCTGATTCTACCGCAGGTCCGACACGCTCCCATAGCGATGATAAGATTTCAGATGACACTCTCTAAACTCTGAGCACACAGCGCCCCACCAATAGCTGTGACACATCATGGTTTTGCTGCAATTTTGCGTGGACCAGCGCTAATTACGTTCGCCAAGCGACAAAATTGCTCAAATTTTTCCTCATACGCCTGGTGTGCCTCCAGTGTAGGCAATAGCGGCGGGCCAAGGCCATGCAGGTCCCGAATTTCTGGCCAAGGGTGCACACCCGCAGCAATTTCCGCCAAGCGGACGGCACCCAGGGCAGACGCATCAGTACTGTCATCGGCGTACACCGGCAAATTGAATATATCCGCCAAAGCTTGGCGCACCCAGGGTACTTCAAGCAGTTTTCCAGACGCCATCAAGCGCACAGGATGAACCCCGGTTGCCCTGAAAATTCTGTCTGCAATCCAGTAGGTGTTCAGCAAAACGCCTTCTATGCCCGCACGCAAGAGGTGTAGGGGCCCATGTTCAAGGCGCAATCCCACCACGGCCCCCATGGCTTTTGCATTCCACAAGGGGGCCCGTTCACCAGCCACATAGGGCAAACAAATAAGGTCCTCAGTCTCGACACCGCCTGCTTGCACCAAGGCTGCGCCCAAGTCTTGCGCAATCTCCTCAGATCCCCTGCCAAGTAAGTGATGGTACAGCCAGTCTGGCACCAATCCGCCATTGTTGCTGGGGCCACCGACAACAAATCGACCGTCGCCCAGCACATAGCAGAATAAACGCGAGTTCACATCTGTCGCCCGTTTAAGTGTGCCAAATCGGACCGCACTGCTGGTGCCAATGGTGACAACAAGGGTCTGCTCGTCGATGGCTCCGACGCCTAGATTTGCGAGCACCCCATCGGACGCACCAATGCTATATATCACATCCCCCGCCAAACCCCACTTATGTAAACGCAGATTCACAGGGTTTTGGCGAATGAAAGTGGTGGGGACCAGCCGGGACAGATTGTCCCGGCACACTCCGGCCCGGTTCAACGCTGTGGCGTCCCAGTCCCCAGTATCCAAATTATACAAACCAGTGGCACTGGCTAGAGAGGTGTCAATCTCCCATTTCCCAAACCACTGATACCATACCCATTCTTTCAGTGAAACAAAGCGGTAGGCCTGTGCGAACAGTTCTGGCTGTTGCTGCCGTAACCATGACAACTTACATAAAGGACTCATGGCGTGGATAGGAGTCCCCGTTTTCTCATAAAGTGCGGGCCCTTCCGCAGAGGCCCACAAATCCTCTGCCACTTGACTAGCACGGGTGTCCATCCAAGTCATAGCAAAACACAACGGGGTATTCTTTTCGTCAATGGGCACCACACTGTGCATGGCCGCACTGAAGCCGACTCGAACCACCTGCCACAGCCCCCCATCCAATAACCCTAAAACCTGCTGAATGGCTGTCATGGTGGCCTCATACACTTGCATCGGGTCCTGCTCTGCGGCCCCTGGCACAGGATGATACAGTTCCAACGGTACGGAAGCATGTGCCATGCCAACCCCGCTGGAGTTAAAGGCCACCACCTTCACCGAGGTGGTCCCGATATCCACCCCGAGGGAACACGCCTGTCGTGGTCGCCGACTCGATGCGTTCATCATTTCACCCGATTCACCGTAAGATTTTCCCCAAAGGGAGATTCTATCTGCTCAATGTTGCCTAGCAAAAACAGGTAAGAAATGATACCAATGACCAACACCACACCAGCCACCACAAAACCAATTGCAAAAGACCCTGTACCTCCGACGATGAACCCAGTGACAATGGGCGCCAATATTCCCATAATGTTATTGACAAAGTTCATAATACTCCCAACTGTACCCACCGTTCCCTTTGGAGCAATGAGCGCTGGGATACTCCAGCCAATGGGAGCAGAAAACGCCAATCCCCCCAAAGCAATAGAAATAAATATAATGGATATTTTAGGATTATTTGTAAATGCGGCGCCAATCACCGCAAGACCTAAAATCATCCCCAGCACAAGCAGTGTCTTTCTCACCTTGGTAGAATTGTATCCTTTCGTTATTAACCTATCTACTAACCAACCCCCAATAATGAAGTCAGTGAGCGTAGCCACAAGCCACGGAATCATGGTGTAAAGCCCACTTTTTAACACGGTCATGCCCATCTGCCTTTCCAAATACCCAGGCAACCATGTCAACAATAGATAAAATGAATAGCCATAGGCCGCAAAACCAATCGTCAAACCCCAGACCTTTCGCCGCCCGAGCAAAAATCCCAAGTTAGCTAAAGTCCCCCCCTGTGCCTCACCTGCATCTTGCGCGCCGCCCTCTGTAATGTATTGCTTTTCTTCAGCGCTCAAATGTGGATGTTCCCAAGGGTCCCGATACCAAATCCAGTACACAAAAGCATACAGAAAACTGAGCACTGCGGTCAGCCAGAAGCCTCCCCGCCAGCCCCACTGTGTCACAGCCCAGGCCACAAGGGGTGCTCCTATCACATTGGAGAATTTAGCGGCCGCATCAAAAGTGGAGGAAGCAATTCCCCGTTCCCGTAGCGGAAACCAATACCCTGTGGCCTTAGAGGCCGCGGGAAAAGCTGGGGCTTCTGCGACACCGAGTAAAACTCGAGAAAGAACAATCAATCCCATCCCACTGACGACAGCCGTCAGAGCAGTAGCAATTGTCCAAAGAATTGTACCCATCCGCATCAACCACTTGATACCAATCTTGTCCAACAAAACGCCCACGGGAATTTGTAACAAAGCGTAGGACCAAGCAAATGAGGACAGTAAAATTCCCATTTCTCCAGGTGTCAAGTGATATTCAAGCATCATCGGTTTGGTGGCCACTGACATGTTGGTTCTATCAAAGTAGTTAATGAGAATACCGATAAATAGAATGACGGCAATGCCCCAGCGAGCCTTGCCACGCGGTTTCGCCTGCAGCATGAATGAATCCTCCTTTTACATGTTTTACACAAGGGGTTATCTGAAAGCTAATCAAACGCTTTGCCAATTAGAAGAAAACGATTGCACCCGGGCAAGAAAACGATATACGAAATCGTTTTACCTGTCAAGTATGCTCTTCGATAAAATTTTTATGTGAGTGGACACGGTATGGGCAGACCTCCGCTATCCACCCCAAAAAGTTTCACAATTTGCAGTTTGTACAGAGTTCCCCATTCTCCCGTACTTGTGCATAAAGTGAAAATATAAAAACGCTCCTGTGTTTCACATCACATACCTAAGTACACAGAAAAAGGAGGCCCAAAATTGCTCTACATCGTTCGCGATCAAAAAACACATAAGGTACGTTTTTTTCAGTCCAATGCAATACAGGCACAAGTAAGGGGTTGGTGCCAAGACCACCAACACACCTTGATTGCTATTTTCCCTGGCGAAAATGAATTGCGCACAGAGGTTTCGGAACTGAGGTGTGAGGAGGTATTCAATCCCACTGAAACGGCGGAGTGTTTTGCATCGACAGACAGGATATCACCCAACGAGATAAACCACTCTAGACCGCGCCTAGTCCGCATTGATTTACTGGATGGAGCCTCGCGGGGCAAGGCGGACACATGGATGGCTGCGCTTGTGCAGGCCAGTGGCTACGTCCCGGTGTTCACCCATGGGGCTGCCACATACTATGCTCCAGCAGACAATTTGGGTGACTGGAAGCCCCTGCCCCCGCAAGACAGTGAACCAGAGGAAATTCCGCCCAGAGTGGATTAAAATCTCCCTAAAAAATTCAGGAAATAGCTGCCCACCGCTAGACAACGAGTCCCTGTGCAAATTCTCCGGACAGTAGCCGACGGGTTTCTGTCAAAATGAATTCTGCCACTCGCTCTGAAGATTCCTCAGTAATCCCTGCCACATGGGGCGTTAACAACACATTGGGAAGCTGCTGCAGGGGGTCTTGGGTGGACGGGGGTTCTTGCTCTCGAACGTCTAATACCGCCCTGCGTGCTGGATGGGTTTGCAGGGCCACCCATAACGCCCTTTCATCTACAATGCCTCCGCGCGCGGTGTGAATCAACACCGCGTTGGTTTTTATTTCCGCCAACTCAGCCTCGCCTATCAGGTGATGGGTGGCTGGGGTCAGTGGCAGGTGCAAGGAGAGATAGTCTGCTTCCCGGCAGACCTGCAACAGGGATTCCTGGCGTAAAACTCCATCCCCGAGCAACCTGTGGTGATGGGGTAAGTACGGATCATAGCCCACCACCCGCATGCCCAAAGCATGTGCCCGCCAAGCCAGTCGCTGGCCAATGTCGCCCACCCCGACTAATCCCAGTGTGCAACCCGTTAATTCCCTACCCCTGGCCAAAGTGCGCTCCCATTTCCCACCACGAGCATACGCATCAAAGGCAAATAAAGGCCGGGCATGGGCAAACATCGCCGCCAAAACATACTCCACCACGGCGTTGGCATTGCCCCCACGAGCCGCAATCACGTGTACAGAATGCTCGCGGCAGGCCTCCAAATCGATGTTATCTAAGCCCACCCCAAGGCGGCCAATGACCTTTAACCCAGGTGCATGTTCCAACAATTCTGCGTCACAGCGGGTGTGATTACGCACAATCAACACACTGGCGTGCTCCAGGGCAGACCGCAAACGCGGCACATCCAGAGACAATGTGGCATCGTAGAGCACCTCTTCGTCCTCCGTCAGCCACTTTGGCAAGGGTCTCCAAAGGTCTTCTGCAATCACCCAACGCAAGCGAATCTCCCCTTCCACATCACAAGCAGGTCCCGTTAGTTTGCACAGCCAGCAGGAAACCTTTACAGAAAAGGCTCCCTGCACATCTCTCTGCGGGTGATTGTATGGAAGTAGGCACCTGAAGGTGTGGGCTACCCTGCAATTTATTCGTTAGCGTTTGTCCGGAAAGGGAACATACTGCTGCCAGACCTGCAAAAAATGGCGCAAGATGCGGGCCGTAAGTCCCCACACCACATGACCTTCCAAACGGTAAAAAACTTCTTCATAACTTCCCGGCCGCCAGGGATAGTTACGACCCCCAGGAATAAGCTCAAACGGGAAATTTTCAGGGGGCACCGATTGCACCTCCATTAGATAAACTTCTGGTGTGGCCGTGAGCAGCGTTGAAATCGATAAGGTAAACACTGTATCCACCTCTGCAGGATTGGGTGCAAGGGTTGCCATTCCATTTGGCAAATAACCAGCAAACGGATAAACAAACAAACTGGAACGTGCCACCACCATGTCCAAAGGACCAAGAAGGTGGATATCTTGTGACGCAATTCCCAATTCTTCCTTTGTTTCCCGTATAGCTGTATCCTTTTCACACCGATCCCCTGGTTCACAGTGACCCCCAGGAAACGAAATTTCACTGGGTTGTCTATGCAATGTGGCTGCACGCTGTTCGAACAGGATTGCCAGTTCCCCGCGCGCATTAAACAACAGGGGTACCAGTACGGCCGTTTTGATAGACAGGTGCTCGCCTAAAATACCCCGTTTTCGCTTGCACATCCCTTCCGTCAAGCGTTGCAAGGGTATCTGCCCAAACTCTGCAGGGACAGTCACGTTGATTCACCACCCTACCGTTCAAGATGAGAACCTGTCCAACTAAAATCAATTTTCCCTCAGTGGCTTTGTTCAGGGTAAGTATAGGCAGTCATTTGTTTCCAGTTACTTGGAATGTCCCCGTTTGTCCACATTTTTTTGGGGAAAAACTCATGGTGTTCTTGAAAATAGGCGTCCAACATTTGACGGCCGATGGGCACTGCTGTTTCCGCCCCATAGCCTGCACCCGGTACCATCACCGCAATGGCCACCTGGGGATTGTCAAAGGGGGCATAACCAATAAACACGGAATTATCAATTTGCTGGGTCAACTGGGCGGTCCCCGTTTTTCCAGCCGCCCTATAGGGAGCATTTGCAAACGATCCGTAAGCCGTACCTTGAAAATTATTGCATACTCCGTACATCCCCTGCTGTGCAATGTGCAGGTATTTCGGGTTAATTTTCAGGTCTGCCTGCACATTGGGGGGGAAAATCCAGGTGGCCTTGGCATCCGCAGACAAGTGACCCTGCATTGCAGGTGCATATGTGGCTTGCAGCAAATGGGGCTGCAAACGTTTCCCGTTATTGGCAATCGTGGCCACATACTGGGCCATTTCCAATGGCGTGAAGGCCTGAGACTGGCCAATGCCTGCATTCGCAAGGGTAGACTGTGTGCTATGTAGCGGGTAACTGCCCGAATGGGCAATCGCGGACAGGGCCTGTTGCAGGGGATAAGGGGTTTGATAAAAATTTCCGTCTTTCATGTTCAGGTTAAAGTAGTAAAAACTACCTGGTTGTTCTCCAGGTAGATCCACACCCGTGATGGCCCCCAGTCCAAACCGATATTCACCGCCAAACAGGGCATTCAGCCCCTTGGCAAAATCCGTGTTCAGCCAGGTTTGAAATCCCACCCCCGCTGGTGGCGCCCCGGAACTAGTGGCAGTGGCGCCAAACCATTGCCCCAGCCAAAAACCAAGCTCGTAAAAAAACGTGTCGCAAGATACTGTGATGGCCTTTACCGGGTCCACCCAACCATGACTCCCATCATCGTGAATCGTGTAGCCTGGAGCCAGCACCGTACTATAGTGATCAAAAATGGTGGTCTGTGGCGTAATCGCGCCCCGCTCCAAGGCTGTAATTAAATTCACTGGTTTCACCGTCGAACCAGGAGGTCTGGCGCTTTGGATAGAACTAATGATTTGGGCGGCAGGCTGGCGCAAGTATTGCTCGTGCAGGGCCACCTGGTTTTGCGTGAACCAGTTGGGGTCATAGTCGGGGTAATTCACCATCGCCAACACCCCCCCGGTCTTCACGTCCAACATCACCAGTTCGGCGTCCTGTATGGTGGAGCGATACTTGGAATCCAGAACCCTATTCATCATCGTCTGCTGTGCGATGGCCTGCAAATGTCCATCTAAAGTGAGGCGTAGGGTGGCGCCGGATTGGGGCGCCGGATTAAACCCCAAGGGTTTTAACGGCGTTCCCGTTTTATCCACTTGCACCACCTGTTCCCCTACTTCCCCCTGCAGCTTGCCTTCATACTGACTTTCCAAACCCGAAACGCCCACCTTTTGGGTGAGCAGGTATTGCCGCTGCTGATAGTAGTCCGTATTGCCCGCGGGAATCGGAGCCACGTAGCCTAAAACCTTACCGGCCAGTGGACCATTGGGATAAAAACGCTGAGAATTGAGAACCACATTCACACCCTGCAGGGTAGACTGATGCTCTGCGACAAAAGCAATTTGTTCGTCGGTCGCCGCCTTAAACAACTGAATCGTGGCATACTTATTTTGAGTGGAAAGAGTATTCATAATTGTTTCCGCTCGCACGTGAAACACAGGGGCTAGGGTATTCGCAATCTGTCGATAGTTTTGCTGTGTTCCCGGCATTTGCGTTAGAAACACACCGTACGCGGGCAGGTCATAGGCCAGTAAGTTTCCATTTGTGTCGTAAATCCACCCCCGCGCTGGTAAAACTGGCACATGGGTGAGCGTCGTTGCCGTGGCCTGACCGCGAAAGTAGGAGCCTTGCGCAATTTGGACGTAACCCAGTCGCAAAATTAAAGCAGCAAAGGCCGTGAACACCAGACCATAGACAACACTGGCATTGACCAGATTGGGCCGTTTTGGCCTGTCCAATACCTCGCCAATCTCCAGCCCTTGCGGCTCCAATTTTTGCTGTTCTGGGCTC
>QXHL01000085.1 GCA_003584005.1 Alicyclobacillaceae bacterium I2511 | reverse complement strand
GGGGGTGGCTTCGGCGGCGGAGGCGGCGGCAAATGATGAACGAGCAATCCATGAATGAGTTGGCCATTATTGTTTTGGAAGATGTAACACGGGAATATGATCTCGGCGGTCAAGTCATCCACGCACTGGATGGCGTGAGTTTTGCCGTGCAACAGGGGGAATATGTCGCTATTATGGGCCCTTCCGGGTCTGGCAAGTCCACCACGATGAATGTCATTGGGTGTCTTGATTTAGCATCCTCTGGACGCTATGTACTGGATGGGTACGACGTTACCCATCTGAGCGAGGATGACCTGGCAGACTTGAGAAACCAAAAAATTGGTTTTGTGTTTCAAAATTTCAATTTACTAGCACGCACCACTGCGCTGGAGAATGTGGAGTTGCCGATGATGTACGCGGGTGTGGCCGCCACGGTGCGGCGAAAACGGGCCCTTGAAGCGTTGGAACGGGTGGGCCTACAAGACCGCGTTCATAACCGACCTAACGAGTTGTCTGGTGGACAACAGCAGCGGGTGGCGATTGCCAGGGCGATGGTGAACCGCCCTGTCCTCATTCTTGCGGATGAACCGACAGGGGCACTGGATACCCACAGTACGGAAGAGATTATGGGTCTGTTTGAAGAATTAAACCGACAAGGGAATACCATCGTCATTGTCACACATGAAGCAGACGTGGGCGCACATGCGGATCGCATCATCCGTTTCCGCGATGGCCGCATCGAATCGGATGCCCCCAATCCACGCAGAATTGTTACCATGCCAGCGGTGCGTGGGAGGAGTGACGGTTAGGATGCCCTTTCGAGAAGTCTTGCGCGTTGCGTGGCGAAGTATTCTGGTCAACCGCATGCGGGCCATGTTGACCATGCTTGGCATCATCATTGGTGTGGCGGCCGTGATTGCCTTGTCGGCGGTTGGCAACGCGTCCAGTGCGTCTGTGACACAGAGGGTGGAGGGGCTGGGGTCTAACCTACTGACTGTCATGCCTGGAGCGGTACAGCAGGGTGGCGTCAACTTCGGATCTGGCAGTGCCAGTACACTCACCTACACGGATGCACAGTCCATTGCCCAGGATCCGGGGGTGGCCGCGGTGGCCCCAATGGGACAAACTCATGGCCAGGTGGTGTACGGGGCTAACAATACCAGTACTCTGATTGCTGGAACCACGGCAGAGTATCCCCAAGTCAAACCGACGACAATGGCCACAGGTCGCTTTTTCGTGCAGCAAGAGGTAAACCAGGCGTCCGCTGTGGCCGTGTTGGGAAGCCAGATTGCCCAGACGCTGTTTGGTGGCACGGGACTTGGTTCGGTGGGGCAGACGATAGATGTCGAAGGCATGCCGTTTCAGGTGATTGGTGTTATGGCCTCACAGGGGTCCAATGGATTTCAAAACCTCGACAATGAAATTTTAATTCCGATTACCACAGAGATGAACCTATTTGCCAATGGTTCACAGTCGGTGTCCACCATCGCCGTTTCTGCGGCCTCGCAAACGGTAATGAATCAGGTGGAACAGGAGATTACCTCAACGCTTAGGGTACTCCACCATCTCGGCCCGGGGCAAAGCAGTGATTTCACCATCCAAAACCAGGCGAGCATTTTGAGTACCCTGCAATCGGTGAGTCAGGTGTTTACCATTTTATTGGCAGGGGTCGCTGGAATTTCACTCGTGGTCGGGGGCATCGGGATTATGAACATCATGTTGGTGTCGGTGACGGAACGTACCCGTGAAATTGGCATTCGGAAAGCGATTGGCGCTCGACGAGGGGTCATTCTCGCACAATTTTTGACCGAGTCTGTAATGCTCAGCCTCGCTGGTGGGGCGATTGGCGTGTTGTTGGGCGTAGGGGCTTCGGCCCTGATTGGCTATTTTATGCACGCGGGCAATGTATTGTCCTTGACCTCCGTTTTGCTATCTTCCGGATTCGCCCTGGTGGTGGGAGTAGTGTTTGGGGTCTATCCGGCACGCAAGGCTTCCCGGCTTAAACCAATTGACGCCTTGCGTTATGAGTAAAGAACACCGATGAAATAAAGTCAGGATACGGTGCCAACACTTTCCGTTTTCAAGCTAAATTCAATATAGAAGACCTAAGGTTGATTTGTAATTCGATTGTAATAAAAGTTGTAATAAAAATTAGGAATCACTCAAGGAGGGTGGGAGCCAAGACCTACATAGAGGGTTGTGCGCTGGCTTCGATATTCTTGAGTGAAAATTGCCTGTCGATGGAGGAAAAAACATGAGGGGATTCAAACAGGGTTTTGTCATTGCATCAGCCTTAGGAGTCACCCTACTTGTGGTAGGTTGTGGGGCACCCGCGTCCAATAATTCAGCAGCCAGCAGTAACTCCCCTGCACCGACCAACGCGACGAACCCTGGGAGCGGATCTTCGGGAAGTGCTCAGACTGGATTTCGGGGACAGCGGGGTGGTGGGTTTGGCAACCCGTTCTCGGACATTAGTACGGTTTTGAAAGTTCCACAGCAAACGTTAATGACTGATTTGAAGAATGGGCAAACAGTGTTGGCAGTGGCGCAAAAAGAGGGGATTTCAGAAAAAACTCTGGTGTCAGATTTGCAATCCAGTTATCAAACCAATTTGAACAAGGTGGTGCAATCCGGACGGATTACGGCGACCCAGGCCAAGCAGATGGAGCAACGCTACATTTCCAGTTTGCCCGCGATGCTCACGCGCAAGGGGCTGCCGACTTTCCACGGGGGGTATCGAGGTAACGGAAACGCGTCCGGTGGGGCCTCCACATCCACTTCAGGGGCGAATACCACGGCATGACCGCCGATAAAAAAGGAGATGGGCAAATAATGAAAAAAGTGACACCAGCAAAGGTATGGATGGCGCTGGGTACGTCCTTGCTTGTTCCACTCACGGTCCCTATTTCAGCCTTTGCAGCAACATCGTTTGATAGCCAGTACCAGGCGAATGTTACACAGGAGGCTGCTTTGCTACAGACGGCACAATCTGGCACGGTCACGACTGCAGCAGGTCAGTCGTTCAGCAACCAGGTACAGAACCTCAACTCGGAGATTTCTTCTTTGTATTCTACGGAGCAGACGTTGGCCCAAAATAGCCAGAGTTTGTCAACCTCAATTTCCAATCAAACATCTCAACTTCAACAGTTGCAAACACAACGGAAACAATTGTTGCAAGAATCGCAAGTCGCGTGGAATCAATACAGTCGGTACATTCGTGGAAATGGCCGGAATTTCCGCGGGATGGCTCAATCCTACCATAATCAATGGCTGAAAATCGGGGAGAAAGTGCTGAACGTAAATGGCCAATTGGCTGGTTTGAATCCCTCCAATCAGGAAGGGAATTCGGAATATCAACAAGGGCTATCCAGCCTACAAAATTCTATTTTGTCACTTCAATCTGCTGAAATTGCAGATACACAACAGTGGATTAACTTAGAACAGAATGCAGGGTCTGGCAGTATCGGTTCCACCATTTCCAGTACAGGACTGACGGCGCCCACCCTTGTGGCAACCACAGACAGCAATGGCAACCCGGAAATTGCGGTGAGTAATGCCCAGCCGGGAGCCACCGTGGTGCTGTACTCCAGCAATGGAACACAGGTCAGTAGTACTGTGGCCGATGACAACGGCAACGCCACTTTTGACAATGTTGCAACTGGCACCTACTACGGGGTGCAGAGCCTCAATGGGCAACAAAGCGGAGCCTCCGGTACAGTCACCATCACTTCGATATCCAGTGTGACAAGCCTGTCGGCACCTACCATTGCGGAAACCACAGACAGCAATGGCAACCCGGAAATTGTGGTGAGTAATGCCCAACCGGGAGCCACCGTGGTGCTGTACTCCAGCAATGGAACACAGGTCAGTAGTACTGTGGCCGATGACAACGGCAACGCCACTTTTGACAATGTTGCAACTGGCACCTACTACGGGGTGCAGAACCTCAATGGGCAACAAAGTGGAGCCTCCGGTACAGTCACTATCAATGGCACCTCTTCACTTTTAATTACCAATGCAAATGCGCAATTTGATGGCTTGTTGCAGACAAATATTACGGCCACTGTGAATTTGGCTGTGACCCGTGTGCAAATTATCGACGAGACAAACGGCAATACCCTAAGTACAGCCACACCCAGTGGCGGGTCACTGAACGTCCAAATCATTGGTGCAAATAGTGGGGACACATTGACACTCATTCCTTACGAAGGGAACACGGTGGAACAGCCTGTAAATGTTACTGTCACGGAAAATTTGCCATCCACAGTTTTAACGGCGCCCACCCTCGTGGCAACCACAGACAGTAATGGCAACCCGGAAATTGTGGTGAGTAATGCACAACCTGGGGCAAACCTCGTCCTGTATTCTAGCATGGGCACGGTGGTCAACCTAACGTCTGCAGATGACAACGGCAATGGCGTGTTCGACAATGTCGCAAATGGCACCTACGATGTAGTGCAGATCGTCAATGGGCAACAAAGTAGTGCTTCAAATTCGGTTACGGTGGCTTAAACCAACGGGGATTAAAAATATTCTACCGCTGTGTCGTGATAACCTATGGAAGTAATTTACTAAGTAAATTATTTGGGTGGTAAGCCTGCCATTTAAACGTAATTTCAATAGATGGGTGGTAGGCTGTTTCTAAGGGGTAGGTACAGACACCCTCTGCCGCAAAGGATACAAATACTGCGGTACTCCCTACATAAAAGTAGTGGAGTAGACAAGACGGAGACAAACAAAACAATCTTTTTGAATGAGGAGTGTGGAAATATGAAACCGACGAAGAAGGTTTTAATGGGATCTACCGTTTTGGCGGTGACTCTTGGCATGGGTTCAATTGTGGCGTTTGCAGGGACAAATTCAACAACACAGCATGTTGGTGGACCAGGGGGGTTTGGTGGACCTGGCGGCATGCTAACAACAGCTGCGAAGGCGCTTAACCTGAGCACTTCCACACTGCAGACTGACTTGAAATCCGGCAAGACCTTGGCGCAAGTCGCTTCTGCCCAGGGAGTCTCAACAGCTACACTGATTTCGGACCTGGAGGCAGCGCAACAGTCTCAGATGGCTACCCAAGTGAGCAACTTTGTGAACGGCACGCACCCTAAGCAGGGAGGCCCTGGTGTGGGAGGGATGAGAGGTCCTGGGGGATTTGGTGGACCTGGCGGCATGCTAACAACAGCTGCGAAGGAGCTCAATGTAAGTGCGTCTACCTTGCAGTCTGACTTAAAATCCGGCAAAACCTTGGCACAAATCGCTTCTGCCCAGGGAGTCTCAACAGCTACGCTGATTTCGGACCTGGAGGCGGCTCAACAGTCCAACCTGAGTTCACTCGTGAGCAGTGGGAAAATTACGAGCACTCAGGAGCAGCAGATGCTATCTCGGATGGCCACCCAAGTGAGCAACTTTGTGAACGGCACGCAACCTAAACAGGGAGTTCCTGGTGTGGGGGGTATGAGGGGGCCTGGTGGACCTGGCGGCATGCTGACAACAGCTGCGAAGGCGCTCAATGTGAGTACGTCTACCTTGCAGTCTGACTTAAAATCTGGCAAAACCTTGGCACAAATCGCTTCTGCCCAGGGAGTCTCAACAGCTACGCTGATTTCGGACCTGGAGGCGGCCCGACAGTCTCGGATGGATACCCAAGTGAGTAATTTTGTGAACGGCACTCTACCTCATTGGGGTGGTCATGTCGGGAATCAAAGTCTCTCTAATGGTTCCGGAAATTCAAATACTGTACAATAACGGTTCATTATATAAAGAAATCTTGTTTGTGATACTACCAGCCACTATTGAGAGGCTGGTAGTATCTGCGCGCCCGGGATGGGGGCTATATAATCCTATTAGAGGTTGTCCGGAAAGGGGTCAGAACTCCCCGACGCATTGCCGCGTCGTCGCCCCAAATGCTCCTTCACGTACCGAAAACGTACGCTCAGTGCGCATTTGGGGCTGGCCTCCTCGCACTGCTTGGGTCTGACCAGACCCCTTTCCGGACACACACTATTAGGTAAGGATCCAGAGACAAGTCGACTTTTTAGGAAGAGGGTTGCTTGAAGGACGCTCCACACTAAGAGGATGAACCAGATGAAGGCACAGCGATTATTCACGGTCATGATGGTAACAACTGGTAGTTTAGCGGTTATACTAGGAATTTTATTAGCGCTTTTGGCGATTAAATGAAGTCTGCAAGACACGATTGTTGTGGGGAATCCCATTGTGAAATCCCATTTAGATTGACAGCTCCCCATGTGAAGAGGTGGGCAAGATTATCTTAATCACTGCTTAGGAACACCGGGCCCAGTCGGTAGGACTCCCATTCGGTCCTTCCCCCTGATTGCCCATCTTCGGTTGCCAGAACTGGCCACCCCGCTCTGCCTCGTCGCCCCCGCATGTATAGGCACTAGTGGTTTCATATTATATCTAAAATAAGAACTTTATGATGTAATAATAACGTTTTAGGCTCTATTACCCTATTTTGAGCTGAAATATGGGGGAAAGATAGTCCTTTGACACCCAATAGGGATTAAAATGGTTCTTAAGGTGCCTGAATGCGGGTCGAAATGCCGAATAGGTGTGATGATGAGACTGTCGATACACTAGGTATCGGAGAACATTCACATTCCCTATAGAGGTTTCTTCTGCAATTTATACTTCCCAGCTAGGATTTTCTTAGGAACTGAATCGACAGTCTCAAATAAGGGGCCACAGGACGCTTATGGGCTTTTCCAAGTCACTTTTCGCATAAATAAGCGTTCGCCAGGCCCTTATTTCAGTAAATTCAGTGCAAAAACAGTGGAAAACGTGCAATAGACGACTTTTACACCCTTATTTGCGTTTCATCGCTTGATATTTGATGATTTAGCGACTGGGGGACGCTTAATTCCAGAACCGTAAAAATCGGTCCCCCTTTCCGCTAAAGAGGGTCTCTCTAATCCTTTGGGCAGGTGAGGGGTCCACTCTTCCCACTTTTCCCGAGGACCAGGCAGAAATGGAGTCCTGCAAAGAAAATCCGGCCTGTGCCCCGCTTGTTTCCGGCAGTGGAATTACAAATTTTTTTCTACTATGAAACCTATGATGGGGGGAGACCGTCTATAATATGAAGACAGGTTTCTCTAGGGTTTTTTTTACAAATAACACCTGAAATCCATGGCCTTTGCCGGATGCACTTCCAAAAATCTTTGAATGTGGAACGGAAGTGCCAAAAGACAGATGAAAAGGGGGCAAGGTCTGTGGTTGCGCGAACTTCAACTGCAAGGAAATCCCACAGGCATGTAAGGGCATTGGGTCAACGCCTACTCTGGGGCCTTGTGTTTAGTTTGGGAGTACTGGTGGTGATTCTCGGCTTGGGTTGGTTGATGTGGCCACGGGTGAGTGTGGGTGCGAGTTCTACAGCCCTAGCACAGATTAATTTAGGCGGGGTAAATGCCCATTTGACAGAGGCCTCTGTGAACTTGCAAGACGGGAGTAGTGTGGCCTTGGTGTCAAGGCAAAACCAGTTGTGGCCAGTGAAGTCTTTGCCTGCAGGGGAGTCCATGCAACTGAATTTAACGGTTCAGGGTCCCAAATGGCTGCCGCCACAGGTGTACCATCAAATGGTGACAACCCCTGGGGTGCCACGATTAACGAATCAAAATGTGTCTGTGCCCCTGGGCAGGCAGGTGGAACTGGAATGGTCTCCATCGGTGGCAGCCGTTCAGGCAGTTAAGCCGGGAACGTGGAGTGTCCATTTGGCACAGCCTACTACGATGGTTTCCCTGGGTCCTGCTCAAAGCACTCCTGGGGCGAGCGGAACCTGGGCTGTCCAGGCACAAGCCAGGTCTTGGGAGGCACCGGGTCCGGTCCAGACCGTTCAATGGCATACTGTGCCATGGTTGACGGCAAGTTTAAGTGTGGGCACTGCGACAGGAAAAGGGACTTCGGTCGCAACTTCGACTTCAGGTGGGAATACGGGAACAGTCCTGCCGACTTCGCCGATCACGGTTCACTGGTCCATGCCTCTGAGCCGGGTTGATCCGAATCACTGGTTGATGACACCTACTGAACCGGGCCAATGGGTTAAGGACACCTCCCAAGCCTGGACTTTTCACCCCAGCGGATCTGGTCTTGCCCCGGATACCCCGGTAACTCTGACAATTCCCGGGGGAGCACAGGGGCCATTGGCAGCGTCCGGATCATACTTGGAGCAAAATTTACAGTTGTCCTGGCGGGTGTCCCAGGCCACTACGCTGCGTCTGCAGCAGTGGCTGGGCGAGTTGGGATATCTGCCTGTAACCTGGACGCCAACGGCTGGTGTGGCAAATCCAACTACTTGGGGTTCTGCCTACCAGCCCCCGACGGGGAGTTTTTCTTGGCGGTTCAACAACACACCGACACCGTTGGCAAATCTCTGGCAGTCCGGCTGGTGGAATGTGATTACCCAGGGTGCCGTGATGCAGTTTGAACACCAGCATGGTCTGACGGTGGATGGGATTGCGGGGCCACAAGTGTGGACGGCTCTGCAGGCTGCCGTGTTGGCAAATCAGGTGAATTCCACGCCGTACAGTTATGTATATGTGACAGAAACCCAGCCTGAGACACTGTGGCTGTGGCAAAATGGGCAAGTTGTCCTGACCACCAAGGTGAATACGGGTGTCACGGGTGCAGTCACCAAACTGGGGACACACCCGGTGTACGAAAGGTTGCCTTTTCAGGTAATGAAGGGGCAAAACCCTAACGGTCAGTCTTATGCGGATCCGGTGTCGTGGATTAACTACTTTTGGGGTAGTGATGCGGTCCACGGGTTTACTCGCGCGGCCTATGGATTTCCTCAAAGTGCAGGTTGTGTGGAGTTGCCGCCAACGATTGCCCAGCAAGCCTACTTGGATTTGCATTATGGGGCCTTGGTTACAGTGATGCCTGCAGGTTCTCCACCCTTGGTACCGCCCAGCTCGCAAATCCAGGGAGGGTAAAAACTCATTCAGGGGGTTCGCAACGAACCCCCTCTTATTTACTGCTATTTTCAATGTGACTGTGTGTTTAGCGTGGCAGTGGAAGGGTCGGCTTTGTCAGCCGCTCCCTTCCACTTTTCATTTTTATTGGTAGTTTACCCTTATAGTGTGTGTCCGGAAAGGGGTCTGGTCAGACCCAAGCAGTGCGAGGAGGCCAGCCCCAAATGCGCACTGAGCGTACGTTTTCGGTACGTGAAGGAGCATTTGGGGCGACGACGCGGCAATGCGTCGGGGAGTTCTGACCCCTTTCCGGACAACCTCTTATAGAAGAATCCTGTTTGCGGTTATAAAGAATAAGCGCTTTTATGTCCACTGCCTTGTCAATTTTTTAAATGAGTATTATAATGAACGAAATCGTTCTTTATAAAGAATAACACATTTTCTAATTTAATTCGGGATATCGACCGCAGACGGTATGTGGATGGAATAGATGAATGGAGTGGGTGATGAATGTGATTGGTAAAATCAGTATTGCAACGACATCGATGGTGTGCTTGTCGCTATCTCTTCCGAGTATTGCCTGGGCGTCCACCACTTCAGATTTATCGAAAGCCCTTGCGTATCTGCCAGGGAATATGATTACGGTGCAAAAGGACGGCACTCAACTTTCCATACAAATGCCGGGCACACAAAATGGCACTTCGGTGGTGGAGGTGACACTGCCATCCGGGAAACAGGGAAATGGAGACATGACAGGTGGACTGAGTGTTAATGTATTGTCCAGTGGGGGAACGGCAACGGGGAATTCCGGTGGTGGCGGAACTGGGGTGAACGTACTGTCCAGTGGGGGCAGTGCTGTGGGTAGCGGGCACAGGGGCGTCGGAGTCAATTTGCTGTCAAGTGGTGGAACGGCCACGGCCACGGGAAACTCAGGGACGGCCGTCAACCTGTTGTCAAGCGGTGGGAGTGCCTCAGGCAGTGGCAGTAAGATTGGTGTTGGGGTGAATGAATTGTCCAGCAGTGGCAACGCCAGTGGACAGGGTGGAAATACGGGGGTTGGC
>QXHL01000084.1 GCA_003584005.1 Alicyclobacillaceae bacterium I2511 | reverse complement strand
GGGTGGGATGGGCTCAATGGACCTGCTACAGGGGACGCCTGGGGGGAGGCTTTGGTCTTGTTGGAACAGGCTATTGCTGCCCTGTGGCGCAGGCGTCAGGACTGGCAACAGCAGTTGGACAGCTTGGAGCAGGCTGCCGCAACCCTGACGCTACCCTTACAGGAGGCAAGCAACCAGGTTGCGGGGGCAGAGCAACGCGTTCAGTCGGCGGAGCAGGAGGTGCAGAACCAGGGTCAGGGACTAGACCAGGCAACCGTGGGGGTGGCTGTGGCATCGCAACACCTACAAGCGGCATTGACGGCTGCGGACTTGGTCTGTGTCCATTTAGAACAAAGCGGCATGGCGCTGGTGGTACAGGAAATGGAGCGCATGGCTGAGGATGATCGACTTGCGCAAGTGGCACAGACACATCTAGTAGAACTACGACAATTTCAGGAGTCACAGCAGGTAGAAGTGGGCACAGCTAGTGAAGAATTAAAAAAATGGGATATGGCCGCTAACGGGACTGTCTTACGCTGCCAACAGTTGGCAGATGAAGTTGCACAACGTCAGCAGCGTCTGGCGCGGTTGACGGGCGGGGTAGCGGTAACCGTGGCAGAGGCTGCGGCGACTGTAGAACGAAATTTGGCGTCCTTGCGCGCCGCGGTCACGCAGGCGGCCAGCGACGCCATGGTGGCGGATGCGCGACTGCGTGAGGCAGCACAGTTACGGGCCCAGGCGACAGCTAACCAGCAGGCGGCTAACCGACAGTACGAGTGGGCCAGCAAGGCCATGCATAAGGCTCTGACGGAAGAGCAGTTTGCCACTCAGGAGGAAGTGGCGGACGCACTTTTGGATGAGGTGCAGTGGCAACAGCGAACCGCCCAGGTGAAGCAGTATGTGGAGCAGGGAGTGAAATTGGCGGCGGTGTGTGAGGACCTCGCCCGCCAACGCGCAGGTAGGTCCCTGAACGAATCCGAGTGGCAGACGGTGCAAGCAAGCTTGTCTAGAGCGCAGGAAATTTACGAGTCGGCCGTTGCGGCACAGGGGTTTGCCAACTCTCGTCTACAGGATATTCAGAGCCGACAGGCCCGCTGGCAGGTGTTAGAAGTTCAGCGGCAAGTGTTGGTGCACCAGATGGGGCACCTGGAATCGCTGCGCAACCTGCTGCGGGGCAATAGCTTTGTCGAGTTCATGGCCCGAGCACAAATGAATGGGGTGGCACGCCAAGCATCGGAACGGCTGCAAACCTTGACGCGGGGTCGCTATGCCCTAGAGTTGATGGAGGACGGTGGATTTTTGATGCGGGATGACCACAATGGGGGGGTGGTCCGCCCAGTGTCCACTTTGTCAGGTGGAGAGACGTTTCTCACCTCGCTGGCGCTGGCCCTCTCGCTGTCTGCCCACATTCAACTACGGGGTCGCTATCCGCTAGAGTTTTTCTTTCTTGACGAGGGATTTGGTACGCTCGATCCGGACGTGCTTGATGTGGTGGTGACCACGTTGGAAAAGTTGCACCTAGAGCGGATGTCGATTGGCATCATTAGTCATGTTCCGGAGCTACGTCAGCGGTTGCAACGGCGCCTGATTGTGGAACCTGCTCAACCCGCGGGTAGGGGCACGCGTCTGTGGCTGGAACGCGCCTGAGTTGTGGTCCCATTGACCCCGGGGTTTTTAAGAGGTTGCCCGGAAAGGGGTCAGAACCCCCTGCTGCATTCCTTCATCGACCGCGCTGGTTCCCCCACACTAAGGCGTGCAATTGGGGCAGTACGCGGACGTTGTTGAGTTCAGGGTCTTTAAGGCTACGCGAAAACAGCCATTCCAATCGCTCCAATAAATACGCAACAATGTCCCCTGTGTCTTGGATATGGGCGTTGCCTGGTTGCAGATACTTTTCCTTCACGGTGGGATAGCGATTGAACACGGACTTGGCATATGAAAGGTCCACATCGTCAAAGACCACCACCTTGAGGCTGAAATGGACGCGCTTGTCCAATAGGCGGGTGACCAATTCATCTAAAACCAGCCAATTTGTTTTCATGTGAGAACTGGGGGGTTTGGGACTGAGTGTTAAGTCGTCCATCTGCAAGAGCCAGTCTTGCATGAGACTCCCCTGAGTTTCCAAGCCTAGCTGATAGCCATGTTGGTGAAACAGATGAATCAAGGGTTGCATGGACACACCAATGAGTGCGGGGTTTCCCCCTGTAATTGTGACATGGTTACAGAGGTTGCCACCCAACTGCTGTACTTCGTTGAGAATCTCTGCCGGGTCCAGCATGCGGATGCGGTTTTTTTCTGTACCGTTCCAAGTAAATGCAGAGTCACACCAGGCACATTGATAGTCGCACCCAGCTGTTCGGAGGAATATCGATTTGCGGCCTATCATCATGCCCTCACCTTGTATGGTTGGACCAAACAGTTCAATGATGGGGATTTTATTCATCATCGCAGTCTCCTAACATACAATACGTGGGTCCTGTGGTGGGAACGTCCTTGGCGTACACCTCCGCCCATGCGGTTCGCGTCTCCCATAGTTTTACCGAGTATACGGGGAGCCCTGCTTGTTGCAACAGATGGCAGGTGTACAAAGCCAGATTTTCCGCCGTGGCACGAAATCCGAGAACTGCAACCTTAGATCCGGTGGCCTGAAGTGTGGCCAGCACAGGCTCATTGCCCATTGCCAAAAAGGCGTGATCTAGTGGATTTGCAATCACCTCTTGGACGGTTCGTTTTAAATCGCCAAAATCCAGGACAAATCCCTCTTCAGAAGGGTGGTCTGCACCCATGGGTTCCCCCTCCAAGACGACTTCCAGGGTATAAGTGTGGCCGTGCAAATTGGCGCATTTTCCACTGTGACCCAGCAATTGGTGGGCTGCGTCAAATGTAAAGGTTTTGCATACACGCACTGAACTCATCCTGATTTCTCCTTTCCTGAGTACCCTTTTGTAGAGATTTTGGACATGCACTTTATAGTATGACAGTTTTCCTTTCAGTTGTGAAAGATAGGGTTTGCGCTCTTTCCTGTCAAACCGCTCACTGTTCTGTCTGACCCCTGTTTTAAAATGTGGGGGCGTCTCACGAAGGGATAAAAAAAAGCAGAACAACCCCCTGGTTGTTCTGCATCGCACACAGAGATGACACAGCTTGACTACTTGATTTCCTCTTTCGTGCGATGGTAATGCATTTTCTGACTTTGAATCTCCCACAAGGCCCGACTGACATTCTTAGTGATAGAAGAACCGGGTTGACTCTGTAACCGGTCTTGAAGTTGTCTTGCTCGTTTGGAAACTGCAACCACCAAACCGTACTTGCTGTCCACCAGCGTCATTAGTTCATCAATGGATGGATACAATAGCACTCCACTTTACCTCCTGTCACACCATAAATATACCACTTAAATAAGAACAATGGCGACAACCTGTGCCATTACACATTCTTACGTGTCTCGCGGGTGCAGAAAATGTGTTAGAGTAGATTTTGAAGCACAATTTTTAGCTCTACATCTGAATTTTGGAGTGTTTCTGAGAATGGCGAAGCGCCTAATTCCAGTGCTTACATTGCTGCTGGTTAGCGCCTTGTGGGGGGCGCATGCAGTAGTCGGCAAGGCCGTTGAGGCGCAGTTAGACCCTAACGCGCTCACGTTGTGGAGGTTTACTTTTGGAGCACTCTGTTATGCACCCTGGTTTGGACACCTAAAGTCCCTATGGAGCTTGTCGGCGCGACGCAAGTGGCAGATTCTGTTTACGGGTTTGTGTTTCAGTGTTTTTTATCCCTTGCTGTACTACCAGTCCTTATCCCTGCTGACCCCCGTGGAGTCCTTGTTGCTTGTGGACACCGCACCTTTCATGGCGGCGCTGTTTTCTCGGGTGCTGTTCAAGGAGCGTCTGTCTGTCGCCACTTGGGCGGGCATTGCAATTGCCTTTAGCGGTGTGGCAGTGTTGGTTGCAGCACAGTGGAACGGCCATTTTTCTTTGACCGGGTTAGGCCTTGCCCTCGCTGCTGCGGCGGCTTTTGCGGCCTATACGGTCGCGTCGCGTAGCCTATTCCGGCAATTTCCACTCGTCGACGTGTTAACCGCGACTTCTGTAGTTGGGGCGGTCAGTTTGTGGGTGATTGTCCCGCTGTTCACCCCTTTTCATAGCCTGGTGAATGCCCTCAGCCCACTTTCTAGGACCGGTTGGGTGGAACTTGCCTATATTGTGTTGATTGTCAGTACGCTTGCGTATGCCTTGTACGGGTTTGGCTTGAAACGGGTGCCCACAGGCATTGCTTCTGCGTTAACCTTTTACCCGCAAGTGATTTTTGGGGCTCTCTTACAGTGGCTGTGGCTGGGCATCCCCCCTGGGGTACCCGTGTATATAAGCGCCCTGTTGATTCTCTGTGGCAGTGCCGTGATGCAGTGGGGAGGTCTGCGGAGAGGGACGGTGTCTATGCGAGAGTCGGCCTGAGCTATCTGAAAGGTCCGAACCTCTGACAAACCTTGGGGGGTCTCTGCCCCCCTTTTTATATGATCCCGCATTTAATATCCCTGTATCAGGTCCACACCAGTGGGAAGTGGACGTTGTTCCCGGTAGGCACGCAGGTTGTTTAGAAAAATAGCCACCATACGTTCGTTGTAGTGAGGGGTCCAGCCCCCGTTGTGCGGTGAAATTAGCACGTTTTCCATGTCCCACAAGGGACTTTCAGGGGGCAGTGGCTCGCGATGAAAGACGTCCAGACCAGCGCCGCGGAGTTTGCCCGCCTGTAGCGCCTGAATCAACGCTTCCTCATCCATCACATCCCCCCGGGCAAAGTTGAGTACAACGGCGGACGATTTCATGGTTGCGAAGGCTTCTGCATCGAGAAGGTGCCGTGTATTTGGGGTGAGCGGGGTTAATACCAGGACAAAGTCTGCCGTAGCCAGAGCGTCGTACAGGGAATCAAGTCCCACTACTTCGTCATGATGGGGTAGGGGCAGCGGGTGTCGTTTGACGCCAATCACGCGCATGTCAAACGCCTTGGCTTTGCGTGCCACTTCAGCCCCAATACTGCCTGAGCCAACAATGCAGAGGGTTTGTCCGGTCAATTCCTGCAGGGGGTACCCCGGCTCCCAGCGCTTTTGCTGCTGATGGCGCAGGTTGACGTGCAACCCACGGGTGAAACCAATCATCATGCCCAACACCTGTTCTCCAATCGGCCTGCCGTGAATGCCCCGCGAGTTAGAGAGTAGGATTCCCCGCGCAGACAGCAGGTTGTGGGGAATCAAATCTACTCCTGCAGACACGGAGTGAAACCAGCGCACTTTTGGACAGCGTTGAATTAATTCTTCCGTAATGGCACTTCCACCGGCCACGATAATTTCTGCTTCGGTGAGTTTAGAACTCCAATTTTGTGTTCGCTGGGGTGCCAGTGTGGATGCTGAATTTGCGGCCTGTTCGGCAGCCGTTCCCTGCTGTCGCAAAGGACCAAATACTACCTCTTCAGGGTGGGCACCCTGTTGCAAGTTTTGCATAATGTCTTGTTGCATCCCATGTGCCACGTAAATCAATACAATACCCCCTTTGAATTTTGACAACTCGAAATCTAATCTGCCGCACAGGTTTCGACAGTTGTGTTTACAGTTCTGTCAACCGTTTAAACCCCTTCATTTTACATGATTCCTAATCTATTTGCGGTAAAACAGTAGAAAACTAGAGATGATATGTTTTGTGACACCAAAAATCAATTTGTTTTGTATAATTGTTATCTAACATTACATAGGGGGTTGATTGGACGAGAGAATACCGAGTATCGTAAATAACAGCACAATACCTAAAAACACAACGTACAAGAATTTGCAGAGAGACAAATCGTTTTCTGTGGAATAGACAGTTCGGCATGTTCTCCAGTTCGACGGCTTATGAATACTGTGGAGGTTGAAAGGAGGTACAATTGGAATGGAACAAACCAGTGTCTTTGAAACCTATACTTTATCACGGTCACAGCGGATGGAGTGGCCCAATGTTCTTAGTAAGATTCGAGATCTTGTCGAGCAGTCTGAGATAAAGGTGGTCGATATTAAGCGACACGAGGACCGACTTACTATTGTCTTCCGGAGACTACATTGAATGAATTTTTCAGAGCTAACTTGCGGATCAATGTGCTCTGCATGGATTTAACTTGACCCCTTTTCAAACACGCATTAAAATGAAAATCATGATGATGCGGCCGATTCGTAAGCCCTTGTTTAGATAGGTGTCGGCGGGTTACAAGCTGCTGTCGACACTTTCAGTTTTTTGGGCAGGTCCCGTTCTAAGTGGGGGGGACCTGCCTATTTGGTGTGAGAGGGTGCTACCCTCGTATTGCAGCTAGACGGTTCTTGCGGACAGGTGGATGTGGGAACCTAGCTCGTACGGAAGGTGCGGTGATTTTTACACATGAACATCCTGTCTGCGGAAAATGTCTCTAAGGGTTATGGCGAAAAGAACTTACTGAATCACGCTTCTTTCGGCATTACAGAAGGAGACCGCATTGGTTTAATTGGGGTCAATGGGGCGGGAAAGTCGACATTGCTGAAGCTAGTGGCCGGGATGGAAAGACCTGACTGGGGAAATCTCACTTGGGGAAGTCGCATAACGGTTCACTACTTACCCCAAGAACCTGCATTCAATCCGGATGCTACCATTGTGCAACAAGTGTTCCAAGGAGATGCCCGAGGTCTCAGGGTGTTACGCGAATATGAAGAGGTTTTGGATTTGTTGGAGCAGTCACCGGGGTCGCGAGTACATTCAGCGCGGCTACTTCAACTGCAGACACAATTGGATGCGTTGAATGCCTGGCAACTGGAGCATGAAGCGAAAACAATTCTGACAAAATTGGGTCTGGTTGACCTACAGGCGAAAGTGGGGCAGCTGTCAGGTGGACAACGCAAGCGCATTGCATTGGCCCAGGCCTTGATACAACCTGTCGACTTGTTGATTTTGGATGAACCCACCAATCACATTGACGACGATAGCGTTTTGTGGTTAGAGGGGTATCTTGGGAAACGCAAGGGTGCTTTGTTAATGGTTACACATGACCGCTATTTTTTGGACCGGGTGGTTAACCATATTTGGGAACTGAATGCGGGCCGGCTGTATCATTACCCAGGAAACTATGAGGCATTTTTGGCCACCAAGCGGGCACGGGAAGCTGGGCAAAAGGCTTCCGAAGAAAAGCGACAAAATTTTTTGCGCAATGAGGCAATCTGGATTCAACGCGGTCCCAAGGCCCGAGGAACCAAGCAAAAGGCTCGAACTGAACGCTTTTATGAAGTGTTGGAGCAGACACCGGAGGAAGCTTCAGAGATGTTGGAACTGTCGTTTGCCAAGACTCGCTTGGGCCGATTTGTCATTCGTCTGAACGCTGTCAGCAAAGGCTATGCAGGTCAATCGGTAATTGAGGATTTTCAATACATTGTGTCTAAAACAGATAGAATTGGAATTATTGGGCCAAACGGTAGTGGCAAGTCCACGTTGCTAAAGTTGATGGCAGGGCGGTTAGAACCGGATTCTGGAACAATAGAAATGGGGACTACGGTTAAAATCGGCTACTTTTCCCAAGAGCATGAAGACATGGACGAGTCCATACGGGTTTTGGAATCGATTCGCGAAGCGGCAGAGTTCATAGAAACAGGGGACGGACAAAAAATTTCAGCATCACAAATGTTGGAACGCTTCTTTTTTTCAGGCTCTCTACAGTGGACACCCATTGCCAAATTGTCTGGCGGTGAAAAACGTCGGCTGGCTCTGTTGCGGGTATTGATGTCTGCCCCAAACGTACTTTTGTTGGATGAACCCACCAATGATCTGGACATTCCTACGCTTCACGTGCTTGAAGATTATCTGAATGATTTTCCAGGTGCTGTGATTGTGGTATCCCATGACCGCTATTTTTTGGACCGGGTTGTGGAAAAGGTATTTGCTCTGAGTCGAGATGGGGGAATGACACAGGTTGTGGGTAATTTTTCCACATACCTAGAAAAGCAACTGGGAAGTGCAGGTGTAAATCAGGGCCAACCCTTCCAGGGGTCTTCGCAGGTCTCCCAGACTGGGTCGAATGGATTGAGCGGATCAATTGATTCACATGCGAATGGAACAGCCGATGGGAAAGCAGTGGGCGGTGTACGGGTGCGGGCAATTCCCAAGTTTACGTTTAAAGAACAAAAAGAGTTTGCAGAAATTGACGAGAAAATTGCGAATCTTGAACAGATCTTGCAAACTGTGGACGAGCAGATGAAGGCAGTGGCTAGCGATTACACTCACTTACAAGACTTGTATGGAAAACGGCAACAGTTGGAAACCCAGTTGAATGAACTTGTAGACCGTTGGGCCTACCTAAACGAAATTGAAGAGGCGATGGAGCGCAGCCGTCGCACGTGAACCATTGACAGGAGGTATGGGGAATGGGGATGAGAAGGCGTCCGTTTAAGCTGGATTTACGCAGGCTTTCACACGCCTTATTTTTAGGCATTACCCTGTCTTTTCTGTTTTTCTTGTCCGCTTTGTGGCTGGGGAGGGAGCAGGAAGGATTTGCATTGACCCTATCTTTGATTGGGATTTCGTTGGTGCTTGAGGCGCAACCGGCCGCGGTTGCCAGTATTCCGCTCGGATTTGCTCCTTTGACGGGGGCTGCCATCAGTATTCTCGCGAATCTCATTCCCATTCCACTGCTAATGCTGACCTTTGACCAAGTCATTCGAAATTGGTCTTGGATGCGTCACAGGTTGCAACGGGCGGATAAGTGGTCTGCTAAATATGGTCACTACGGGGTCTGGGGGTTGAGTGTGCTGTCGCCATTTTTGGGTGCGTATGTATGTGTGGTGGTAGGATTTGGATTGCGTTGGCATGCGGCCCGAATTTTTGCCAGCGTTACTCTGGGGACCATTGTTTCCACCCTTTTAATTACCTACGGTGGCCACTGGTTTGTTCATTTGATTCACTTAGGTCCCTTTCATATTTAGACTGGGGCTAATTTTTTGTAAACTTTTGCTTTTTTAGCGTCTGGGCTTACTCGAACAGACGCATAGGTGTATGATGAAAACAGCTAAAAATTCTACATACCATGTGTACAGAGGCGATGGAAAATGTTAGATCACGCAATTCGAATGATTCCCACTGAACTTGTGGAAGAATCCATTCGACGACAGGAAGCCACGCTATTGACGAATGGTGCGGTAGATGCGCACACGGGTAAGTTTACCGGAAGGTCGCCGCGAGACAAGTACTTTGTGGATTATCCGGGCTGTCCCTTGCCGCGGGAAATGCATCAGTGGCTGACCGAGGAACAATTTGAAGAACTTTATGTCCTGATACGTCAACACTTACAGGACAAAGGTTCTTTTTTGTTTGACGGAGCGGTGAATCAGCACCCAGACCACACAATTCCAGTTCGTTTTTATACGGAGTTTGCGTGGCATAACCTGTTTGTACAGCGACTGTTTTTGGCGGCGAAGGGAAATCAAGAACCGGTCTACACGGTGTATGTCGCACCAACACTTCGTGCCAATCCGTCCCAGCACGGGACCCACAGTGAGACGTTTATAGTACTGCATCCACAGCGGCGGATTGCTATCATTGGTGGCACGGGATATGCGGGCGAGATCAAAAAGTCAATTTTTACACTGATGCATTATCATTTGGCACAAAATGATGTTATGCCCATGCACTGCTCCGCTTCAATGGGGGATAAGGGCGATGTGGCCTTGTTCTTTGGATTGTCTGGAACAGGAAAAACCACACTGTCTGCGGATCCCAGTCGGCGCTTGATTGGTGATGACGAACACGGCTGGAGTGACAAGGGCGTTTTTAACATGGAGAATGGGTGTTACGCAAAGTGTATTGACCTGTCTGAGGAAAGGGAACCGGACATTTACCATGCCATTCGCTTCGGAACAGTGTTGGAAAATGTGGCCTATGACCCACAGCGTGAACCCCTGTATGAGGACCGTTCCTTGACGGAGAACACCCGGGCGGCCTACCCATTGGCGTTCATACAGAATCGGGTGCCGGAAGGATATGGGGGACATCCCAGTGCAGTTGTTTTTCTTTCCGCAGATGCTACAGGTGTGCTGCCTGCGGTAGCGCGGTTGTCTCCAGACGATGCGCGTCGGCACTATTTATTGGGATATACAAGTAAATTAGCAGGAACAGAGCGGGGCGTTATTCAACCAGAAGCGACGTTTTCGGCTTGTTTTGCCCAACCTTTTCTCACCTACCGCCCGACATACTATGCAGATATGTTGATGGAGCGATTGGGACGCTACAATGTTCCTGTGTAC
>QXHL01000083.1 GCA_003584005.1 Alicyclobacillaceae bacterium I2511 | reverse complement strand
ACACCGCATTAGCCCCCACCAACACATCGTCACCAATCACCACAGGCTTTGCGGAGGGGGGTTCAATCACTCCGGCCACCACGGCACCAGCGCCGATGTGACAGTTGCGGCCAATGATACCGCGGCCGCCAATGACCGCGTTCATATCCACCATGGTGCCGGCACCGATGATTGCCCCAATATTGATAACGGCCCCCATCATAATTACCGCATTATCGCCAATACTTACCGAGTGGCGGATGATGGCCCCAGGTTCAATGCGGGCCTTGAGCCCCTTGACGTCTAGCATAGGAATGGCGGAGTTTCTCCGGTCACTTTCCACCACAAAGTCAAACCCCGGTGCTTTGTGTGCCTCCAAAACGGGCTCGATATCTTGCCATTCCCCAAAAGCGACTCCTGCGTTGCCGGAAAAGAAAGTTTTTACTGTGGCGGGAAAGTCTAATTTGGACAGTTCTCCCTTGAGATAGACCTTGACTGGAGTCCGCTTCTGACTGGAGCGGATGAGTTCAATTAACTGTAAGGCATCTTGCCCTTGTGGGTCTGTCATAGGAATTTGGCTCCTTTCTTCAGCCGCCAGTGCCCGTGATACGTGGCTCAGACCTGTTTTGGCACGCTGCTCCAGTCGGCCAAAAAGCGTTCAATCCCTTGGTCTGTCAGCGGATGTTTAATCATTTTGTCAATCACAGCATAGGGACATGTCGCAATGTGTGAGCCAGCTTTGGCTGCCTGAATCACATGCATGGGGTGACGAATGCTGGCAGCAATAATTTCGGTCTCAATGCCGTGAATTTCGTAAATTTCCGCAATGTCAGAGATTAATTCGATGCCGTCAAAACTAATGTCGTCCAGTCGGCCGACAAACGGGCTGACGAAAGATCCGCCCGCGCGGGCCGCCAGCAAGGCCTGGGTTGCACTGAATACCAAGGTCACATTGGTGCGGATGCCGCGCTGTGCAAACCGATGTACGGCTTTCAATCCCTCTGCGGTCATAGGCACTTTAATCACAATATTTTTGTGAATGGCCGCCAGGCGTACGCCCTCATCCACCATACCCTCGGCATCGAGACTGACCACCTCAGCGCTAATGGGTCCGTCTACAAGCTCCACAATCTCCCTCAACACCTCGTGAAAATCCCGACCCTCTTTGGCAATCAGCGATGGATTCGTGGTCACGCCGCTGAGAATTCCCATTTCAGCGGCGTTGCGAATCTCCGCCACATTCGCGGTATCAATAAAAATTTTCATAACAATCCCCTCGCACCTGTTTGTCTTTGTTTTCCAAAGTGGCTGAATTGCCGCTTTGCAATGTAATTCTAGTATATCCGTTGCCCATCAGTTACGCATGTTCCACAAGGTGAAAAATAGCCTGTCTCAGTTCGTCGATGTCAAACGGCTTCGTAAAGTGTGCCAACGCGCCCAGGGCCTTCGCCTCTTCTATAAGATCCAGTTCCCCATAGGCTGTCATCATCACCACCCTGACATCGGGGACGATTTTGCGCATGGCGCGGAGGATTTCAATCCCGTCCATGCCGGGAATTTTCATGTCCAATAGCACTACCCGCACCGCAGCCAGGGCTTCCTGGCCATTCGGTGCCAGAAGGACTTGATACCCCTCCTGTGTCAACACCTCTTGCAGTAATATTCGGATGCCAAATTGGTCATCCACAACGAGTATGGTTTTTGACAAGCCCTCAACCCCTTTCACTCTAAAGCTTTGTAGAGGCCGCTTGTGTCTACAAAAGTAGACACTATTTACCAATGAACAATTCGCCAGAGCTGGGCGAATCCCTTTTCCTCAAAGGAACAATTTCAACTTCCGACCGCCAGGCTCAAAACCAAAAGTTTCCTCAAGCACTCAAGCTTCCACAGCCTGCTTGCGACTGGCTGTGGCATAATGCACCGCCGCTTGTACAAAGTCCCGAAACAGGGGCTGTGCCCGATTGGGGCGAGATGTGAACTCGGGATGGAATTGCACCCCCACAAACCAAGGG
Source organism: Alicyclobacillaceae bacterium I2511 (assembly GCA_003584005.1). GTDB lineage: Bacteria > Bacillota > Bacilli > Alicyclobacillales > Alicyclobacillaceae > QXHL01. The sequence goes on along the minus strand of QXHL01000083.1, from coordinate 8,300 downwards.
TGATTCGGAAGTTCCACAATTTCCACCAGCCGTCCGTCTGGAGAAGTACCGGCAATGCGCAGGCCCGCTTTCTCCATGACCTCCCGGTAAATGTTGTTGAACTCATAGCGATGACGGTGTCGCTCGTGTACCTCTGGTTTTCCGTAGGCGGCTGCAGACAGCGTTCCTGGAACCAATTTGCAAGGGTAGGCTCCCAACCGCATGGTGCCCCCTTTATCCTCCACTTCCTTTTGTTCTGGCAACAGGTCAATCACCGGATAAGGCGTTTCAGGATTAATTTCACTGCTGTTGGCCCCGGAAAGTCTGGCGCGATGGCGTGCCACCTCTACCACGGCCACCTGCATCCCAAGACACAGTCCAAAAAACGGAATCCCATTCTCCCGGGCGTATTGCACGGCGGTGATTTTCCCCTCAATCCCGCGATTGCCAAACCCGCCAGGCACGACAATCCCGTCCGCATCGGCCAAAAAGCGTCCTACATTGTCCTCTGTTACGTCATCTGCGTGAACCATCCTGACTTCCACATTCACCTTGTTCTCATAGCCACCGTGGTTTAGGGCGGCCATGACACTGGCATAGGCGTCCGGGAGGGCCACGTATTTTCCCACCAAGGCAATTTTTACGCTGCCCTGGAGGTGTTTCACCCGCTCCACCATGGCCTGCCACTCGGTCATGTCCGGTTCAGGGGCCGCCCAATTGAGGTGACGTAAGGCAATGTCGTCCAATCCCTCCTGATGTAGTAACAGGGGTACCTCGTAAAGCACTTCTGCATCCCGGGCCTCAATCACGGAGTCCTCATCTGTGTCGCAGAACAACGCGATTTTTTTCCGAACGTCCATGGTCAGGGGTACCTCGGTGCGGCAAACCACAATGTGGGGGCTGATACCAATACTGCGCAGTTCTGCGACACTATGTTGGGTGGGCTTTGTTTTCATCTCGCCGCTAACCTTTAAATAGGGAATCAGGGTGACGTGAATGTAAATCACGTTTTGGCGGCCCACATCACTTTTCATTTCGCGGATGGCTTCCAGAAAAGGCAGACTTTCGATGTCTCCTACAGTGCCCCCAATTTCTGTAATAACGACGTCGGTCTCAGGCGTGGCCGCTTGCAGAATCCTGTCTTTAATTTCGTTGGTGATGTGGGGAATCACCTGCACCGTGGCCCCCAGGTAATCCCCTCGTCGCTCCTTGTTAATGACAGACCAGTAAACTTGGCCACTGGTGACATTGTTGGCTTTGCTGAGACTGTTGTCGATGAAGCGCTCGTAGTGCCCCAGGTCTAAATCTGTCTCCGCGCCGTCATCTGTCACAAACACCTCACCGTGTTGATAAGGACTCATGGTACCTGGGTCCACGTTGATGTACGGATCAAACTTCTGAATCGTCACGCTCAGTCCCCGGTTTTTTAACAATCGACCCAGTGATGCGGCAGTGATGCCCTTGCCTAGGCCGGAAACAACGCCCCCGGTGACAAAAATGAACTTGGTCATGGTCGTGCCCCCTCAATATTTTCCAATGCAGCGGTCACACAAAAAACCGCGTTCTGGAAATTCAACCAGAACGCGCTTTACCTCTATTTTGGCAACCCGTATACAGGCGTTGCCAAAAGGTCACCAATTTTACCCTATTTCTGTGCTACTCATCGTCTTCCTCTTCATCATCCGCAAATTCCTCTTCTGTCTCTTCCAGGTCCGCCTCATCTTCCGGCGCATCCTCATGTAACCCATCTACTTCATCTGCATCTTCTTCGACAGGGTCTGTGTATTCATCGTCCAGCGAATCGTCCTCTGCCGCCACAACGTCAATAATCTCAATGGGTTCCTCGTTCAGATCGTCTTCTGCATCCACGTCATAATCATCCAGGTCCTCATCATCGTCACTGAAGGCATCCCCAGTAGACCGTACAAACCTGCGCGACGTTCCAGCTTTTTCCCCCGTCTTGTCCACCGGGTACCACCGTTTAAGGGCCCACACGTTCTGGCCCACGCAAACAAAACGGCCGTCGATATTGATTTCGGTGTAGAGACGCGCAATAATATCTGTCACTTGTTGTTCACTCATGCCCCGCATGGTTTGAATTTCTTGCATGATATCGCGAAAATAATGCGGCTCCTTGCGTTCCTTGAGAATCTCAAAAGCTAACTCGACCAACGGCATTTGTGCAATCTCTTCCGGCTCTCCCGGGATGTTTACGGTCATCAAAATTCCTCCTTGGGCATCGCGGCCCACGGACCTCCAAATAATGAGGATTATAGCACACACACCCTTGCCCATGGCAAGTACAATTGCGTGTGAATTTTCCGGGTGCTGGAAACCTTAACTTTGCGGTGCATGCCTGGGGGGTGGCGCAAACAGGCAGGGCAGGTCCGCCAGCAGCAGCGCGCTTACTGTATATGGGTCCTGTTCCAACTGATTCAACAACAGGTCTTGCCACTTCGGGTCACTGTCCGCCCACCGCCGCAGTTCTCTGCCACAGGCGGCCTCCATCAGGTGCAACGCTTGATTGCGGTGACGGCGTTGGCGGCGATCCCGTTCGTGGCCAGATTGGTACAGGTGATTTCTGTGCTTTTGGGTGGCTTGCCACAAGTCCGCCACCCCCACGCCTTGTTCCGCCACCGTCCGCAAAATGGGGGGACACCAGTTTTCCCGATGACTGGACTTCTCCTGCAGCATCCGCTGCAACTCGCGGACTAAACCGTCAGCGCCGGGCAGTTCCGCCTTGTTCACTGCGAACACATCGGCAATTTCCATGATACCCGCCTTGGCGGTCTGAACGTGATCTCCCGCGCCGGGAGTTAACACCAATACCACGGTGTCCGCCACAGACATGACGTCCAACTCGCCCTGGCCCACACCCACAGTTTCTAATAATATCACATCACAACCGGAGGCCTCCAGCACTACCATCAATTCATGGGTTGTGGTCGCCAGCCCACCCAAACTGCCACGACTCCCCATGCTGCGGATGAATACGCCGGGGTCATTACTATGTTGAATCATGCGCACCCTGTCCCCTAACAGGGCACCCCCGGTGAACGGGCTGGAAGGATCCACCGCCAGCACGCCCACCCGCTTGCCCTGTCCCCGTAGGTGGCGAATGAATTGGTCCACAAGGGTACTTTTTCCTGCCCCCGGAGGCCCCGTCACGCCAACCGTTTGCGCACGGCCGACTAACGGATATAAGGCTTGCAGCAATTCCTGGGCGCCAGGATAACTGTTTTCAATCCAAGTCATGGCCCTCGCCACAGCCCGCACCTGTCCTTGAGTAATCGCTTGAACAAAGGAATTCAGTGACTTCCTCGGCCTCTCCCAAAGCCATTTCCATTTCGTGGCCAAGGGAGAGGGCCAAGTTCCTCCCTTCTGTGCAATGTGCAGGCCACTGGGCCCGCCTAGTGCTGTGGCCGAAGAATGGAGCGGGCAATCACCAGCCGTTGAATTTCGTTGGTCCCCTCATAGATTTGCGTAATTTTAGCGTCCCGCATCATCCGCTCCACCGGGTAATCGCGAATAAAGCCGTAGCCGCCAAACACCTGCACGGCCTCGGTGGTGACCTCCATTGCAGTGTCTGATGCAAACACTTTACTCATGGCAGACGCCTGTGCGTACGGCAGACCCTTGGACTCCAACCATGCTGCCTGGTAGGTTAACAGACGAGCCGCCTCGATTTTAGTGGCCATATCTGCCAGCTTAAACTGAATTGCTTGGAATTCTGCCAGGGATTGACCAAACTGCTTGCGTTGCAAGGCGTAGTCGCGCGCCTGTTCATAGGCCCCTTGGGCAATTCCCAAAGCCTGGGCGGCAATCCCGTTGCGGCCCCCATCCAGTGTCATCATGGCGATTTTAAAGCCTAGTCCTTCGTCCCCGAGGCGATTTTCCACAGGCACCCGACAATCTTCAAAAATCAATTCCACCGTAGTAGAACCACGAATTCCTAGTTTCTTTTCTTTTTTCCCGATGATAAACCCGGGGGTATCCTTTTCCACAATCAAGGCGGTAATGCCGCGGGTCTTTTTTTCCGGTTCTGTCAATGCAAATACGACATACACCTCGGCCGAACCGCCGTTGGTAATAAATACTTTGCTACCGTTCAGTATGTAGCTGTCGCCGTCCCGTTTGGCCGTGGTGCGAATGGCCCCCGCATCAGAACCGGCCCCAGGTTCTGTCAAGGCATAGGACCCAAGCCACCGACCCTCAGCCATCGGCACCAGGTATTTTTGTTTTTGCTGTTCACTTCCATATTTGTACAGTGGCCAGCCAGCCAAACTGGTGTGGGCCGACAGCGCCACGCCCGTCGATGCACACACCCGCGATAGCTCTTCCACAGCAATCACATACGCCAAGAAATCCATCCCAGCGCCGCCGTATTCTTCAGGCCAGGGAATCCCGGTTAAACCCAGGTTGCCCATTTTGGTAAACAGATCCCGGTCAAAGTGCTCGCTCTCGTCACGCTCCGCTGCCCCCGGGGCCACTTCCTTCGCTGCAAATTCACGCACCATGCGCCGCAGTTGCTCATGCTCACTGTCCAAGCGAAAATCCATTGTGGTTTACTCCTCTCACGACTGTTTAGATGGCCTTGCCACTCCGCTTTTACACGTCCTGTATTTTTGGAGCGTGTACTAAGACTGCAAGTGACGAGCAATCACCATCCGTTGAATTTGATTCGTTCCCTCGTAAATTTGTGTGATTTTCGCATCGCGCATGTAGCGCTCCACCGGGTAGTCCCTTGTATAGCCATAGCCGCCAAACAGTTGCACCGCATCTGTGCTGACATGCATGGCGGTATCTGTTGCAAACAGTTTAGCCATTGAGGCCTCACGAGTACAGTCAACGCCCGCTTGCCGCATTTGCGCTGCGTGATACACCAGCCAGCGTGCGGCCTCCACCTGTGTAGCCATGTCGGCAAGCATAAACTGAATCCCTTGGAACTGGTTCAGCTCTTGACCAAACTGTTTGCGCACACGCGTGTACGCGTAAGCGGCATCCAGGGCCGCCTGGGCAATCCCCAAGCCCTGCGCGGCAATGCCAATGCGGCCGCCATCCAGCAGACGCATGGCAATGGAAAATCCTTGACCCTCTTCCCCCAGCCGATTTTGTACCGGTACCCGGGCGTCGTCAAAGTGCAACTCACAGGTGGCTGATCCGTGTAGCCCCATCTTTTTTTCTTTTTTGCCAACGCGAAATCCCTCAGTATCCGCATCCACCAAAAAGGTGGTAATGCCGCGCGCCCCCCGCTCTGGGTTGGTCACCGCAAATACACAGTACACCCCTGCTTCGCCGCCGTTGGTAATGAACACCTTGTTCCCATTTAAAATATAAAAATCCCCCTCCCGAGTCGCCCGCGTGCGAATGGCCACTGCGTCCGACCCAGCCCCTGATTCTGTCAGTGCAAACCCCCCAATCATGCGACCACTGGCCAGTAGGGGTAGGTAGTGCTGTTTTTGTGTTTCTGTACCGAAGTAGAGAATGGGAAAAGACCCCACAGAGGTATGCACCGCCAAAATCACACCAAGGGCAGCAGAAGCGTAGGAAATCTCTTCAATGGCCGTCATATAGGCGACAAAATCTGCCCCCACGCCACCGTACTGCTCGGGAATGGGGAGTCCCAACATCCCCAATTTCCCCATCTGCTGCAGGATGTCGCGAGGAAACTCGTCCGTTTCATCGATTTCCGCAGCCCGTGGAGAAATTACATCACGGGCAAAATCTCGGACCAGTTGACGCATCTCCATTTGTTCTGTACTCAGATTGAAATCCATGCAACGCTAGGCCTCACTTTCCGGAAAAAACAGGTTTGCGTTTTGCCAAAAATGCTGTCATACCCTCTTGTTGGTCCACTGTAGCAAAACACAGCCCAAACAGGGCCGCCTCCAGATTCAATCCCTGTTCCAGAGGCGCACCACTGCCCAAGTCCACCGCCCGTTTCACCGAGGCCAACGCCTGTGGCGCCAGTTGCGCAAGTTTCTCTGCCAAGGCGCGACCGCGATCCAAAAGTTCTGCTGGGGCCACCACGTCGGTCACCAACCCGATGGCCAGGGCCTGCTGGGCCTCCAATAACTCGCCGCTGAGCAACCAGCGCAGGGCGTTGCCCCGCCCAACTAGACGCGGCAATCGCTGCGTGCCGCCGAACCCAGGTATCACCCCTAGCGATACCTCCGGTTGGCCGAAGCGAGTCCCTTCCGCAGCCATCCGGATGTCGCAAGCCATGGCCAGTTCCAGGCCCCCCCCTAGTGCATAGCCTTGAATCAAGGCGAGCGTAGGCTGGGGCAACAGCTCCAGTTGGCGAAATACCTGCTGCCCAAGTTTGGCAAACGCTGTCGCCTCCACGGCAGACAGGTTCTGCATTTGGCCAATGTCGGCCCCAGCAGCAAATGCGCGGCCCGCCCCCTGTAGCACCACAACGCGCAGTTCTGGCAATGCCGCGAGTGTCTCCAGGTGCTGCGAAAGTGATAACAACAGCTCGCGATTGAGGGCATTCAGCTGTTTTTCACGCTGTAGCGTCAAGATGGCAATTCCCTGTTCTAGACTTAACCCAACGGGATTTTCGTCCGCCAAAGTGCTCACCTCGCCTCGTTAATCGGTTTACCGCCCGGCTGATCATAGAGGTAAAAACCATGCCCAGTCTTTTTCCCCAACCATCCCGCATTGACATACTTACGCAATAGTGGACAGGGCCTGTACTTAGAGTCTCCAAATCCCTCATACAGTACCTCCATGATGGCTAAACAGGTATCTAACCCAATGAAATCCGCCAGGGTCAAGGGGCCCATGGGGTGATTCATCCCTAGGTGCATCACCTCATCCACCGCTGCCGGTGAAGCCACACCCTCGTACACACAGTAAATGGCCTCGTTAATCATTGGCAACAGGACCCGGTTAGAGACAAAACCCGGGAAGTCATTGACCTCTACCGCCACTTTTTCCATGCGCACCGACAAATCGTACACGGTTTGATATACCTCGTCTGTGGTGGCTAGGCCACGAATGACCTCGACCAATTTCATCACTGGAACAGGATTCATGAAATGCATGCCAATCACATGGGACGCACGCTTTGTGGTAGCCGCCAGTTCTGTGATGGGTAAAGAAGAGGTATTCGTGGCCAGAATTGCGTGATCCGGCAATATTTTGTCTAATTGTTGAAAAACTTGACGCTTGATGCTCATATTTTCCGTCGCAGCCTCAATAGCCATGTCACAATCCGCGGCATCAGAAAGCGACGTGGACAGACGAATTTGGCCGAGCACTTGGTCCCGTTGCTGCTCAGTCATTTTGCCTTTTTGCACATTCCGGTTCAGATTTTTGACAATATTGTTTAAGCCCTGTTTTGCATATTCCTCTTTAATGTCATTCAGAATGACCTGTAACCCGGCCTGGGCAGCCACTTGGGCAATCCCATTGCCCATCTGTCCGGCCCCAATGATAATTAGTTTTTCCACCCTGTCTGTCACATTGATTCCCCCTTGTGCAGTTGTCTCAAAGTGAACTCGTTCGTTGCATGTTTCCCCACAGGTTGCCTGGACACTCCCGAACCCCTACGACTGGGATGGCACTTCCAGCAGAACAGCATCCCCCTGTGCCCCGCCACTACAAATGGCGGCAATCCCCCGTCCACCGCCACGGCGGCGCAGTTCATAAATCAGGGTCATCAGAATTCTTGCACCGCTGGCACCAATCGGGTGACCCAAGGCCACGGCCCCCCCATTGACGTTGACTTTCTCTGCATCCCACCCAAGCAATTGGCCAGAGGTGAGTGCCACTGCGGCGAACGCCTCATTGACCTCAATGAGATCAATGTCCTTGAGTCGGTAGCCTGTTTTTTTCAGCAGTTTTTGAATCGCCAAGGCGGGGGCCACAGCAATGTAGGCAGCCTCAGCCCCCGCTTCTGCATAACCCAAAATACGGGCCATCAGCGGTCGTCCGGTGCGCTGCGCGTACTCCTCAGACATCACCACCAGTGCCCCCGCCCCATCATTCACACCAGGGGCATTGCCTGCCGTGACCGTTCCATCATCACCAAAAATGGGATTTAAATGGGCCAGTTTTTCCAAAGAGGTGTCCCGACGGGGTCCCTCATCCTCAGAAATGGTTTGCCTCTGTTTTTTCCCCTGGACGTCGACTGCGACAATTTCTTCCGCAAATTTGCCGCTGTCGATGGCCGCCAAAGCTCGCACGTGGCTGCGGTAGGCCCACACATCCTGCGCTTCCCGTGAGATGTTGTATTCCTTGGCTACCCGGTTGGTCAGCGCGGCCATGTGTTCGCCGTGAAAAGCACACTGCAACCCATCGTGAACCATCAGGTC
>QXHL01000082.1 GCA_003584005.1 Alicyclobacillaceae bacterium I2511 | reverse complement strand
AACATCTTAGCCGCTGGATTAGCGGTGTTAGCCTGTGGAGAGGCCGTAAGACCCGCTCGAAAGCTGAAAAGCCAACGAGAAGGCAAGCTTCAACGAAGCAGGAAAGCCAACTAGCGATAGTTGGAATCCCCCGGATTTATCCGTGGAGAGGATATCAAAAAATCGAAGTGTGTCAATTACGTGGATGAAGTCACCCAAAATGACAGATCGAACGTCCCCTGCCAAATTGACCCGGTTTTTTTGCAATAACACGATGTCAGGGGCTTCTTCACTGTGAAGGCGATGGACGATGTCAAAATGTGATTCTGTGGCCGTGTGCACGAAGACAGCTTCCACCCCGGCCTGCAACAAACCCTCCACACCCCGAACCCGTCGCGCTTGCGGAATCCGATATTGTTCGCCAATTCGTTCCAAGGTGTCTCTATTTCTTGTTGCGATGTGCAATAGAATGTCCCTCCGTGTCCCGATGACTGGGAGATACGCTTTCTCCGCGATTTCCCCTAATCCAATCATTCCAACCTTCACAATAGACTCTCCTTTCAGCCCAATCTGGCCTATCCCCACAGGGATTAAATTCCCTAACCACCCTTGAGACTCCTGCACTCCTTTCGGTATGATGGAACAGACTTATGAATCACAAAGGAAGTGGACACCTCTATGAAGGCCCTGCAAGGCTTAGCGATAGAATCTTTTGAGAACATCGAGCACCTCAGCAAACCGCAATTGAATTCTGTTAACCTCATCACAGGGGACCCAGCCATGACCCGTTCGGTACTCCATGCGGTAGAATTGTTGGGCACGCCCCTGTCCTTGCCCGTGTTCTGGCAACTATGTCAACGTTTTCACAAAGAACGTTTCAGCAATAACGCACCCATGCGTGAACAAGCCATGGCCCTGTTTTTTTCTTCCCAACCGCCCACCTCACAAAAGGCCGACTCCCTGACCAGCCTGTCCGTTTCTGAACCCTTGCCAGAGGCCCGATACATTCGGGTGACTCCGGTGGCTCGGGAGCCCATGTCAACCACCAGAACCGAGCAACTGCAGGTCTTTAGCCCCTCTGGATTGTTCACTGTCGACCTTGCTACCCCCCCAACCAATCAGACATTGGCAACTGATGCAGGCCGTCCAGCATCTGTGGGTAAGTCTGCCCACCAGTCACTCACCCTGTTGTCCGAGTACATCGCACAAGTGGGTCCTAAAATTGCGGAAGTGCGATTCACCGAAGTGTTGCAAATGTTTGATCCGGGCATTGCACGAATCTCTGTTCCAACTCTGTCTGTCCAAGAGGTGATGATTGAACATCAAGAGGTGGGTGTGGTTCCAGTCGTACTTTCCGCTGGCTTGCGCAGAGTGCTCACCATGGCTGCCGTGGCGCTGCAACACCCTGACTCTGTCCTGCTCATTGACGGTGTCGATGCCTCCGCACAACCGGGTGTTTTCCTGGCCACACTCAAATGGCTGCACACCCTTGCCAACGACATGGGTTTACAGATTTTTGCGGTCAGTGCAAATCCGTCCCTGGTCACCAGACACCGTTCCAGTTTGGAACCCTATGCTGGTTTATGGTTTCTTGAGCAGGAGCAATCAACCAGGAAATTGCCTCTGGATAGAGAAGTGATAGAATAACCTCTTGATGTGAAAAGATAAACGCTTGCCTTAACACAGGGGTATAAGAAACACAACGATTTGAGGAGGAATTATTATGGCAAAACAGATTGCAATTCCAAGTCATGGAGACCAGTTAGATGCGCACTTTGGTCGTGCGCAAGCATTTACGGTGTTTGAGATTGTCGGCAACGAAGCACATTCCGTGGGAACTCTGAGTGCGCAAGGTCTGCAGCACCAGCATGAAGGCCTCGCAGATATGTTTAAACGCAATGGCATTGAAGTACTGATTTGTGGCGGCATTGGCGAAGGAATGATTGTCAGTCTGAACCAGGCCGGATTGGATCTAATCACTGGGGCCTCCGGCCAGGTAAACGAGGTAGCCCAATTGTACGCTAAGGGAACCCTCATTTCTTCAAACACCTCCTGCCAGGAACATGGACACGAACATGGCCTACACCACTAAATAGGCCCCTGTGCCCCCAAACAGGATAGATGATTTCTCTTGAAATGGGGCTGCACCCTCTTGCCGGATGGCTTGCGGTGTAGCCCCATTGACGTACAATTCCGTAAGCTGTAAAATCATAATCAGAACAATCATCACTATTTTAATCGGAATACAGGGTGAATGTGTGTGGGCACGTCTGTTTTGGAATTAAACGAGATAGAAAATCTTGCAAAAAAGCTCGACCATGCTTCTGCTATGGAAATTATTCGTATTGCTGTAGAACGTATTCCTAATTTAACGCTGGCATGCAGTTTTGGTGCGGAGGATATGGTGCTTGTCGACATGCTGATGCAAGTAGATGGGAATGCATCGATTTTTTATTTGGATACAGATTTGTTGTTTCAAGAAACCTATGTGTTACGTGAAAGCGCGATTCAAAAATATGGATTGCATTCGCTTCGACAGGTACGACCGACATTGACGCTTGGAGAGCAAGCGGAAGCATATGGAGATAAGTTGTGGAAGCGGGATCCCAATGCATGTTGTGTAATTCGCAAAGTGACTCCGCTGACCAAGATTCTGCAGGAATACGATGGCTGGATTACGGGCATCAGGCGGGACCAAGCACAAACTAGAACGAATTCCCAGGTCCTTGAATGGGACACTAAGTTCGAATTGGTGAAAGTAAACCCATTGGCTTTTTGGACAGAAGAACAAATGTGGGCCTACATTCGATGTCATGATGTTCCCTATAATCCTTTGCATGACAAGGGGTACCCCAGTATTGGCTGTACACACTGTACGAAATCTGTCAAACCTGGCGAAGACCCACGCAGTGGCCGCTGGTCGGGATTTGAAAAAACAGAATGCGGGTTACACAAATAACCCCCCGTGCAGAAGGCGTCCAGGCAGGCAAATATGTGGAACACTTGTCAATTTAAAAATTACTGGTAAATAGCGTTTGGATGCCCTTTGCGAAGCTAGTCTATTGAAACAAGTTGTGATTTCCAACTGGTCGATATCAGATCTTGAACTGATTGGTATTGGTGCCTTCTTGCCACTTCGCGGCTTTGCAACCGAAGCCGATTGGAACAGTGTATTAGATAGGATGCACTTGACCACTGGGGAAGTGTGGACGATTCCCATAACGTTGCCAATTTCAGAACATGTGGCAAAGTCTCTGCGGATTCACGAAAAAATTGTATTGGCCGATGCGGACGGTACAATCTATGGGACTATGGCAGTAAAAGAAATTTATCTCCCGGATAAAGCACGTGAAGCAGAAACAGTTTACCAAACACTTGATAGGGAACATCCGGGCGTAAGGAAATTGTTCAATAGCAATCCATATTATGTGGCTGGTCCGATTGTACTGTTAAATCGCAAGAAGCCCGATGCGTTTGCAGAATTCTACATGGATCCGGTGGCTACACGGGCGGCCTTTGCATCTAGAGGTTGGAAGCAGGTTGTCGGCTTTCAGACACGTAACCCAGTGCATCGTGCCCATGAACACATTCAAAAGTCGGCACTCGAAATTGTTGATGGCCTTTTTCTGAATCCACTGGTTGGCGAAACGAAGGCAGATGATATTCCAGTAGACGTTCGGATGCGGAGTTATGCAGTATTGCTTGAACATTATTATCCAAAAGACCGTGTTCTTTTCCGGGTTTGTCTTTACTGTGATGGGGGGAAGTCAAAATGACACACAGCGAAGCAATCTTGGCTGTTGATGTGGGAACACAGAGCACCCGGGCCTTGGCCTTTACGGGGGACGGACGGTTGCTGGATTACGCCCAAATTGTCTATCCCACCCCTTACCTTTCACCCCTGCCAGGCTGGGCGGAACAGGTTCCAGAATTGTATTGGGATTGGATGACAGAGGCTACACAGAAATTATGGCGGCAGGGAAGGGTCAGGCCAGAGTCTATTGCCGCACTGACTTTGACGACACAGCGCAGCACCATCGTGTTGCTGGACGAATTGGGTCAACCGCTGCGACCGGCGATTGTCTGGTTGGACCAACGCCGTGCGAGTCGTGTTTTGTCCTTGGGTCCATTCTGGGAAACCACATTTAAACTTGCGGGTCTTAAACCAACATTACGCCACCTGCAAGCCGAGGCGGAAATAAACTGGCTGGCGGAGCAGGAACCTGATGTCCTCGCACGCACAAAACACTATCTCCTGCTCTCAGGCTACCTCCATTACAGGCTGACAGGCCAATATGTCGACACTGTCGCGAACCAGGTAGGATATATTCCCTTTGATGTGCGAAGACAGACTTGGTCAAAGCCAAATAGCTGGAAAGCAAGGATATTCCCTGTCGAACAGAAATCTCTGCCAAAATTAGTGGCCTCCGGATCAACCCTTGGGGAACTGACTGCCAAGGCGGCAGCCCAGTTGGGTCTTAGACTAGGGCTATCGGTAATTGGCGCTGCATCGGACAAAGCCTGTGAGGTTCTAGGATCCGGCTGTCTAGAACCACATCAGGGCAGTGTAGGTTATGGCACGACGGCCACTTTTATTGTCAATTCGAACCGTTATGTCGAGCCTGTGTCCTTGGTGCCGCCTTATCCGAGTGCACAGCCGGGCGCCTACAATTTGGAGATGCAAACCTACCGCGGTTTCTGGATGGTCTCCTGGTTTAAGGAACAGTTTGCCCAGGAAGAAATGCGTTTGGCTGGCGACCGCGGGATATCTGCGGAACAAATTTTGGAACAAAGAGCAGCCGAAATTCCACCGGGTTCCTTGGGTTTGATGCTCCAACCCTTCTGGTCCCCGGGTGTCCGTTATCCCGGGCCAGAAGCCAAAGGTGCGATGATTGGCTTCGGGGGCATTCATACCAAAAACCATGTCTATCGAGCCATACTGGAAGGACTGGCCTATGCAATCCGTGACGGAAAAGAACGCATCGAAAAGAAAAGTGGAATAAAGGTGCAGGAAATCTATGTCTCCGGCGGCGGATCCCAGAGCAGACTTGTCATGCAAATTACTGCGAATGTTTTGGGGCTGCCCGCATTCAAACCTTCGACAGAACAGACATCCGGTCTGGGGGCGGCAATTTTGGCAGCAAACGAATTGGGGTGGTACCAGGATTTGCCTACCGCTGTACAGAACATGACCCACAAAACCGAGGTATTTGAACCACAAATGCCCGATGTAGCCCTGTATGATAGCCTCTACCGCCAAGTTTATCAAAATATGTACCCGAAGTTGCGACCCCTTTTTCGAGCGATACAGGAGATTACTGGGTATCCCTCCCATAGCCTTTCGACATTAAGACGGCTCTAAATAGTCAAAGCGGTAATTATTCAATATTTCACTGGGAAATAGGAGGTTGCTTAGCCTGGCTGGTTTCCATATGATGGTGACCCCCGGTGTACGCTTAAAAATACCCGGAAACTGTCGACATCCAGTTTCCGGGCACGTCGAATAGAAAATCCAGCCATCACAAACTTTAGTTCTGCACAGCCTCTGCCGAATGGACATCGGCGGGCCGAAAACGGCGTACTCGATACCGCAACAGGATAAACAACCCCCAGGTGGCCAGGAGTGCAGCCACGAGAAAAATTGTCACTTTGCCAACAGTCGGCCACATCCAAGCCAGATCCCCGCCAATAATGGCCCGCAACCCATCGACAGTGTAAGTCATGGGTAGCCAGACGTTAAATGGTTGTAAGAATGGAGGAATGACCTGAACAGGAAAAGTACCCGCACTGGTTGTCAGCTGTAATACCAGCAGAACCACGGCCAGAAACCGACCTGGGTTAGCAAAAGCGGCCACAAAGAACTGAACAATGGCCAAGAAGGTCACCCCGGCCAACATGGTGAACCCATAGAATGCGGGCACGTTTGCGACGTGCAGGTGCAGACCATACAAGATGACAGTGTCTACCACCGCCGCCTGGATAATTCCTACAGAGAACAGCACGCTAAATTTTGCCAGCAGCCACTGCCACGCAAAATTGGGCGTTGTCGCTGGTTCCCGCATTGGCCAAACAATCGAGAGTAACAATGCGCCAACCCACAACCCTAAAGAAATGAAGTAGGGTACAAACCCAGTCCCATAGTTAGGCAACTGGGCTAAGCTGTGTGGCTGTAAGGCCACCGGTTTTGTCAAATATGCCGCTGTTTTTGTGCCGAAGTGGGGTGTCTTCGCCTGTGCATCACTCTGAATCCACTTCAAGTGATACTGTGACAAACCCTGTGCCAATTGATTGGCTCCCTGTTGTATAGGAGAAAAACCGCTGGACAGCGCCTGTGCCCCATTCACCAATTGCCCAGCACCCTGATTCAACTGCGACAATCCCGATTGCAACTGATTCAGGTGTTGTGTGAACTGACTGGCACCTGTGGACAGTTCATTTCCTGCCTGAGTGGCCTGGGAGAAATGGGTAGCGAAATCCCCCACTCCGGCCTGCAGGCGCTGGCCTGCAGTCGTTAACACAGCCAATCCTTGTGCGAGGTGATTGGCTGATTGTGCGGCTTGACTCGCACCTGTCCCCAACCCACCACTACTTTGCATCGCGACGCCAAGGTTTTGATTCAATTGCGAAATTCCACTTTGCAACTGGACAAAACCAGTGTTTATTCCGTTTACCCCCTGCACCAGTTTTCCCTGGGACTGTGCCAACACAGTGGCTCCAACGTTTAGTTGTCCACTCTCAATTTCCAATTCATTCCACGCAGCCGCTTCTTGTGGATGGGCCGCCAGAAAAGCGGCGAACAATGGGTCTTGGGTAAACTGCTGCAGGCCCTGATTCAGCGCCGTATTTCCTTGGGCCAAGCTTTGACTGCCTTTATCTGTCTGTTGCAACCCCGATTGCAACTGCTGCACAGAACCCTGCAGTTGACCCGCCCCTGCAACCAGTCCTCCAGCAGCCTGTTGTAACTGTTTAAATCCTCCCTGCAACACCCCGGTCCCGGTGTTCAATTGACGCAGTCCCCCCGCCAAAGCGTGTGCACCCGCGTCCGCTTGTTGCAAGCCCGTGGTAAACTGCCCCGTTCCGGCAGCCAACGGCTGAATTCCCGTTCCCAGTTGCTTAAGGCCGCTAGACAATTGCTTGGCCCCAGAAGCCAATTGTGTGCTCCCCATTGCCAACTGTGCAGACCCCTGGGCTGCCTGTTGCAGGTTTTGCTGCAGTCCCTGTGCAGCTTGGGAAAAGGTAACGAGATGACTCCCAAACAATTGCGTACCGCCCGCCAATTTTTCTGCTCCGCTATTTAAAACAGTGGCAACTGCAGCTGCTGAATGCAGACCTGTAGCCAGTTTTCCAACATCCGTTAGCAGAATTTGATTATACCCCTGTGCCAAAGTTTGATTGAGTTTGGCTGCCATCAGTTGCATGGCTGAGGTCTCAATCTGCGACGAAATGTAGTTGTATCGGTCATTGACTGTGTACTGTAACTGGGCCTCCACTGGATGGCTCCCAAAGGCTGAAATGCTATCCTTAGAGAAATTTGCCGGAATCACCACACTCATGTAATAGCGGTTATTTTGCAATCCCTTGGCTGCAGTTGCCGCACTTACAAACTGCCAGTCAAACTGGTGATGATTTTTCAATTGGGAGACCAATTGTTGGCCAACCTGGACCGATTGCCCCTGTGCAAACGCCCCTGTGTCCTCATTCACCACAGCAACCGGTAGGTGATTCATTTTCCCGTACGGATTCCAGAAAGACCACGAAAATAGACCACTGTACAACAGGGGTACCAAAGCCACCACTGCCACCGGAATCCATATGCCTATCTTACTTGCAATAAATCGCCATTCAGCGACCACGGATTTCCATAGACTTACTTTCACTATTTTCCACTCCCACACTCTGCCGTTGACTGCTCGTTCCCCTTGAGGGTCCTTCAATTTGTCATACTGTCCAAATGACCAATTTGTACATTTGGTCATTTAACAGGTTAAAAAGTAAGGGGCCAGTCAATGAACTCTCCCCTGATTGAAAAAATTTGGACCCAGCCACCAAACTCACAAGGGTCGCATTTCCAGTCCGTGGGTAAAGAGGTCTTGCAAGGACTCTGCAATTCTCGCATCGGTCAATGGGGACTGCTCCTGATTCCACTCCCTCACCAGGGCCACATACGCTTTAAACAAAAGAAAGGCGGTGAGCCGTGCATCACACCGTCGCACCTGCGCAGTTTCCATTCCCAGTTCAAGCTGTCGTTGTATAAACCCCACAATTGCATCCTCCACCTGCTTCAATGCCGCCTTTGCGTTCTCAGTTCCAAATTCACGTACCTCCCGGGTTAACTGCAACAACAGTTCTTCGTCCTTGCGAAATTGCAAAGCTGCCCAAAGAGAATTGTGCAGATTCTCGAAAAAAGGACGGTGAGGGTCCAGAGAACGGACGGCCACCTCCTTAACCTGAAATACCAAGTCGGCCACAATCGAGTGAAATAGTTGATCTTTACTAGAAAAAAAGGTGTAAATAGTGCCTTTCCCGACATTCGCCATGCGTGCAATTTGGTCAATAGTCGTCCCCTTGTAGCCAAAGATAGCAAAACTCTCCCGAGCAACCAGAAGAATTTTCTGCTTTCGGTCTGGTATTCCCTCTTTCACCATTATATCCTCCTCTCACAGAAGCATGGCGCGTTTCCTACCCAAGAAGCAGATTTTGACCATAATTACAATTCGGTCATGCAGTATTATGCTCTGGTCCCTCCCGCATGTCAACATACCCTGGTCTGTGACCCGGGTTGTGTTGACACCACTATCTATATGCAGGAAGGTGTGAACAATCCAGTACAGATGTATGCCTACACATATCCGCCGAGTTACAGGCAACACCCGCTTAGGTCCGGGCTTCGTCCGAAGCAATGAGTTCCATCACCACACTCTGCAGACCCTCATCTCTCCGCCCAGTTTCATCCATCACAATGGCCTGTTGCAGTTGCTGAATGGCCCTTTGTGCCTCTGCTTGGCTGCGCGCATACACGGTCGCAATCAACTCTCCCTTTTTCAGGATTGCCCCCGATTTCGCAAAACAGGTAAGTCCCACACCGGGATCCACCGGATCCTGCAACTGATGCCGCCCAGCCCCTAACTCCAAGGCCACCTGGCCAATGGCCTGGGTGTTAATGGAAACCACGGTGGCGTCTTCAGTCGCAACCCATTCTTTTTGGGTTGGAGCCAAGGGAAGGTCCTGTTGAATGGCGGAAACATCTCCCCCTTGTGCTTCAATCCATTTTTCAAATTTCCGCCAGGCCATTCCCTGGTAAAGAGCGTTCTCCACTTTGACTTGGGCATCTTCCAGAGAAATATCCAGTCCCATAGAGACCATCTGGGAAGCCAAGGCAATCACCTCCTCCCGGAGGTCTGCGGGCCCCCCACCCTGTAAACATTGGCGAGCCTCATTGATTTCAATCGCGTTGCCAACGGCATATCCGAGGGGCTGGTCCATGCGCGTCAACAGTGCCCGGACATGTCGGCCATGATAGGCACCAATGCGCACCATCATCTTCGCCAGTTCCCGCGCTCGTTTTACGGACTGCATAAAGGCACCATTTCCGACCTTCACATCTAGCACCAGATTGGGTGCGCCACTGGCGAGCTTTTTGGACATGATGGAGATTGCAATCAACGGAATACTGTCCACAGTCCCCGTCACATCCCGCAAAGCGTACATTTTTTTATCGGCAGGGGCCAGTTCCTCCGTCTGTGCCACCACTGCCAATCCAATCTGTTGCACCTGCATAGCAATTTGCTCGCGGGACAGAGCGACTCGAAACCCGGGAATGCTCTCCAACTTGTCCAACGTTCCCCCCGTATGTCCCAATCCGCGTCCCGACATTTTGGCCAATGGAATGCCCAAACTCGTCACCAGGGGCGCCACAATCAGGGTGGTCTTGTCCCCCACGCCACCCGTCGAGTGTTTATCCACCAAACCCAAAGGCTCCGTAACTTGACTCCCCGACTTGGCCACCGCGTCGGTCAACGCATAGACCTCACTGTCCGACAACCCGTTACAATATGCGGCCATTAACCAGGCCGCCACCTGGTAATCAGGAAACGCATCGGTCGCAATGCCGTGAATCAAACGTTCCACATCCACAGGGTTCAACGCAACGCCGTCGCGAGTTTTCTCAATCAGTTCAAGCATTGAACTAAGTTCGGGCATTGAATTTAACTTTAGCATGGGTTTCCCCCATCCCCTCTGTTTTCCATCACCCTTGTGCCAAAATACTGCCCGTGCGACTCGCTCCCAGGCGGTCTGCCCCCGCCGCTATGAAGGCCAGGGCCTGTTCCAAGGTGCGAACCCCACCGGCTGCCTTGATG
>QXHL01000081.1 GCA_003584005.1 Alicyclobacillaceae bacterium I2511 | reverse complement strand
GTTCCAGGACCGTTGGAGGCTGTCGCAGAACCGTGGTTGGACTATTTTTCCCGTACTGACGCAAAGCCCGTGTTGTGGCGGACGGTCGCCCTGCGGCGGGTGTTGGCTAATCTACAACCCGTATCCCCAGATGTCCGCCATTTGCCCTATGAAGTGGTGTGCCACATGGGGGCAGACCATGTGGCTGTAAATGCACAACTGCAGTTACGGCGTGTGGTACAGTTTCCCTTTGGCTGGCCTACTTTGCTTCCTGTGGAGAAAAAAGAGATTCTCCCGTTACTGGCCCAACCATCGACTCAACCACCAGCCCTACCATCGGTCCAGCCGCCGGGGATGCCGTCGGGGACGCCGAATGCCACGCCAGCTCCCGCTGTCTCCATTCTGCTGGTTACCTATAATGCACAGGAGACGATTTTACTTGCCATCCGCTCCGTGCTATTTCAGAGCATGTCCGATTGGGAATTGCTTATCATTGATGACGGGTCCAAGGACGATACCTTTGCAGTTTTGCAACGGGAACTGGACTGGCTACAAGACGGGCCCACAGGTGTTTTGCAAACCTCACAGCAGTTGCTGGGGCTACCTGCCAGTGAACAATTATATGTGTCCCAGTCAGAGCCACGGGTACGACTTTTGCGGCTGCTAAAAAACCACGGCAAGGCCCACGCACTTAATCGGGGCCTGGCATGGGTCTGTGGCGACTCCGTGTTGGAGTTGGATGCTGACGATTGGCTGTCTTTACAGGCTTGCTCCCGGCTGGTTCAGGCCTTGCAGCAACAGCCCCAGTCGGTGGGTCTTGTGGTTGCCCAATATTATGACTGGCAGCGCACGCGACGAGGGGTGTTGTCTTACCGGGGTATTGTACCCCAAGGTAAATGGGAGGTGACTTTGGACACATTGAAACGCGGTCAGGCACCGATACCCCGTTGTTACCGCGTCGAACTATTGCGTCGCCTCGGCGGTTGGCCGGAGGGGGCCCTTTTTCAGGGACGCCTGTTTGAGGACATTGCGATGTCCGCCACTGTCCTCTGTCAGGGTGACAGGGCCTCCCTGCCGATGCCCCTCTATCATCGGGTGCGACACGCAGACAGTGTCAGTCAGGCGCACCAAGCGGATTACGCCACTTGGGCGAGTGACTGGTTTAGCCGACTGCCCTGCCCTCCGTACGGATCAGGCTAAGATACGGACATAATCTATACTGTTTGTGGGAATATTGACGAACTGTAACACACCGTAAATCGGACTGGGTTCTTGAACTTGAATGATAGTTGTTTCCACCTTGGTCAGGGTTCCTTCAAACAGGGTGTTGGGAACGACGACTTCCACAGTTCGTCCGATGAAGCCCGTTAAAATGCTGAAAAACGTCATCTGGCATACCCCTTTCTTTGATGGATGGAATCGTAAAATGAGTGTTCGCAAATCGTTTGCTGCACACCGTTTACTGCACAGCGGTTACTTTGCTGTAGGGAATGACCAATAGGTCGCCATTGGCTTCGGTGAGCTCTACAGCATTGACGCCGACAACCGTCACAACTCCGGTGAGGGTGCCAGCGGCAGTAGTAACTGTGGCCGATTGGCCCTGTAGACCAATAAATAGAGCTTGCAGGGCAGGGTTATCTGGTAATCCACTAGACAGTTGGCTTTCAAGGCTTTCCACCCGGAATTTCAGAGATTCAACCTTTTCTTCTAATTTGTTTAATTTATCCCTCAGGTGGCGGTTATCGTGGCGCAAAGTGCGTTCAAATGCTTGGACTTCTTTTACCTCTTCCCGTAAACGGCGAAATCTAAGCTGCAGGCTGTGGTATTTGTGCAAAAGAGGGATATAAATTTTTCTAAGCCGCCCCTTGTAGGGGATTCTGCCAAAAACCCGGGGACCTATCTGCAGTACTTTCGCTTCGATAGTACGTGTCCGGATGGTTTTTGCCTTCAATACTGTGTTTGTGTGATTCATTCCCGCATACCCCTCTCTCAACTGTGGCAGACAAGTTGTCTAGGATTTCCTCATGCCAATTTCCACGGGTTACAAAGTATGGATGGACAAATGGATGAGGCTGATTTCAGCTTATGCGTTGTCCGTATGACAGGCATCGGCACTTGTCCCACGGGGATTACCCATTTTCTTCAGACGGAAACGTCTGGTAGATGAAGGGTGGAAATTTTGTGTTCTGGTGGTTGGCCATCAGGTCCTCCCAGGACAAGTTGTCAAAGTACCCTGCCCATTTGTGGTTAAAGTAAGCCCAACTGCGACCAATCCAGTCCTCACCCGCATCGGGCAAGGTGTCAAAGGTACTGTGGTTGTCGTGCCAGACGAAAGTATCCAGTGCCACCAACAGTCGCCATCCAGCCAGCCGTGCCCGCAGACTCCAGTCCGCGTCATCGGCACCGCAAATACAACCTGTGTCCAGCCCACCAATTGCCTTGTGGGCGGCAGCTTTCACTAGCCACAGGGTGCCTTGGAGTGACTTGGCAGTTTCGGCCATTGGCTTGGCTTGTCGCAGAGCCTCGTTAATTTGTACTAAGGCATGTTCAAACGCGTCTTCATCGGCCAGTTCAGAACGCAAACTGGGCAAGCGCAAGACCGCATCCTGGTTTCCTCCAATTCCCCGCCCCAGAGGTGCGACGGCGGCTACTTTGGGATCCCATTCTAAATGGCGATACAGACGGCTGGCCCACTGTGGGCCCACATATACGTCAGAGTTGACATAGGCCAGGGCATGGTTTCTCGACAAGTAGGGGTAAACCTGTTGCAGGGCCCCTGTGTAGCCCAGATTGCTTGGGTTTTTCAGCAGGGTCAGGTGCCGCGGATAAAGGCTGGCCCACTGTTCCAGCATGGCTACGGACCCGTCCTGTGACCCGTTATCCACCACCCACAGGTGGAAGGGGACATCGGTGTACCGAAACAGATGGGTAAGACACCGTTTTGTCTTGTTCCGCGTATTCACACACACCACCACAATGTCCAATCGCTTTACCACTTATTCCACCCACGCTTGCAAAACAGGGTTTTCATCCAAGATGGAATCATAGTGTGGGCGCGGACAAAATTGCGACTTGGGGTCGCGCTGAACGTAAAATTGGTACTTGCGCTGTCTTTCCTCTGGCAGACCCGCATAGCCGTAGTGTTTCATCCGCATATCGCTGTGGGCTCCCGGGAAGTCATGGACCAGGTTGGCAGGCACGCTCCCCCCGTGCAATGCCTGCATATTCCATTGGTAAGGGGCATTTGGAAGATAGCGGAACAACCTGGGACCGTACTCTTTGGGTGCCCACAGTTTGTCCGTTCGAAAGTGCGTTTTGCTACCCCAAAAATGGTAGAACTGAAAACCATACCAGTCCAGCTCGGTTTGGTTTATCATCCCCCACACACCAGATTTGAAGCGGTTTTCCATCACCTCATCTGCGTCGATGGCTAAAATCCAATCTGGCCGAGTGGCCACTGTGCGGCGAAACAAGCGCAGTTTTAAGGCGGCCTCATTGACCCCATACAAGGAGCTAGGGGAGGACCCCAGGGAGACTACCTTTCCATAGGAACGGCAGATTTCCACTGTGTTGTCCGTAGATCCATCATCTACAATTACAATTTCGTCCACGTAAGCGGACAGGTCATCCAGCACCAGGGTCAGGTATCGATGGGCCTCGTTGCGCACCTGCATCATGGCGGTCAGCTTGTTGTCGCTGCCTTTGCGTAACCATTTCATGTTTCATTCCCCCTTGTCTGTTCACAGCTGGCTGTGGGTTGGGTCGATGGGGCTAACAGGGTAGCCCATTTTTTGCGAAAGTAGGCCTGACTGTCCTCGAAGTAACGGCGCAACAGCTGGTGATCTTTGCAACTTTGTCCTAACAGGTGAATCAAGCGGCTGTGGGGGCAAAAGACCACCCGGTAGCCAGCCTGGTGTACCCGAAACGAGTAATCCGTTTCTTCAAAGTAGAAAAAATAGTTTTCATCCAGCAGCCCTAACACAGGGAGGACCGATCGGCGCATCAAGTAGGCCGCGCCACAGACACTGATGCAATCCTCCACCTCGTCGTATTTTCCTGGGACGTCGACTTCTAACAGTGCCCGCGGCCAGTGGTTGGCGTAACTGCCGACAATCCCAGCCCCCGTGAGACGGCCCCGGCGATCCACCAATTTCGGACCCACCACAGCAATTTTTGGATCCGTTTGCAGGCAGACCAGCAGTGGGTCCAGCCAACCGGGTTGCATCTGCACATCGCTGTTCAGCAACAGCACGTATTCAGCCTCGCCAGACTGAATTCCCTGGTTGCAGGCCTTTGCGTAGCCGCGGTTTTCCGCATTGGCAATCAGCTTCAGGTTAGGCCAATGCAACTCTTGTAGCAATTGGCTGCTGCCGTCTGTGCTACCGTTGTCTACCACCACAATCTGATGGGGCTGGGGCGTATACGCCCGAATGCTGTACAGACACTCTTTTAATAGGGACAGGGTATTGAAATTGACCACCACAATATCGATTAAACTTGTCATAACTGCACACCCTCCTGTCGCTGTGCAAAAGTTTTTCGGCCCTCTGAACTGACTGTAGGTGGTGTAGCCACACAACCTTACCCCGACTGGGCCTGATAATAGACGTCCATTACCCCGCTGGTGTCGGGGGTATAGGACTGGTATGTGATGCGAGCGAAACGCAAAAACCGCAACGGGGTTATGGCCTGCAGGGTGTGCCCAGAAACCACAATGTGAGTGTCCTCCAGAAAATTAATTCCATTGGGACTGATTTCCAGAAAAATTGTGACAGCCACATCGGATTGGTTGACGATGGCGTAGGAAAGATTGGTCTGTAAGGAAACCTCCTGGGTTGGCAACGCTTCTCTGCTATCTTCAAACGGAACGTTTGCAAAGGTTTGTTCTGTATAGGTTAGCGGCGAAACTTGTATTTGTCCGGTGAACACCAGTCTTCCCTGGCTGTCTGTTTGCACAGGGAACAGCGGGTTGGATCCGTAAATGGTCACCCCGTCTTGGGCAGGTTTGAGGGGCTGCAGGGGAATAGGCTGGATGATTTCCCCAACCGTGATGGGACGAGTGACTCCCCGTATCTGCACCGGTTTTTGAATGGCTCGCACTTGTACGGGCCGTTTAATTCGGGTGACTGTGATGGCCTTTCCCACAGAGGTCACCTTGATGGGGTGCAGGTGTACCGCGTGTTCAATCCGCTCCACGCGGATGGCCCTAAGCACAGCTTGAATCGTGGGTGGCAGAAGAATCCGTCGAATGGTCAAGGCTGGAGCAGGTGGACATAAATGTTTCCGGCCCAAGCTATGTACAGGGGTTGCAGCCCCTGTTTTTCTATAGATTTGTTTCGCTGGAGCAGGCACTTTGGCCACAACCCCTTCCCTAAATTTCAAACTATTTTAGACGTGTGCTTGGGTATAAATGGTTAATGATGCTGTGATGCCGGCAGTGAGTGCGGCATACATAACCTCCATGTACTTGACGAAGTGTCCCGGTGAGAAGAAGTACTGTGCCCCAGCAGCAATGGTTTGTGTGGTACTGGTGGGGTCCGGTGAAAAATTAGTGCCGTCTGCACTCAGATACAGTGCGGCAGATGCACCCGCTGTGGTGCTGGCGTTGTACACAGTAAAGGTGACTTCACTTAAGGAGATGGCTGTCAACGTTGCGGCACCCGCGTAGGTGACAACCGCGCTGGTGACCGGTGTACTCAGATCTACTACAGTCCGATCCCCTAAGGTGGTGAGCAAACTGGCGGCAGTCAAATTCTGCGCGGTGGTGAGCAAACTGGCGGCAGTCAAATTCTGCGCGGTGGTGAGCAAACTGGCGGCAGTCAAATTCTGCGCGGTGGTGAGCAAACTGGCGGCAGTCAGATTCTGCGCGGTGGTAAGCAAACTGGCGGCAGTCAGATTCTGCGCGGTGGTAAGCAGGCTAGCGGCAGTTGTCTGGGATACTTGTGTCAGCAGTTGCGAGGGTACCTCAGAAAACACTTTGAAATTTGCCAATGTACACCCTCCTTGTAAACGTGTTGTCCCAGTGTATTCAGTGGGATGTGGAACAGCACGGGAAATAGCCTAACAAAGCCCAATATTAAATAAAATTCCACAATCGCCCTGAATAGGCTGACACAATCTGCGTATAGTGTCACATCGGATCACAAAGCAGGTGAAAACATTGCCCAGTCTTTCAGTTTGTATGATTGTCCGCAACGAGGCGGGTTCCTTACCAAGATGTCTGGAAAGCCTGCGTGGTGTTGCAGATGAGCTGGTGGTGGTGGATACCGGCTCCACGGATGACACTGTGGCCATCGCCCGCGGCTTCGGGGCGGTCTGTGATACGGTGACTTGGCAAGCGGATTTTGCACAGGCACGCAACGTCAGTCTATCCCATGCCAGCAAGGACTATATTCTGGTCTTGGATGCAGATGAAGTGTTGGAACCGGAGGCGGCCGCAAAAATTTCTACATGCCTGCGGGATTTTCCACAGGCGGACGGATTTTTAGTGCACATTTTAAATGAAACGGATGGGGAAGGTGTGCGTGATGTGGAGGAGTCTGTCAGTGTCCGCCTGTTTCGCAACCGACCCCATTACCGCTTTCACGGGGCACTGCATGAACAAATTGCAGAATCCATTCTGAATACAAATCCCCCTGGAGTGATTTATGACTGCCCTTTGCATATCCAGCACTGGGGGTACACCCAGGCTTTGGTGAAGCAACAGGGCAAACAGGTGCGCAATCTGCGTTTGGCCGAGGCGGAGTGGAAGGCCCATCCGAAGGATGCCTTTCGCGCCTACAACTTGGGTGTGGAGTACCTGCGCAACCGACGTGTGGGCGACGCGGTGGTGGTGTTGGCGGTGGCCCAGCAGGAAATTGTATCAGAGGCGCTGTGGGCCTCGCGATTCTATAAAATTTACTGCACCGCCCTGATGCAACAGGGGAGTTGGCCGGAAGCGCAAAAGCAACTGCAATTCGCTCTGTCCCTGTACCCAGACTACACAGATCTGTATTACCTGCTCGGGGTGTTGCGCAGTCAGCAGCAGGATTTTGTCGGTGCACTCGCCGCCCTGGCCCAATGCATCCAAATGGGCGATCCGCCCGTGCCTCCTTACACTGTGGAAAAGGGTCTTGCCAGCTATCGGGCCTATTTTGCCATGGGGCAGGTGTTTCAGCAGCTTGGGAAAACAGCGGAGGCGGTGGCCGCCTATCGGGAGGCTTTCAGCCAAAACCCATCCTTTACGGAGGCCTTTTTGCGTTTTGGGGAACTGCTGCTCTTGTCTGATGGGAGTCCCGAAACCCTGGCCTACCTCACAGGGGTGGCACAGCTTGCACCCGGACAGGAAGCGGTCCTGCTGGGGGGTGCCTTGGTTTTGGCGGGAAGGTTTGGGTTGGCGCAAACCTACTTGGAGTCTACTTTGGATACCCGGGAGGCAGCTTTTTTTCGGGCGCTCACCTACGCCTGCACAGGGCAAGAAGCGAAGCTACAACAGGTGATGGACCGCTGGGATGGGGACGGCAGTTTCCACGTCTTGGTTGAAGACCACCTGGCCCGTGCAGGGATGGCGGCGGTGCAGGCGGGGTTGCGACGTTACCCTGACGAAAAAGTATGGCAGTCGCTAGCGGCACAGTTCAACCGGTGGTTGCCATGAGTCGGCTCAGTTTGTGCATGATTGTCCGCAATGAAGCGAATTCACTACCCATCTGTTTGGCCAGCGTGCGGGATTCTGTGGATGAAATCATTCTGGTGGATACCGGGTCTAGGGACGAAACGGTGGCAGTGGCGCACAGCTTTGGGGCCAAAGTGTTCTCTGTTTCTTGGCAAGAGGACTTTGCCCAGGCCCGCAATTTCAGTTTGGCCCAGGCCACGGGAGACTGGATTTTGGTGTTGGATGGTGACGAGGAATTGGCTGCTGGCGAAGGTGCACGCCTGCGTAGCCTGATGGACGGGACCGCAGACGCCTATCTATTGAGCCTCCGCAACCTGGTTGGGGACCCGGCACAGCCTGGGGTGTTACAGCACACGCAACTACGGCTATTTCGAAACTGGCCTCTATTCCGTTACATGGGGGCCATTCATGAACAACTGCCCACGCTGTCCCAGGTGCGCTATGGGATTGCACAAGTGACACTGATTCACCGGGGTTACCTGGACACCCTGGTTCAATCTCAAAACAAAGTTGTCAGGAATATGAGGATTTTGCACAAGCAACTCCAAGCCCATTCGGAGGATGCCGCGCTTCACTATTATATAGGAAACGAGTGGCTGCGATCCCGTCGGTTTCCCGAGGCAATTGCTGCCTATGATCAGGCCCAGCAGGCCTGGCTGACCTCCCCTGAAAGGCCTTGGTTGCCCGACTTGGCACATAGGTGGGCCTATGCTTTATGGCAAACGCAACAGGGGACTGCCGCACTGGCGGTGCTGGTGCAAGGACAGCAGGTGCACCCTCGGTACACCGACTTGTGGTATCTGCAGGGGAACATCCACCTTGCACAGGGAGATTTTGCGGACGCCGAGGTGGCTTTCACACGTTGCCTGGAATTGGGGCCGCCCAGTCCCGAGTATCCCACCCAGGCGGGGTGTGGCGGGTTGTTGGCGAGCTTTATGCGGGGCTTGGTTTTTCTGCAGCAAGGGAGATTGCCGGAGGCCCGGCAGGATTTTCTCAATTGTCTGTCGATTGAGCCCCAACATGCACAGGCACAGGTGGGTTTGTGTGGTTGTGACTGGCTGGAGGGAAAATTTCCGCTGCGGTCGACCCTGTTTTTGGAGCTTTCTCCTGCGGCTCAGACCTTACTGGCCAGCCAGGATTGGTATTACCAGGGAATGGCACAGATGTATCGCGCCGCCCTGGAACTTGCTTTCAATTGCCGCCAGGGCTGTGCAGGTGAAGGGGGGAAATGATGTGGAGGGTACAAATTCTGTGGAAGATACAAACCCGGTGGAGGGTACAAATTCTGTGGGGCCAAACGCACTTGTGAGTATCATCATGCCAGTGTACAACCAGTGGGCCTATACAAAAGAGTGTTTAGCCGCTATTCACCGTTACACCCCCGAAAATCATGAGGTGATTGTGGTCAACAACGGATCGACCGATGAAACACTCGTCAGTCTGCAAAACCTACCGATGGTGAAAAGGCTGGACAATGACCATAATGAGGGTTTCCCGAAGGCTTGCAACCAAGGGATGGCGATGGCGCGCGGAGATACGCTGGTGATTCTGAACAACGATGTGGTGGTTAGCCACAACTGGCTGAAAAACCTGTTGCACTGTCTGTATGCAGATGACCGCCATGGGGCGGTGGGGCCGGTCACAAACTGGGTTTCGGGGGGGCAGTGCCGGGCCCAACCCTACGATACACTGGAACGGTTTCACTCGTTTGCGGAGCAATACAATCACACAGATTCCACTCGCTGGGATTACGCCCTGCGGCTGGTGGGCTTTTGTCTAGTCCTCCGGAAATCTGTTTATGAACAGGTGGGGGGCTTTGATGAGCAGTTTGGCAGAGGAAACTTTGAGGATGATGACTACTGTTTGCGGGTGCGCCGGGCGGGGTACAAACTGGTGGTGGCGGGCGATACCTATGTGCATCACCACGGCAGTATCACGAATCGTGCCGATGTAGGGTTTGCCCAGCTACTTCAGGGAAATCAGGCTCGTTTTGTGCACAAGTGGGGGGTAAATCCATGGTACAGTGTGTTTACTCGCGAGGATTTGGCAGATTTGGTGCCCCCGGTGAAACGGGTGCTGGACGTAGGGTGTGCCTGTGGCGGGCTCGGTCTGACACTGAAGAACCGCGGTGTGGCCGAGGTAGCTGGAATTGAATTGGACCCGGCGGCAGCGGTGGACGCGCGGACTGTGCTGGATGATGTGTGGGTTGGGGATGCCAGTAGCCTGTCTTTGCCCCGCCCACCGGGTTGGTATGAGGCCCTGGTGTTTGCCGACGTGCTGGAACACATGGTAGACCCATTGGCTGCGCTGGTTCACCTTTTGACATACCTGAAACCGGGTGGGGTAGTGGTGGCGTCAATCCCCAATGTGGGCCACATCAGCGTCCTACAGGGCTTGCTCAATGGCACTTGGACTTACCAGTCCGCAGGGGTCTTAGACCGCACCCATCTGCGCTTTTTTACTTTGGTGGAAATGCAGCGCCTGTTGAATGAGGCCGGGTTGACGCTGGAATTTGTCGGCATGGTACAGGACGTCACACCAGAACAAGAGCAGTTTCTGACGTTTTTGTCCACAGCAGTCGAGTCACAACACCTGGACTCCCAGGGTCCAAGTTTGCCGGATAGGTGCCGCACCGTGCAGTACTACCTGCGCGCGCGCAAGGCTTTCGCCGCAGTGAAGGGAGAGGTCCCAGTTGGATGATGGGTATAAGGCGGAAGAAGGAGCAAGGGAGGAAGAAGGAGCAAGGGAGGAAGAAGGAGCAAAGGAGGAAGAAGGAGCAAAGGAGGAAGAAGGAGCAAAGGAGGAAGAAGGAGCAAAGGAGGAAGAAGGAGCAAAGGAGGAGGTGGTTGAAGAGCACGTCCTTTTCAGATCCCTGAAAGAAGTCGTGATGACGCCCAGCCATGTCCACCGCACAGAATCGGCAGAGTTTCGCCGCAACAAGCAGCGGCTACGGGAAGATGGCCACTACCGCTGCTGGGTCTGTGGGACAACGGAGGGTCTGCAGGTCCACCATTTCGGCATCGAGTGGAGCCTGGCGAATCTAGCGGATTGGGAAAAAGTGAAGGCGTTCTGTGTGGAATGGGACCCCTATGGATATGGCAGGCTGCTGCGGAACCAGCCGATGAACTCTCCAGATGACATTCGAAACCTGCTTGTGCTTTGTGAAACCCATCACATCGGCGTGGACACTGCAGACGGCGGCAGTGGTACCGGCATTCACGAGTTGACCTTTCCCATCTGGGTGGTGCAAAAGCTCGCCCAAGTCGGTAGAGTCCCCGTCCCACAACCGGGGGTAACCACGGCCCAGGTGGAAAGCGAGATTGCCGGGAAATAAAGAGGTGCCAGAAAGCAGTTCATAGGGAACAGGGGAA
>QXHL01000080.1 GCA_003584005.1 Alicyclobacillaceae bacterium I2511 | reverse complement strand
AGTCAACCAAATCTTTCGGCCAACCTTTGCTCTTCCCGAGTCCATTCGGCCCGTTCTGAAACGGTTTTGTGGGCCGCCGCAGTGGCGACGTTTGCTACTATACCACGCCTGCCTACGAGAGATCAAGGGGAAGGTTCTGGAAATAAGGGTCCCCCAGTCGCTAAATCATCAAATATCAAGCGATGAACCGCAAATAAGGGTGTGAAAGTCGTCTATTGCACGTTTTCCTACCGTGTTTGCACCGCTTTTATTGAAATAAGGGCCTGGCGAACGCTTATTGATGCAAAACGTGGCTTGAAAAGGCCCATAAGCGACCTCTAGACCCTTATTTGAGACGGCCGATTCAGTTCCCAAGTGAAGCTTTGCGTTTGAGACGGCCGATTCAGTTCCCAAGTGAAGCTTTGCGGGGCGAGGGGCCTCTGTTGCCCCACATTTCAGCCCAAAATGAAGCAATAGGGCCTGCAGTGGACACTATTCCAGCGCGGGGCACCGCTTTGGCGGCATTAAAGACTAAATAGTGCTTAAACTTGCGGACGAGGCGACCGATGTGGACATTGGGGCCATAACTTCCCGGCGCACAGCAATGGCCACGCCCAAAATGCTCTCCCGGACCGAGAAAGTACGGCACGGGGCTCATCCAAGGTCTAAACGCTCCCCACTGGGGAGCAAACCCTGTGCGCATTTTGGGCTGGCCTCCTTGCACTGCTTGGGTCTGACCAGGCCTAATTTCGGACACATACTTTATAAGAAAATAATACGAAAATAGCCTGCCCTGACTCTTGAATTATTTTCATCCCTGGTAATAGCCATGGCCTTTTTTATTTTAGCAAGAACTTTAGATTATACCTTTCCGTTGAGTTCCTATTCGTTGAGTTCCTACACGTTCACTGAGTGAGATATCTTAGCCGTCACATCAGTCACGCTTTACTAGAGCATTGACCACCACAAATGAAATCCCCATCACCACAACAAGAGCCATCCACAGTGCCCCTTGATGGTAAAGCAACTGCTCTAAACCGCTCATTGTCCTCATCCCTTCTTTACAGAAATTTCGCCGGACCAATTATTCCACATCATCATCCTCTGTGGAAAGTACTCGTGCTACCGTTGCAACCTCTTCTCCGTCAGGGACGTTAATCAATCTCACACCCTGAGTATTGCGACTCTGAGTGGAAATGTCGCGCACGTGAATTCGAATGGCCACACCCGCATTCGTAATAATCATTAAGTCATCCTCAGAATGAACCATCTTCAACCCAACGACATTTCCGTTTTTCGGTGTGCAATGAATGGTTTTAATTCCCTTGCCACCTCGTGCTTGTACCCGATAATCCAAAACCTGAGTTTTTTTACCGTAACCTCGAGTGGTAACCACCAGAACCTCTAAATCGGGCTCAATGACATCCATGCCAATGACGCAATCCTCATCCTGCAAGTGGATACCCTTCACACCCGTTGCGGCCCGTCCCATTAAACGAACATCCGACTCATGAAAGCGAATCGACAAGCCGTGATGTGTGGCCATAATAATGTCCTGTGTTCCATCTGTCAGGCGTACCCGAATCACTTCATCGTCATCATGTAGGTGTATAGCAATAATGCCACTTTTACGCACATTCACATAGTCATCTAAAGAAGTTTTCTTGACGATACCATTACGAGTTGCAAAAAACAGTGCCAATCCATGGATTTCTGTGGATTCCATGGAGTGAATCGGAATTACCGTAGAGATTTTTTCGTCTTGCTCCAAGTTTAACAGATTGATGATAGGAAGTCCCTTGGCTTGACGGCTGTATTCGGGAATTTCATAAGCCTTGAGAATGTACATTCTCCCTTTATTTGTAAAAAACAACAAATAGTGGTGTGAAGAGGTGACAAAGAGATGTTCCACAAAGTCTGCTTCCCGCGTCCCCATCACATTGATACCCCGCCCTCCGCGATGCTGACTTTGGTAGGCAGTGACAGGAATTCGTTTTACATAGCCAGCATGTGTCATAGTCACCGCCACATCTTGCACCGGAATTAAGTCTTCCTCGCTGATTTCCCCCTCAGCGGCAACAATTGTTGTCTTGCGATCATCCCCAAAGCGCTGTCGAATTTCCAATAACTCGTCCCGAATAACCCCCATCAATTTCTCTGCATCTGCTAAAATGCCTCTTAATTCAGCAATAACCTTAAGCAACTCCTGATATTCATGATCAATTTTCTCTCGCTCTAAACCAGTCAACCGTTGCAAACGCATGTCCAAAATGGCCTGCGCCTGTTCCTGACTCAAAGCAAATGTTTGCATTAATTGTTCCCTGGCGATGTCCGCAGTTTGTGAACTGCGAATGAGAGCAATCACTGCATCCAGGTGGTCTAAAGCGATGCGCAGTCCCTCCAAAATGTGGGCCCGTGCCTCCGCCTTGTTGAGGTCAAACTGGGTGCGCCTGCGCACGACTTCTTTTTGATGCTTAATGTACTCAACCAACATCTCCTTAAGATTGAGAACCATCGGCCGACCATTCACCAAAGAGAGCATGATTACCCCAAAAGTGGATTGCAGTCCCGTGTGTTTGAACAAATTATTCAATACCACTTGGGGCTTCACGTCGCGCCGCAATTCAATCGCAATGCGCATCCCATTTCTATCCGATTCGTCCCGCAAATCGGTAATTCCGTCCAAACGCTTTTCCCGCGTGAGTTCGGCAATTTTTTCAATCAACCGAGCCTTGTTCTGCTGATATGGAATTTCAGTGACAACAATACGAGTTTTACCACCCGGCATTTCCTCAAACTTTGTTTTGGCACGAATCGTAATAGACCCTCTGCCCTTTGCAAACGCACTGCGGATTCCCTCTCGACCCAGAATCATTCCACCTGTGGGAAAATCTGGCCCTTTAATTACTTTGCCTAAGTCGTCCAGGTTCGCGTCTGGGTTGTTAATCAACATCAGCGTACCATCAATGACTTCCCTCAGGTTATGTGGGGGAATATTGGTGGCCATGCCGACTGCAATACCCGATGAACCATTGACCAAAAGATTAGGAAACCGAGCAGGCATTACCAGTGGTTCTTGCTCATTTCCATCATAATTGGGACCAAAATCTACAGTTTCCTTGTTGATATCCCGTAGTAATTCCATGGCAATGTGGGACATGCGCGCCTCTGTATACCGCATGGCAGCAGCTGAGTCACCGTCAATAGATCCGAAATTTCCCTGGCCATCCACCAAAAGATAGCGAGTGGAGAAGGTTTGCGCCATGCGTACTAAGGCATCATATACAGCAGCATCCCCATGGGGGTGATACTTTGCAAGCACATCGCCAACAACGCGGGCCGATTTTTTATAGGGTTTGTCAGGAGTCATTCCAACTTCGTACATCGCAAACAAAATACGTCGGTGTACAGGTTTTAACCCATCCCGCACATCCGGAATGGCGCGACTGACAATGACACTCATAGCATAGTCGATAAAGGAATTCCGCAGTTCATCGCTAAGGTCTATGGGACGAATCTTATCTAACGGTTCTGCCAAAACGTGTCACTCCCCGATACATTAAACGTCAAGATTACGGACGTAGTGTGCGTGGTCTTCAATGAATTCTCGCCGCGGTTCCACTTTATCACCCATCAGAATGGTAAAGATCATATCGGCATCTATCGCATCTTCCATGGTAACTTGAAGCAGGGTGCGCACTTCCGGATCCATGGTGGTATCCCAAAGTTGAATAGGGTTCATTTCACCTAAACCTTTATAGCGTTGAATGTTAATTCCATTTCGTCCAAATTCATCTAAATATTGATCTAATTCCTTGTCCGCATAAGCGTAGCGAATATTTTTCCCTTTTTGCACCTTATATAGCGGTGGTTGAGCAATATAGATATAACCCGCATCAATCAAAGGTTTCATGAATCGATAAAACAGCGTCAAAAGCAAGATTCGAATGTGACTGCCGTCCACATCGGCGTCTGTCATAATAACAACTTTGTGATAACGGGCTTTGTTGATATCAAAATCGTCGCCAATTCCCATGCCAAGAGCGGTAATGATGGCACGAATTTCAGTGTTAGAGAGAATTTTATCTAAGCGGGCCTTTTCTACGTTGATAATTTTTCCTCGCAAGGGCAAAATAGCTTGAAAATTTTTATCTCTCGCCTCTTTGGCAGAACCACCAGCGGAATCTCCCTCGACAAGATACAATTCACTGATGGAAGCATCCTTGCTAGAGCAGTCCGCTAATTTCCCTGGCAAGGAACTAATCTCTAGGGCGCTTTTACGGCGGGTTAACTCGCGTGCTTTACGAGCAGCTTCCCTAGCCCTTGCGGCTGTCACAGACTTCTCAATAATTTGCTTGGCGACAGTTGGATTTTCATCCAAGAAATTTTGAAATTTTTCACTGAACAGACTGTCCACCAGTCCTCTGACCTCGCTGTTGCCTAACTTTGTCTTTGTCTGTCCCTCAAACTGTGGTTCAGGGACCTTGACGCTCACTATGGCTGTCAAACCTTCCCTTACATCATCCCCACTGAGGTTGGCATTGTTATCCTTTAAGGCGTTCATTTTACGGGCGTAATCATTAATAACCCGGGTGAGAGCGCTCTTAAATCCAGATTCATGGGATCCTCCCTCATGTGTGGGAATATTGTTGGCGTACGACAATAGTGTTGTATTGTAGGTGTCGTTGTATTGAAGTGCAACTTCTACAGTCACATCATCTCGGACGCCGGATACAAAAACTGGTGCCGCGTGCAGTACAGTTTTAGAGCGGTTGAGGTATTCCACAAAGGCTGCCACACCCCCTGAATAGCAGTAACTCCACTGCTTATCTTCAGGGTGGAAGATTAATGAAATTTCTAAACCAGCGTTCAAAAATGCCAGTTCTCGGAGACGGTTTTGCAAGGTGTCTAATTGAAATTCTGTGGTTTCCGTAAATATTTCTGGGTCTGGCTTAAAGGTCACAGTGGTACCCGAGTGGTCTGTGTCACCAATTACCTTCAAATCGTAGAGCACGTCTCCACGTGAATACTCTTGCACATAAATTTTCCCATCCCGATGGACTTCAACTTTCATCCATTCAGATAAAGCATTGACTACAGATGCGCCAACCCCGTGCAGTCCCCCTGAAACTTTGTAACCACTGCCACCAAACTTTCCACCCGCATGCAGAATTGTTAAAGCTGTTTCCACTGCTGGACGCCCAGTTTGCGGATGAATTCCGACTGGAAAACCTGCCCCGTTATCTGTGACGCTAACACTGTGATTCGGATGAACCTCCACCACTATTTGGGTGCACCGTCCAGCGAGTGCTTCATCAACCGCGTTATCTACAATTTCCCAGACCAGATGATGTAATCCTCTGGCACTTGTCGCTCCAATATACATTCCCGGTCGCTTCCGCACAGCTTCCAGGCCCTCCAAGACCTGAATTTGCGACACATCATACGCGTCATCTGCCAACAAACTTCCCTCCACCTGTGCCTCACAGCCTTGCGTACTTGCCGCGGGCTTTGACAAAGATGCCAGTCTCCATTCGTTCAGAGTATCAAACTCCGCTCGTATTGTCGAATTCCGGCAAGAGTGCCTCTTCTACAAAATAGGCCCTTTTACGTAGGGTGACTGAAGATACAGTGGACGCATATATGCGGTCTGCAGTTAAAACATAGGACTTGATATCTTCAAATTCTGTACCTGGGGTTCTAAAAATTTTATCTGTTAAATCAAATAATTTTGCTGAAAGTTTACTTCGCTTCACACTGGCATCAAAAATACCAATGACATCCTGCACTTGCACCATCGTATCTCCACCGAGATGAATAAACACGCAGGCACCTACCCTTCCCCACTGATTATACCAGAGCAGACCTGAAACAAACGGGCTTGTTGAGTCATGGTCTTAGGGAGTTGTATAAAATTTGCAGTGGTTAATATTATCTGTACCTTTTCACTCATAGCTAACACTAAGTTTTGCTGACGTTGATTATCCAATTCAGACAAAACATCGTCTAAAAGTAAAACTGGATACTCTCCAGCCTCTTCTCTCAACAAATCTATTTCGGCTAAGCGCAGGGCAAGGACTATTGTTCTCTGCTGTCCCTGACTGGCATAACTCTGAACGTTTTGTCCGTCTAAAAAAAATAATAAATCATCTCGATGTGGACCTAAGGAAGTGTGTCCCTGACGACAGTCTAATTCATGTTTTTGACGTAAAGCATTTTGAAATGCCTCACTCAGCGCAGTCACGGAAGTTGAATTATGCAATAAATCTACACCTGGCAGAGAACAATCGTAATCTAAAGTTAAATGTTCTCGAGACGAAGACAGTGTGGCATAGGTGTGCTGTACCAACTCAGACATTCGCAATAAAAACCGGCTTCGCCGTAACCATACTTGTGCACCGTGTTCAGCTAAGGGCTGGTCAAAAACTGAAAGATATTCTTCGTCTCTTGTCCCATGTGCGAATTGTTTAAGTAGAGCATTGCGCTGCTGTAACGTCCGTGCATATTGACCAAGATGATATAAGTAGGCAGGTTGGCTTTGGCCAAGTTCAATGTCAATAAATCGGCGTCTAACGCTTGGCCCTCCCTTTACAAGTGATAAATCTTCTGGAGCGAATAATACCACCTGAAGTCGCCCAATAAAATCAGTCATTTTCGATTGAACAATGCCATTAATGCGTGCAGTTTTGGTATGGCCGCGCAACTGCAATACGAGTTCTTGTTCTCTTTCTTCGCGACTGATAACCACCTGAAGTTGTGCCATTGTCTGTCCCTGCTGAATTAGGTCCATATCGTGATTTGTACGGTGTGATTTGCCAACTGCAAGGTAGTACACCGCTTCTAAAACGTTTGTTTTCCCTTGCGCATTGTCTCCTGTGAGCACATTTAAGTGGGGATGGAGTGTAAGCAGTTGATTTTTATAGTTTCGAAATTGCTGTAAAATTAGTTTTTCAATATGCATGCGCTTTTTCCCATAATCTCAAATTATCTCATTAGAACCGGCGAAATTAGTTGCAGGTTATTTTGTTCCTCAGGGATGTGTAAGGTGAAAGGTTGGTTGGAACCGTTAAATTGGACCTGTACTTGATCACTTCCAGTTGCACGTAAGGCTTCTAAAACATAGTGAGAATTGAATGCAATTACTAAGTCATCGCCTACTGTTTCAATTGTTTCAATAGATTCAGAGACATTTCCTATTTCAGGTGAATTTGATGAAATAGTGATTTTTCGGTCTTGAAGTTCCATTCTCACCATATGATTTTCTTTGTCCCTAGCGATTAAGGCGGCTCTGTCAATGGCATTTGCAAATTGAGCGGTATCAACGCGTACAGTGGTCCCAAAGTGATTTGGAATGATTCGACTAATATCTGGATAGGCCCCTTCAATCAATCGCGTATAAAAGTGGGTTTTTCCTATGACAAATAAACTGTGACTGTTAGAGAGTTCAAGAGTCACTGGCATATCCTGTTCGGGAAGCAACTTAGTTAGTTCGGTCAAAGATTTCGCTGGAATAACAGCATCCCAAGAGAAATCAGGGTTTTCTGGAATGTTTTCACTAAACATGCCTAAACGCAGTCCGTCAGTGGCGGTAAAGGTCATTTGACCCATGTGTAATGTACTGTGGATACCGGTAAGAGTGGGGCGGGCTTCTAAGGTGGAAGCAGCATAGGCACTGCTACGAATAAATTGTCTAAGTAATAAGCTGCTGATTGTCAATGATTTTGCACTGTGAAATATAGGTAACTTGGGAAACTCCGCAGCATCAATCCCGTGTAAATGAAATTCGGCAGTACCTGAGCGAATATCCGCCATGTACGGATTGGATACTTGAAAGGTTAATAGTGTACTGGGAAGTTTACGCACTACGTCTGTTAAATAACGAGCGGGTATCACAATGGATCCAGGCGATATGATTTCCAATGTGCCGTCTGGAGTTACATCCAGGCTGTCTTCAATGCCAATTTCTAAATCGTATGCGGTAGCGTGTAAAGTTGTTTCTTCTACGTTTAATAGTATTCCAGTTAAGACTTGTTTGGGTGTTCGAGTGGCAACTGCTTTAGAAACGGTTTGAAGAAGTTGATTAAAGGCTGACTGAGATATATTGAAATGCATGGTTATAGAACAACCCCTTTATACATAGAATTCAATATTGCTATTTACAGCGAAAAGTCGTTCCTAAATTGCAGGTGATGTTTTTTTCTGATGTCGTTTAATGTTGATGTAGAAGGATAAGATCTTAAGTGATCTTTTAGTAATCATAGTAATAGGCTATGTGTATTCTGTGGATATGTTCTAAAATAGCTGGTGGGTAAATCAAATATGCCTGTGCAAATGCAGTGGATAAGATTGCGTATTATTCACTGTCCTTGAGTCTGAGAATAAAGGGCGCCTACAATAGAGTTTTAATCGCCTGCGCAAGGCGTTGAACCGTGTCTTGTAAATTACGATTTTGATTTAGTTCTATGCCAATTTTATCGCATGCATGAAGCACTGTAGTGTGGTCCTTGCCGCCAAAGGATTCACCTATTTTGGGTAATGAGAGTTCAGTTAATTGTCGAGTCAGGTACATAGCCAGTTGTCGTGCAAATACCACGTTACGAGTTCTGCGTTTTGCTAAAAGTTCATCTACAGTGACTCCAAAATGGTCTCCGACGACTTTTTGAATTTGCTGCACGGTTACCGTATGGGGTCTGTTTGAGGCAATGATACTTTGTAAGGCACGTTGCGCTAAATCAAGGGTAATGTCTTCGTTGACTAAAGATGAGTAAGCCATCACACGTACGAGGGCTCCCTCTAATTCACGTATGTTGGAGTTTACTTGTGAGGCGATGAAGGAGGCCACGTCTTGTGTGAGGCGAATGCCGTCAGATTTGGCCTTTCTTTGTAAGATAGCAATCCTGGTTTCTAAATCTGGGGGTTGAATGTCTGTAATTAACCCCCATTCGAAGCGGCTACGCAAGCGATCTTCCAAAGTTGGAATCTCCCTGGGTGGTCGGTCACTGGTAAGGACGATTTGTTTCGCTTCTGCGTGTAAGGCATTGAATGTGTGAAAAAATTCTTCTTGAGTCTGTTCCTTCTTGGCTAAAAATTGAATATCATCCACCAATAAAACATCAATAGAGCGGTAACGGTTGCGGAAAGACTCGGTATCATTATCCCGAATGGCGGTGATGAATTCGTTAATAAAGCGTTCTGACGATAAATAGAGAATGCGAAGATTAGGGCGATTTTTTGAAACATAATTACCAATAGCGTACATTAAATGAGTTTTTCCAAGACCTACGCCTCCATATATGAATAACGGATTATAAGAGTGTGCAGGCCTTTCTGCTACTGCTAAGCAAGCAGCATGTGCAAAGCGATTGCTGGAACCGATAACAAAGGAATCAAAAGTGTAACGGTTTTTTAAACTAGAACTACCAAAGTCCCCTTTTTGCGGATCACTTTCCGACTGTAGGAGTGTCTGCGACGGAGGTCTGATGTGTTTTGTGGTGGCATTTTCAAAGACAACTTTAAATTTTTCCGAGGTCACAGAAGTTAAGGCTTCTTGAATGACACTCGTGTAGTGAGTTTGTAGCCAAGACTTTGCCAAAGGGTCTGCAACAAGAATATGTACCTGCCGACTTTGTGGGTCATAGGCACTGATGCTACTGTCGCCAAACCAGGCTTGAAAGCTGGATTGATTTAATCGTTCTTGCATCATCTGCAAGACCTGGCTCCAGATATTTTCCAGGTCTGCCGGGCTATACATAGATTGCGTTATAGGATTCATAAAAAGATAAGGCCTCCCGGCAGTGCGTGAATCGACAAAAGTTTCAAAAGGTGAATAGTCTAACACACGCCAGAATACTTCAGGTTGTGGATAAGTGGAGTCATTATTATTCCACAGGAGAAAAGCGCTGTTCCTAACTTATCCACAGGTTGTGGATAAAACTGTGGATAAAGCTACTCTGACGAGTCGAATACTGTCATAGTAGCTCATATGGTAGCAGATTTTTGAGCGAACCCGCAACCGAACAGGGGGATTAATAAGGTGAATTTCCTGTGGCTAATGGTGGAAATCATGGCCTGGTGGGAAATTTTTTTCCGCATTAATCCACAAGAAAGGGACAGTATCCACAGGTTTAATCCACAGTTTGTTCGTTATCAAATGCGCCGTAAAACCCTTTGCTTCAGCAATAGGGAACTAAGGCGCTCGCCATTAGGTGAATCTTTTCTGTTTACACACCTTCTGCTATAATGTAACTATGAAAACTTCTAAGGCGTATCGGTTTCGTTTCTACCCGACAGCAGAACAAGCGCAATTGCTCTCCCGAACCTTCGGGTGTGTTCGCTATGTCTACAACTGGGCACTGAAGGCGAAAACAGACGCCTACTACAACGAGGGAAAACGCCTCTATTACAAGGATCTATCTGCCAAGCTGACGATACTAAAGCAACAACCGGAAACGGTCTGGCTCAACGAAGTGTCTAGTGTGGCTTTGCAACAAGAATTGCGACATTTAGAACGAGCCTTCATCAACTTTTTTGAAGGGCGTGCTCGATATCCGCAATTCCATAAAAAGCACGGGAAACAGTCAGCTACCTTTGCATCTTCGGCGTTCCAGTGGGAGGGTCAAAATATCATACTGGCGAAAACGAAAGAACCGCTCAATATTCGCTGGTCGAGAAAATTAAACGGGATTCCCACTTCACTGACGATTACCAAAGATGCTGCGGGACGCTACTTTGTTTCGCTCACCATAGAAGAAGACATCACGCCATTATCTGAGATTGATCAGCAAATTGGCGTTGACTTAGGACTTCTGGATGCTGTCATTCTCTCCACTGGGGAGAAAGTGGGAAATCCACGATTCTTCCGCAAGGATGAGAAACGACTTGCCAAGGCTCAAAAACGTCTATCTAAAAAACAAAAAGGCTCCAAGAACCGCGACAAGGTAAGAGTGAAAGTCGCGAAGATTCACGCCAAGATTGCAGACCGCCGTCAAGACTTCTTGCACAAGCTCACTACCAGACTGATTCGCGAGAACCAAGTCATCAGTTTGGAGAGTTTGCAGGTCAAGAACATGATTCAAAATCATCACCTGGCAAA
>QXHL01000007.1 GCA_003584005.1 Alicyclobacillaceae bacterium I2511 | reverse complement strand
CCACCGCCGCGAATGCTACAAGCAATAGGGGAGCGGCCTGCCCCACAAGCCAACCTGCATTGTTCCATAGGGTCTGCATGTTACCACTAGTCCATAAGTTAAATGCTCCGCTAACACCATTCATGTCATTTCCCTGCTCCGCGTATCGCATTCACCACTACGCGCAAGAGAATACCGACAACTAGGGCGGCCACCACGATAAGCACGAAAGAGGCTCCTGAAGCTAAAAAGTTTTGAAACACGCTCCAGAAAAAGTTCCAGTCCCA
This sequence comes from Alicyclobacillaceae bacterium I2511, assembly GCA_003584005.1. Taxonomy (GTDB): domain Bacteria; phylum Bacillota; class Bacilli; order Alicyclobacillales; family Alicyclobacillaceae; genus QXHL01. The sequence continues at coordinate 101,043 of QXHL01000007.1, read as the reverse complement.
TACATTCCCGAAATACATCGACTATCCCCTCCTCATGGCATAACCCAAAACTGAGAAGATAATGGCCACGAGAGAACCCACAAAAAAATTCGATTCTAGGACTGTCGGACAGCTAAAATACCATGACAGAGTCTCGGAGAGGATAGTGGCGGTCATCCCGGCCCCCTTCCCTTGGGGAACCAAGAGAAAATAGCCAAAACCGCCATTGGAGCGCTCATCAGAAGGTATTGATTAACCAAATTAGTACCGCTCAATATAGGCCACATCTCAACTCCCCCTTTCAGTACAAAGCGTCATAAATCCAGCGCATAACCAAAATCACGATGATCGCCAATAGCAAAACCCCTAACACCATTTGTCCTACAGACATCTGATAGGCGACATATAGAATTCCGGTCGATAGCTGGACTGTTGTGCCTTGCACCGTTTCCCCTCCCGTTGCGTCAGTATAAAGTGTGATTTGCTTAGTGATTATCCGGCCCTTGTACTAGTCATAACATCAATGGAACTACTCAACCACGCTCAAAAACGCCGCCTCCTGGTAGTATCCCCTGAAGCGGCATGCAAAACGTGTAGAATGGCCCTTTTCCGGGCCTACTTTGTTATAGACTACGTCTATATAAGCAACTTGTTAGATGGTTGAATTTTCTTTCTTTTGTTTATGGTTGAATAAAATGCATCAAGCATCCATGTCACCGCAAATGCCCCGAGAATGAACAATTCCATCCAGGTGATAAAGCCCCCCGGTTGTGCCTGATACAGGTGACTTTTCTGCACCCAGTGCAACATGTGGATAAAAAGTGCCTGTCCACTTGTCCAATGCATTTGTTTGTCCACCCTCCTCGTATATCTCAAAAATTCAATAGAAAACCCATTATTATGCTAAACTGCCTGCCACCCACCCCATACAAAGAACATGCCGATAACCAGAGTAAATACTATCGCCCCAATGATCATTCCGGCTACAAAAATTGTGAGAGTTCGCAACCATGGCGCATACATTCTCTCCTCTCCTTTCTTGCAAAGCCCCCTGGACCCACCACCGGACCGAAACTATCAACTGATGCAGAGGGAAAATTGAGTCGTCTAATTCCTAGAGTTCATTCGTTATCGGATAATTCCCCTTCAAAAATCACTCGGTCATCCAGAACCCATTTTTGCCCGCGTCCTTCCTCAGGTTCTATCAAAAATTGAAGTCGCCCATAACTATTTCTGACCTCTTTGATGAGGACTTGAAACTCTATCCCGTTTGCTTGATAAAATCCTTTCCTGCCCCAGTACTTCTTCATCTCCATGTACTCCGCAGATTGCAACTCACGACGAGACACATAAACAGAGTACATATGCTTTGCTTCCGTGCCATGGATTGCTAACTGCACCGTGGCATAAGCGGGGAGAGAGGAATTTGCTCCTAAAACTTGACCCATCACCCGCGCTGCCAATCCTGCATCTTCGGTAAGATACCCATCCAAATGACCGTTGAGAATCTTTTTAACAATTTTCTCCGCCTCTCTGACACGTTCTTCTGCACCCCAATTGGAAACCCCATCGTATTCCATTCTCACTTTTTGCTGGTCCCTTCCAGCACAGATTTCAACCGTTTTTGAACTAAAGGTCCATTGGCCGGTTGAGTAGGAAGATATACCGGCTGTCCTTCGTACTCACCGACCACCGTAATCAATCCCTCGTCAAGAAGTCTTTGAATCTCCCTCATGAGCACCTCTCGTTGAGGTGTAGAGTTCAAATTATGTCCCTTGTGTTTGTCCTGATATGGATTTTTCACGCTTCTATGCCCCCTAATAATCCAAAGTGGCCACGTCCCCAGGTAATCCCCGAGTGGACGCCATAAGTCCAAAGACTGGTCACGATGATCCCTATTACCTGTGCGTCCAGATACGGCCAACCATGCCACACGCACGCCAGAAAGACGGCTGCCGTTGTGAACGAGCCTACCAAGCTCACCCCAAAATACACCAATGCTTGAGTCAGCCGTTTTGCCTTGGATAATCCCCGGCTTACTCCTCCCCAGGTAATCCAGGAATTTAAGACCCAGTTAGAAACCACAGCGACCATCGATGCCATCCAACTAGACTCCAGGGGCGGAACTCCTACCCCTCGAAGACTAACTAGGATAATTAGATTAACACCAATCCCCGTGCCCCCTACTGCCGCGAATTTTATAAAACGATTCATTTGCCCCCTCAGTTTCCTCATAGCTGCCATAAAGTTATCTGCTCCCACATAGGCCCTACATCATCAATGGTGACCTCTATGCCCCGCTCTCGGGCCTCTCTCGCCTGCTTTGCGACGACTCTCACATGCCCCAGCTTGAGGTGAGATTGTTTCAGTTGTAAATTGCGCATTGCGCCTCCACACTGGGGGCAAGGGACGCACAGAACTTGTCCCACTGTGTAGATCACCCGTTCCGTTTTGCACTTGTAGCAGTAGAAATGCCACTGTTTCATAGGGTCTCCTCCCAATTTCATCGTTCTACTCGGATGCGTTAAACACCATAGCTAAACTTTTGACTAAAGCCCTTCTATTTTATTGATTTTCCATTCCCAACCAGACATCTGGAAAGAATAAGAATAGGCTTGCGCTTCAACCCATGTCATTCGACGACTCGGTAAAAATGCATCTGCGTTTGTGCGGCGTGTCCATACTTGATATACCATCCTTCTGCCCCCTAAAAGTTAGTCCCATATCTACGCCAGGTATTCCGAATCCCCTATCATAATGGCGACTTCTACCCCAAGAGAGGAACAGATAGTTTGGTACATGCTGATACTAGCTTTGCCCTGCTCCGCCCGTTGGATAGCCCTAACATGGTAGTGAGTCTTGTCAGCCAGTTGGACTTGTGTAATCCCCCCGGCTATCCTACGCTGTCGCAATTCCGCACCCAGAGACTCCCTCCATTCCTCGGCCGACACTACGATCTGCTCAGACAACATCTTTCCCCCGTTTCGCTTATGTGGTTTAACCTCCAAGACTCCCATTCTTTCCTACGCGTCTGAGCACTAGCCTTCTGTTCTTGGTCTGACATATTTTGAGCCACCGCTAAGACAAGTCTCCACATCTTTGCCCGTGCCTCAGGAACCCCAAATTGTCCCATTTTTCATGACCTCCACGCCGGAAGTATATGGCACAACTCGCGAACCTGGTCTATTGTCCACTGGGAACAGAGCGCCTGCACCCGTGGATCCACCCGCCGAGCGTCCGCATCAAAAAACACCTCTAGTCCTCGTGGCATTTCATGCACATCCTTCATCCGTAAACCTCCTATGCATTGGATAAATCCGGATATAAATCATAGAATTCGCTATATCGCTCGTCACGTTTTTCAGAGTTCCCTCGTTTAGGGGAATCTCGCCCTTTGTGTTGTTGTGCTGCATACCGTATAGCTTCCTGCTGAGCTTGTTTTAGGGTGACAATTTGTTGCTCACGTTGGCGCTTGCATATGCCCAGGGCATACGTAATGTCCTTGCCACGCTCCAGAGCTTGTTGTAAATTCCAGGTAATCAAGTCAATTGGAAAATCCCGGTACAACTTAAGAGCTCGCAATTGTATCTCTGTTGGAGTCTTGCCAAACACCCCTTGATATACCTTTACGATTTCGGCGCCCTCGTCGCTTTGCCCGTTCTCGTTTACGTTCTCGTTTACGTTCTCGTTTACGTTCTCGAATACGTTCTCGAATACGTTCTCGAATACGTTAGAGCGGTCATTTGAAGGCGATTGATCGCGAGTCGCGGAGATTTGCTGACATATGACGGCCGATGACCGCGATATGTCAGCAATGGCCTGCGGGCTCGGAAATTTACTATTTTTTGCTCGTGTACGCTGATACTTTTCCCAATTTGTGATATAAAGATAGGATTGTCCGTTGACCCCGTACAATCTGATGAGGTCTACTTTATGTAATTCTAGCAGCCAGCCTTGTACCTGCTCAGGCGTAAGTTGGCCGATAAAACTGCTTAAACACTGACCAAGGATAATGTTGGCACGGCCATCAAAGCGCCCATAATCATCTGCACTGACAATTAATCTCCAAAATAATCTTTCTGCATCAGCTGAAACGTTAAATAATGTGTCAGAACTCCTTATGGACTCATTTATTATTCGGTTTGGCATGATGCACCACCAATCACATCAGACTCTCGGAGATAGATCACGCTCTTAATCCTCCTTATGATTCTGAGAGGATCTTAAATAGACGGGTAGGGAAGCAGCCTCTGCCCGATACATTGTAGAATAAAGCTTATGGAGACACGTGTCGGCCAACGCTGCATCAGGAAAATCCAAATATGATATAGCCCATTTCAAAGAAGTTCGAAGCGCCTCAATTGTGGCTCTCCAGTCATGAGGGGGGACAATCTGCTCTATACTATATCTGACATCTACCAATGCAGCGCATGAATCCCGTCCTGCGGCAGTTTCATTTTTATTAGAATATTTTACGGATGTAATCGCGCCTTGGTGGGAATTTATCTGAGCGTTGAGCATGGAAATATATGCATCAGACAAAGTTTGCGTTTCATTTGAAACAAGCACCTTAAAATCCAATGTTCTATCCATGTTTTACCTCCTGATTTCTGAGCTTTACCGCATAATTACTTGTCCAATGTTTTTGCTCGGAGGCAACCGCCCCCGAAGTCTTCTCGTGGTTCAGAAACTACTTTCCAAACACTTGGCTACAGCCCGTACAACCGCATCATGTCGCCTTTGTCGTTCTCCCTCACTCATCGGACCCGGGCCAAAAATCTTACAAGTTGTGCCTCCAATTTGAAGCACCATGTCCGGCTCACGTCCCACATCTGGCACAGCCTCGACCTTCTCAGGTACTCTCGCGACCACGCCATCACCTCCTGATGTGAGCTTATGAATAGTCTGCTTGGCTACTTGCCAAGAGGTAATCCTTTACCATTGAATTTGAATGGTTCACAAAGTTATAGAAAGAAATAACAGGTATTCGTAGAATCGTGTTGAAAACTATTCAACTGTTTCCAGCAAAGCGGGATTGTCATAGACATCACTAATAACTTCAAACTTATATCCAACATCCATTGCCCAGCCAATGGTAGAAACGTCGTAGTCTCCATAACCGCCTTCAGGTTCATACGGATAACCCCCCGCTTTTTCGTCATAGATTACTATGCACATACTATCCTCGTCGCCCATGGGGTTCGTTACTTTGAGTGCATCTCCCTCGTAAATCCTTTGACCTTCTGGATATTCTTCTGTCCGTTTTGAGTCTCGCAAGCCAGTGAATTGTCCGATGGTCTCAGGAATGACCAGATAATCGTCATAAGGCAAATTCTCGTCATTGATAAACGTTCCGTGAGACTGGATTGAAATTCCACCATACACCCAAATTCCAGTTATCGTTTTACCTCGAAACTCAATCTCACGCATTTCAGAACACCTCCATAAAAATTACAGACGGATTGGTTAAATTTAGCTTCAATCTAATTTTACGATTACCCGAAATAGCAAAGTTGTTTCCGACCTAAACATCCTGTGATACAGTCAAGTTGTGAATGAAAACAGGTGTTTGTCCTACACAGCTTTACGCCGTTTCTCCATTGGGTGTAGAATCAGGAACGAGCAGTTCCTCATCATCGACACCAAATAACTTTTTAAGTTTTTTAGCTGTGGGATAACTCGGATTGCGCGTACCTGCTTCCAAATGTCTGTAGGAACGATCGGTAATTCCAAGTTTTCGGGCAGTCTCGGCCTGGGTCCATTTGTGAGCTTTACGTTCTTGTTTCAACCGATTTCTCATTCATCACCGCCACCTTATCTGTCAGGCACTAAAGTACCTGTCAAGTGTTCTGGAGTGAAATTTATGCCTAGGTTTTCGGAACGCCTTGTGGTTCTTAGAAAGTCTCACTCTATGACTCAGAAACAGCTAGGTGAAGCTATTGGAGCGCATGAACGAGGGATTCGTTTCTACGAAGCTGGGACAAAGCAGCCTACTTTAGATAGTCTTGTAAAACTCGCCAATTATTTTAATGTATCTCTTGACTACCTTGTTGGAAGAAGCGATGACCCATCATGGCACTGAAAGGATGATTAATGTGTCAGACAAGCTGGATCTAATTCTGCAAAAACTTGATGGACTAGGTTCAAGAATTTCTAGTATTGAAACGGATATCACATCCATTAATGCCACTCAACAACAACAAGGGAATCTGCTCACCCAATTAATTGACATAGTTGGTTCGACAAATGAGAAAGTGAGCCGTTTTGAATCCAAACTTGATGCTGTACAGGTTGAGCAAGATCGCCAAGGGAAAGTACTGCAATCCCTCGCCTTTCGTTCCCTAGAACAAGAATCGGAAATTAGGCAAATTAAGCAAGCTAAGTAATTTCATCGTTGCTCCTCTTATTTTTATGAAACATTGTGCGTTTTACGCACATCAAGACTAAAAAAAAGTTCTTCAATGTTTGTGTTCAGCACTTCAGAAATCCTGCGGGCCACATGAAGAGAAGGGAAGTATTTACCACCCTCAATATTAGAAAGATAAGCGCGAGACACGCCCACGGCGTCCGCAAACTCACGTTGGTTCATCTTCAGCGATCTACGAGCCGCAATGAGTTTTTCTCTCTTTAGGATGTCAGTGTTCATGTAATTTTCTCCTTTCCGTGCGTTTAACGCACTCCGTAGTGTTATGTTACCGTCATAAAACGCACATGTCAAGCAGCAATCGTGCGTTTTATGCACTGTTTCTAATACGAACAATCTTTTATAAAATTTAGGGTAGTGAGGGGTGTGGACTATGAACTTTTTCGCACAGAGATTACGACTGTTGCGAGAAGCTCGGGGGCTTTCTCAAGAGCAATTATCCACTCATACAAGCATTCCACGGTCCACCCTCACTCACTACGAGAGAGAGGTGAACGAACGTCTACCACGTCGCGAAAGATTGGAGCAAATTGCGGACTTTTTCGGTTGTACTGTAGATTATTTGTTAGGCCGGGAACAAGTAGCATCTCCCCGGCCAAAAGAACCCGAAGGCGACCCTGAACATCTCACCGAGAATTTTAAACGTCTACATCAATCAATCGATAATCCTTATCTCCTAGAATCAATTGAGCCCGGAGGCACCCAGTATCCTGATTATCCGCTTATCCAAATTTCCGTCGTTTCTACTCTCCGATGTGGTCCCCCGTGGTGGCTAGAAGGAGATGTCATCGGGAGCATGCCGTTAAGTGGATTACCATGGGAGAATGATCACCAGTATGTTTGGTACACTGTACCGGATAGTAGTATGGCAGGTACTAATATGTATGAGGGGTCTATTGTATTAATTCAAATCACCCCAAAAATTGAAAATGGAGACATAGCCGTAACTTGTATAGATGAGAATGTAGTGATTCGCCGTGTGATATTTGCGGGTGATACTGTCGCTTTAATGGCAGATAACCTAAATATAGCACCTGTGACTCGATTGAAAAACAATTTAACAGTCATTGGAAAAGTGGAGGGAATATTTACACTTCTCCATCACAGGTAATCGTTTTTTCATAATTTGGTGAATATTGCCTCCGGGGGACTTTAAAAATGTAATCATATGTTAAAGGAGTTAAATTAAATGAACCTATTTACACTCGCTGATACATCAGAGTTCACTTCTTTGTTTTGGCAATTAACGAAAATATTAGTGCCTATTTTCGTATTTATGATTCTTTTCGGTATCATAAAAATATCCCTCGAAAATTTGGGGAATCAAAAGGGAAAGAAAAAACGCTCTCCCTCTTCTCGTAATATTTCTAAGAACAAGGGGACCCCCAAAAAATCATCTTCTGGTTGCCGTGAGGATAGCCTAATACTACATACTCCACTTAAAGATTTAAATTGGGCTGAATTTGAACGCCTGTTGTACTTATATTTCCGTGACCAGGGCTTCGAAGTCATTGAACAAGGCATAGGCGGAAAAGACGGAGGTGTGGATCTCATTCTAATCAACAGGCGCACGAATGAGCGGACAGCAGTACAAGCTAAACACTGGTCCCATGGGCCCGTAGGCCCTAGCGTTATCCGTGAATTGGACTCTGCCCGCAAAAATGTAAATTGCCTTTTTAGCTGGATTATCACCTCAAACGATATTACCTCGCAAGCGAGGGAAGAAGCCAATAACCGCCATATGAAATATTGGCATGGTGCAGTTTTGGAAAGAAATTTGGAAAAGTGGGGGAAATGGGAACCCCCAAAGCGAATACGTTATAGGTCTTCTCAGCCTAGTAGATAATTCAGTTTAGGACAGAGACTCACGATACATACAGCTGATACACAAGTAATATGAGATAGATAGTTTAACGAACCGATAAGGAGGAACAGACGTAATGTCCTTGCGGGCGGATTTTCCCACTCAACTGGACAATGTAATCATATATCTTCGCAAGTCCCGGGAAGACCATGAAGCTGAGGAACGGGGCCGGCGCGAAGGTCGCGATGACATAGAAACACTCTCTAGGCATCGTCGAACGTTGCTGGCACTGGCCCATAAACACCAACACAACATCACTCACATATTCGAAGAAATCGTGTCAGGGGAATACATCTCCCAGCGTCCAGAGATGCTAAGAGTCCTTGATGAAGTGGAGCACGAAAATGTAACCGCTGTGTGGGTGATGGATTTGGATCGCCTTGGCCGGGGGGATATGGCGGACCAAGGAACCATTCTGCGTACCTTCAAAGATAGTAAAACGCTGATCCTAACTCCCGATAAAGTATATGATCTCAATGACGAAATGGATGAAGAATGGACAGAGTTTAAAACCTTTTTCGCTCGACGCGAGCTTAAGCTCATCACGAAGCGAATGCAGAGAGGTCGCGTCGCCTCTGTTCTAGAGGGGAAATATATTGGAACCCGTCCGCCGTTCGGATATGACGTGAACCGGGATCTAATTCTTGTCCCAAACCAGGATGCACAGGTGATTCGTAAAATTTTTGAACTCTACGTACAGGAAGACATCGGCTGCAATCGCATTGCCCACTATCTGAACGAGCATGGTATCAAAACTCCCATGGGCAAAATTTGGCGTGGAGAAAGTGTCTTAGCCCTTCTCAAGAACCCTGTCTATGCAGGATGGATGGTCTGGAAAAAGGTTCAAACGGATAAACGTAAACATACCTCTCACCACCGCCCTGAGAATGAATGGATTAAGGCACGTGGAAAACATACACCTCTAGTGGATGAAGTGACTTATGAGCATTCTGTGCGTATCCGGGAAATGCGAACACATAGTAGTGTGCGTGCTGGACGTACCGTTTCTAGCCCCCTTACTGGGCTCATCCAGTGTGGGAAATGCGGCGAGATGATGATAAAGCGCCCCTACACTAACCAGGCGCCCCATCTCATTTGTAAAAATCCAAACTGTGTACAGAAAAGCACAAGACTTTCTATCGTGGAGGAACGAGTGCTAAAATCCCTAGCTCAGTGGCTTGAAGAGTACACCGTGAGCATAACAGAAGTGGCTGCCGCTCTTTCTTTGCATCCAGTAGAGGATGGGCTGACCGAGCGTTTATTGAAATCCATTGATCAAGAGATGGAACGAGTAACTTTGCAACGCGACCGTTTGCACGACTTGGTGGAACAAGGTGCCTACGACGTGCAAACCTATATGGAGCGTAATCAGAAATTGTTAATGGAATTGGGAGATTTACGAAAACATCGGCAATCCATTGAGAATGAAATGGCTAAATCGGTGGAAGTGGAACGTGCCAAAAAGGATATTGTCCCAAAAGTATCGAGTGTCCTCGTAGCCTATCAACAAACGGATGATGTCAAACTACGCAATGCACTGCTTAAGTCCGTTCTCCAAAAAGCCGTGTACAATAAGGAAAAATGGCAACAAGGCGACCAATTCGAATTGCTTTTGCATCCCTGGATTGAACACAGATAACGTCTAATGTAAAATGAAATCACCATCGGTGATATACTGGGCTCTGACGGGGACGAGACTGCGGAAGAGGTCAGCAAGCGACTTGAGATTCACCAAACCATGAAACTTTTAGACCTTTTGGACCCGCGCGAGCGCAGGGTGATTGAACTGCGCTTCGGGCTAGTGGATGGCAGGGAGTGGACTCAAAACGAGATTGCCGAAAACCTTGGGATTTCCCGTTCCTACGTGTCCCGCTTAGAGAAGAGGGCCTTACTGAAAATGTTTCACCAGTCATACGCTGGACAGCGCAATCGACAGGCGTTTGTGTACCGCCGAGACCCCGAGGAGTAGTAGATTGCCCCTGTAATTCAGATGCACGTGTGGAGTGTTTCCCAACCGATTGAAATTTGGTGAACTAAACTGCCCCGAAAAGGCACTGTGTTACCGGAAAGCCTACCAGGAAATAAGCGCTGTGCGGTCTTCACCATTGCACTGCTGCATTGCACGAACTTTCTGTGGTTGGGAGACTTATTTATCGTACCAGATCATTTTCCTCAGGGGGCAGCAATGGACGCTTTTTTCACCCACATTCGTCATTTACGAATAGACAGCTTAAAACCTGATAGAAATATTCCTAATAAGACGCCTCAGACGCGCCAAACACTCCAGGCACCGTCAACCCCCACACGCTCACAGACAGGCGACAGAACTAGCACACATCTGTGGGCGTTGGCGGTGTTAGCTCTGGGAGTAACCTTGGCATATCCCGCCCTGTGGTTGCCGGGGGGGCCAGCAGCCAATGACCTCACCAACCTGAATGTTCCTCAGCGTTTGCTGCTAGCCTGGTTTTACCAGCATCATTGGTGGCCCTTATGGAATCCGTTCAGTTTCGGCGGCCAGCCCTTTTTGGCGGCGGGACAATCGGGACCGCTGTACCTGCCCAACATCTTGTTTCTTTGGCTACCTGTGTTGCCCGCGCTGAAGATTTCTTACTTAGGCCACTCTCTGTTGGCCGCGCTCGGTACATACGCAGCCACCTATCACCTCACACATCGCCATTCGGCTGCGGTCCTTGCTGGTTGGTCCTTTGCCGCCAGTGGTTTTTTCTTAGGACACCAAATTCACACCCAAATGTTTGATGCCATGTGCTGGCTTCCCGTGTGCTTCTGGCTGGCCCTACGGGTACTGGACCAGCCTCGTTTACGGCGCGTCTTGGTTTTGAGTTTGTGCCTAGCCATGGAGATTTACGCCGGTCATCCGCAAATCACCTTTTTCACGGGTCTGACGGTAGGGTTATTTGCGCTACTGTACGAGGCCATGCACCCCAGTTGGTCCTCTCTTCGGCGCTTGGGTTCCTTGTTGGGTGCAGCGGTTCTAGGCTTAGGATTGTCTGCCCCCCAGTGGTTGCTGACCTTGAATCTTGTCACTTATTCGGACCGTTCACAGGCAAGTCCCTCCTTTTTGCTGAAAGGGTCCCTACCACCCTCCGGTCTGCTACAGTGGCTAACCCCGTTTGCCAGTGGTGGTGGGTATGTGGGGGCTTTTTCTCGACCCCTTTTCAACAATATTTATCACATGCGATTGTTTTGGGAGTTTACCTGTTACGCGGGTGTCATTGTCCTGGTCTTTGCCATCACAGCTACCCTGGTACAGTTTTTTTCGAACCACGCAGTGCGCAGTTTGGCCATTGTGGGACTGCTAGCAGTAGCCCTGTCGCTGGGAGCCAACACCCCATTGGCCACTGTACTCACCCAGTGGCCCGGTTTTGACCTGTTTCGAATTCCCGCTCGCTACGGGGGCATCGTTGACTTTTGCGTCGCAGTTTTGGCTGGCATCGGTGTAGACCTGCTGTTTCGTCGCCCGCAGCTGGCTGGTTGGGTGACTGCCGGGGTTGCAGCGACGCTGGCTGCGGTGCTGACGGCCGCCCGCAAGCACGGGCCGTTGCAATTATCTCCCCAACCTGCCATCACCGCTGCCTGGGTGTGGCTGGCCAGTGCCCTCCTGCTCGGTCTCCTCGTGGCACTAGCCGGAACTTTCGTTCGCGATCCACGGGCCAGACTGGCACAGTACGCTGGCAGACTCCTGATGGTGCTCGCTGGACTGGATGTGCTGTCACAGGCCGCCACTTTTTCGCCCTGGGTGTATTCTGCACACCCACGTTATTTACACCCTGGACCGCTAGTGACCTTTGTCCAAAAGCATCTTTCCGGAACTCCCTTTAACCGCATTGCAGCCCTTTACGAAGGTCCCCTTCAATTGGACCGCAATCTGCCCTGGCACATCGCCAGTATCAACGGTTATGACTCGCTAGTTCCCACTTGGTACGTAACACATGTTAACCTAACCTGGTCTCCAGATGTACTTTTACAGCAACCCGTCACACTGTTGAACTCCCTGGGTGTGCGCTATCTTATCACACACTATCCCTGGGAAAACCCCCTCCCCCGTCAATCACAGGGTCAACCCGCTTGGCAGCAGACTCTTACTCGTCCACCTGGAGCCACGGCCCTGGTGATTCACACCCAAGCCGCTTTGCAACAAGGAAATCTTCAAGCAGGCTACTTACCGCTGTTGCGAATCACCGTTCAATCAAACCTAGGAGAAATTTCCCAGGTGTTTACAGGTCTTCTCGGAGACAGCTTTGTTCTCGCCCTGCCAGGACAGTGGCACCTGGTTTCCCATTTCACCGTTCGATTGACCAACGAGTCGTGGAATACTGCTGTTCAAGTCTCTTCATTAGGATTTATTGGGCAGCATACATTGAGCAAGTTTGCAACGGTACCGGTACAGCAACTGTTATCCAATCCGCCCTGGAAAATGGTATTCAGCAGCCCACAAGGAATCATTTGGGAGAACCCTAATAAACTCTATTCTGCCTGGGTCAGTAGTGGTTCCGCCAGCTTAGGCAATCGGCAACCTGGCATTGTGCACTTGGCCCACTGGACTCCCAACAACCAAGTTTGGCAACTCACGGTACCCGCCACAGACGGTCCCCACCCTAAACTGATTCTGTCCCAAACGTATGATCCCAATTGGCATGCCACACTAGATGGTAAACCTGTGCCCGTGCAAGCCGCAGGCGCCAGTTACGGCAATTTGCTAACGAGTATTCCGGTTTCTTCCGGTCGCCACACCCTCATTTTGACTTACTGGCCGAGAGCATTCACTCTCGGCTGGACGATAGCCGCCGCCAGTGGCACGGTAAGCCTTTGTTTCCTTGGTTGGTCCATGTGGCAAACATCTCCAAAATCCAGGCGAGTCCGAAAAGTTTAATCCTGTACCACAAAGGCCGCCATCCGTCCGGGAACCCCCCAGTACAGTCGCGGCCCTTGACTTTATCTCCCAGCAGCTGGTAGTCCTCCCCACCGTCAGGGTGTGGACCCGTTGTCAGGGTGTACCCCCGTTGCTTCAGGGTGTGGACCCGTTGCTTTCTTGTGACAAATTTTTTGGCCAAGCCCCCAATGTCACATTTACCGTCTTGGTTTGACCGTGGTGGATCACGGACAAGTGTACCACCGTCCCCACCGGATCATTCGTAATGGCAGCTGTCAATGAAGCTACATCGGCCACAGCGTGACCGTCGACAGCCGTAATGATATCCCCGTCACCAGCAGGGGTGGCGGTATGTGAGGTGTCTCCCTGCAGTCCGGCATTTGCTGCAGGTCCCCCTGGAACCAGTGCCATCACCAACACACCCTGGCTGACTGGCAAGTGGTAGGCCTGTGCCACAGCGGGATTAATATCCAACCCTGAAATACCCAACCATGGATGCGTGATGGGGGTACCCTTCAACAAATCGGGCAGCAAACGGACGAGTCGGTCAATGGGAATTGCAAAACCTACCCCCACCGAACCCTCTACCGGACTTTCAATGGCGGTATCAATTCCTACCACCTGTCCCTGTGCATTCAGCAGTGGGCCGCCGGAATTACCGGGGTTTAGTGCGGCATCGGTTTGAATCAGCCCCCCCATGACACCTCCAGTAGGCATGGGCATGGAACGGTTGATGCCACTCACAATGCCGGCTGAGACACTGGCGGTTAACTGAAATGGGTTGCCTATGGCCACCACCAAGTCGCCAGGCTGCAAGTCCTTCGCAGTGCCTAACGGGAGCGGTGAAGCGGCTGGGGAGGCTGTAATATGCACCACCGCCAAGTCGTCCAGTGGGTCTGTGCCAAGGACCACGCCTGTGTAATTTTTTGTTCCCAGCGTCACCTCAACCGTCTTGTGCCCACTCACCACATGATTATTGGTAGCAATATCTCCCTTGCCATTGATAAAAAAGCCGGTACCAATATCTTCTCCAGGGCCGTTAGCCTTACTATTGGTGACCGCCGTGATGGTAACTACACTGGGCACGGCCGACTTGTAAATCCGCGTGATGAGAGTACTGTCAAATTCCGGAGGCAACGCACTCAAAGTGCTACCAGAGCCACTGGCAACCGCACCACTCCCGGTCCCCGCGGATCCGTTGGCAGACCCAGGCAGAGTAGACGACGGGTATTGCACGGCGTTGCCAGTATTACCCGCACTCCCGTTGCCAAGTGCCAAAATAGAACCCGTGACAACGCCGAGTGCGTACAACACGACAGCGCCTGTAATCATTGGCCACTTGCGGTGTCGTCTCGACTGCCGTGGTGACCCCCAGGCTTCCTCGTCCCGCCATCTCTTCGCCATAACGTTCAACCTCCTCCTATTCCAAACCGGAGTCAAGCATGTGTCGTTAACTCTCGGGACAAAAATTCATTGATTTTTTCCAAACGATAGACCCGGTGCCATGGTTTCCCGTTACGGGACAAACTGTGGTTTTCTTCAGGAAAGCGAATAAATTCCACAGGAACTCTGCGCAAGCGCAGGGCGGTGTAAAGCTGTTCCGCTTCTTCAATGGGGCAGCGAAGGTCATGCTCAGAGTGCAAAATCAATACGGGAATGTGAATCTGGTCTACGGCCGCCAACGGCGACACCCGTCGATAAGCATCCACTTGTTTCCAAGGGGTGCCGGGGAAATCCCACAGGTCTGTGTACCCGATATCACTGACCCCAAACATGCTAAATTCGTTCACACACCCCCGCATCACCACCGCCGCACAATAACGAGAACTATGCCCAGCCGCCCATGCGGCCATAAAACCGCCATAACTACCGCCAGCAATGGCCACACGGGCTGCGTTTAAAGGAACCTGCAACATTGCCGCAGTGAGACCTGCCTCGACATCTGCAAAATCCAAGCCACCCCAAGCACCTCGAATCGCGGCGCTAAAGTCCTGGCCATAACCGGTACTCCCACGAGGATTTGTATAGACCACGGCGATTCCTTGGGCAGCAAGATACTGGAACTCGAAAAAAAACGTTTCCCCGTACATCGCCAGCGGCCCACCATGCACCTGCACCACCGTAGGATACCCTAAGGCAGGCACAGGGGTTTGGGGTAACAGGGTCCACCCCTCAACCGTGACACCTCCAGAATCAAAGGTGAACCGCTCTGGCAAAGTAAGTTGAACCTCTGCCAACCAGTCCGCATTGCACTGGGTCAATCGTCTCAGGTCACTTACAGGTTCCCCTGCTACCGGTAGATCTAACCAATAAACATCTCCGGGGTGTACCGGGTCACTGATGACCAAAGCCGCCCCTTCGCCATGACCGTCCAAGTCGTATGCGTACACACCATGCCTTCCCTCAGTCAGCCACATCAGTTCCCCTGTTGCCACATTCACCCTCACCAACTGCACGGTGCCTCTTGTCGAGACAAGCGTGTACAAATGACGGGAATGCTCGGACCACTGCAATCCTCCGGAATTCACCTGTGGACGAGCGTCCGACAGGACATCATCGCCAAAGGTCAGCTCTGCACTGCCCAGCCGATGGGTTTCCCCGCTTTCCATATTGAACAACCACAACCCATTGAGAGTGGCTCCCCCCTGCTCTCGGTTGTGTCCATAAAATGCAATAAAATGTCCATCTCGGGAGTAGCGCGGGTGTTCCTGAACGCATGGCCATTCAGCCAGCGGTACTAAGGGTGCAGTTACAGCCGTAAGGTTTTCAGTGGCTGGTGCAGGCACCGGGATTTGGTAGAGAAAGCGGTGTCCTGTCCAGTCCGCATCTTCCCGTAGATTACTGCTAAAAACAAGCGTCTGCCCATCGGGTGCCCAGTCAAACTCCACCACATCAAAGTTTCCTTCCGTCAGGCGCTGGACCCTCGGAAAATGTATAGAACTCAGTGTGCCCGCACCACTCCGAGAACCGTGTTGAACACCTCGGTTCAAGTAGTCCGCCAAATCCACTAGGTACAGGTGTGAACGAAGGTCATCGAGTAACCCCAAACCATCTTGTTTGTAGCGTAGCCGATGAACTTTGCGCACGTCGGAGGTATATTTCAGGCGCGCCGCTGTGCCAGTCAATGCGTCAGATAAACCCCCGTTTTCTGGTTTCAATGGGCCTGGTATCCCTGCATCATCGCTTATTGGGCCCCGTGAAACTGCCACCAAACGCAATCCTTTAGGACTCCAGGCAAAGGCCTCTACCCCCTCTTTCAGGCGAGTTACGGGTACCGCCTCACCTCCGTCTGCAGACATCACATACACCTGGTCTTTGTCCTCCAGACGATTGGAAATAAAGGCCAGCCATTTGCCATCTGCAGACCAGGAAGGGCATTTTTCAGACTTTGTACTGAACGTCAATTGAGCCGACTGCTGGGTACTTTTTCGCAGTAACCACAGGTGTGTCTCATAGGAATTGTCTTGATCCCGCATGTGCGTGAGACTGACCACCATTCGTTGACCATCTGGATGCACCGCGACGCTACCCACCAATACCAATTGAAATAAGTCTGTGGCCGTAATCTTGCGCTTGCCCATCCCCCGTCACCTCTCCCACTGCCCGGTCTGTGCCGGAGTTCTTTTGGCGTGCCCACAGTTACTTGGACTTTTTCGGGAGGATCTGTCCGTAAGAACCTCTTTCATAAAGCTACCATACCTTGAACTTGGCCGCCATGGTTCTCGTTCCCCCTAACCCGGGACGGCCGTCACAGTCACCCGCTACATTCGTACATATTATGGAATTAAGTCCTGTCAACGAGGGAGTGAGTCGTGTGCAACTGAACACCATCCTCAAATTTGGGGGCCTAGCCTTTGATGTCGCACAGGATGAAAAAGTGCAGCAACTGGTCACCCTTGTTCACCAAGGGGCTAAACGTCGGGGGCTGATGGGCTCTGTATCGGTTGGACAGCAGGGGATGTATAACGGTGGCCCCAGTGCTTCTGCCGCCCCACCTCGTCCTGCGCTGCCACCAGTGCCCTTTGCCCCATCCCCTACACCCGTGTCCGCAGGGACGTCACAGGTTACGCCGCTTGCAGGAATGGATTTTAGCAAGTACTTGACAAAAGACAACGCCAAAAAAGCGTTGAGTTTTGCCGGACAGTTATCCCACATTTTAACGAAATGAAAAAACTGTCGACAGAACCCATGGACACCGCGGAAGAACGCCTGCACGTGCGCCTTGGCGACAGGCTCTTCCGCCATTTTTAGTGTCTTCACAGAATAAGGGTGCATCAACAGACAGGTTTTGCTTTATTATAGAATATGTCATCAAAGACCGGGGGCTTTTCAACCTGCCCATGAACTCGGAAAACAGCATCTAGAAAGAAGGTCCACACTTGCCCAGCGCCATCCCCTCTGCACACACGCCACAGCAGCGCATTCCCAGTAACCCATTGACATTTGTCTACACCCTGTTTCACACGGTCCTGCCCCAGTCCAAACGAGAACTGTCATACTGGACTGAACGCGCAGGGCAAATTCCGGACGTAGAACTGCGTCTGCAGGCGGAATCCAGTTTGCGTGATAAACGATTTCATGCAGACGGAGGCTGTGTATTCGCGGCTGCCGTCCCCCATTCCCAGGAACCACTCATCCGTTTCATTGTCAGCCTACAAACCATTAGCGACTACCTAGACAACCTGTGTGACCGTTGCGGCCGCTTGGACGAAGCTGATTTTCTACAACTACACCGCGCCATGCAAGATGCGGTGGACCCGGACAAACCTTTACACGACTACTACCTATATCGCCCCAACTCACGAGATGGCGGATACCTCAACAGCCTGGTCGAAACCTGTCGCCAGCAGACCCTATTGCTGCCCGGTTATCCAGTTGTGGCACCCCACATTATTTGGTTGGTGGACCGTTACTGCGAACTCCAGGTAAACAAGCACATTCACCCCAATGTTCGCGAGCAACGTTTACAGGACTGGTGGCAACCGTACGCATCCCAATATCAAGATTTATATTGGTGGGAGTTTGCGGCTGCAAGTGGATCTACCCTGGGGGTGTTCGCCCTAGCCACTGCGGCCGCAAGCGAGGTGGATGAAGTTCTTGCAGACGAAATTCATCGCGCCTATTTCCCTTGGGTGGGTGGATTACATATTTTACTGGACTACCTGATTGACCAGCAAGAGGACCTGTTGCATGGAGATTTGAACTTCGTCAGTTTTTATTCTGATGCCACACAAATTGCCCAACGGCTGAGTAAATTTGTGCGAGAAAGTCTGCGACATACCCGCAAGCTGACAGACGGGCGGCGAATTCACCAAGATACAGTGCGAGGCGTACTCGCAGTGTATCTTTCCGATGCAAAAGTCTCTGCACAGCCACAGATTCGCCGCAACCGACGACTCATTTGGCAATTTGGACCCACCACACTGTTGTATTATGCCGCCTGCCGCCACTACCGAGCCAGCTTTGTGAAGCCCCTCTGAGGCTGAAAAATAGATCTAATTCAACTTTGGCTTGTCCCGCCAGCGTTCAATCGACACAGAGACATTTTCCAACACTCCAGCCACGGGTGCCCCGGGTTTTTCCACTTCCACGTGGACTCCCTGCACCCGCCCAAACTGTCGCAGCAACTCCTGGGCAATGTGTTCCGCCAGGGCCTCAATCAAACGAAACGGCTTCCCCTCTACAATCTCTTTCACACGGTCGTAGATACGCGCATAATTGACCGTGTCTTTGACTCTATCCGTGTGTCCCGCATCTTCCAGATTGAGAAACAGTTCGAGATTGACGATGAATCGTTGTCCCAAAGAACGTTCCTCAGCCATGACCCCATGATAAGCGTAAAAGGGCATCTTGGTGAGTGTGATTTTATCCATAATATCTCACGCCCCTTGCTCCATTCCAAATATCCAGTGTCCCATCCCATACCCATTGGCTATCCGCCTGCCACTTTGTCAGGTCTGGGTTGTCCAACATGAGTAAAAAATTACTGGAGGGTAAATCCGCCAGATTGTGCTTTGTCATCAGTCGCTGCAGATCTGCCCGCATGGTTAAAGGGTGTGCGGAGGCATTGCGTCCCTGCGCGTCCACCCCATACAATGTAAGACAAGCAGGAACCCGGCCAAATTCCCCTATATGTGCCACTCGAAGTAAAAAGTCCCAGTCCCAGTAGTGCCCCACTGTCAAGTCAAAATCCCCTACCTGATGGTGAATTTCCCGCCGATACAGCCAACTGGAAGGCACCACCGGATTAGTCCAACCCAACAATGCCCTGACATCTGTCCAGGCAAACTGCCGTCTATTCAATACA
Organism: Alicyclobacillaceae bacterium I2511; assembly: GCA_003584005.1. Lineage (GTDB taxonomy): Bacteria > Bacillota > Bacilli > Alicyclobacillales > Alicyclobacillaceae > QXHL01. Next base: position 81,578 of record QXHL01000007.1, on the reverse strand, counting down.
CGCCAGTTTTGGAGGTCTTGCCGCAAAGTCACCAATTCCGCATCCGTGTACACCAATGCAAGCTTGAACCCTCGTGTGACACGCCGATATGTGGCAATGGATTGTTCCAGTCGCTCTGGTAGCCAGCGGTCATCGTCATCACACCAGGCCAAAAACTCCCCCGTAGCTAACGACACAGCCCGGTTTCTAGCCGCCACCTGACCAACAGACGAGGACAGGTCTAGCCAACGCACCGTCCACCCACGGCCTGCGGCCCTACACTGCAGCCACTGCTGCAAAGCAGGCATCTGCTTGCCCCCGTCGTTGACCAAACACAATTCCACCCCCGCCTGCAAAGACTGGTTCAACACAGCGGTCAAACTCGCCGCCAAGTGGTGGGGTCTGTTTTGGGTCACCATCAGCACACTAACGAGCGGCTGGACACACACTGCTAAGTCCCCATGCACGCCTGCATTCTCCCCCTTCAGGACGGTGCTACATTGACAACTTGTTCCAAGGCCACGGCAACCTCTGCCCCAAACAGCATCAAAATGCTGCCAATGTACATCCACAGAATCACCAACATTACTGCTGTCAGTCCCCCGTAGATAACTTGGTACTTAAACAAATGGGCCACATACCAAACGAATGCCTCCCGACCCACATCCAGTGCTGCCGTGGCTACCAAAGCTCCTGGAATGAGGTAATCCCAGTGGGTGCGGCGCGAGGGCAAATAACGAAATCCAATTAAAAAACCTAGAAACAAGGACAAGGGAAATAAGATTCGCGAAACTCCGTGTACCACCGAAATTGCATGTACCAAGGGTTTGGCAATTCCTAAGCGATGCACTCCGGGGTAAATTGCCATAACGAAAGACGAACTCAGGGTGAGCAGCAGTAAAATCAGTAGCATGGAATAGGAAACCAAGCGGCGCATCCAATAGGATCGCTGTTCGGGAACTGCCCATATCACGTCGAGGGCTTGCTGCAAAGCTAAAAAGCCACTGGTGGCAGACCATGTCAAAGCCACTGCACTAAGTAGCCCCACCTTAGCCCCGCCAGACAGTTGTTCAATATTCGTTGAAATAATAGCACGAGCTTCTGGCAGATTGGGAAAATAGGGTCGTAAAACCGTCAGTATCACTTGTTGAATGTGAGCTTCCGGCAAAAATGTAGACAGGGCGTAAATCGCTAAAAGAAGCAGAGGAAATAGCGAAAAAAAGGCGTAAAAAGCTATCACCGCCGCCAGCGAAAAAATGTCGTGGCGAATCATTGCGGTTGAAAGCGTCCAGATGAAGCGTCCTGCCTGTCGCCAGCCATGCTGGCGTGATGGCTCCTCCACGTTTACACCTCGCTCGTATCTTCCCCCACTAAATCAAGCAATTTCAGGGCAGACAGCCACTGCGCAAAAAACCACGGCAGTCTCGACACCACCTCTAGCGTTCTGCCCGCATAGGGGTGCACAAAAGCCAATCGCCAAGCGTGAAGTGCCTGGCCCTCCCACTGTGGCAAGCCAATACTATCCAGCTTTGTGTCAAACGGCTGGCCCACACCATACAGCGGATCGCCCAGCAAAGAACAGCCTATACTTGCCAGATGAACGCGAATTTGATGGGTCCTCCCCGTTTCTAACTGGCACTTGAGCAATGAGCAAGACTGACCAGCCAATCTGCCTGTTCCCAACGTGATGTAGTGTGTGCGCGCAGCTAGCCCCCCCCTATGGATGCGATAACGACCCGCCACATGACGATCCCGTCCGATGGCTGCATCCAGCGTTCCTTCGGCTGGATATGGCCTGCCGTAGACAAGTGCCAGGTAGGTTCGCGCAACTTGTTTTTGCCGCACCAGAGCATCCAGAGCACGCCCGCTGTAGGCGTGCTTTGCATAGAGAACCACACCACTGGTATCCTTGTCCAAGCGGTGGACATGCAAAACGCGGCGTAAAATCCCTTGACTTTCATAGTGCGCAGCCACGCGAGCATCCAGCGTGTCTGATTCGCGCTCCGGCTCCCCGTGAATCAATAATCCGTTCGGTTTATCCACTACCAACAGGTGTTCATCTTCAAACAGGGAAATTATTTCCGGCGCCCCTGCTGGTGCAGCTGGCACCCCCGGCTGTACTACGACATCCCCTGTCAGGCGAATTCCCCTGCCTGGGCGGACCTGTTCCCGGCCTTCCCCAATTCGATGGCCAACCACCACACGCTGGTTTTGCAACAAGTACCTGACAAAGCCAGTGGGCAAGTAGAACGCCCGCTGCAACCAGTCCACTAACATCTCCCCGGGCAGAACATCTCTGGACCCCGGGTTTACAAACAAGCTGTCACCCTCAATGCGCACATCCACAGACCTGACCACTCCTGATACGCTGTCAAAAATGATATTCACACGACGTTACCCCAAAAAATTCTTAATATGTCCATCTCGTTTGTCTGTCTCGATGGTTCAATAAGCCTCTACGGCGACCACTTCAGGAACACGGGATTTCACGGCCCGCTCGACGCCCATTTTCAAGGTCATGGTGCTGGCTGGGCACCCGACACAACTCCCCATAAGTGCAACATAGACAATTTTCGTAAAATCGTCATAGGACACAAATTCCACATCCCCGCCATCCCCTTGAATGGCCCCCCGAATTTCATCCAAAGCCTGTTCAATTCTATTTTGAACTGAATCCCCTATCATTTCGTCATCCCGCCATTCTGACAAAGTTTATCCGCACTTATAGCGGTTGTCCGCACATATAGATTATCGCACAGCCCAAGCTTGAGCAAAATGTTCTATGCGCAAAAAGTCCCTGTGTATAGTAGTGGACAAACAACCCGCAACCGCGAAAATTGCATCGCAAGCTACGGGCCTCCTAAAACTTAAAACTCAGTTTACTTCAGGTGAATCATTACACCAAAGGACCCTCTGGGTTCCATGGCACCACAAAGGGGGCACCCTCCCTCGGGTGGGGCAAGGACTCCGGAGTTGCTGGTACCGAAGCAGCTAACCCGCCAGTTTTTCCTTGTTGTGCCGCTACTGTTTTACGGAAACAAATTGAGTTGGGTGGTATGCGATAGGCCTCCGTAAAACCTAATTCTTTCGTAAATGCCAAACTCTTTGTGTTGTTGTCCTGTACAAAGACTTCCATCACCCGCACACCCTGGGTGTAGGCCTGTTCTTCCAAATAATTCATCACTTTGCGGCCCAATCCTTGTGCCTGGTGCACCGAATCCAGGACAAGCGCAGTTACATGCATTTTTAAATCCGGGCCAATCAAGTAAGAATAGTAACCAATTCGGTGCCCCCCCTGTTCCAATATCACAGTCGGTGCCCCTGACTGCAAATACCGGAGAAAAGGTTCCCGCGGAAAGGGATCCCCAAACGCTTCCCGGTGTATCCGTCCTAATTCACGTTCAGTAAGATCCATAATGTAGCTGTCGTCTTCGTCCGTACGAGGCCGAAAGTGTAATGCCTCCACAGTCTTCACGGCTTCAGTGGCCTTGGGACGGGAATTTTGACGCGGTTGTGTCCCTACTGAGCGGCGAGCTGGGCGGTGACGAGATGGTGCCTGCGTCCGTGCACGCATGACTGATGCCCCCTATCGTCAGGTCACAAGCAAAGGACTGCTTTCCCTAGATTTTGACCTGCTCTCAACCCAACATATGCAACCTTTTGGGCATTGGCGCATGCCGAGAGGGTGCTTAAGAAATAGAGGCAATACCCTGTCAAGCGAAAAATACACGGTGTGAAAGGGAGGAGACGTTGTCCAACTTGTCCCCCTATTTTCCATCCCCGCACTACAGCTTACTTCGCCTTATCTTGCGAACCGCCCCGTGGATTGCCCTTGCGGGCCGACCGCTTCCAAATCTTCCACTTGCCCGTGGGAGTTTCCGTTTTAGCGGACTTGCCTTTTTGTTTTGCTTGCTTGCCAGGTGCTGGAGCTAGTACGAAACCAATATAATTGCCTGCGATATCCATCTTATAGCGATGCTGAGTATGAATTTTTTCATATTCAGATTTAGTGGTATGAAAGGACATGACCTGCATCCGACTCATCTGTACCCCTTTAACCTTTTGCGTCACATTAACACGCCCTACTACTTGGTACGTTTTAAACTTCATGTATTTCAACCACCTGGATTGCCCAGCTTCTCGGACAATCTTTTTATTCAGCACAAATACATCAAACCGCTGCTTCGCAGCTAGATACTGTTCGTCAAAGTCTCGTTGACGTTTACGGGTGAACAGGTACAGCCAAACGTACAGACCCACCAGGACCGCAATACCGACAATGATCCAAATCCATTCCCACACCAGACATTCATCCTCTCGGCACTCTGACGCCGCACAATTTGAACCCTTGGTAAAAATGTGGGCACTTCTGGCGGCAAATCCGGATTTTCACCCTACTTCCCTTCATTCTACCATGACTACCCGGCCGTCTGCATCATGCAGGGCTAAATGCCTGTGCGGACACCTGGGACACCAGCCGAACATGGCGATCCGGCACAACTTTCAACCCAATACTGGGATGAAACATCACGGTCAACTGCTTGCTAGGCTCGCCCGGAGGAGAATCAGGCAAGGTCGGGGCTATGTTTGTCCCCCCGTGGCCGTCCAATATAGAACGCTGTGCGATGGACAACACAATCCCTTCCCCAAACTGAGGGTGTCGAATTTTGTCCCCTGCCGACAGACTGGCAGGCAAATTCTCTGCAAGCAGCAATCGACTGACTTTGTCCTCTGGTAGTTCGCTAAGGAAACGGGAGGGTTCTCGTAGCTGTACCTGACCGTACAGGGTTCGTTCCCGGCAACAGCAAAGGTGTAAGCTGTCCTTTGCACGTGTAATGCCCACATAACACAAGTTGCGTTCCTCTTCAATACCTTGTTCATCTTCAAGACAACGGGCGTGAGGAAATACACCCTCTTCCATGCCAATGATGAAGACCACAGAAAACTCCAATCCCTTGCTGGCATGCAAACTCATTAACCGCACCGCATTCTGCTCTTTCCCTCGCTCCTTATCCACATCACTAAGCAACGAAACCTCCCCTAGAAATTCTAGCAAAGAACCCTGGCGACGACGGTCGAAAGACGCCGTAACGCTCAACAATTCGTCAATATTTTCTAGTCTATGCAAGTCATCTTCTTTAGAACTATCCACATACATGGCACGATACCCTGTCGCGTAAACTACTTCGGCAAGAAACTCAGTAATCGGCATGCCGTCCATCCAAGTGGTCAACTCTGCCAACACATGGTGTAATTGAAATCCTGCAGCGGCCGTTTTCTCCGTTAACCCCGCTTCTGTGCCCCTGGCAAGGGCCGCCAATAAAGTGATGGAATTTTCGTGGGCAAAGTCTATCAGCCTACGGACCGCCCCCGGACCCAGTCCGCGTTTTGGTTTGTTGAGAATTCGCAACAAAGAAATCTCATCTTGTGGATTGGCCAAAACCCGTAAATATGCAAGCACATCCTTGATTTCCCGGCGATCATAAAAGGTTAACCCACCCACCACGATGTATGGAATCGCCTGTTGCATCAATTTCTCTTCGATGGCCCGAGATTGCGCGTTGGCGCGGTACAGCACGGCGCAATCTCCGAACTGTCCACCATTTTGGACATGGGCAGTAATTTGATCCGCCACATACTGGGCTTCTTGTTCCCCCTCTTGCACCTCACAGACCACAATCGGTTCGCCCTGGCCCCGTACCGAGCGCAGACTTTTGTCTTTGCGCTGCACGTTGTTGCGGATGACGGCGTTTGCCCCATCAAGAATCGTTTGTGTGGAACGATAATTGGTTTCTAGGGTAATCACAATGCTTTCAGGGTAATCCCGTTCAAAATCGAGGATATTGCGAATGTCCGCGCCTCGCCAAGCATATATTGCCTGATCCGAATCCCCTACGACGCAAATATTGCCGTGTCCTGCTGCCAACAAGCGCACCAGTTGATACTGGGCACGGTTTGTATCTTGATACTCATCCACGTGCAGGTAATGAAATTTTTCCTGATAGCGCTGCCGAACCTCCTCGTGACCCTGAAACAGTTCCACCGTTTTGCCAATCAGGTCGTCAAAGTCCATGGCATTGGCCTGTTGCAAACGTTGCTGATAGAGTGGATACACCTGCGCCGCAATGGCTTTTGTCCCATCTCCCTTGGCAGAACCAGACAAGCCCTGACTCGGTGCCACCAATTCATTCTTCCAGTTGGAAATAACCCCGTGTACCGCCTTAGGATCAAACTTTTTCAGGTCGTAATTGAGGTCTAATAGGACCTGTTGTACGGCCGCCAACTGGTCTTCTGCATCCAATATGGTGAAAGCGGGGTGATAGCCGACGACCGTCGCTTCACGGCGCAAAATCTTTACACAAATACTGTGAAAGGTGCCCATCCACAAATCATGGGCCTTGCTTCCCACATAGGGACGAATTCGTTCTTTCATTTCCCGGGCAGCTTTATTCGTAAATGTAATCGCCAATATCTGATGCACGGGAACCGCGTGGACCTTCACCAAATAGGCAATCCGACGAGTTAATACACTGGTTTTGCCACTGCCCGCACCAGCTACAACCAAAACGGGTCCAGCCACCGTAGTGACCGCCTTGCGTTGTTGTGAATTGAGACCTGCCAACAGGTCTTGGCTCGTCAGGTTTGAGCTCGATTTGTGTCTGTTGTCCGCAGAATTCATCCTGACACCTCCAAACAATTCAGGGCAGCAAACTTCCCAACACACGGGACAACGACTCCTCTATGAAGGGTTCTTCACCCCATAGGAAATCTTCACTTGGCCCCAGAAACCCAAACCACTATAATGAATAAACAGTGCCTTTGCAATGGAAGACACAGCGGGTCTGATGAAGGAGGCCGGGACATTGTTCGAGCGTTCCGCAAATCTCAAAAATACGGATTTTCGCCACGAACTTGATGATAGGCAAAGACAGATAGCGTCCCACGTACAAGAAATCCTCCGCCTCACAGGGGAAGATGACACCCGTGAGGGATTGTTGGATACCCCCGCACGAGTGGCAAAAATGTTTGATGAACTGCTCGGCGGCACAAACATCAACCCAGACAGTATGCTAAGCACCACCTTTAATGAACACACCGATGGTCCGGTGATTGTTTCAAATATCACGTTTTACAGCCTGTGCGAGCACCACATGCTGCCTTTTTTCGGAAAAGCACATGTGGCCTACTTGCCCGACCACACGATTGTCGGAATTAGTAAGCTGGCGCGGCTGGTGGACGTATTGGCACGCCGCTTGCAAGTGCAGGAACGTCTGACCCAGCAAATCGTCGACTCCCTGCAGCGAGTGCTCCATCCCCTGGGGGCGATTGCCTTGGTGGAAGCCGAACATACCTGTATGGCTGCACGCGGTATAAAAAAGCCGGGGTCCACCACCCTGACCTTGGCAACCACTGGCATCTATCGAGAAAACGAGTCACTTCGACGGGAATTTTTACAAATGCTCGGGAAAGCCTAAAGTCCAAAGTGGCCCGCGTGAATTGGGGTGCCACTTTGGCCATCCCTGTTCACACGGGCACCAAGGGATGGAGAAATGCAGCGTCAATACTCCTTCCCCCAATGGGGCTCATTTTCGCAGCAAACAGTTTTAAAGAGGAGGCTACACATTGATGAATGGATTCCCACAATCCACAAGAAAATTTACAGCCCACCGTAAGGCAAGTTTGCTTGCGGTGACAGGTGCCCTAACCCTATTTTTGACTGCCTGTGGCACGCCTGTGGCAAACAACACAACCGCCGCTCAGAACACGAATACAACCACATCCAATCTCACAGGCAATACAACCACCCAACAAGTTCCGCCTCCCCCCCAGTCACAGGGGATTCACATGCACTGGAGTTCTCCTCCTGCCATGACAATTGACGTAAAAAAACAGTATGAAGCGGTGTTCTCGACAAATTACGGTAATTTCACGGTTCAACTTTTTGCCCAGAACAGCCCCCATACTGTAAATAATTTTGTTTTTTTGGCTAATCACCACTTTTATAACAATGATGTGTTTTTCCGCATCATCCAAAACTTCATGATTCAAACTGGAGATCCTTTAAACAACGGCACGGGCGGCCCAGGATATCGGTTTGCCGACGAATTGCCCCCTAAGTACCCTTATAATCCAGGCATTGTGGCAATGGCCAACGCCGGGCCCAACACCAACGGTAGTCAATTTTTCATCTGCACCGGACCAGCAGCCAAACAGTTGCCTCCAAGTTACACGCAGTTTGGGAAAGTCATTCAAGGCATGAGTGTGGTGGAAAAAATCGCTGCTATTCCGGTGGTCCCAAACCCCCTGATGGGCAACGAAGTAAGTAAACCCACACAGTATGCCATCATTCGAAACATCCAGATTCAAGTGCACCCCTAATGAATTTGTTCCACTAATGATGAACCATGACAAACTATGACAGCAACCAATCGTCTGGCATTTAAACACGCCAGTTTACCGCGCTGAAAGGAGAACTCCAAATGCGCAAGGGTTCCTGGATGATTCTCGCGTTGTTAGTTGTTGGATTTCTCGCCTTTCGCCTGCACAGTGTTCCCAGCATCCCCTACCCCGGTTCTGCGGACGCGGCGGGCCACAAGTTGCAGGTCATGGCCCAGATGAGTTCACCCACAGATGGGGAGTTCTGGCTACTGTCTCGCCGCTCAGACGGCCGCTACGTGGTGAGTGTGTGGATTAAACAAAAAGAGGTACAGCAGTTTGTGGCATCAAAGCCCGGTCCACCAGGACGGATCTATGCCACCAGCGGTCCCATTCGTGTGAATGGGACTTTGTATGAAGGAACTTCTATGAGTATTTCTAGTGATGGCCACAAAGGCTACTTAACGCTTGTTCCCGTTAACACTCCGTCCCCAACCCACTCTTCTAACACTCCGTAACCCCGCTCCAAGTTAGGCACAAACCCATCCACAAAGGGGAATACCGCCCACTGTTCGGAGGGTATTGCCCCCGTCTGCGCCCGGGTTTGGGCGCCGTCGTCCCCTTCCAACAGTCTTTGCAGCCCCTTTGTTACGCTGTGCTGAGGATGAAAAATCAGCCAAACCCGCATTTCCTGATTGTTCTCATCCATTGGTACAGACAGAACGGTTTCCGCTTCCCAAGCCCAGGTCAGCCTATCCATTTGCAATCCTTGAGAATCGCTGGCCACGAATGTCCCCACCTCAGGAGACTTCTGCCAACGCACCAACAGGGTTTGGTGGTGTACAAACTGTGTCAAAGTTTGAGGGTGCTCGGGCTGTTTCTTGTGGTCCAGCGTCCGCCCGGTACGTGTCAGTCTACCCGCCGTCAGTGTACCAGACTGGCTCAAGCCAGCTGCCGTGCCAGGACCCCTCATTCCCATCGCAACTGGGGACGGGGATGTGTGCAAGGCGCAACGCAGCACGTCCTCCAGGATACCACTGGCGGTGGTGCCTGCACCCGCACCGGGCCCACTGAAAATCACATCCCCCACCAAGTTCCCGGAGACCGCCAGTGCGTTGTTGGCTCCTGCCACCTGAGCCAATGGGTGGCTGAGCGGCAGTAATTGGGGCCCCACATATACGGACACGCTGTCCCCAATACCCTCTGGGACGGCCTCAACCACGTGTTTGATACGGCAGCCAAAGCGCTCAGCTAATCGCAGGTCTTCCTGTGACAACCCGTTGATACCCGTGGCCAATCCCAGGTCCACAGTCAAGGTATGCTGCCATGCGTGGCGTACCAGTACTGCCAATTTATACAAAGCATCCCTGCCCTCAATGTCTGAACTGGGGTCTGCTTCCGCAAATCCGTGACGCTGCGCTTGCGCCAAAGCTGGGTGAAATTCTTGTTCAAATTCACTCATCTGGGACAAGATGTAGTTGCACGTTCCGTTAACAATGCCCGCAAGACGCGTGACACGGTTTGCCTGAAAATAAGTATCCAACATATAAAGTACTGGAACTCCAGCCATGACACTGGACTCACAGGCCAAAAAGGTTCCCTTGGAACGGGCGAGCTCTTCCAACTCCTGCTGATGAAAGGCCAGTAGTTCCTTGTTGGCCGTTACCACAGATTTGCCCAAGGCAAGTGCGGTCTGCACCGCCTCTTTCGCTGCGTGACGCCCGCCCATCGCCTCAATGACACAATCCACATTTTCTGCTTGGCATACCTGTTGCCAGTCAGCCACTAAAAGTGAACTATCTACAAATGGTGCACGCGGACGTTGCAGGTCCCGCACGGCCACACGGACCAAGACCAAGTGAATGCCAAAACGTCGCTGAATTTCAGAACCCTGTTTTTGCAAAGCAGCAATCACGCCTGTCCCCACAACACCACAGCCAAGCAGTCCAAGGCGCAAGGTAGTGATTTTTTTTGTCATACCCGCCTTCCTTCCCGGGACTGTTCAATGAGTTTTGCCAGTGCATCCTGTTCAATCAAAAAGGCATCATGACCGTGGGGAGAATTTAGCTCCATGTAGCGACAGTCCACTCCGACAGCCACAGCCTCACGGGCGGTGGCCTGCATTTCTGCCACTGGATAAAGATAGTCCGTGCGAATTCCAACCAGTGTCAACCGGGATTTTATACGAGTTAAGGCCCGACTAACCCCACCGCGGTTACGCCCGATGTCGTGCCCATCCATCGCACGCATAAGATATAGGTAGGTATTGGAATCAAACCTATCTACAAACTTGCGTCCGTTGTAATCTAAATAAGACTCAACTTGATATTGGGGCTTTGTAAAGGCCTCCCATGGATTCATAGAAAATCTCTCATCTACGAGCTTTCTGCCAAAACGCTCCTGGTACAGTTCACTGGCGCGATAGGTCAACAAACCAATTTGGCGGGCAATGGACACCCCCGTTTCCGGTTGCTGACCTGTGCCGTAGTAGTTTCCTTGTTGCCACGCTGGGTCTGCGGTGATGGCTTGCCGCATGACCGCATTGTACCCCATGGCCAGGGGTGTGAACGCAGCATGTGCGGCCACCACTACGGCTTCCCGCACCCGTTCGGGTGCCATACAGGCCCACTCCCACACCTGCATTCCTCCCAAGGACCCGCCAATCACCATGGCAATTTCGTCAACTCCCAAAGCATCTACCAACTGCAACTGTACGGCTACCATATCTCGCACGGAAATGAGTGGAAAGCGTAGCCCATAGGGTCGTCCGTCCCACGCCACACTGGCCGAGCCCGTCGTCCCCCCACACCCACCCAGCACATTGCTAGAAACGACAAAAAAGCGTTGCGTATCCAACAGTTTACCGGGCCCAATCAAATCAGACCACCACCCGGGACCAGACTCGCCTGCCCCTGCGTGAGCATCTCCAGTCAAGGCATGGCACACCACCACGGCATTGTTCGCCTGTGCGTTTAGCTTCCCCCAGGTTTCAAACCTCAGCCGCACACCCTGGAGAACCTCCTGGCTCTCCAATTGCACACAGGGAAGTTCCAATTCCCCTATCCGGTGATCCGTTCGGTTACCCAACCACAGCCACCGCAAGTGCGGTTCTGCTGCCACCCGCTCTGACCGCATGGCCATCCTTTCACCATCCTCCCCCAGTTGTTGCGCCCCCGTCAGTGGGACGTCCCCACAACCTGGCCTGCCGCCACCAGTGCCTGATTAAGGTCTGCCAAGATATCGTTTAAGGTTTCTAAGCCAATCGACAGCCGGATGAGATTGGGCATCACACCAGACGCCTGTTGTTGTTCCACTGTCAACTGTTGGTGTGTGGTGCTCGCAGGATGAATCACCAGGCTCTTGGCATCGCCGACGTTTGCCAAGTGTGTCAGCAACTGCAGGTTGTCAATAAACGCTTTGCCTGCCACGACTCCACCCACAATTCCAAATGTAAAAATAGCTCCTTGCCCCTTGGGCAGGTATTTTTGGGCTCGGTCATAATACGGATTGTCCGGCAACCCTGGATACTGAACCCATTCCACCTGTGGGTGCTGATGCAAAAAGCGGGCGACCGCCAGGGCATTTTCACAATGTCGTTGCATCCGCAGTGCCAGGGTTTCTAAACCCTGTAAAAATAAGAACATATTAAATGGAGAGGGGGCCGGACCCATGTCCCGCAAAAGTTGCACCCGAGCTTTGACAATGTAAGCCACTGCCCCCACATCCTGCACGTAAGACACCCCGTGATAGGTTTCATCAGGCTCGACCAGACACGGAAAACGCCCATTGTCCCAATTAAAACGCCCCCCGTCCACAATCAATCCACCAATGGAAGTCCCGTGCCCACCAATAAACTTAGTTGTAGAATGAACGACAATATCCGCTCCCCACTCCAACGGGCGACATAAATACGGTGTGGCAAAGGTGTTATCCACCACCAGGGGCACGCCGTGGGAATGGGCAACGGTTGCCAAGCCCTCAATATCCGCCACGTCTATACGCGGATTTCCAATACTTTCAACATACACTGCTTTTGTGTTCGCACGGATGGCTGCAGCTACCCCATCCAAATCATGCGGATCCACAAAAGATACTTCAATTCCCAGGCGATGTAAGGTCACCCCCAGCAAATTAAACGTGCCTCCATACAAATTAGTGGAACTGACAATGTGGTCGCCAGAGCCTGCGATATTTAAAATAGCCAGCGTGATGGCCGCTTGCCCGGAAGCCACAGCGAGGGCTCCCACTCCCCCCTCCAACTGGGCCATGCGCTGTTCAAATACGTCCTGGGTGGGGTTCATTATGCGGGTATAAATATTTCCTGGTTCTTTGAGGGCAAACAGGTTGGCTGCATGCTCTGTGCTGTCAAAAGCGTATGAGGAGGTTTGATAGATTGGGACCGCCACCGCATGTGTGGTGGGTTCTGGCTTATAACCTCCGTGCAACGCAATTGTTTCAAAACCTTGGCGCTGTTCCGTCATTTTGTTCTCTCCTTTTTGTCAAATCTCCCAGCAAAGTACCTGGAAACACCAAAATGTGCTAGCACTAAACAGTACACACAAAAGACCGCCCCGAGAGGAGCGGTCTGTCAGTACATTCATAGATACCGACGCCGCGCTCCTCTCATCTCTCAGACTCATATCAGTCCCCTGATAAGTCTGCAGGAATTGGCACCTCTCCAAGGTGTTACCCTTGTTGGTTGCCGGGCTTCATCGGGCCAGTCCCTCCACCGCTCTAGATAAGAGTTGCGTTGCCTATTTAGGTTGCTTGTTGGCGACAATATATCATGGGATTCTGTTGGTGTCAAACACTGCGGGTGCGCAACGATTGGAAGTTGAGTCTGATGATTGCAACCGGTATGTCGAAAAACTCCCCACTCTCAGCGTCATCATTGACCTGTCACACCAAAGTAAGCTTTGCGAATAGCATCATCCGCTTGCAGCTCCTTCACTGTCCCAGCAAAGCCAATGCGACCCGAATCAAGGACATACACTCGTTCCGCAATGTCAAGAAACTTCACATTCTGCTCCGCGATCAACAAAGACAAGCCCTGTTTATGGAACCCCTTCAGAATCTCAATTAACTCTGTCACCAACCGTGGGGACAGCCCGGCAGAGGGCTCGTCCATAATCAGCAGCTTTGGATTGCTCATCAAGGCCTTGGCTGCACCGAGCATTTTTCGCTGACCCCCACTCAAACTGTCTGCAAGATGCTTTCGTTTCTCCCGAAGAATGGGGAAATTTTCATACATTTCATTCCCTCGCCGTTCCCGTTCTGTCCTAGACAAATAAAACCCACCAAGGCGAAGGTTGTCTTCCACTGTCAAGGAAGGAATTGTTCCAGTTTCAGAAAGATATCCAATACCCGCGTGTATCCGTCGGTCCACAGACATCTTTATGAGAGATTGCTGTGCAAGTTCCACTTCGCCACTCCAGGCATCCACCAAACCCACCAAGGTTTTGAGAAGTGTCGTTTTCCCAGCACCATTAGATCCTAAGACCAAAACACACTCCCCTTGGTTCATCCACAAATGAACATCCCATAAAATCTGCATGTCCTCATACCCAGTGTTCAGGCTGTTTACACGGAGAAGTTCAGCCAATTTGATTCAGTCCCTTCACAACCCTCACTGTCCAAGATACACTTCAACAACGCGCTCGTTTTTAGCAGCAGAATCCAGGTCCCCTTCAAATATTTCCTTGCCTGCATTCATGACAATCACACGTTGGGTAAGTTCATTCACAAAACCGAGCAAATGTTCCACAACCAACAAAGCGACACCTCGTTCAGACAGATGTTTCAGCCGTCGAGCAATCTCCACTAATTCCGCTGGATTTAACCCAGCGGCCAATTCATCCACCAACAACATCTCAGGCCCTGACGCCAACGCACGCGCCAAGTCCAGCAATTTCTGTTGACCACTGGTTAAACTCGACGCATCCCGATCCTGAAATTTTTGAAGACCGACAAATTCCAGCGGATTGTCCACAACCTGAAATGCACCCTGTCGGTGTTGTACCACCTCAATGTTTTGTTTCACCGTCAACCCTTTAAAGGGTTTCGGAATTTGAAAGGTCCGATTTACTCCGGCTTTAGCCATGACGTGTAAGGGCTTCCCCGTCACTGATTGGCCTTTAAAAATCACTTGGCCCCCATCAGGTTTGTATAATCCCGAAATAACGTTGATGCAAGTGGTTTTCCCCGAACCATTGGGTCCAACTAAACCAAGAATTTCCCCGGGGGCCACTGTGAAACTGATACCAGCCAACACTTTCAAACCCCCAAAGGACTTGGTCAAACCTGTTACAGTAAGCAAATTATGGGACATCAATTCCCCTCCTTCGGAGCAAAGACAAAACGCCGTTGGGCAAAAACAGTACAAGTACCATAATGAGCACGCCATAAATCAGTTGAAAGTACTGTGGGTCCGAAACCCCAATCACGTTGTACACCCCGTACAAAATCACCGTCCCAATAATGGGGCCTAGAACTGTGGCACCCCCGCCAAACAAGGTGAAAACAATGGCGAAGATACTAATGGATAGGTCAAACACCGTGTCCGGATAGAACACGGAAATGTGCCACGCGTACACCGCCCCTACCAAACCAGCAATCACTGCGGTGGTCAACCACACAAAAGTCCGCGTACGAACCACGTGGATGCCTGCCATGCCAGCACTAATTGGGTCTTCCCGCACTGCCACGAGCGACATACCTAACCGTGACATGCGCAGATACGCCACAAACATGGTCGTAATTATTAGTACAAGGAGCATTGCGAAGTAACTGGCTCTGTCATTAAACACAGCCGCCAAATTAACTCCATATGGGCCGTTGGTAATGTTTTGCAAATTACTGTTCGATACTACGTAATACAGCACCTGTGAGGCGGCCAATGAACCAATGGCAAAGTAGGCTCCAGACAGCCGCAATAATGGCGAAAGCATCCCACCTGCAACCAGTGCTGCAATTCCCCCCGCAATCATGGCCAACCACGCAGGAGTGTGCCACAAACTGATGGAGACTGAGGCGCCATAAGCACCAATACCAAAAAAGCCAACATATCCGAAGGGTAAATACCCAGTAAAGCCATAGAGAATGTTGACTCCTTGAGCCAACGCTAAAAAAACCATCATTTGAAATAACACCGATTCGTTACTGTAAAATGCGGGTGCAATTGCAAACGCAAGGGCCAACAACACAATCACAATCCCATTGCTCACGATTCGTTTACGCATGCCGCACTCTCCTGCCCAGAAGTCCGCTGGGTCGGACCAGTAAAATGATAATGAGTAACAGATAGGGTACCATGCTTGACCAGGATGGCAAATAGGTTTGCATTAGCATTAACGAGATCCCGTAGACCAGTCCGCCCAAAATAGTACCCAACGGATTCCCCAAAGACCCAATGACAATTATGGCAAAAGACATGGCTGTCAGGTCCACTCCCATGGTTGGAAAAATGCCACCCAGCATAAATGGGGACATTCCCCCTGCCACAGCCGCCAGACCAAGGCCAATCCCAAACGCAAGTGCAGACACTCGATGCACGTGAATCCCGCTACTCTGCGCCTCTTCCCGGCTTCCCATCACCGCGCGTGTCGCAATGCCAATGCGCGTATGATACAAATACACGTACATGAAAACCATTGCGGCCACACTAACCAAAACAACCACCAGCCAGGCAAACTGAAAAGACTGGCCAAATAGGTGAAAAGGATACTTACCAAGCAACGTCGCATCAATGGTTTCAGGGTTATTTCCGAAGGCCATGGTGGCAAGTGCCTCAATGGTCTGAGAAAACCCGAAAAACAGAATTAAGGACAGCATTTCAGGGTCTCGAGACTTGAGCAGGCGGGGAACGAGTGCATAATAAATTGGAATTCCAATCAGTATAAACACGACAAATTCGATCAATAAGCTGATAATTGGGTTGACACCCCAAATTGTTTGCCCCAGATAAACACCAAACGCACCCAACATCACAAAGTCTCCATGGGCAAGGTTCACAATTTTCATGACACCAAAAATAAAGTTGAGTCCAAGCCCCATCAGCCCAAAAAAGATGCCAAACAGGATGCCTGAAACAAGCGTGTACAACAACACGGGTCTATCTGCCCCCATTCTTAGCAGACCGCTGTTTTCAAGTTGTTTTCTTATGAAAAGTAGGTGCACCCGCATCCTTTATAAGCGGGAAGCGGGGGCACCCTCTACACTGTATACACCAATAAAAATTACTTAAGAATATTCACGCCCAATCCGCCCTTGCCATTCGATACTAACTGACCGACGGGTAAGGTCTCACCCAGTTGTGCGCCCGTGGTGCTGTCCACTTTGAAAGGTCCATCCAATGTTACAATAGTGCCGGAGAACTGATTCACCGCAGCGCGCAGGTCTTGCTGACTTAAGCTGGTTGAGGTCTCCAAAGTCTTTTGCACAATGAGACCTGTGGTATAGCCAGCCACACTTAGAAAGTTGGCTGTCTGACCTGTCGAAGACTTGTACTGGCTTTCAAAGTTTGGCAAAGTCAACCCATAATTCACGTTCTTGTAGTTGATAAACGGGGGTGTCGGGTAGGTGTACAATCCGCTCAATTGAGAGATAGGGAAATCTTTTTCAAACAGTGCTGGCAATTGTCCAGGGAAAATCACAAAGGTTTTGTTAAACTTGGTGCCTGTGGACTGAAGCGCTTGCAAAAACGCAATGTCATTGTTTGGGTACCCTAATTCCATCACCATATCAGGATTTTTTGCGGCAATATCATGTACCAACACAGAGTAGTTAGATGTGGATGTCGCCACTCCATTGTCATATACGGGGGTGATACCAGCCGCCTGTAGCTTTTGCATTAAAGTAGTGTTCTGCGATTGGTCGAAATCATTTTCACAGTACAAAATCGCGGGATGCTTAATACCATGATTCGTTAAATATTGTGCCAAGCTATCAGGCCAAATTTGAGATGTCGGCAACGCTGTCAATACAATATATGGATTATTGGGCGTGAAGAATGTGGCCCCAGACCCTGTTGGATCAAACAACAGCATTTTATTTTCTTGCGCAATAGGCACTGCCACCGACGTAAGCACCGACCCAAAATCTGATACTAAGATATTGACCTTATTCTGTGTAATCAGTTGATTATACAAATTTGTCGCCGTAGAAACACTGCTTTGGTCATTGTATGCAATTAGCTTTATCTTTTCTTTCTTTCCTGTAGCCTTCACTTGAACCCCGCCAGCCGCGTTTACCTGATCCACCCACAACTTCAGGCCCGCGTACTCTGGCATAGATGAAGTTGCGTAAGCACCGGAACTTGCATACAACGTACCCACCGTAATCTCGTTGCTTGCCGGTGTTGCTGATCCTGTCCCACTTGGCCCGCTCGTGTTGCTGGTATTGCTGCTACCGCTGGTGCCACAGCCAGCAATCAGCGCCAATGTAGTGGCGACGGCTGTCGTGGCCACAAGTGTCTTTTTTAACTTTTTCACATGGAATGCCCCCTTATTTGTCTTATTATTTGGAATCGAATCAGAAATATGATAGCAAAAAAGAAAAAGCAAATCAATATGGAATGTATAATTTATGAAATAGTGTGGATTTTTTCCGATCATTTCCCACTATCCCATCCCACTGCTCCTTTTTTTACCATGACACTACTTTTGCGCCACACCCGCCTGCGGTTCCCTGAATTACTTTTGTAACAGACAAAAGCTTGCTTGTTTCACCAAGATTCGGATGTTACAGTACCAGAGTGGGCAGGACTGTAGTACCCTGTAGTACCAGTGCCCTATTGCCCCACCATTACGGACGAATTTGTACACCACAGCGGTGCCGTTAGGAGGGGGTCCAATGAAGTGGCCGCGGCAACGGTTTCCCTTGACCACAAAGTTCACTTGGGTTGATGCCATCATTGCGCTGCTGGTGTTTGCTCTGTTGTACGCCCTTGTCACCCTGGGTTCCGGCATGGATGTGCACTTTTCAGACGTGGACCAGCCAGTTATTCACCTGGACTGGTGGCTTCTGCCTTATTATGCCGGTCGTTCCCTGTTGCGCATGTTTATCGCGTTTTTCTTTTCTTTATTGTTTACCTTTGTGTACGCTCGGTTTGCTGCAATCCACCGACGCGCAGAAAAAATCATGATTCCACTGCTAGATATTCTCCAATCTGTCCCTGTTCTAGGCTTTCTCTCTGTCACGGTGACCGCATTTATGGGCCTCTTTCCGCATCGGTTGTTGGGCTTAGAATTAGCCTCTATTTTTGCCATTTTTACAGGCCAAGTGTGGAACATGACCTTCAGTCTTTATTACTCCATCACCAATTTACCCCGGGAGTTACAGGATGCCGCTGCCATATCACGGCTTGACTCCTATTCCCGCTTCACACACCTAGAATTGCCCTATGCGGCCATCGGACTGGTATGGAACAGCATGATGTCCTTTGGGGGGGGTTGGTTTTTTTTAGCTGCCAGCGAATCCATTTCCGTACTCAATCATCACATTCAACTTCCTGGAATTGGGTCTTATATGGCCACAGCTATGCAACAAGGTAACATTCCTGCCCTGTTGGAAGCCATGTCTACCATGGTTGTGATGATTGTGGTGGTGGACCAGTTATTCTGGCGACCGCTAGTAGTTTGGGCCCAACGCTTTAAGCTGGATACCCATGCGGATGATCCAATTGAGTCTTGGTTTCTCAAATTTCTCCACAGATCCCGCTTGGCTTTATGGATTTCTGAACACATTTTTGGTTCAATGCTTCGAGCCATCGACTCCACCGTCGTAAACTTTGTCAAATCTAGTCGACATAAACAAACCCATTCTTCTATCACCCCACACTCTTCAGCTTGGAAACCTTGGCTGTCGCGGGGGGTTGCTCTTTTGGGGATACTGCTCGTTTTCTACTATGGATTCCAAGGAACCGTCGAAATTGCAAAACTGGGCTGGCCACAAATATTCCATGTCATAATCCTCGGTGTGTTTACCTTAACTAGAGTGATGTCTTCCACAGTGCTGGCGCTGTTGTGGACCGTTCCAGTGGGGGTAGCGATAGGACTGCATCCACGGGCATCCCGCATTACTCAGCCATTGGTCCAAATTGCGGCCTCCTTTCCAGCAAACATGGTCTTTCCCCTGGTGACCTTGGTGTATTTGGAGCTGCACGTTAACTTTCAAATTGGTTCCCTTTTTCTGATGATGCTGGGCACTCAATGGTATATTTTATTTAATGTGATTGCTGGAGCACAGGCCATTCCCAGTGACCTTAAAGAAGCCACCCGAGTACTCGGGTTACGCGGTTGGGAGCGCTGGCGACGACTTTTGCTGCCAGCGCTTTTCCCCTATATAGTTACGGGCTGCATCACCGCCAGCGGCGGTGCCTGGAACGCTAGTATCATTGCCGAATTGGTGACCTGGAAACAGCAGACCCTGGTGGCTACCGGTTTAGGCGCCTACATCACACAAGTGACCACACTTGGAGATTGGCCAGCCATCGTCTTGAGCATTGTGGTCATGGCTGCCTTTGTCACCACTGTGAACCGAATTGTCTGGCGTCCCTTGCAAAAAGTTGCAGAAAAACGTTTTCGAATTATCTGAGGTGAATGGATATGACAGACTTACTGGAACTCAAGCAAATCAACCAACGCTACGACTCCCCTGGGGAGCACAAGGTGACCGTTTTAAAAGATATTGACCTCCGCATTACGACTGGAGAATTTGTGGCCATCCTAGGCCCTTCGGGGTCTGGAAAGTCCACCCTACTGCGCATTATTGCCGGATTGATACACCCCACCACAGGTACTGTGAAATTCCTCGACCACCCCATTCTGGGGACCAATCCAGGTGTCAGCATGGTGTTTCAATCCTTTGCCCTGTTTCCCTGGTTAACAGTGCTACAAAACGTGGAGTTAGGACTGCGCTACAAGGACTTTCCCAACCCCGAAAAACGCCGTCGCGCCTTGGCTGTCATCGATATGGTGGGATTAGACGGGTTTGAAGGGGCTTACCCGAAGGAATTGTCCGGGGGCATGCGGCAACGGGTGGGCTTGGGTCGGGCACTGGTGGCTGAACCGGACATTCTCCTCATGGATGAACCATTTTCCGCCTTGGATGTGCTGACGGCGGAGAATCTGCGTCGAGACCTGTTGGAGTTATGGTTGGAACACAAAATTCCGACAAAATCTATTGTCATGGTCACGCATGGAATTGAAGAAGCGGTCTATATGGCAGACCGGGCTGTGGTTCTTTCGCGAGACCCTGCCACCGTAATTGCCGACATCCACATTGGTCTCCCCCACTGGCGAGATCGCAAGGAGGAATCCTTCACACATGTCGTGGACCGAATCTACATGATTTTGACACACTCCCGTGACATCCAGCCAGAAGCCGAAGACACGGCCACAGGGGGGCGCAAATACATCCCCCTGCCCCAGGTCCCCTCGGGTGCTCTGACCGGGTTTTTGGAACTGTTGGATGACTTAGCGGTTAAATCAGACCTATACAAACTTGCAGACCAAATTATGTTTGAGTTGGATGACCTTTTACCTATTGTGGAAGCTTGCGGATTGCTAGAATTTGCCGAGGTCAGCCAGGGAGACATTTCCTTGACCCCAATAGGCAAACAGTTTGCCAGCGCTACTTTATTGGAACGCAAAGAGCTATTTCGCGCTCGCTTGCTAGAACGAATTCCAATTTTCGAGCGAATTCGGTGGGTTTTAGACTCCAAACGCAATCGACGCATGCCTAGGGAATTCTTTCTTGAGGTAATTCGCAAAAACGTCGGTAGTGAAGCTGCCGACGCACAACTGGATATTGTCATAGACTGGGGGCGATATTCTGAACTATTTGCCTATGATGAATCCTCCCGAGTTCTTTACCTGGAAGAGGAAGACGGTCCATTTGCCGAGCCTGCTGCCCCTTGACTGCCCATGGACTGGCTGATTAAATAAGAGAGATGCAGACCCCAGTGGGACAAACTTTACCTTCTGTAGGTTTTGTGGACAAGCTTTTGCCGCTGTGCATTTTGGAAGACAACGAAGGAGTTGGCATAAATGCAACCGATTTGCGCCGTCATTCTGGCGGCTGGGCAATCTGCTCGCTTGCGCCCGTTGACGAATCACAAACCAAAGTGCCTTTTACCAATGGGGCCTAAGACTATTTTAGATTGGCAGTTGCAGTCATTAATCGCCGTGGGAGTTACCAATATTATCTTAGTTGTGGGATACCGCAAGGAATCTATTGAAGACCATATTGCCACACACTATCCAAATTTATCTGTGACCTATGTCACCAATTCCAATTTTGCGACAACCAACACTCTGTTCTCCCTAAGCCTGGCCTTGCAACAGTATCAGGGTGACTTTTATTACCTGAACGCAGACGTGGTTTTTGACGATGCCATACTGAGACGTTTGGCCAAGCTGCAAAACGGTGGATTTCTCGCAGTAGACCGCAAACAGTGCCGGGAAGAAGAGGTTAAGGTGCTGGTTCAAGATCAGCAAGTGCTGCAAATTGGCAAACATCTGGACCCAAAGCTGTGCTACGGAGAGTTTATTGGGGTCGCAAAATTTGCAGGCGAGTTCGCTGGACGTTTTCGTAAGGCCGTGTTGGCACACGCTGTGTCAGGAAATGAGATGCGTTTTTTTGAGCATGCCCTCGACGTCATGCCCCACAAAACTGGTTTAACCGCTGTCGATATTACTGGCTTACCCTGTGTGGAAGTGGATTTCCCGGAAGACTACGAATACGCTGTGCAACAGGTTTTAACAACCTTTGCAGGAATCAAGGAGCAGAGGTGAAAGCAACAATGAACAGCGACTTTGCTAAGATACACGCATCTGCCAAAAGACCCACGGATATCTGGACCAATCATTTGTACTACAGCTTTTCTTTGCGACTTGTGTACCTCGTCCGTAATACCTGGGTGACCCCCAATATTCTCACCCTGGCCGCCTTAGCGCTGGTTTTGCTAGGGTCTTTGTGTTATGCCACGGGTGTTCGCTCCGTGGTTCTCATTGGACTCATCCTGGTCCAAGTTTCTTACGTATTCGATTGTGCAGATGGGCAATTGGCCCGCTACCGACAACACTTTTCCGCCCTGGGTGGGTGGCTAGACCAAACTGCAGACCGAATCAAAGAATTTGTCATGTATTTCAGTCTTGCTTATGGCTACACCCGATTTCACCCTGGTGATACCCATATCTGGATGTGGGCTATGTTTGCCCTTTTCAGTCTCTATTTATTAGAGTACTTCGGTCAAATCAAACTGATTCGCGGACCTGCGGCAGACCGTTGGGCAGCTGCGGCTGCGAATCAGGCCCATCCATCTCCCGCTACTGAGAGCTCTGTCCCACAGTCCTTTGAGGGCACAAAACCCAATATTGAAGCAGACTCGAGATTATTTGAACGCATTCAGCGCTGGCGCTCCCTCATTCCATTTCGTGCATTTATCATTGGCGAGCAGTATTTCACTATGCTCATCTTTGTGGCTTTCAATTGGATTTATCCGCTGTTTGTGTTTGTTTCCTTACTTGGGCTGGCCATGGCCATCTATCGCCCCATCATCGATTATCTCAAGTTCCGCCGACAGACCGCTGGACAACCCCCCAAAAGGAGTTTTTGAGAATGGCACAATCTGTAACCTTGGTGGTCACTTCTGCCGTACCTTGGCAGGGGGCCACCGCTCGCCCCCATCACTTTGCAAAAGAACTGGCACGCCGAGGATGGGATGTGCTGTATGTCAATGGCCCCATCACCTGGCTCAGTCCGCTGAAAAATCCAGACTTGCTATCCCGCAACTTACTACTGCCCCGCCTACCTATACAAACCCCCCCACTGGCTACTGGCAGTGGACGTTTGCGCATATTGGCACCCGTGGCCAGCTTACCTTTCGGTAATATGCATCGTTGGATCAACCGCTTCAATCAACGCCTGTTAGCGTCTCAAATCCGTTTCGCAACAGACAAACCCTTGCTGCTCTTGCCAATGCTTCCTGGTGCGGTGGACCTGATTCCCCACCTCACCCCTGTCGCCACACTTTATGACTGTGTAGACCTCCACAGTCACTTTTCAGGGTTTGTGAACACAACCCTTGTGGAGGACATGGAGCGCAACTTAGCTTATGCCAGTCGAGTGGTATTTGTCACCGCCATCGCTTTGCAGGAGCACATGAATCCCTACCACAGCGATGTCCGTCTGGTTCCTAATGCCGCAGAAATTGAACATTTTCGTACTGCAAAGACGGTCAACCTGCACCCTTTACTGCGAGATATCCCCGAACCAAGGGTAGGCTTTGTGGGAGGATTGGGAGCATGGGTGGACTATGCATTGATTGCCGACATGGCCAAACAACGTCCCCAAATTCAGTTTGTATTGGTGGGACCCCAGCATGCTGATGTAAGTGCCCTAAACTCTTTACACAACGTTCACCTGCTGGGGCTCCAACCTTACCAGGAACTTCCTCAATTTTTGCGTGGATTTGATGTCACTCTACATGCTTTTGTACGCAACGAACTCACTCAGAGCGTCAATCCCATCAAAATCTATGAATACCTGGCCGCTGGCAAACAGGTAATTGCCACAACCAGCGAGGAATTGAAACGACTTGACGAAGTATTGTGGCTGGTAAACTCCTCAGAGGAAGCCGTTGCAGCCTTGGACAGAATCCTCACTGGCGAAACGAGAACGAGTGCAGCAGCGCAGGCAGAGTATGTATCCAGACAGTCCTGGTCGGCACGGGTAGACCAAATTGAATCCGCGTTGCTTGCGGTGCTACCCACCTCATTACGCGACCAAGCCCGGGCCGATGCATAGCAATCCCCGGGCTGGTATGGATAACGCACTTTAAAATTGACTCTACTGGCCGTTTTCCGGACGAGTTTCCTCCTGCTGGCGTAGTTCAATTCGCCTAATTTTGCCACTGCTTGTTTTTGGTAATGTTTCGACAAACTCAATGGCCCGTGGATATTTATAAGGGGCCGTCACCCGTTTCACATGGTCTTGTAGTTCAGAAATTAACTCGGGGTCCAGTGCATCCTGTGGGTTTCGAAGAATGACAAAGGCTTTGACAATCCGGCCCCGTTCTGGGTCTGGGCTGGCCACCACAGCGCACTCAGCCACCTTAGGGTGTTTGACTAAGGCATCTTCCACCTCAAAAGGACCAATTGTGTACCCTGCAGAAATAATGATGTCGTCCGCCCGACCTTCAAACCAGATGTACCCATCCTCATCCATGCGTCCCTGGTCCCCTGTGATGTACCAGTCCCCGCGGAAGGCCTGCTTCGTCCGCTCCGGGTCTGCCAAGTACCCCTTGAAAAGGGCCGGAAAACTGCGGTGGACAGCGATGTTCCCTGTTTCCCCCAGGGGCACTTCTTTTCCCTGTTCGTCTACAATTGTCACACGCATGCCAGGAAAGGGTTTTCCCATTGAACCAGGCTTCACCTCCATATCTTGTAGCGTCCCCACCAACAAGCTGTTTTCGGTCTGTCCATAGCCGTCCCTCACCGCCACTTGAAACTCGCGGCGAAAGGTTTCGATGACTTCCCGATTCAAAGGTTCCCCCGCAGAAACGGCAGACCGCAGATGAACTGCATAATTCGAGAGTGCGTCCACCTTCGCCATCAGTCGATACTCTGTAGGGGTTGCGCACAGGAGAGAAACCTGGTATTTTGCCAACAAGGACAGATAAGTTTGCGGATCAAACCGACCAGTGTAAACAAAAGCGGTGGCGCCGTTGCCTAAAATTGAGGTAAAGGGACTCCACACCCACTTTGCCCACCCGGGTCCTGCAGTCGCCCAGCACAACTCTCCCGGCTGTGCATCAAACCAGTACGTACCCGCAATTTTGAGGTGCTCCCGAGGCCATAAATAACTGTGAATAACTCCTTTAGGTCCACCAGTGGTGCCACTGGTATAAGACAAAAAAGCAATATCCTGTTCATCCGTGACTGCCGCTATGTCCGACTCAGATTCGCTTGCCGACGCAGCCAGTAGACTGGTCCACCCAGTAACCTCCACACCCACACTGAGAAAGCGCACCAAACCAGGACAGTCTGCGCGAGCTTTGTCCACCTCCTGTACCAGCGTGTGGTGTGCGATAACCGTCTGAACACCCGCATGCTCCACTCGATAGCGAAGGTCTCCGGCACGCAACATCTCAGAACCAGGCAAAATGGTGGCCCCTAGCTTTAACAGCGCCAAGTAGGTCACATAGGCCTCAATCCCTCGCGGCAACAGAACTAACACCCGTTCTTGCCGATTCACGCCCAGACGAGCCAGTCCATGGGCCACACGATTGCTTTGCAGTCGCAACTCTTGATAGGTCAACTGTTCTTCCGATGAGTCAGGATGGACACACAAAACCGCCAATCGGTGGGGTGACTCCACTGCTAAATGGTTAATCTGTGCCCCAAAATTATAGCCCATTATTCGATTCCCCCATTCTAAGTCTACCGAGACTTGTCCACAATTTGATTAACGGGATAATTCAGGAATTTCTGCAACCCTCTACAACACAGTTCGAGCAAACCTTCACGGCTTTTGACCGCTGCACATACTATATCACGCAAACCGCAAGTCAGAAACTCCAGTCCTATTTCCGATTTGTAGTTTCTCCTGCAGTGAACTTGTTCAACAAAAGATAAAACTTATTCATCATGGAGGGGTCATCCCAATGCCATGTCCGGATGTTTTCGAGGGGAGCGTGGTACTCCCTAATGAAGATTATGGTCACATTCAGCAGTCTGTGGATAGTGGCCACAATCAGTGGCGCCTCAGTCCAGTTCGAACCGCTCAGGTGGTGGGCACAGAACACTTAGGACTACGTCCAAAAGACGTTTATTCTTTTGTCGAACAATACGTAGAACCCGGATCCGGACTGCAAAACGCCGTCGTGCGGGTGCGTCATGACACTTGTGTATATCTGGTGCAGTTGTACCAGCCTCGACGGCAAGGACCTCGTGGCATCTGGGTGGTCTCTGAGGTAACCGAACTGCGTGACCCTCCCCATTGAACACTCCCGTCCTTCTATATAATAGTCCATTTCACCACACATGCTTGGTAGAACAGACGGACAATGGCTACAATAAGGGGGAACAGAGATGGAAAAAGGGGGACATACAAGTGACGGATGTAAGGACAGGACCCATCCAGTCAACCTTCAACTCGACCCCACAAACCGGAATGCAGCAAGCCCCGGAACACCTCTTTATTTTATTTGGTGCCACTGGGGATTTGGCACGCCGCAAATTGTATCCAGCCCTGTTGCGGCTGTGGAATGAAAAACGACTGCCCAATAAATTTGCCCTCCTTGGCATCGCTCGTCGGCCCTATCATCACGACAGCTTTCGCGAACAAATTCGTCAAGCCATTGAGGAATTTGCTCCTTCTGCAATGCCCGTAGCAGGTGACTGGCAAGCTTTTTTAGAACGAGCGTACTACTGCTCGGCCGACGCCACAAAGCCAGAGGACTTTCCGGCGGTGGCCAGCCTCGTGAAAAAATTAGAGGCCGAGCAAGGCATTCCCACCCATCGCCTGTTTTACCTGGCCATGGCCCCGGAATTATTTGCACCCGTGGCAGACCAGCTACAAGCAAGCGGTCTGACGGACCTTGGCGATGCGCCCGTCGAAAATGACAGGCAGGCGCCATGGAAACGATTGATTATTGAAAAACCATTTGGTCGGGATAGAACTTCTGCAGAAATACTCAATCAGGCGCTAAGACGGGTGTTTGCAGAAACTGAAATTTTTCGCATTGACCACTACTTGGGCAAGGAAATGGTCCAAAACATTGAGGTGCTTCGCTTTGCCAACGCCCTCTTTGAGCCCATTTGGAACCATCGAAACATCGCTAGCGTGCAAATTACTTCCAGTGAAACCGTTGGCGTCGAAGAACGTGCCGCCTACTATGACAAAGCCGGCGCCCTGCGAGATATGGTGCAAAACCATGTCCTCCAAATGGTCATGATGATGGCCATGGAGCCCCCCAGCCGCCTCAAGGTGGAAGCCATTCGTGACGAAAAGGTCAAGGTTTTGCGCTCCTTACGCACACTGAAAGAAGAGGAAGTGTACCAACACGTGGTGCGCGGTCAGTACCGTGGGGGGTCTATGTGGGGACAAGCCGTCCAAAGCTATCGGAAAGAACCTGGGGTTCAGCCACAATCAAGTACAGAAACGTTTGTCGCCGCCCGCCTTTTTATTGACAACTTTCGCTGGACAGGGGTCCCCTTTTACCTCCGAACGGGTAAACGCATGGCCACCAAAGCCACTGAAATTGTGGTTCAATTCCACAACATGCCAAACCATCTATATTTTAATCCAGAAGGACAACTACAGCCTAACCTGTTAAGCATCCAAGTCAGTCCAAAGGAGGGTATTTCCATTCGCATCAATGCTAAGCAGCCGGGCACAGACGCTGTGGTAGTGCCAGTGGTGATGGACTTTTGTCAGCAGACCGAGTCCCCAGAGGCCTATGAACGCTTGCTCTTGGACGCCATGCATGGGGATGCCACATTTTTCACCCGTTGGGACGAGGTTCAATTGGCCTGGAAATTTGTCGATCCGATTGCCGATGCCTTTACAGACCACCGTCTGCCCCTGGAACCCTACGCGGCAGGCACCTGGGGCCCAGCGGTGGCTACGCAGCTGCCTGTGGCAGAAGGCTATCAGTGGTGGCCCCTGAGTACACAAACACACGAGGAGGGGTTGTTACATGAACCTATTTGATGTCAGCATGCCCATACACGTGGGCATGACCGTATATAAAAACAAACCGGAAAAACTCCCTAGGTTAGAGGTGACCTCCGACTTTGCCACTCAACACGTGCACGAGACCCGCATCTGTATGGATGCCCACTGCGGAACCCACATTGATGCGCCACTGCACATGCTGCCAGGCGGAAAAGCTTCAGAAACGTTAGCCCCAAACCAACTGATGAGACACTGTCGGGTCTTGGACTTAACCGGGGTATCCGGTGGCATTCAGACAGACGACCTGCTTTTACAGGCTATTCAAACAGGAGAGTTTTTGTTGTTTAAAACACGCAATTCCTGGGACGAAAAGTTCAATTCAGATTTTGTCTACTTAACTGAGGATGGAGCCCGCTATTTGGCTAATATCGGAGTTTCAGGTGTAGGAATAGATGCTTTGGGAATTGAACGCAGTCAACCAGACCATCCCACACACAAAATCTTGTTCCAGCAGGGTGCCTACATCATTGAAGGCCTGCGCCTGCGCGATGTTCCACCCGGAACCTACCAGATGATTGCCTTACCGCTGGCCCTTCACGGGTCGGATGCAGCCCCGGCACGGGTTGTTTTAACGTCAATGAGCAACGCCAATTGAGCGCCAAAATGCTCCAGGAATCCGTCTCCTGGGGCATTTTGGCGCCCTAAGCCTGCAAGTCAAAGCGACAACTAGGAGGTTCTCCTCAGAGATTTACTGTCGACGGCTACTTCGGATCCACAGCATGCCCGCCAAACTCGTTCCGCAATGCCGCCACAACCTTACCTGTGAATGTATCATCTTCCCGCGAACGGTAGCGCATAAGCAAAGACAGGGCAATCGTTGGCACTGGAGTTTCTTGGTCCAGAGCCTCCATGACGGTCCATTTACCCTCCCCCGAGGAGTGCATAACGCCACGAATTTTTTCCAATTGAGGATCCTTTCGAAAGGCCTCCTCTGTCAGTTCCATCAGCCATCCCCGGATGACAGAGCCATGTGTCCAAAGACGGGCCAAAGCCTCAAAATCATAGTGGAAAGGACTGTGCTCGAGGACTTCAAAACCCTCGCCAATGGCCGCCATCATGCCGTACTCAATGCCATTGTGCACCATTTTTGAAAAGTGACCGCTCCCAGACGGGCCCGTATACAAATAGCCACCTGCCACCGCAGTGTCCCGAAATAAGGGCTCAATCGTCTGGAATACATCCGGGTCCCCGCCAACCATGTAACAGGCCCCCTCCCGCGCACCTGACATGCCGCCAGATGTCCCTACATCGAAGTAGTGCACACCTAACTCTGCCCAGTCCTGTGCTCGACGCAGGCTGTCCTTATAGTGTGAGTTGCCACCATCCAACAAAATATCGTCCTTTTCCATGAGTGGCTTCAGTTGTTCCAACAGCACATCCACCGGATTTCCCTGCGGCACCATCAACCAAACAATCCGGGGTTTCGGCAAAGCCTTTACCAGTTGTGCGACAGAGGACACACCCTGGCCACCTTCCTTGGCAAAACGGTGGACAGAATCTGCTAGGACATCGTACACCACCACCTCGTGGCTGTGTGTCAATAAGTTTAATCCCAGATTGTACCCCATCTTGCCAAGCCCAATCAGTCCGACTTTCATCTTCACCACTCCATTATTTTTGCATCCCTCTAGCCCTACTATTATACTTTAACTTATGACAACTCTCCTATTCGATTTAGATGGCACATTAATTGACACATCATCCGTGGTCCTTCCCGCCTTTACGGCCACCCTGAAATTTTTGGGGACAAAAATTCCTGACACAGAGGTGTTGCGCGCCACCTTTGGAGTTCCAGATGAAGAGATCTGGAAACAACTGCTGCCAGAGGGCGACAAGGCCTTACGCCAAGTGGCTTATGTGCGAGCACAGGCAGAGATCTGCGCCGGCATTCGTAGAACACGGGTTTTGTTGCCTGAGACCCTGACGGTCCTACAAAAGCTTTACCTACGGGGACATACGCTCAGCGTGGCCAGCAATTGTAGTAGCGCCTACCTAGAAGCGGTGGTCAGCTCCCAGGGATTGGGACCCCTGTTGACACACCCCCTGTGCCTGGAAAGCGTCGGAGGTCACTGCAAGGCAGACATTTTGGCTGCACACCAGGCATATTTCGGAACGGACCCCCTCGTCATGGTTGGCGATCGACTTTCAGACGTAGAGGCCGCAAAAGCCACTGGGTTACCTGTGGTGGGTTGTGCCTTTGGCTTTGGCAATCCCCAAGAGGTTGCTGGTGCCAATGTGGTCATTCACCGTCTGTCGCAATTATTAGACCTGTATTAGGCCAGGGGGAGCTCAGGACATCTTTTCCCACATCGATGGGGGTAGCTTGCCCAGTGTCTGAATGAGCAAATCGTATAAGTCTGCCTGGGTTGCCTGTTCTGTAGAAATCCCCGCCACAGCGGCGAGTTCCACCAGCGTATAGTGCTCTTTGCGCAGGGTACGCATGGCCTTTTCCCACTGTGCTAAGTGTGGGCCATGATAGTCCAGCAAAAATGTCCACTTTTCTTCATCCATTTTCATACATGTTTCTAGCATATTGGATACTACCTCCACGGTCGCACCTTGGGCACCCTTTGCGAATAACCGCTGTGGAAAAACGTCCTTAATTAAAGCCTCTTCTGAAAATTCCATGAGAAAAGGGGGCATAATGTAGCCCACCGGTAATTTAGACCGGGCTGCCTGCATCTGCTCCGTGTGTTCCTGCTTAGCCAATCGAATGACTTCTCGTATGCGCTCCAGCTCAGGGTCATACTCCGCAGGATTTTTTGCCTCTACAGGCAGTTCAAATCCCCAGGGTACATTGGCTCTCTGTCCACCCGCAATACGCGTCGGTCGCCCGACCGTGTAAGTCACCAAATGGTCATACACTGGCTTTGCTACCCCGATAAACAGGAATAAAACTGTCTCCCCACGGATGGGTTCATAGCTGTGACCTGCGGCTACCATATTTTTGAGAAACCGATCCGTGTTGGACATGTCCGTGTACTTCCCCAAATACAAACTGGATTTGAAAGCAGAACTCAATCGACTCTCATCAGTGGCTCGCAAAGCAATTACCCGTTGCTGCTGTGTCACCTTATATCCCTCTTGTGCATAGCACAAGTTAATAAATTTCTCTAAATGATCTAGGTGTTCCACGATTGGAACCAAATCTGTCAAAAAGCGTAACCGAGGATGATGTAAAATGCTCTCTGTATCCAATCGAAACATGAATTTTCTTCCTTCCACACAAATTTGTGCCCCAAAATATCCTTAAACAAGCCCGACGTGACAGGCGCACAGACACGTTTAGCATAGCACATCCACGGACAACCGTCCCCTGGGTTGGGGATTTGAAACTGCTGTTGCAGGGCCCACCTTGACGTGTCGCTATCTGGAGACCACACTATGCAGTGTAAAAAAAACCTTTGGGTGTGAGGTGTTTGTGCATGGACAAGCATCCCCAAGACACTCGCGTTGTTGTGGGTATGTCTGGTGGGGTCGACTCGTCTGTGGCTGCGTGGCTGTTAAAGCAACAAGGCTATGACGTGATTGGCGTATTTATGAACAACTGGGAGGATACAGAGGACTGGGGTCACTGCACAGCGGCCGAAGATTTGGCCGACGTGCAATCCGTGTGTGACATCATTGGCATTCCCCATCAAGTGGTGAATTTTCAAAAGCCCTACTGGGACCGAGTATTTTCTTACTTTCTCGAAGAGTATAAGCGTGGCCGCACACCAAACCCGGATGTGCTGTGCAACCGGGAAATTAAGTTTAAGGAATTGCTGCACCGGGCCTTAGATCTAGGGGCCGACTTTTTAGCGACGGGGCACTACGCCCAAATACAGCAAAATGGCCTCACCGTCCAGCTGTTGCGGGGTGCAGACCCGGGCAAGGACCAGACTTACTTTTTGCACACCTTGGACCAGCAACCACTGTCTAAGGCGATGTTTCCCATTGGTCACCTGCACAAGTCGCAGGTTCGGGAACTGGCACGCCAGGCAGGCCTGCCGACGGCGACAAAAAAGGACAGCACGGGCATTTGTTTCATCGGCGAACGTGATTTTCGTGTCTTTCTTAGTCACTACTTACCCGCAAAACCCGGCGAGATACGCACCCTTGCCGGAGCATACAAGGGCACACACCAGGGCCTGATGTATTACACGGTAGGTCAGCGCCAGGGGCTGGGAATTGGCGGTTCTGGCACAGGCGAGCCGTGGTTTGTTGTGGGCAAAGACCTATCTCGTAACATCCTATATGTAGCACAGGGACATGACCACCCGGCTTTATATGCAGAGGCTTTACTGGCTACAGATCTACACTGGATTAATTCAGAGCCCCCCACAGCCTGCGAACCGGACGGGGCAATTCACTGTACCGCCAAAATTCGCTACCGCCAAGCAGACCAATCGGCTCGCGTATATCTGCAGCCACAAGCCACCTGCAAAGTGGTTTTTGACCAGCCTCAACGGGCCATCACGCCAGGCCAATCAGTGGTCTTCTACAACGGATCGGTCTGCCTTGGGGGTGCCGTTATTGAACAGACGGCGGCCGTGTCCACACCAGCAGTTGCCGTTCGTTGAGCAAAAAGGATATGTCTGTCGACAGCCTTGTTCCGAATGCCCACTACATGCCAATGTAGCGGGCATATAAATTGCGGGCCACAGCCGGATCCTCCGTACCGTGTATCAGGGCTCGTCCATCTTGAAATAGGGTCAGGGTTAATCCGTCTAGCTCAAACCGCAGCAAAGACCCGTTCTGACGCACCTGGCCCAACCCAGCAAGGCGAACCGCTATTTCATCCAACGAGAGCGTCCCTTTTCCCTCCGGCCGCACCTGAACGGTTTGACGGCCACACAAGGAAACCGTCGTGCCACCCCCCCGAGCCTTTAACCAAGAGAACTCATGGGCCTGACAACAGCGACATCCGGCCTTGGGTGGGCCCATCTGGACGTGGGTAAAGTCGTTGTTCCAAACGTCCACTTGCGCCAATTGTCGAGACAAACTTGCATTGTTTCCGGTTAAAAACTTTAATACCTCTGCCACTTGTAAAGAGGCAATCACAGACACCACAGGTGCAAGGACCCCAAGAGTGTCACAGGTATCCTGATGTGCTGGCGGCGAATCGCCAAAAAGGCAGGCCAGACAAGCGGTGGCGCCTGGCTGGAAAAAAGCTGTTGTGCCATAGGAACTGACGGCCCCGCCGTAGGACCATGGCATACCGTGCTTGACAGCTACATCGTTAATGAGGTAACGAACCTCAAAATTGTCCGTGCCATCTACTATCACATCCACATCTGCCAGCAACGCCTCTGCATTACGCCAAGTCAGATCTGTGACCTTTGCCTCCAAAGCCACACTACTGTTACACAGGTGCAGTTTTTCCGCGGCCGCATCCGCCTTCGCTCGACCAAGCCGAGCATCTTGTTCGTCATACAAACTTTGCCGCTGTAAGTTGGACGCATCCACGATGTCTCGGTCAATCAGCCGCACAAAGCCCACACCGCCGCGCACCAGTTGATTTGCTTGAACCGTGCCCAAAGCCCCCAGCCCCACCACCGCTACCCTGCTGTGCCAAAGTTTCTCCTGGCCTGTCTGGCCAATCGGACGAAACAGCACCTGGCGTGAGTAACGATGGTACAAAACATCCTCCAATGGGTGTTCCTGTTGCAATTCCATCCCTCCGTCCTGTTCTTCCTCCCAGCGGTTTGCCAACCCCCGGAAGTGTGCTGACATCATCGTATCACGGGTTGCAAATGCACACAGTCCAGAACAGAAACTGGATGAGGAAGACGCAAACTGTTAGAATACGGATGGATCTAAAAGGGGGCTATTTTGCTTGCAAACGATAACCAGTATTCGACTACTGCGCAACGCGTTGAGCCCCTTGCGCAACGCGGGCCGCAGTATTGGCTTAGTTCCAACCATGGGCTATTTGCACGAGGGGCACGCCCGTTTGGTTTCCACCGCAAGAGAACAGAACGATGTGGTGGTCGTTAGTATTTTTGTGAACCCTCTCCAGTTTGGGCCGAATGAGGATTTTGCACAGTACCCGCGGGACCTGCACCACGACGAACAAATGCTGACAGCCCTGGGGTGTGACTTCATTTTTGCTCCCTCGGTAAACGAAATGTACCCCGAGCCCGCAGTCACAGTAGTGGACCTACCCGAAATGGGGCAGGTGTTATGCGGACGTACGCGTCCCATTCACTTTCGTGGTGTGGCCACAGTGGTCAGCAAATTACTCCACATTGTGCAACCGGATAAGGCCTACTTTGGACAAAAAGATGGACAGCAACTGGCCATCATTTTGCGCATGGTGCAAGACCTCAATCTTCCGTTGGCCATCGTCGGAGTTCCGACGGTTCGAGAATCGGATGGATTGGCGAAAAGTTCCCGCAATATCTTTCTTTCCGTACAAGACCGTCCCCATGCCACCGTACTCTACCGCGCCCTACAGGTAGCCAGAGATGACATTGAAGCCGGACAACGTTTTGCAGCTGAAGTTATGGCTCACATGGCGGCGCTGATTTCTGCCGAACCTACGGTACGTTTGGATTATGCTGAAGCAGTGGACGCGCGCACCTTGCAGCCGCTTAGTGTCTTGTCCGGTACTGTCATGCTTGCCGTAGCAGCCTATGTGGGGAAGACTCGGCTCATCGATAACATTGTCCTGCCCCTGCCACCGATTGACTCGCCCGACATCCCATGATAGCCTGATTTCATTGTCTGGTAACATTTGCGGAACTCGAACTGGAAGTCCGCCGTACCTGTCAAGACAGGTACGGCTTTAAATTTAGTTTGCGAATTTGCCTATTCGAAATATTTATTTTGATTATCCAAGCGATGCGAGGTCAAAAGTCTTTAAGGGGGGGTAAAATTGTCTCCAGTTCTGCATGTCCTCAGTGACCGTCAACGTCACACCCTACCCCTAGAGGTTGCCTTGTTGGCTGCCGCACGGGGGGGCGCTGATGTTCTACAAATCCGTGAAAAAGAGTTGCCAGCCAAGGAAACCTTTGATCTGGTGCAAAAAATTCAGTGGCGCCTGCGGGAACTGGAACTACCCACCCAGGTTTTTGTCAACGACCGCATGGACGTCGCCTTAGCTACTGGGGCAGATGGGGTTCATCTGCCTGCAAAATCCATACCGGTGAGAGCCGCCGTAACCATTCGGGCACAATCTGGCTGGCAGGGTCAAATTGGTTGTTCTGTCCACACCCTTGATGAAGCCCTGGAAGCTGAGCTGGAGGGTGCCGATTATGTCACATTTGGACCTATCTATGCCAGTGGCACACACCTCGGCCAGCCCCCGCGAGGTCTACATGCCCTGCAAAAGATTGTGGAGTCTATTTCCATTCCTGTAGTTGCCATTGGTGGCATTGAAATCAGCAATTTGAAACCAGTCTTGGCCACTGGTTGTGACGGTGTAGCTGTTATTGGCGCTGTGCTACTCCATGCAGACCCTGAGGGAGCCGCCAGGCACTTGATTGAGAAGTTGCAACCTCTTGATAGAAGCCCACTCTAGGGTAAAACAATAGGCATGGTGTGCAGCCGTTTTACCGACTTCACACCATGCCTACCCGCTTCTATTTGGAGGGACGTCCCGCTCGGAAAATCACCAAGTAGCCTCTTCATCCCTCCTCCAATCGTCCTCACAGCGGTTGCACAAATCATGGTCCGATTGATTAGGGTTCAGATCCTCTCCACAAATAACGCATTTTTCTGATTTATCATCAAATCTCGACATTTATTCTTTCACCCCTTCCATTAGGATTTGAACTTTATTTTATTCCAAGTTTGCACACACATCAATAGTTTAATTCAGATAATTATGATGAATCCGTTCACTACTCTTGCCAAGATGTCCACTGCTCAGTTTCTTGCAGAAACCTGGTTGCATCAGACACCAAGTATTCCATGGCTTGCTCCCAGAACACAGGTTTCGTCAAGTCCACTCCCAGGTGTGTTAAGGCCAAGTTCTCCACAGTCATGCTCCCTGTGTCCCGCAGCAGGTTTACGTATCGATCTGCAAAACCAGGACCCTGTTCCAGAAAGCGTACATACAGTCCAGTGGAAAACAAGTAACCAAATGTGTAAGGAAAATTGTAGAAAGGGACTCCAGTGGAATAGAAATGCAGTTTAGAAGCCCAGAAATAGGGATGGTAACTGGCCAGAGAATCGACAAATGCCTCTTTTTGTGCCTCTGCCATCAGGTGGTTGAGTTCCTGTACCCCAACCCAGCCTTGTTTACGTGCCTCGTAAAAACGAGTTTCAAACAGAAAACGAGCGTGAATGTTCATGAACATGGTGACACTGTGCTGTACTTTGTCTTCCAGCAATACAAGGCGCTCTTTTGTGTTCGCCGCCTGTCCCAAAGCCGCATTGGCGACAATCATCTCAGCAAAAGTGGAAGCCGTCTCAGCCACGTTCATGGCATAGTTACTAGCAAACTGTGGCAGTCCATGCATCACATGTTGGTGGTAAGCGTGTCCCAACTCATGGGCCAATGTGGCCACATTACCCGGTGAACCAGAAAAGGTGACAAATATCCGGGACTGTTCTCGCAAGGGAAAAGTGGTGCAGAATCCTCCCGGGCGCTTGTTTGGTCGATTCTCCGCTTCAATCCAGCGTTGTTCGAAACACTGGTTAGCAAAATCAGCCATTGGTGCACTAAAGTGAGAAAACTGGCTGACAATGAAGTCTCTGGCTTGCTCAAACGTAAATGTTTTACCCATGTCCGCCAAAGGTGCCCCCACATCAGACCAATCTAACCGCTCGACATTGAACAGACGAGCCTTGCGCTGCAAGTATTCCACAAAGACCCCCTTGTGGTCTGCAACGACACCCCAGAGAGTATCCAGCGTTTCAGCCTTCATGCGGTTGACCCGCAATGGTTCATGTAACACAGTAGTCCATCCTCGCTGACGGTATAACGCCAAGCGATAGCCTGCCAAGTGATTGAGAGACTCTGCACACAAGTCGGCCACCTCAGACCAAGATTGTTCCCAGTTATAAAATGCCTTTACTCGCTGTTTGTGGTCTGGCACTGTCAAAAAATTGGCAGCCTGTCCAGGAGACACTCGATGTACCTGCCCATTTTCCTCCACGGGCACCGTCATGCGGCCAACAAGAGTATCGTATAGTTGCCCCCAGGCGTGATATCCATCCACCGCTAAGTCGACGTTCAGCTTTTCCAGATCTGCGGGTAATCTATCTTGCATCCATGCCCGACGTTCTTCTAACGAAAAGCGAATTTCCTTCAATTGTGGGTTATCAAATAGGCGTTGCCATGTTGCTTCGCTCATGGCGGCTAACCCAGCCTCTAAATCTGTCATCAGTGTCGCCAACATTGCACTGTTTTGTGCCACGCGGGTACGTAAGGGCTTCACTGCAATGTCCTTTGTATTCTGCGCACCCAAACAGGACACAAAAGCCCCCGCCTCCCGTTGTCGTGCAGCCAATTGTTGCGCATCAAGCCACAACTGAGCAAAGTCTTGTGAACCTTGTGGTTGCAAATACATGGCAATCTGTTCTGCAAGTACCTGCGCATCTCGTTCCCAACGAGTTAAAAATTTTGCAAACTGGGTGGATCGACTGCCCCCGCTAAAAATCGAATCGAGATTCCACGTGGTTGGCACAAGCGATGGGTTCCCCTTCATGTGTGGCCACCCTCCATTTCGAGAAAATTTGTAGTGCCTCTGTGTCTGCCTCCAGTTTATTCGACAACTTGGTTCTAATTCCTTGGTTAGGAAAGTTACTCTTGCTTTGGCAGGCGTCCGTGTGTACTGCCATCGTATCGACAGGTTACACATCTCATGGTATGTTGAACCTACAGCGGTGAAAATCTCCAAAGAAGGGCGGTTTGCTAAATGTTAGTTGTCACAACGGAACGCATTCCCGGCTATGAGGTCAAAGCAGTCCTTGGTCAAGTGTTTGGTGTGGTGGTACGCAGTCGCGGCATAGGTGGCAACTTGGCGGCGAAAAAAGCGCCTCGGTACGAATAAATCCAGCGTACCCCCTGGATTTATTCGTACCGAGGAAGTGAATATCGACCCCACAACCGGAGTGCACCAGCGAATTTGGTACCATCCACAGACAGGTGAACGCTACTATGAGACGTTAGACAATTTTTCCTCTTAGAACAGGGTTCGTGCCTTACGTACCACATTTTCTACAGTAAATCCGTACTTTTCCATAACCACTTCGCCAGGAGCAGATGCGCCAAAAACGTCAATTCCCAGTACCTGACCCACCCTACCCACATATTTATACCAAGGCATTGGATGAGCCATTTCCACTGCTAAACGGCTGCTCAATTGTGGCGGCAAGACCCCATTCCGGTAACTGTCTGGCTGAGCATCAAACAGTTCCATACTGGTTAAGTTTATCACTCGCACCCGGACACCCTCAGTTGCCAATTGTTTTGCTGCCGCAAGTACCAGATGCACCTCAGACCCTGTGGCCAAAATGGCTAATTGCATGCCGTCCCCTTGCTGATACAGCACATAGCCTCCCCTGGCAAAATCTGCCGCATGGGCCTGCACCTCGGTTAGAACCGGCAGTTTTTGTCGGCTCAGGGCAATGGCCACAGGTCCCTCGCGGTGCTCCAATGCCCAGCGCAAGGCCTGACCCGTTTCCGTGGCATCTGCGGGACGAAACACTGTAAAGCCAGGAATCAGCCGTAGTGCAGCCAGCTGTTCCACAGGTTCGTGTGTAGGACCGTCTTCCCCAACAGCGATGCTGTCGTGTGTGAATACATGTAAAACAGGCTGCTTCATTAAAGCAGAGACCCGTAAGGCTGGTCGCAGGTAATCGCTAAACACTAAAAATGTGCCTGCATAGGGCATCACACCCCCATGCAGAGATAGGCCATTGAGAATTGCACCCATGGCATGTTCCCTTACCCCATAGAAGAAGTTTCGTCCCACATAGCTGTCCTGTTGAAAGTGTGGGGTATCCTGGAGAATGGTCTTATTGGATCCCGAAAGGTCCGCAGACCCGCCAATCAACGTGGGAACATGGGGTGCCACAGCATTCACAATTTTGGCAAACGCATCCCTGGTAGCCACTGCGCCCGTGAACTGGGGCAACACGGCTTCCCAATCCACATGAATGCTTCCCTGTACCGCATCCCCCCACTGTTGGGCCAAATTGGGGTGTGCGTGGCTGTAGACCTCAAAATTTGTTTCCCAACGAGTCTGCAGTTCCCGTCCCAAGGCAGACCGCTGTGCAAACCGTTCATAAACCTCTTGTGGAACATAAAACGGGTCATGATGCCACCCGTATGCTTTTTTCGCCGCAGCCGCTTCTTCGAGACCCAGGGGCGCGCCATGTGCGGCGCTAGTGCCCTGCTTTTTCGGCGCGCCATAGCCAATCACCGTTTTGACTTCAATTAAGGTGGGCCGTTTAAGTTCCTGCTGTGCCTGTCCAATCGCCTGCTCAATACTAGTCAAATCGTTGCCATCCTCTACCCGCAGAACATTCCACCCGTAAGCACGGAAACGGGCAGCCACATCTTCCGTAAAAATCCAATCAGTGGGTCCGTCCAAGGAGACGTTATTCGAGTCATAAAGAACCACGAGTTTATGTAGACCCAGATGACCCGCAAGGGATGCAGCCTCTGCGGAAACACCTTCCATGAGGTCCCCATCTCCGCACAGCACATAGGTGTAGTGATCCATCAAGCGATGTTCTGCCTGATTAAATGTGGCCGCGAGAAACGCCTCTGCCATCGCCATCCCAACAGCCATGCCTATCCCTTGACCTAAGGGACCTGTCGTTGCATCTACCCCTGGAGTATGCCCGTACTCCGGATGTCCGGGAGTTTTAGAACCCCACTGGCGAAACTCTCGAATCTCTTCCATGGATAAGTCATAGCCAGCCAGATGCAGAAGGCTATACAATAACATGGAACCGTGTCCTGCCGACAGCACAAAGCGATCCCGATTTACCCAGTGGGGGTCCTGCGGGTTGTAGCGCAAAAATCGAGACCACAGCACATAGGCCATGGGGGCTGCACCCATAGGCAATCCAGGATGCCCAGAGTTGGCTTTTTCAATGGCGTCAATAGACAGGGCGCGGATGGTCTCCACGGCCAACCTGTCTGTTTCGTCAAATCCCATCATTCATCACTCCATATCCCCTTTGTCTGTGTGTATGATAGCACTCCTCTGGGTTTTCACAAGTTCTTCCGAACATACCCATGCGGGGAAAAATAGGACAGGGCCTCATCTCTCAATGAATCCACAAAAGCAATCCTGTCACAGTGGCCATCAGTCCGATACCATAGGCAAAATCCCACCAATGAATGCGGACTATACGGTAGTAAGTACGGCCCTGGGACAAGTCTGCCGGACGACCAAAAAACCCCCGAGCCTCCATGGCACAAGCCACCCGCTCACTCATGCGCACCGCCTGGGTTAGCAACGGCAAGGCATAAGTGATGGGGCGCATCACCCGCCAACGAGAATCTTTGCCCCGCAACTGCCGTGCCTGGCGGAGCTTACCCCACTCTGATTGAAACAGGGGAGCAAAACGAATGCCGGCCAGGGTTCCATAAGCAAATTTAGGGGGTACATGAAAGTTTTGTGAAAGCCCAACCACCAGTTTTGTAATATCTGTGGAAGAAATCAGCAATAGTCCAAAGGAAACAGTTGCCAACATACGTAGAGCGAGAATTAGTCCCAGGATTAAGCCAGGAAAACTCAGGTGCATCCATAGAATACGAAACACAGGTGTGCCCGGAGAGACCTTTGCATAGGCGGTCATCGTCCACACATACAGAATATAAAAACCAAGAAAGGGGGACAGCCGTTTCACAACTTGTATGGGACCTAGACGCGCCGCAGTAAACATCAATCCCACGGGCAGCAAAAAAACCGCCAAGGCTTGGGGCAAAGTATGGGCCCCCAGTGCCACACCGATGGCCCCCAAAGTAAACAGCAGATGCCAAGGCGGATTTAAGCGTTGGGTAAACCCCCGTCTGACCTGTGTAGCCACAGTCCCCCATTCGCCAGAAGATGTCTCCTGTTGTGCAATCTGCTCCAGGCCATGGGAACTAGGAAATTGCTCAAAGTCCTGCGTCAATGTTTTTTCAGCCAACAGATGAGCCTCTCTCATCACTTCTGGTTGCGCAAACAGTTCTTGCGGAGTTCCGGCAAACCTCAGTTTTCCCGGAATAAGAACCAGCACATGACTCGCAAATTGGCGCACTAAGTCCATATCATGGGTACTCATCACAATTGTGCTACCTGCTTCATTCAGAGATTTCATTTTATCCATGATTGTTTGCTGGGTTCGGGCATCCTGACCAAAGGTAGGTTCATCCAATACATAGGCCTGATGAGACTCCCGCAACATCGCAGCCACACTCAACCGACGTTTTTCTCCCTGGCTAAGGGAAAAGGGACTCTGCTGGCTGAGCTTTTCCAAGCCAAACTCTATCAATAGCTGTGTAACGTCTGCCGGAATCTCCTTACCCACCACCCGATTGGCCAATTCATCTCCCACTCGCTCATAAATAAACTGATACTCTGGATTCTGAAAACAGTAAGACAGCAGCTGAGCCCGTTCATTGGTTTTCCAGTCCTTGAGCGTCCTTCCATAGGCTTCAACCGTACCAGAAGTTAAACGCTGCAAACCGGACAACACTTGTAGCAAAGATGACTTTCCAGATCCGTTAGGACCCACAATCGCCGTAAAGGATCCCTTAGGGATGTCGAGGGACACACCTGTCCACACCGCCTGTAAGCCATAACGTAGCTCTCCATTGCGCAAGGAAAAAGCGGCCAATGCCTCCTCTGGTAATCTGCCAGACAAGGATGGACCTTGCAGGGATACAGTTTTCTGGTCCACCTTGTCCACATCTGTCCATTCCTGCCAAGGGGATACCACACCTTGCGCCACCAGCCAAGACCAATGTGCGGCAAGTGTTTCCCGAATGGGTCCGCTAAACACCACCTGACCCTCACGATTAAATAGTACGACCCTATCCATCCAAGGCACCAAAGCTTCAAATTTGTGCTCAATCACCAACAGGGTCTGACCCTGCTGGCGCAGCCGAACAATCTGTTGAAACACTTGCTGTGTTGAAAGGGGATCTAGGTTGGCTGTAGGTTCATCCAACACCAACATCCCGGGAGACATGGCCAGAGCGGTTGCAATCGCTAATTTTTGTTTCATGCCGCCAGAAAAGTGCTCATGCCTGGCCTGCTTATAAGAGGAAAGTTCCACCCTCGCCAAAGCTGCATCCATGTGCATTCCCATGTCTGGATTGGGAATGCACAGGTTTTCTAGACCAAATGCCAGTTCATCGTCCACCTGAAGCATGCAAAACTGCGTGTCCGGATCCTGAAACACGTAGCCAATCCCGCCAGAGCGCTCCAACTCTGCATGACGCCAAACCTGACCTGTGACTTGGCCTTCCACGGCACGGGGAATCAGCCCCGCGCACAACAGGGCCAGAGTACTCTTGCCACATCCGCTGGGCCCGAGAAACAGAACAGCCTCGCCACGAAAAATGTCCAGATTGACACCAGACAACACTGGCTGTTCTGCCCCTTCATACGTAATGGCGACATCTTCAAGACGAATCAGCGGTGTAGACTGGGGAGGTGTGGACGGCGATGCAGCGGGTCTGGTCCGTGGAGCGGCGGGTCTGGTCCGTGGAGCAACGGATGTAGACGGCGGGGCAGCAGGGCCAGCCAGCACAGAAAATTGCTGGCTGCCCCTTCCCTTCTGATTTACCCCGCTCGTCCTCATTGCCCTTGAACCCGCCTTTGTTTCGCTATGGCAAAGTTGTTCAGAGTTCCGCTCCGGTACAAGGCATCCGCCACCGCCTTGGCCAGCAAGCCAGCCAACAGTGCCCCGCTAATCACCGTCAGCACAAAGTAACCCATCTGAGTGGAGAAAGTGTAGTGAATCCCCTGATACTGAAACAGCCACTGCAAAGTGTTGCCCACGCCGCCCACAGCACCTGACAGCATCATCATCCAGACGTTGTAGCGGCGCCAGCCACCCATCATAAGTCCCGCTTCTGCCCCTGCACCCTGCACCAGTCCAGAAATCAAAGCCCCGGCACCATAAGGACTTCCGAAAGCAAACTCAAAAAAGGCACTGGCCACACCAGCAAATAAAGCCGCACCCGGACGACGAATGATATAAGCCACCAGACCAGAGGCAATCCACCACATGCCGTTGACAATTCCTTGCAATGCAGGAGACCAGGTCCCAAATACTAAATTATCTAGCCAATCCCATCCCATGTAGATAGCCCCACAAGCCACAGAAAAAATCACAGCCAAAACAATGTCCCGCAACTTCCACTTCACTTTTCTAACCCCCTGCTATAAAATATTGACTTACACCGTGCAAACCCACGACGCCAAAAAGCAAAAATCCTCAGCGATGCACGAAAGTGCATCGCTGAGGATTCTGGACCCTTTGTCGATGGCACTTCCTCCCGCTGGCATTACCCAGATCGAGTTCCAGGGTCGACGTTTCCGTCTCTCAGCCTATTTGGCACCCCTAGCGCCTTGCTCCTATACAATTACCAGGACGAATATAGCACACCCATTGCCCGGTTGTAAATCATCTGGTTCCATGATTGCGGCTCCCAAGCACCTCCAACACCGCGCTTGGTTCCACCTGCACGCTCCGCCACAGCACCAGCAAGTGATATAACAAATCGGCGCTTTCCGCTGCAAGTTCCTGCCTGCCGCTTACGTTTGATTCGGCATTTTTCGCGGCAATCACCACTTCCACTGCCTCTTCCCCTAGCTTTTTGGCTGCCTTATCCACACCATGGGCAAACAAATACGTGGTGTAAGAGCCTGCAGGGCGCTGTCTGTATCGCCCATCCACCACCTGCCACAGTTGTGACAGGACCGTCCAGTCAAAGCTGTTGCGGGCCACATCCCCATCCTGTTCTCCCACAGTTTGCTGCCCATCT
This sequence comes from Alicyclobacillaceae bacterium I2511, assembly GCA_003584005.1. GTDB lineage: Bacteria > Bacillota > Bacilli > Alicyclobacillales > Alicyclobacillaceae > QXHL01. The sequence continues at coordinate 37,555 of QXHL01000007.1, read as the reverse complement.
ACTGCAAGGGCGGCTACCTCTACTTTTTTGGGTTCACTCGCCATTGCCGTTTTGGGTTCACACACTGCCTCTATCGGTCCCTGACCTTGATAGGTTAACCCCCGATAAAAGCAAGAACGATGACCGGTGTGACAAGCTGGACCAGCCGGATCTACAAGGTAAAGAACGGCGTCTCCGTCGCAGTCCAGCCGCACCTCCCGCACCCGTTGTACATGACCACTGGTCTCCCCCTTACGCCAGTAATCCTGGCGGGTGCGACTCCAAAACCAAGCAAAACCTGTGCCAAAGGTGCGTTTGAGAGCCTCACGGTTGGCGTAGGCTAGGGTGAGTACCTCCCGCGTGTTTACATCTTGAACCACCACCGGTACCAGCCCTGTTTGGGTATCATAGCGTACCCCTTCCAAAGGCTCCCCTGTCAACTGACTTGATTCTGCCATCGCACAGGCACCCCCCGTTTGCGCAGATAAGCCTTGACCTGGGGAATGGAGGTCTCTGCAAAGTGAAACACACTGGCTGCCAACGCTGCATCAGCCTGACCCTCTGTCAATACCTCGGCAAAGTGTTCCTTCTTGCCCGCCCCCCCACTGGCAATCACCGGAACTGGGACCGCATTGGCCACCAAGCGGGTCAAGGTACAATCATACCCTTCCCGCGTGCCATCCTGGTTAAAGCTCGTTAGCAACACCTCACCAGCTCCCAGACGGACGGCTCTCTCTGCCCAGGCCAGCACGTCCATGCCTGTCCCTACTTTGCCCCCTTTGACCATCACCTCATAGGTCCCCATAGTGGGATTGTGCCGGGCATCGATGGCAAGGACTACGCATTGATCGCCAAACCGCAGGGCTGCTTGATGAATAAGTTGTGGGTCTCGCACGGCACCCGTATTCATCGAAACCTTGTCAGCTCCAGCCAACAACAAAGACCGAACATCTTCCAGGGTGGACACACCGCCGCCAACCGTCAATGGAATATTGACCTCTGCGGCCACCTCCTCCACCACCCGCCGTGTCGCCAAACGCCCCTGTTCAGACGCCGAGATATCCAGTAACACTAGTTCGTCAGCCCCGTCACGAGTATATTGCTGTGCAAGCGCAATGGGGTCCCCCGCATCCCGTCGATTTTGCAGGAAGCCTACATGTTTGACCACTCGACCCTCCAAAACATCAAAACAGGGGATAATTCGTTTCGTCAACACGATTGCCATCCTCCTTGTCCAACGAATGCTGCAATGCGGCTAGGGCTTGGGTAAGGTCTAAACTACCGTCATACAGGGCCCGTCCTGCCACGGCACCAGCTAGACCAGCCCGCTGTGCAGCCAAAACATCGTTTAAGTGGCGAATGCCGCCAGAAGCGATGGCTTGCAATCCCTGGTCTTGCACCTGGCATGCCAAATCTAAGTTTGCGCCAGCCAACATGCCGTCTCTCCCCACATCTGTAACCAGGGCATGACGGACACCCAATTGAGACCACTGCTTAGCCAGGTCCGTTATCGCAACTTGTGTTTGTTCCAACCAACCCCGGACTGCCAGTTTTTCGTCCCTTCCATCCAACCCCACCACCAGCGCCTCAGAGCCAAACCGCCGTAACGCCTGTTCCAGCCACCCTGGTATCAGTGCCGCTGTGCCAATGACACAGCGGGAAACCCCCATATCCAGCCAACGGGCCACCGTGTCCAGCTGGCGAATCCCGCCCCCCACCTGCACGCTGGCTCCTTTTTCTGCGGCCACTTGCACCACATCTGCAATGGCTGCCTGATTCAGGGATACTCCATCACGGGCCCCATTCAGATCTACCACATGCAGGTAGTGTGCGCCCGCTGTCAGCCAGCGCACTGCGGCATCTCGCGGTCGTTGTGCGAAAACGGTCTTTGTTTCGTAGTCCCCACGGCGCAGACGTACGCACTCCCCGTCCAACACGTCCACAGCAGGAAATAGGATGAATTCTCGTTTTACCTCTGGCCACACCCCCGCACCCCCGTTAGACATGTGAAATCTCCTTTCGGGATGTCTCCCATTGCCTGCTGATGCTCACGAAGTTGCGCAAAATTTTTGCTCCTACCTCACCACTTTTTTCCGGATGAAACTGTGTCCCGTAGACCCTATTCTGCGCCACCACCGCAGGCACCAGGGTGTCCCCGTACTGTGCTGCAGCCATCAGCAGTGGGGATTCCGCAGCCAGTTGAACGTAGTAAGAGTGCACAAAATACACAAAATCCCCCTTGTACACCCCCTCCAACAATGGGTGCGGATGTACCAAAGTCAAGTCGTTCCACCCCATGTGTGGTACCTTTTGCTGATTTGTAAAACGCACAACCTTCCCCGGCAACATCCCCAAGCCTAGGTGATTGCCGTGTTCTTCACTGTAAGCAAATAGCATCTGCATCCCCAAACAAATGCCCAATAGGGGACGGTTTTCTGCCACTGCCCCGCGCACTACACCGAGCAATCCACTTGTTTTCAACTGTATCATGGCATCCCCAAAAGCACCCACACCCGGTAAAATCATCCCAGCAACTGCGGGATTTTCCATCATCAGCCGCGACCAGGCCACCCCATCAGTCACCACAATCGCGTCCTCACCGGCACGGGCCAGTGCACTCTTAACACTGGAAAGATTGCCAATACCCAGGTCCAACAAAGCAATCACGCCAATACCCCCTTACTGCTTGGCACCTGATTGCCAACCACCACAACCGCCTCACGCAAGGCAGCCCCCGTAGCCTTGAACAAGGCCTCCGCCATATGATGGCTGTTGTCCCCGTACAAAATAGCCAAATGCAGCGCAAGTTTGCCCTCATTGGCAAAGGATTTGAAAAATTCCTGCACTAATTCAGTAGGAAAGCTACCTATCCGCAAGTCAGGAATATCCCCCAACCACACAAATGCGGGTCTACCAGACAGGTCAATCACCGCCCGCGCCAGGGTTTCATCCATCGGGGTATGTCGCTCCCCATAGCGAGCAATGCCCCGCTTGTTGCCCAAGGCTAGGAGCAAAGCCTGCCCGAGACACAGGCCGATATCCTCCACAAGGTGATGGTCATCCACATCCACATCACCATCCGCTTGCACCGTCAAATTAAACTGCCCATGTACCGCAAACAGGTGTAGCATGTGACGTAAAAAGGGCACCGGAAACTGTAAGTCCGCCTTTCCCTCGCCATGCAAGTTCAAGGAAAGTGAAACTGACGTTTCCCCCGTTTGGCGTTCCACATGGGCGTAAAAAGCGGGTTCGCCCGTCCCCACAGTGGACACTGGTGGCTCCACCACTGAAATCCATGGCAACACAGCGGTTTGCAAACGAACACGGACAGATTGTGCGTGTGCGGCCAAGCCTTCCGCCTCCGCCAAAGCGATGATGTCTGTCGCGTGCGCTTGCAACGCTTGGGTCGTATAGGACACATGTGTCATGCGCCGCAGAAAATCTAACACACCCAGGCCGGAAGCAAAACGGGCGCTTCCGTGTGTCGGTAAAACGTGATTGGGTCCGGCATAATAGTCCCCCACTGGCTCCGGCGCCTCCGGACCCAAGAAGACTGCGCCCGCACAGTACACCCCGCTTAGTGCCGCTTGCGGATCGGCCACCAATAGTTCCAGGTGTTCAGGGGCACTTTCATTGACCACCGCCAAAGCCTCAGCCAAAGTCTCAGCAATCACCAAAGCCCCCCAACGAGTCAAAGCGGCAGTAGCCGTTTCCCGTCGCGGCAACGCTGCCAACTGAGTGTTTAGTTCTGCCTCCACCGCGTCCGCCAAACTCGGTTCAAGCAAGACACAGACCGCGCCCGCCTCCGGATCGTGCTCTGCTTGGGCCAGCATGTCCGCAGCAATGTATCGGGGGTCTGCCGTTTGATCGGCGACAATAAAAATCTCACTGGGCCCCGCAATACTGTCAATACCCACATCCCCCATCACAACTTTTTTTGCCAGGGCCACGTACAAATTTCCCGGGCCCACCACCTTGTCCACACGCGGTACAGAAGGTGTTCCATAGGCCAATGCGGCCACCGCCTGAGCTCCCCCCAGGCGATACACTTCTGTCACTCCCGTCAGGTGCGCTGCCGCCAAGACCAGCGGGTGCGGCCAACCTGTGTCCCTCTGGGGCGGCGAACACAGGACAATTTCTGTCACCCCTGCCACCTGTGCAGGAATCACGTTCATCAACACCGTTGAAGGATATGCCGCCCGACCGCCGGGAGCATACACCCCCACACGGCGGAGAGGACGCCAAGTCATGCCCAACAGTTCCCCCATTTCACCGCGAATCGTAAAATCCTTTGGACTCTGTTGGACATGAAAGCGACGGATGCGGTTAGCTGCCCGCTGCAGCGCTTCTGCCAGATGGGGTGGGAGGTTGTCCCAAGCCGCTTGTAGTTGACTTTCAGTAACGCGAAATCCCCCGTCCCCCACGGTTACCCCGTCAAATTGCTGCGTGTACTCCCGCAAAGCCCCATCCTGGCCCTGACGTACTCCGGCTACCAAGTCTTGGACTTGTCGCCAGGCCTGTGGATTGCTGTCCTGGGTCCGTTGCCAGTGAAACTGTGCAGCCTGAATTCTTGGCAGTTTCAAACTTTGCTACCTCCTTCAACACACTTCTAGGTGTCCCCTAAAGTTCACAAGGTCCATGGTCCACAAGGTCCAGCCTCCGTCACAGCACCTCCGCCACGGATTGTCAATCCATCCGATGATGAATAGCCACAGTCTGGCGCAACCTATCCAACAGAGATTCCATCCGGGAACGCTGGGTTCTGTAACTACTGCCATTTGCAATGAGTCGTGCCGATACCTCTAGTACGCGGTCATACACCACCAAGCCGTTGGCTTTCAGGGTAGAACCCGTCTGTACCAAATCAAATATTCTGTCTGCCAGACCAATCACTGCAGCCAATTCAATCGATCCGCTCAACACAATAGTTTCTACAGCCATTCCTCGGCTGCGAAAGTACTGATCCGCCAATCTGGGATACTTTGTCGCCACTTTGCGTGCCCAAGTATCTCGATGGGCTGGTAACCCTGCGACACACAGGGTACAGCGGGCGGCCTCAAGGTCCAGCAATTCAAACACATCTCGATGGTTTTCCAGTAATACATCCTTCCCTACAACGCCCAAATCCGCCACACCAAAAGACACATAGGTAGGGACATCGGCCGGCTTCGCCAATAAGAAGCGCAACCAGCCAAATTCCGTGTCTGCCATTTCAAATACCAGGGCGCGACTATCATCCAGATCTGCCGGAATAGGCAGTCCTGCCTCCTGCCACAAGGGCATCACACCCTCTGCAGTTCGCCCTTTCGCCAACGCGATGGTGAGCATCATACCCCCCCGTTCTGGTCTGATTCGGCCAGCCATTCACCAGCCGTCAAGGCTGTCAACAAACGTTCCACCTCATAGGCAAAACCTACAGCGGGTGCGGGTGCCCCAAATTGACCTAACAGGTCATCATAACGTCCGCCAAGTGCGACTGGAGCGCCCGCACCCGGAGCAAATACCTCAAATACAATCCCTGTGTAGTAACTCACATCCCTCACCAAAGTAAGGTCAAACGCCAGGTGATTCGCCAAATTTTTTTGCTGCAATACCTGGCCAAAATCTACTAATTTATTCCATACAGTTTGAACCCGGTGGCCTGCTTCCGTCTGTTGCCACCGTTCTGTCAACCAAAGGGGTAACGAACCCGCATGCAATGGATTTAAATCTGCCAGGACCTGTAGTAAGTCTTGGTGAATTCCACTGGCTGTTGCAAGAGAACGAAAATTAACGTAATCTCCGCGGGACAAATCTCGCAGCAAATCCTGAATAGTTTCTTTGGGAAGTTCAAGGGCTTGGAAAAACTCAGGTGCAAAAGCGGCATGACTCACCACCATTTGCCACTCGGCCAGATGTAGCTCCTGCAATCCAGATTGACAAAGTGAGACCACCTGTGCATCCACAGCATCCCCGGATCCACCAATCCATTCAATCCCCACTTGCGTAGACTCTGCAGCCCGACCACTGGCCCAAGACAGAGAGGCTGGGTCATCTGTGCGTCGATAAACCCGTTCCCCATAGCACCACCGCACCTCCGGCATCCCCGCCGCTAGTAAGGGAGCCGCCATCCGCGCAATCGACGGGGTCATCTCCGGACGCAAGGCCATCATTCTCCCCGAGCTGTCTAACAAGCGGACCCAGTCTCTAGATTCCTCCTCGGCTCTGCCCCGCAAAAGTGTATCCACATATTCAAAAGTTCCGCAGGAAACCAATTCAAACTTTTGGGCATCGAATAGACGAACCAGCCTAGATTCCACCTGCCAGCGCAACTTTGCCTGTTGGGGAAAAACGTCCCGCATTCCCAAAGGCCTGTCCGCCCACTTTCCCTGCATATCCAGCGACATTTTGGGCACCCCTTTGCTCCCGTAAATTTTGTGTGAAGTTTTCCGGGGCGTGCACCCAGAATGTTTTCCATCTGTGAGTCCTGCAAAGCATTTGCTTTAGTATGCTACCAAGCTAAAGCATCCCACGCCTATTGTACTGACTCTCCTCAACTCCGTCAATCGTCCGTCCCCCTGTTTTATGTCAACGAACGCAGGAAAGTCTCAAACAATAGTCGCCATGGGTCGATCTAATTTTAGAAACTGTAAATTAAGCCAGTGTTTCCCACTGAGAACCCCTCTGTACGGGCTCTCCATGTGCCGGACAAACCCAATGAAATTGAAGTTTCCCCACCTTTCGCAGAGACCTTCGTAAAGTCTCTTTATCCCATGTGAACAGCCCTGGTGCCAGCCTCAAAAGTCCCTTTTTTGTCTGCACTAAGTCCCCCGCTAACAACACATCGCCAAACAATAAACTGACGTGCCCAGGCGTGTGGCCAGGGGTGGGAATGACCTCCAACCCACCTATTTGTTTCCCTGCCTCATAAGTTCGCATCCCCTGCGGTCTGTCGACACGCACGAGTACTTTAAGCAACTTGCGTGCACCACGTTCCTTGACACGTCCTTCAATAAAAGGGACTTCTTCCGCAGAGGCCCATAAGTCCGCCCCGGTAATCGCCGCAAGGGCCTTGGCATTGCCAACGTGATCCACATCATGATGTGTCAATACAATGTGGGCCAAGTCTTTGGGCTCCATTCCCAAATCCTTCAATGCATGCAAAATTGCTGCAGTACGCCCAGGGAAACTGGTGTCCACAAGCACAGGTTCATTGCCCAAAACGAGGTAACTATAACTCCCTTTCGTAGCGGTTAATAGGTGCACATTCTTTGTGATTTCCATCTTTCCACTTCCTTTAGACTCAAGCCTTTAGCCTTTGGCTTTTCACCTCAAGCCTCTGGCAGAGCACCGTCACGCGCATAGGCGGCGGCCATGTTGTCTATTTCTTTTTTCAATTCAACCACCAAATCGCGCTCAGGCACTTTGCGTATGACCTTTCCTTTGCGAAACAACAACCCCTCACCGCGCGCCCCGGCAATTCCAATGTCCGCCTCGCGAGCCTCTCCAGGACCGTTCACCGCACAACCCAGAACAGACACCTTAATGGGGACCTTGATGTGCTGCAAATACTGTTCTACCTCATTGGCCACCGAAATCAAGTCTATATCAATGCGACCACAGGTTGGACAGGACACCAGCGTCGCCGCATTAGAAATCAAGTGGAAGTCTTTCAACAATTCCCTTGCCAGTCTCACCTCTTCCACTGGATCAGCACTCAAAGAAACCCGCATAGTGTTGCCAATTCCCATTGACAACAGGGTTCCCAGCCCAGCCGCGCTTTTAATAGTGCCGCCAAATAGGGTCCCAGACTCCGTAATTCCTAGATGCAGGGGATAGGAAAAGGATTCTGCGGCCAAGCGATAGGCGCGAATCGCTAGGGGCAAATCAGATGCCTTCATGGACACAATGATGTCGTTGAAGTCCATTTCTTCTAAAATGTGTATGTGATACAGCGCGCTCTCCAGCATTCCTTCAGCGGTGGGATACCCGTGTTTTTCTAAAATGTGTTTCTCTAAAGAACCTGCATTCACCCCAATTCGAATTGGGATGCCCCTTTCCTTACAGGCTTTCACAACCGCCTCCACACGCTCCCGTTTACCAATATTTCCAGGATTAATGCGAACTTTGTCCACCCCGTTGGCAATCGCCTGTAATGCCAATCGATAGTCGAAGTGAATATCAGCCACCAGCGGAATTTGAATTTGTCGTTTGATTTCTTTGACTGCCATAGCGGCCTCCGGAGTATTTACGGTCACTCGAACCAATTGGCAGCCTACCTCTTCAAGCCGATGAATCTCAGCCACAGTCGCACCCACGTCCGCCGTTTTGGTAGTGGTCATGCTCTGAACGACAACCTGTGGGTTGCCGCCAATTGTCAATTTTCCCACCCTCACTGGGCGCGTCTCAGTACGTGCATACATGGGCTACCCCTCACAATCGTCATGGACTTAGTCCTATGCTCCTGGTGTGACGAGAAATTGAATCTAAGCCAGTAAGTTTCTTATCCGGTAGGTTCATTATTACGAAGGATGAATTTCTATTTTACCGTCAATCTGATACAGTGAATGAGGACTCACAGGTACAGTGATGAACGAAAACAAAGGAGTGTCGCAGATGATTGACCAAATCACCCGTTATCTCGGTAATGACGCTGAGGACCTGCTCAACCACACCTGTCAGACCATCCCCAAGTCTGTCCTTACCAGTCCTTCACCCGAATCCGTGAGTGAGGTGTTTTCACACACCAATCGCAACAGCCAAGTCTTGCGTAATCTACAATCCCTGCTGGACCACGGTCGACTGTCCAAGACGGGGTATGTCTCTATTCTACCAGTTGATCAAGGTATTGAGCACTCCGCAGGGGCTTCCTTCGCGAAAAACCCAGCCTATTTCGACCCGGAAAACATCGTTAAGTTGGCCATTGAGGGAGGCTGCAACGGTGTTGCCTCCACCTTTGGGGTGTTGGCAATGACCGCTCGCAAGTACGCGCACAAGATTCCCTACATCGTTAAAATCAACCATAATGAACTCATGACCTTTCCAAATAAATTTGATCAAGTAATGTTTGGTAGCGTACGTGAAGCCTGGGAAATGGGTGCCGCTGGCATTGGTGCGACGATTTATTTTGGTTCTCCAGAGTCTACCCGGCAGCTCCAAGAGGTCAGCGAGGCCTTTGAAGAAGCCCACGAATTGGGTTTATTCACCGTTCTTTGGACCTACCTACGCAACCCTGCCTTCAAGACAGGTGGCATTGATTACCACACAGCCGCCGACCTCACTGGTCAAGCGAATCACTTAGGTGTGACCATCCAGGCCGATATCATCAAGCAAAAACTTCCCGATGTGAATGGTGGTTTCAAAGCCTTAAACATGGGGAACAGTTCTTATGGCAAACTCGATGAGCGAATGTATACGGAATTGGCTAGCAATCACCCAATCGACTTAGCGCGCTATCAAGTGGCCAACTGCTATATGGGTAAAGTAGGGCTCATCAACTCCGGTGGTGCCTCGGGATCAAATGACTTCGCTGAAGCGGTCCGCACAGCTGTCATCAACAAGCGGGCCGGGGGAATGGGCCTGATTTCTGGCCGCAAATCGTTTCAACGGCCTATGGAAGAGGGAGTCAAGTTATTACAAGCCATCCAGGATGTATATCTTTCCGAGTTGATAACCCTAGCCTGAGATGGGATCTCGCATGACGGAGATAGTCGTGGGGAACTATAAGATTGCCCCCCAAAAAGCCCAACTTCACAAAACAGGGGCGGACACAGGAACACATCCTGGCACCACAATCTGAGGTGAAGGTCATGGGACAACACAATCAGTTTAAACCCGGCTGGGAAGTGCCTAACGATGGGGAGTATGTTGAGGTAGGGGAGCACCCAGACAGTGGCAATCTGCTCAAACCCCGGAAGGTCCGGCTGCAGAGGGGCAGTAAATTTCCTTCTGTTGGAAACCAAGACCGCAAGTGGACCCGTAATCGCAATCGTTGACTTCCCATACAGGGTGCCTCTGCGCAAGTGGAGGCACCCTGTATGGAGAATTGCGCCCCGTTTATTACAAAGTTCCAACGACAAAGGCAATGCACAAAGTAGTTAAATAAATCAAAGAATAGCTGAACATTCCCTTTGCCCAAACTACATCGTCCTTTGCAAACAAGCCCTGTAAAGCTTTTGCCAAAAAGCCAAGGCCGAGCACCATACTCACGACGAGATAGATAAGATTCTCCGCGTGCAACACATAAGGTAGAAATGAGACCGGCAGAATGAGAACCGTATAAAATAGAATGTGCCACTTGGTAACCGCAAATCCCCGCACAACCGGAAGCATTGGAATCCCCGCGGCACGATACTCCTCTACCCGCTTCATGGCGAGAGGAAAAAAGTGGGGCGGTTGCCAGAGCAAAAAAATCAAAAACAGAGACCATGCCGTCCAACCAAGGTGCCCGCCATTCCCACCCGCATACCCAATCAGCGGTGGCAACGCTCCAGAAATACCGCCTAATACAGTGTTTAATGAAGTAGTTCGCTTTAACCACACCGTGTAGAAATAGGAATACACTACCAGCCCGGCAAAAGCACACGCCGCCGCGGTAAAATTTACTAAAAAAAGTAACACTGTCAGTCCGGAAACAGACAGTCCAATCCCTAATCGTAAAGCCACATGTGGCTCCAGCCGACCGGCGACCAACGGCCGATTCTGTGTACGTTGCATTTTGTCATCAATATCTCGATCAACAAAATTGTTTAACGCCGCACCTCCCCCAACCACCAGTGCACTGCCGAGCAATGTAAACACAGCAGACCACAAATCTGGTCTGCCATGAGCTCCGACCCACAGACCTGCCGCAGCCGCCATTAAGTTTGCAAAGGTAATTTCTGGTTTAATTAAGGAAAACAGGTCACTTACTCTTGTCCCTTGATGACCAATATCAATCGTTCCAGTTGCAACACTGTTCACCACGATACCCTCAGCGGCCATTTTTTACCTACCCCCCCTCATCTTTTAGCGCCTAACATCCCCTAGCACTCGGTACAATACCTATCCATACACGCAAATTTTTTATAGCGACACGCTAGAACATCACATCCAAATGTTAATTTAAACGCTTTCTCATATAGCACAGATATGCTATTTAATATGGTACATATGTGCTATATTGCTTGAATTCAGTGTATCATAGGTTGACACCGCAGAGTCAAGTACGCCCCCCTTGTTCCACCCCGTCCAATTGATTGTTCGTCACAGAATTTTAACACTTCATTAACATCGGTAGGTTGATTAGCCCCCTGCCCTGGCAACAATCTGACAGTAAAGTCGACATCCGGTTGAATTTTTGCGAAAATAGAAGACGGTATCATCGAAAAAGTAAATGGAGAGTGGGGATAAGTATGATCAACCGCAAGGATCCGTTTGGCGCCCGCGCATCACTGTCCGCTGGCAAACAAACCTATACTTACTACCGTCTGCAAGCCTTGGAAGAACAGGGTGTCGGGAAGGTGTCCCAGTTACCGTTTTCAATTAAGGTCCTGCTGGAAGCCGTCTTGCGCCAGGTGGATGACAAAACGGTACTGGAAGACCACGTACGGCAACTGGCCGCTTGGAACCCAGCCGCTCCAGCCCATCAAGAAATCCCCTTCAAACCAGCGCGCATCTTGCTACAAGACTTCACAGGTGTCCCTGCAGTCGTCGACCTGGCTGCACTGCGCGCGGCTATGCATCGGTTAGGTGGCAACCCAAACCGCATCAATCCTCTCATTCCGGTGGACCTTGTCATCGACCACTCCGTACAGGTTGATGCCTATGGTTCCAAAGAAGCCCTGGAGTTCAACATTTCCCGTGAGTTTGAAAGGAACGATGAGCGCTATAAATTCTTACGCTGGGCACAAAAATCCTTTGATAATTTTCATGTTGTCCCCCCCGGGACAGGTATTGTTCATCAAGTGAACCTGGAGTATCTGGCTAAAGTGGTGCAAACCAAAGATGTGGACGGAGATCTTGTAGCTTTCCCAGACACGCTCGTTGGAACCGATTCCCATACTACAATGATTAACGGCATTGGGGTTTTGGGATGGGGTGTCGGAGGAATTGAGGCTGAAGCAGGCATGCTCGGTCAGCCCCTATACATGCTGCCCCCTCAAGTTGTCGGCTTCAAGTTTACAGGGCGCCTGCCCGAAGGAGCTACCGCCACAGATTTAGCCCTCACTGTCACCAACATGTTGCGTAAAAAAGGAGTAGTCGGAAAGTTTGTGGAATTCTACGGCCCTGGTTTGAGCAATATCGGTTTAGCCGATCGGGCTACAGTGGCCAATATGGCTCCAGAATACGGGGCTACTATGGGCTTCTTCCCCGTGGATGCAGAATCTCTGAATTATCTCCGCAACACAGGCCGCAGTGAGAAACAGATTGCATTGGTTTCGGCTTACGCCAAGGCACAAGGCCTCTTCCGCACGGATGAAACGGTGGACCCGGTGTTTAGCGATTCCTTAGAACTAAATTTGGCAGATGTAGTACCAACCCTCGCCGGACCCAGACGTCCACAAGACAAGGTGCTCTTGTCAGAAATGAAACAAACCTTCCAGTCCGCCCTGTCCAAACCTGTGGACCAAGGTGGCTTTGGCGTTTCTGAACAAGACAAAGAAAAAGTGGCTCCCGTTCAACATGAAAACGGACAGTCTTCAACAATGAAACCAGGGGCAGTGGTCATTGCAGCAATTACCAGTTGCACCAATACCTCCAATCCGTCTGTATTAATTGGTGCTGGCCTACTTGCCAAAAAAGCTGTAGAACTCGGTTTAAAACCACCCGCCTATGTAAAAACTAGTTTGGCTCCCGGATCCCGAGTGGTGGAAGACTACCTGAAAAAAGCGGGCCTGCTCGACTCCCTTGCACAATTGGGCTTCGACATCGTTGGCTTTGGCTGCACCACCTGCATCGGCAACAGTGGCCCGTTGCCCGATGAAGTGGCGGATGCAGTCAAAGAAAATGACTTTTTGGTCGCCGCCGTGTTGTCGGGTAACCGCAACTTTGAAGGCCGCATTCACTCGCTCGTAAAGGCCAACTATTTGGCCTCCCCCCCCTTGGTGGTGGCTTACGCCTTGGCGGGTACCGTCGATATTGATCTAGTGAACGACCCCATAGGGTCTGACAAGAACGGCCGCGCTGTTTATTTGAAGGATTTATGGCCGTCATCCTTGGAAATCCAGGAAACCATTCATTCCGTATTGACAGCAAACCTGTTTAAGGACCGTTACTCTAGTGTATTCTCCGCCAATGAACGTTGGAATGCATTGGCCACACCAGAAGGACAGTTGTATGAATGGGATGAAGCCTCCACTTACATCCAAGAACCCCCCTTCTTTGTTGGATTGACTGCAGATTTGCCAATTGCAAAAGACATTGAATCTGCGAAGGTGTTGGCACTACTCGGTGACTCTGTTACCACAGACCACATTTCCCCAGCGGGGAATATTGCGTTTAATGGGCCTGCAGGCCAATACTTAACCGAACATGGCGTGAATCCTGTCGACTTTAATTCCTACGGTTCCCGTCGTGGCAATCACGAGGTAATGATGCGTGGGACCTTCGCCAATATCCGAATTCGCAATCAAGTGGCACCCGGTACAGAGGGGGGAGTTACGACCTACCTTCCTACAGATGAGGTCATGTCTATCTACGATGCAGCCATGAAGTACCAGGCACAGGGACATCCCCTTGTCGTTGTTGCAGGAAAAGAATACGGGACGGGCAGTTCCCGAGATTGGGCAGCGAAGGGGACCAATTTGCTGGGGGTTTCCGCTGTCCTCGCTGAAAGTTATGAGCGAATTCATCGCAGCAATTTGGTTGGCATGGGTATCTTACCCATGCAATTTAAGGCAGGGGATAGCTGGCGCTCGTTGGGTCTGACAGGACGAGAAGACTTTACCATTACCGGACTCACGAAGGACCTTCAACCAGGTCAGGACGTAACAGTGCAAGTGACGCGGGAAAACGGAAGTGTTATCCACATCCCTGCCACGCTCCGTCTAGACAGCCCGGTAGAAATTGAATACTATCACAATGGTGGAATTCTACAAACGGTGTTGCGTAATATTATTCGTGGCCAGTAATAAACGTACGTATTCCAAAAGCGGGTTCAGAAAAACCCTTTTTTGGGCCCTCTACACACGCCAACTGTAACACGTACATCCTGTAGCCGCCGTGTATCCTCACCCGGCGGCTACTTTCACCCATAAAATCACAACCATTTGGAAAGGGGACCCTTGCGTTGTGTCATCACCACATACTTCTAATCCCATAGACCCAAGAAATCCGCCTGCCCGCACGCACATGGGCACATCCCCACAGAATCCATGGGATGTCCTCATCATTGGCGGTGGACCGGCTGGATTAATGGCCAGTATTTCAGCTCAAGAAACAGGTGCCCACACCATACTGGTGGAAAAAGGACTGCGACTGGGACGCAAATTGGCGATTTCCGGTGGGGGGCGTTGTAATGTGACCAATGCCAAACCCCTCCCGGAATTCATGGAGAATGTCCTGGGCAATCCCCGATTTACATTTTCTGCTTTACATCGTTTCTCAAACCAAGATGTGCAAAGTTTTTTCGAGGTCTTGGGCATCCAACTGAAAGAAGAAGACAGGGGACGCGTATTTCCCGTTTCCGATAAGGCTGCCACTGTCGTACACGCCTTGGTCGATTATGCCCAATCATCGGGTGTTACCTTTTTATTGGAAACCCCAGTCACTGAAATTCTCAGCCGAAAAAGCCAAGTGTGTGGTGTACAGACCCGCGATGGGCCGATTTGGGCACGCACCGTTGTAGTTGCTACAGGGGGCTGCAGTGTTCCCCAAACCGGGAGTTCAGGGGATGCATACCCTTGGGCCCGTCAATTGGGTCACCGTGTGGTAGAACCATACCCCACAGAAGTGCCTATAACCTCAGATACTCGTTGGATTACTGAAAAACTTTTGCAAGGGATTTCCCTACGGGATGTTACGATACAAGTTCGCCAAGATAAAAAGAAAGTTCTTACAACTGAAAGAGGGGACCTTTTGTTCACACATTTTGGATTAAGTGGCCCGGTGGCATTGCGCTGCAGCCATTACATCTCCACCGCGTTGCGAAAGGACGCCAGCCATTCCTTGTGGGCCATCATTGACACCCTTCCGAATACTTCTGTGAGTGAACTGGAGGCGTGGCTATTGGCTGAAAAGTTCACCTCTTCCCGCCGCTACCTGTCCACCTTGCTCACACAACGCCTGCCTGAAAGACTTGTGGACGTGGTACTGGAACAAGCCCAATGCAATGGACATCAGCCCATTTTGCAAATAAGTGACCGGATTATTTCTACAGTGTGTCAGGCCTGTAAGCAACTACAGGTTCATATTGTGGGTACCCTGCCCTTGGCTAAGGCTACGGTTACAGGGGGTGGCATTGCGACACAGGATATCAATCCACGTACAATGGAATCAAAGCGCTGTGAAGGCCTATTTTTCGCTGGTGAGGTCATGGACATTCACGCACACACTGGCGGATATAACATTACCCTGGCTTTTTCCACTGGGCACTTGGCAGGCCAACAAGCAGCCTTAATGGCACTGGCCACACCTGTGCCGGAAAACAACTGTAGGGATACCGGGTCCGACACACAATTTCGGGGTCTGAGCACATGATTCTGCGCCAGACCCCGAAGTTCCACCCAGGTTGATGTGTTGAACCACGCCAATTCCTAATTGTCCCCTACAGGACTGCTGCAGGGGAACTCACGAAAGCGTCCTACCGTCCTCCAAGTTTGCGAACGTATTTGCCATGACTTGGCGACCGAACCTGGCGGTGCTCCATCTTCTCAACCGACTCTCCCCTGGCCATACTTGCACTAGCAGTAGAGGAGAATACTGGCCCAGAAGCTTCATCACCCCGCCCTATGGATTTTCGTCTGGATGACATTTGACAGCACCTCCACCCTGGGTTGAAACTAGTCCATACTATATCCTATGGACACAGAATGTATGTATGGTTCACATATCCCCGCCATTAGAGATTGATTGCACCCATACTCCCATATCCGTATGATGGAGGAAAGACTGGAAAGGAAGTTGCTCATCCCATGCAAACCAACCCTCCATTGACCATTTCTGCAACGACGCCTGTCCTAAGTGTCACAGACAGCACAGAACTGTCTGTGATTCTCGCCTCAGCGTCGCCACGCAGACGACAGTTGCTTGAACAACTCGGCATTGCGTTTTCCATCCACCCTACATCCCTGTGTGAGCAGGTTGCAATACAGTTGCCCCCGCTAGATCATGTCGCATTTCTTGCCAAACAAAAAGCTCTCGCAGCTTTGACGGAAATCCGAATCAAGGATGACAAGCGAGCTTACTGGGTCTTAGCAGCAGATACCCTGGTTGTCTTAGACGGACAACTGCTCGGCAAACCAAACACACCTGCAGAAGCAGAAGAAATGCTGATGCGGTTACAGGGCAGAAGTCACGAGGTTGTCACCGGCGTATGTTTAATGACCTCCCCTGAGGGCAGACAGGAAGTGGTCAGTGACCGCACCGAGGTAACCTTCCGCACGCTCAGTTCTGACACCATCGCCCGCTATGTAGCCACAGGTGAACCCATGGACAAAGCGGGAGCCTATGGCATTCAAGGCCTGGGTGCCACCCTTGTGGAATCCATCCACGGTGATTTTTATACCGTGATGGGCCTACCAGTCCGCCTTGTCGCAGACCTATTTGCTCGTTGCGGCCGCCCCTTGTTTGCACCTCTCCATAGGTAAAGGGGCCCGCTGGTTAAACCTGCAAATAACGGTTCCACTGAAGTTTACTCAAGCGAGTCCCCACATAGAATGCACCAAATTCAGCAAAACGAGCGCTAACCTCATCAAAGCGCATCTCATAAACAAGCTTTTTAAACTGCAAAGGATCTTCCGCAAACAGGGTGACTCCCCACTCCCAGTCATCCAATCCCTGTGACCCAGTGATAATTTGAGTCACCACGTCCCCGTACTTGCGCCCAATCAAGCCATGACTTTTCATCAACTCTCGCCGTTCTTCAACAGACAGCATATACCAGTTGTCCGTTCCTGTTCGGCGTTTATTCATAGGGTAAAAACAAATACTCTGCATCTCTGGCAACATAGGTTTCAGACGAGATTGCAAATACGGGTCCAGATCCACAGATACCCCTGGTTTCGCCAAATAAGAACTCAATTCCACACAGGAAATATAACTGTAACTGGGAAGCGTAAAATCCGCAAACTGAGTTTTTTGAAACTCAGATTTCACCTGGTTTAACGCTGCCAAAGTCGGTCGCATATGCAAAAACAACAGGTCCGCCTTATGACCAGCAATCGCATACTGGCCATAGGCCCCTTGACGATCCCGTTGGGCCCGTTGGTTATTTTCCGCAAAGGCCAGCAACTGTGCTAACGCCTCGTGCCGAGCCGATGGCTGTGCAGCACGCCATGCCTGCCAATTCAAGGTACGAAAATCATGATACGTGTACCATCCATCCAGTGTTGTCACTGCCTCGCCCATCACGCCTTCTCCTCCTAATTCAATATTAGATCTATTGACATCTCCATTGTAAATAGATCTAGAATTCCCAATGAATTTGTCCTTTCTGTTTCACAATACACAAAAACCCCGCATTGAACAACGCGGGGTTTTTGTACAAATAACTCTTACAAGATTTGCTGTAGGCCAAGCGCATTCTCCCAAATGTAGTCGCAACCCAGATTTTCAAACTCTGGCCGAGCCGCGACACCAGCCAATCCAGTTAAAACAGCAGCAAAGTGAACGCCCATATGGCGTGCCGCCATCCAATCCGCCACCGAGTCCCCCACCACCAACACCTGATTGGCTTCAGTCTCCGGTAAGGGCAGGGCTGTGGACAACACTTGTGTCACATCCTGCGTCCCTAAATAGCTACGCAAGTAAGAAAATGGATCTGGCTTCGACAGGGAACGATTTGAAGTCCCTTCCCCTTGGGCCCGCAGTACGTCAGAAGCTGTGGTAATTCGGTCCGGGTCAAAGTGACGCAACCACCCGAGTTCACCTAAAGGTACTCGAGTTTCTACATCGGGTCGGCCTGTGGCAACCCCAAGCGTGATGCCGCGACCACGGCATACTTGCAACAATCCAGCAAATTCATCGGGACTCACCAACGGAATTTCGTGATGCAGGAATCCCTCTTTACCAGAAGTCACTGTGGATTGTAAATACTCATCCCCTAAGTACCACTCTTGAAACCAAGTTTGACCCAATTCCCACAGCCCTCGACAATACTGTGCTAGTCCCACGCGACCTCGATAGGATGCAAATTTTGCTTCAATGTGGGCAAACAAATCCGCACGGTTTTTACAGCCCGAAAACTCCTCTATGAAGCCTCGAAAGGGTAGGGGGACAGGTTCATTACGAAAATGTCCCGCATCCTTCAAAGCCATGCCGACTTGCCTCAAGCTGTCCCCTGTCCAATCTGTCGGCAACACGGCAGCAGACACCTCTGCAGGCACACTTTCCAGCAAGTATAAGAGTTGTGTAGCAAACTGAAGATACACCATGTCCCAGTTCGCATTGACGCCAAGACTTTTCATAAAGTATAAGACCGCATCGTCCGCAAACACACCTTGTCGAATTACCCTCATCTCTGTTTCTACAGGCTGGACCCGAAAGGGTGGCAGTTCAGACAAGCAAAGACCCATGCCCCGCGGAGAGGACAGTAATTCATAGACCGTCAATGCCGAAGCATCAAAATAACGTTCTTCACTTAGCATGACACCATCAATGTCAAAAAGTATGGTCTGGTACATGGTTCACTCCTTTCCACGCTACCCATGAATCTTGCGAAAGTCAGCCATAAACTCAGCCAAGCGAGTACAGGATTCCAATGTCACTGCATTGTACAGAGAAGCGCGGCACCCACCCACAGAACGATGCCCTCCTAATCCTACCATTCCAGCTACCTTTGCTTCCTGCACAAATTGTTTTTCTAGCTCTTCTGTTGGCAGCCGAAAAGTAATATTCATCGGTGACCGACTGTCCACATCTACCACGCCTGTGTAGAAATTGTCTCCCTCGTCAATCGCCTGATACACCACGGCTGCCTTTTCCTGATTGCGACGAGCCATTGCCACCAGCCCCCCCTGCTCCTCCAACCACTGCAGGACCAGTCCGGCCACGTAAATGGGAAACACAGGTGGAGTATTGTAGCGAGAGTCTCCCTTCACATGCGTATCATACCGCAACATGCTGGGAATCACCCGTTTTGCAACCGCCTGTTCCAGCCAACTTTTGCGCAAAATTACAATCGTAAGTCCTGCTGGGCCGAGATTTTTTTGAGCGCCGGCGTAAATTAATTGAAAACGTTCGACAGGTACCGGGCGAGAAAGTATGTCGCTGGACATATCAGCCACCAAAGGCACCCCTGTGTCCACTGGAAAATCGGCCCACTGGGAGCCAACAATCGTGTTGTTTGAAGTAAGATGCAAGTAGGCATCCTCAGGCTCTAGCAGCAATTCCTCAAGCTTCGGAATGTGCCTGTATCCCTCATTTGCTCCATCGGACGCAACCCGTACCCGTCCCACCAGTTTCCCTTCCTGGTAGGCCTTCTTCGCCCAAGAACCAGTCAATGCATAGGCCGCAGTTTGATTATCGTCAAGAAAATTCAATGGGACCATGGCAAACTGTAAACTGGCTCCACCCTGGAGAAACAACACCTCAAAGTCCTCTGAAATGCCAAGCAGTCTCCGTAAGCGCTGTTTCGCCTGGTTCTGTATTTCGGAATACTCTGCTGTGCGATGTCCCAATTCGACCACTGACATCCCGGTTTGCCGATAGGCTATAAATTCTTCTTGAACCTGTCGAAGCACCGCCACCGGCAATGCCGCTGGGCCAGCCCCAAAATTGTCCGCCCGCACTGCTTCCGTTTCCTCGTACATAGATTTACCCTCCCACTCACTGTATCTACTGCACATCGACAGACTGTACACCCACAACAGATCCTGAAAAAATTTTGGGACCCCTTACCATGCTGCTAAAGTTCAATCCTATGCACCGCGAAAATTCCAGAGAGGGTCTGGACTTTTTCAATCGCCGACTCTGGTACAGGTTTGTCTACTGTGAGTAGCATGACCGCTTCGCCCCCTGTTTCTTTTCTGCCCACTTGCATGGACGCAATATTGATATCTGCCTCCCCCAAAATCATGCCAATTCGACCAATCATGCCGGGACGGTCTTGATGGCGGGTGAAAATCATGGCTCCTTCTGGTTGGGCATCAATAAGATAGTCATCCACCTCAACGATGCGAGGTCCAGAACCGTTATACAGCGTCCCTGAAACCGTGTGCCTCGTCTTACCTGAGGTAACCCCCACCGTCAACAAGTTGGTGTATACTCTCGACTTCGGTTGTTTCACCTCCCGCACTTCCAGACCTGCAGCCTTGGCTAGAAATGGGGCATTTACATAGTTGACTTCATCGCCATGGCGTTGTCCCAGTAGTCCCTTCAGTACCGTCCGCGCAATAAAACTCACATCCTGATCTGCCAAATCACCTCCATAGGTAATTTCCAAATCTTCCAGGGAACCTGGAACCGCCTGCCCAAGAAAGGACCCCAGCCTCTCTCCCAAGGTGAGAAAAGGTTGCAAGTATGCTTTTTGCTCTGCCGAAAGGGAGGGCAGGTTTATTGCATTTTGAAAGGGTTTCCCCTGCAAAACATTCGCCACTTCTTCCGCCACGGAAATGGCCACATTCACTTGGGCTTCTACAGTGGATGCCCCCAGGTGTGGTGTGAAAATCACGTTCTTAAAGTGGCGCAAAGGATGGTCCAGTGCAAACGGTTCAGTCTCGTAAACGTCTAGTGCCGCCCCAGCCACCCGGCCACTTTCCAGACCCTCTGCCAGTGCAACCTCATCGACTATGCCACCGCGCGCACAATTGATTACGCGAACACCCTTTTTCATTGCGGCAAACTGGGCTTTTCCCAACAGATGATGAGTCTCTTTGGTGAGCGGCGTGTGAACGGTAATAAAGTCTGCTTCACTCACAGCTTCGTCCAATGTCGCCCGCGTAATTCCCAGCAACCGGGCGCGCTCTTCCGAAAGAAAGGGGTCAAAACCAATTACCCGCATGCCAAATGCCTTGGCCCGTTTTGCAACCTCTGCACCAATATGTCCCATCCCCACAACAGCCAAGGTCTTCCCATACAGCTCCACACCCACAAAAGACTTTCGGTCCCAGGCGCCCGACTGAATGGACTGGAATGCCTGCGGAATTAACCGCGACATCCCTAACATCATGGCTAGGGTATGTTCCGCTGCTGCAATGGTATTGCCATCAGGTGCATTGATGACCACTACACCGCGTCGAGTTGCGCTGAGCACATCGATGTTATCCACTCCAACCCCAGCGCGGCCAATTACCTGCAAAGACTTTGCAGCAGATAATACACGCTCTGTCACTTTCGTTTGGGACCGCACAAGTAGGGCATCCGCATTGCTGATAGCCTGCATCACTTCGCTTTCAGACATGCCTGTACGAACCACTACCTCCATGTCTGGAATGGACTGCAACTTTTCCAATCCGAGCAATGAAATGTCATCTGCGACTAAGATCTTCAATAAAATCAAACCTCCCTCGCGTGGACAACCCGGCTTTTGATTCACTCGGCCGGACAGGGGGTTCCCCCCACCACACATATTTTCTGGCGCCGTACAGAACGTCTGATCCCTTAAAAAAGTTTCGAAGCAACAAAAATAACCACCCAAACGCTCATAATATCCTCTGAGCGCCCAGGCGGTCGGCCTTTCCATCGCACTCCCCAGGGGTGAACTCCCCATTGTCCGCCAGTTGTGCGACCCTTCACAGGTTCAATACTAAGTATGCTGTTGTCTGCTTAATAACATAAAGATTGCGGCTAGTTCTGTCAATACATCTTT
Source organism: Alicyclobacillaceae bacterium I2511 (assembly GCA_003584005.1). Lineage (GTDB taxonomy): Bacteria > Bacillota > Bacilli > Alicyclobacillales > Alicyclobacillaceae > QXHL01. The sequence goes on along the minus strand of QXHL01000007.1, from coordinate 15,651 downwards.
GCGAATGTACACAAATTTTCAACATATTTCACAATGAAACCCCTCTCTTTTTATCAAAAAATTAAAGGGTTGTACAGATACATGATTTTGCCATAGAATTAATAAAAAAGTGAGGCAGACTTTTGCAGGAAATGTCCAGTAAAGTAAACTGCACATAGAGGGTGGGGTGAGTTTGGTTGACAGGAGTTGGAAACCTGAATGACAACCACAATTTGCCTACTACTCGACCAGTTTCTGTAGTCCGCTACCATCAGGGCAAAGCGATGATACGACAAGATGTCGTGGCTACTGAATATGCCCTCACGATATTCGTGAATAACAAGGAAATGACCACCGTTGTCTGTACGCCTGAGCATTTGACAGAGTTGGTGGTTGGTTTCTTAGCTTCTGAAGGTATCCTCCGTAGTATTGAACAACTCACAGAATTTACGCTATCCACTATTAAAGGGATTGCCCGGGTGAAAACCCAATCAGAAGTGAACTTTAACGAGGAATTTTACAACAAGCGTTTTCTCGGGTCTTGCTGTGGAAAGAGCCGTCCTTCGTTTTATTATTACAATGATATGCAAACTGCCCTCCCCGTAACAAGTAAGGCTCACATCGTTGCAGCCGACGTTTTCAGTTGCATGGAGGAAATGGAACACAGTACCCCCTTGTTTGCCGAAACGGGGGGTGTCCATGTGGCCGCCCTGTGTACACCGTCGGCAATGCAGGTATCGCGGACAGACATCGGCAGACATAACGCACTCGATAAATTATATGGCTACACTCTGTTACACAAGCAGCCCCTAGACAATGCCCTCATTGCCTTCAGCGGACGCCTCTCGTCAGAAGTACTGCTCAAGGTGGCGAAAATTGGCGTCGGTATTGTGTTAGCCAAGTCTGCCCCCACATCTCTGGCCATCCAATTAGCGGACGAATTAAATATTACCGCCATTGGTTTTGTCCGTGGGGATACGTTTAACGTTTACACACACGCTTGGCGCATTGATGAACTATCCACATGAAAGAAACCCACACAGTACAGAAATCCCGCTATTCCACCACCAAATCTTGCCGTTCCAGCTTATTTAATGTGGAAAACCGACGCAACATTGCAAGGCGCCATGGGGACAACATGCCAAAAGCAAGAATGAAAAATAGCGCTCCCGTTTGTGGAATCGTCACATACGCTTCCACATAGCTGTGCAGAACAATGCGAATCACTAAAAGGGACAGCAAGACTACTATAAATGCGGGGGACCGTTTCAAATAAACTAGCCCTTCTTGGATAAACATCTTGGAAGAAAGAATAAGCGGATAGGAGAACATCACACCGACCAAAAATGCCGCCAAGGCATACAACCAGGGAATATGTGTTTGTGGGACCACAAACATCAAAAATCCTGTACTCATCCCTATTGGGGGAAGCATAATCTTTTTTACATTCGTCGGCTTCTGTGAAGCCTTAAGACGAATGAAGAGGACCGCTAGGGCCATCACAACAGCAATCAGGCTACTCATCCACTGTGCTAACGCCACACCCACCCCTCCTTGCTTTTGTTACACATTTTACTCTCAAGACATTGCATAACAAGTGACGAATTTGGATCAATTTTATGAACATTGTTTAGTTTCATGCAAACTATGACACTGCGGTATAATGATAATGGTTTTGACGTTTTTATGCCAGGAGGACTCGCCATGACAGAACCCCTGATGTTGCTTGGAAAACCCGTTGTAGACGCAATTGAGCAAAATGTTCGCCAACGCGCTTTGGTACTGGCAAACCAAAACATTACCCCCCAGTTGGCCACCATTTTAGTCGGCGAAGATCCAGCCTCAACCACCTATGTCCGCATGAAAGGAAATGCCTGCAAACGCAATGGACTGACCTCAAAGCGCATTCACTTGCCAGAATCCACTACCACCATTCAGCTTTTGGCCATCATTCAAGAATTGAACGAAGATCCAAGTATTCACGGTATCTTACTTCAACACCCAGTGCCTCGTCACATAGACGAAGGTACTGCGTTTGATGCCATCCTGCCGCAAAAAGACGTGGACGGAGTTTCGTCAGCTGGTTTTGGATTACTGGCTTTGGGCCATCCCGGTTACGGCGCCTGCACCCCACAAGGCATTTTACACTTGCTGGATTACTACCATATATCGTTGTCCGGCCTGCACGCCGTGGTCCTGGGGAGAAGTGCCATTCTCGGCAAACCCATGGCTGCCATGTTATTAAATCGAGACGCAACCGTCACAGTCTGCCACTCGCACAGCCGCGATGTCCCTTCACTAGTGGCTACTGCAGACCTTCTGGTGGCTGCCGTAGGCAAACCTCGCTATGTACAAGGGTCCTGGATTAAACCTGGGGCGGTCGTGATTGATGCCGGATACAACCCAGGAAATGTGGGAGATGTGGACTTTTCCGCTTGCTTAGAACAGGCTTCCGCCATCACACCCGTTCCAGGCGGTGTCGGCCCAGTGACAATTGCCACCCTATTGGACCACACCGTTCGTGCAGCTGAGATGTCGATATCACAGGCGTAGACAGTTTCCCGCAAATTGGCTGGCCATGCACAGTGCCTGACCAGCCAATCAACGTCACACCCCGGTTAGTGCATTGAACCCACTCGCCGCTTGGCGAAATCCTGGACCCAATTTAAAACGTCTTGTGTGACCCCATCCCGGCAGGTTTCATTAAGCAATTCGTGCCGTGCCCCCGAATACCAGCGGCAAGTGACCTCTGTCATCTGCAGTCGTTGGTATGTCCGCATTAACTTGCGCACGCTACGGCCATACTCGCCTACGGGATCGTCCGTGCCGGCGAGTATTAGCACTGGCAGATCTCGAGGAATGCGACGCAGACGTTTACGCTTGTGCATTCCCGCGAGTCCGCGAAAAAAACCGCGGTAAAAACCCGCAGAAAGCATAAACCCACACATCGGATTGGCAATGTATCGGTCCACTTCATCGGTATCCCGCGTCAACCAGTCCTTGGAAGTTCGCGGGCTGACAATACGTCGATTGAAAGATCCAAAAATAAGTCGGTCCAATAATGGACTGGGGGTCTGTGCGCCGCGTCGATGGACTTCCCATGCTGCCACTAAACTCCCCAGCCGAGTAGACCAATCGAACTTCCCATGGGTGCCCGATAAAATCACCGCATCCAGCCGCGCGTCCGGATCTGTGATATATTGTTGTGCCAAAAATGAACCCATACTGTGTGCAAACAACACAATAGGTACATTAGGGTGACGAACTCGAATGTCTGCCGTCAATTCCTTAAGGTCCCGCAGCATCCAGTCAAAGTCTTCCATCTCCAGTTTCCCTAGCCTGTCGGTTTCTCCTGTTGTACGTCCATGTCCACGGTGGTCATTAGCATAGACTGAAATTCCGGCTGCGGTCAATGCACTAGCAAAACGCTCATACCGCTTTGCTGTTTCGACCATTCCATGAGCAATTTGAACAACCGCCCAAGGGTTTCTCGGAGGATTAGGTTGCCAACCATAGACGTGTATGGACACACCTGCGGCATCTTGGAAGGCCCACTCCGACCGGATCACTCGTCGTTCGCTAGTTTTTCTGGATTGATGTGACAAATAAGGGTGCCAGGTCTTACCTTTTCACCCGCTTGCACATACAATGCCGTCAATACCCCTGCCTGCTCGGACAAAACCTCTACATTGACCTTGTCTGTCGTCACCTCCAGCAGGGGCTCATCCACCTGAACCACTGCACCCAATTGCTTTAACCAAGCCGTCAGAGTCCCCTCTGTCACGCTTTCCCCTAATTGGGGTAGTTTCATGTCAGCCATGGATTCACCTATCTCTCTGTCGTCTTTTTACCTTCCGCAAAAGCCTTTTTATCATCCGCAAAGGGAAGTGTCCCGTCGAGTAATTTCACCAGTGCCTGGGTACCGCTGTCCTGTTCTCCCAATTCCTGCAGATGGCTGTATAAACGGTAAGACAGAGACAGCCCCGGTGTGGGCACACCCAATTTTTTCGCTTCATCCACAGCAATTCCTAGGTCTTTCACCATGTGTTTAATATAGAATCCGGGAGCAAAGTCTGCCGCAATCATTCGCGGTGCCAGATTGCTCAAAGACCAACTGCCAGCCGCTCCCGCGCCAATGCTGGACAGCACCCGTTGTGGGTCCAGACCAGCCTGCTGTGCGTAAACTACCGCCTCTGCCACCCCCATCATGGTGGAGGCGATGGCAATCTGATTACACAACTTGGTATGCTGTCCAGCCCCTGCCCCACCCTGAAGCACAATATTCCCGCCCAGACACGCCAATACCGGCTGCACGGCAGCGAAGTCTGCTTCACTTCCGCCTACCATAATGGTCAATCGGCCTTCGCGTGCGCCAACATCTCCACCTGACACGGGCGCATCCAACGCGTGGAGTCCCCGTGCTTTCGCCGCATTGGCTATGGCCACAGCCAATGTGGGGGTAGATGTGGTCATGTCCACTAAATAACTGTCGGCACGGGCGTGTTCAAGAATTCCCGTTGGGCCAAAGTAAACTTCCTCCACATCGGTGGGCATGCCCACCATGGTAATAAGAACCTCGCACCGACTGGATAATTCAGCAATGCTGGATACCCAATTCCCACCGGCCGCCACCACTTGGGTGGCCCTATGCCGAGAACGATTAAAGATAGATACCTTGTACCCATGCTGAAGGAGACGAATCGCCATGCTCCCCCCCATCACCCCTGTACCAATAAATCCAATTTCCGCAATCCCCACAAAGACACCTCCGCCCATAAGAAAACGTCAAAAGCATGGAGCCTATCGGCTCAATTTTACTACATTAGCAAAGGCATAAAAAACGACACTTGCAAAGCCTGTTTTTCAGACCAGCAAGTGTCGTAGACAAACTACAGTGAAATCTTCAAACCTTAAATTATTGTTTTCACTTGAATGAAATTATCGAGATTGTTTCGGACACACAATTCGGACGCTCTTACAGCAATGGGTTTTCACTCTTTGCTTTCAAACGTTGCCAACGTCGTTCCACTTCGTCTTTGAATTCCTGTAGCACTGGTTCGTTCTCCGCTTTCAGCAAATGCTTGGTCTTACCCATTTGGCTCAACCAGTCTTCAACAGGGACACGCTCCCCTTTGTCTTCCGGGTTATATGTGAGCGTGGTAATTCCGTGTTCCACATCATACAAGGGGAAGAAACAGCTTTTGACAGCCGCTCCGACAATTCGCGTACCCGCATCTTCTGGTGCCTTCCAGTTTAAAGGACAGGAGATAAGAATTTTACCGTAAGCCATGCCCTCATGCTGGGCATACCATTGCGCCTTCGCCCCTTTGCGCACCAAGTCCAGAGCAAACGCCTCCACACCAGTAAACACATAGGGAATATTGGCTGCAGCCATGAGCTGGGGCATGTCTTTATGCTGAAATGTCTTTCCGTATCTGCCATTTCCCACACCAGATGTTGAGGTTAAGTGACCCAGGGGGGTGGAATAAGACAGCTGCGCACCTGTATTCATATATCCTTCATTATCGTATTCAAGAATAATCATCTTATGGTTACGCATGGCTGCCCCCAACGCGGACCCCATACCGATATCCATGCCGCCATCCCCGGATACCATAATAAACGTCGGATCGTCGCCAACCTCTATTTCTCCCCGGCGCTTACGTTCCCAGAACATCTCAACCGTGCCAGACAAGGTGGCCCCACCATTTTGGAACAGATTGTGTAAATAATTCACCCGGTGGGAAGTGTAAGGATATCCCGTGGAAGTAACCATCGCACAACCTGTTTGGTACAGAACTACAACGTCTCCTTCAATGCCCTTCAAAAATGTTTCAATTCCAGGGAAAATGCCACAGCCAGGACATGCACCATGACCAGGAGTAACACGTTTTGCCTTCCCCGTCAAAGCCCGCAAAGAGGGAACCTTAACTTTTAGTGCCCCTGTACTTGCATCCTGGGTGACACTGACAAATCCAGTTGTTTCCTCTTTCGTCAAAGGTTGCAGACGGGTATGGGCGGCTTTGGCCTCTGGATTCCCAGGGTTCACACCATAGTAGTCAAAATTAGCAGACTCTCCACCCTCAAGCACCGTCCATGCGGTCCGGAACAAGTTCTCCGCATCATCCGGATAGAACTCGCGCCCTCCCAAACCATAGACACGAGATAATACACGTGCATGGGACCCTAATTCCTGCAGCGCTGCCTTGACTTCTTGGGTCAAATTCGGTCCGTGAGCGCCAAATTCATCAGATCGCTCTGCGACTAAAATAACCTGTGCATCGGCGAGGATCTTCTGAATCGCCTGCTTTGGAAATGGGCGCAGGAGATTGGGTGAGACCACCCCTACCTGTAACCCCTCGCTCCGCAGTTTGTCTGCGGCATCTTTGGCTGTTTCTGCGGCAGAGTTCAAAATGAACATAACTACTTTTGCGTTCTGCATTTGATAGGCGTCCACTTTAGGATAAGAACGACCAGAAATCTGGGCATATTCTTCCGCCACTTGGTCATAAATCGCTTCCGCCCGATACATTGCCAAGGACTGCTGATACTTATTATTCATCAAATCAGGGTCATTCATGTACGGCCCAATTGTCACCGGATGACTCGGATCCAATACGTGTGGGTAGTTTTTCGGTGCCGGACCCACAAACTGCTGTACCACTTCACGATTTTTAAAGTACTGCACCCGCCGTTTGGTATGGGAAGTGAAAAATCCATCTGACGCCACCAACACGGGCAACCGCACATCCGCATGTTCTGCTATCCGCAACGCCATCACGTTCATATCATATACAGCCTGTGGATCTCTGGCCAGTAAAATTGGCCAACCGATGTTCAGCCCAGAATACAAGTCGGAGTGGTCCCCGCGAATGTCCAAGGGGCCCGATACGGTACGCGTTACCAGATTCATCACCATTGGCAATCTTGTGCCCGATTGTGCAGGCATTTCTTCCATCATGTATAAAAATCCCTGTGATGATGTGGCGTTAAATACCCTGCCACCGGCAGCTGCCGCACCAAAACAAACACCTGCCGCACCATGTTCTCCATCCGCCGGAACCATCACCATATCATGTTCGCCGTGCGTTTTCATCTCGTCTAGATACTCAGCTATCTCTGTGGACGGTGTAATTGGAAAGTAGCCCATCACATGATAATTAATTTGAGCCGCTGCACGAGCAGCCATTTCGTTACCCGAGCGAAAATCTATGACTTGTTCGTAGGGTATAACCGGCTCTTGCAGGGTGTTATCCGCCGTAGTTTTAATTTTTTGCTCGCTGATTGCCATCTCGTTCACCTCCGTTAAATGTCAGCCCACAATAATTGGGAAATCGTGCTTTACCGAATGTTCTTCTGCGTACAGGTCTTCCTCTCGCAACTGTGTTAACGCAGACGTCGGGCAAACATCTACACACTTAAGGCAACCCTTACAATATTGATAGTCGATTCCCTGTAGAAACATAAAGGTGCGCCCTTTTTCATTCTCTTTGGGCTCCCACACAAAACACATGTCCGGACACACTTGGTCACAATTGCCACAATGAATGCACTCTGCCAGGTTGAGGTCTGGCAAAAATCCCTGCCGGGAGGCGCTCATATCTTTAAGAACAGAATTCCCAGCTGTATTAATAATGCCCCCTGGGTTCTGTGTCTGATATCCGAAATCAGAAACCGGACGCACAAACGGCTGCGGTATTTCCCCTGCTTCAGGTGGAAATTCCTGCACCGTCACTTCGGCATAGCCCCTATCAAAGGTGCGAATGTTCGCCTCTGTTAAACCTGGATACTTTCCCTGAAAGGTGTCCCGGATAACATCCCGCACCTTGTCCGGATCTAGAATTGGCACAACCCGACACAGTGCCCCCAACATGGCGGTGTTCACACGCGTCTTTTCCTCGACGGAAATTCCCATTGCATCCACACATACCACCGTACCCGTGTGTAACCCACTTTCTTTGCGAATTTGCTCAGGTGTTTTGGTAGTATTGACCACAAGTATTCCATCTGTTTTTAAGCCAGCAATACAATTTTGTGTCTTAAATAAGGCCTCATGGAAAACCCCTACTACGTCTGGTTCCTCAATCGGATTCGCCCCGCGAATCTGTACATCCGGCGGTGTCAAACGCACATAAGACTTTACTGGTGTGCCCTTTTTCTCTGAACCATAGGAGGCAGCATTCCAACCATTCAAGCCCATCCGGAGTACACCGGCCTCTGCCAACATTTTTCCTGCCAAATTGGCACCCAGACCACCAATTGACTCAAGCCGAATTTCAGCGTTGTTTTGATGTCTCACAGCCACTGTTTTCAATTCCGATGACACTGTCATTCCCCTCCTCGGAGGTACAGAAACGCTGTTACAAAATCTGTATCAATTGATCGAGAGATACTGTACCTATTAAGATTGTAAATCCATGAAGCCTTTCATGGCAGGCCCATCTGAGTGATCCGTACTACTCATATGGACCCCCAAAAATAGTTCAAATGGTCTATTTAAAGTTCTGAAACTAATAGGTAGTCAGTCTTTCAATTAATTCAGCGATTTCTGGATTTTATCGCTTACCTCAATCGATTGCCCCACCACCCCGTTTTGGTATCCTTATCAAAGCTCGAGGTAAGTCCAGGGGAAACCCGTAATTCAGTGCCACAGTATGGACAATAAGACCAGCCTACCTGCACGGGGCGAGTACAGATGGGACACTTCGTTCGATGCCCCCGTAATAACCAAAGAACCACTGCGGCAAGAATGCCGAACAGCGCCCCAACCAGAAGTAGAAATGCGAACCCCATAACCATTCGCATCCCCATCCTCCCACCCATCATCGGCATGTCCCCCAGACCTAATCCGGCCATCGACAACATGCCAAGTCCCAAAATCACAAAGCCTGCTACAATGACCCAGATAAAGCGATTCATTTGACACCCTCCTTACCCTGTTGAGGTCCTGCACTGGGCAACTTTATTTCCACAACTGTGCCCTGCTCTTGTACACTAGTCATCCACACCTGACCGCCATGCAGTTCCACAATTTTTTTCACAATCGTTAGGCCAAGCCCATTCCCCCCCTGTACGCGACTGCGTGCCGGGTCTGTGCGAAAAAGTCGATCCCACACATGAGGCAAGTCTTCCGCGGAGATACCAATGCCTGTATCCGCAATCTGTAGACAGGCCTGTTCACCCTCATCTGTCAACCGCACATCTACGCACCCTTTGCTTTTAGTGTAGCGAATGGCATTGTCAAGCAAATTAAAAACCACTTGGTAGATACGCATTTCATCCAGCCAAACCATGCACACAACCGGGCCCTGAAAATTCAGAGTAACCTGTTTGCTTTGTGCAGAAGGACCCATTCGAGCTACCGCCTGTTTCAATAACTGGGACAAGTCTATTTTTTTCGGGTGAATTACCAAATTTCCTTCATCCGCCTGTGCCAGTTCAAACAGGTTGTGAATCAATGTTGTCAATCGCTCCGATTCGTCAAATATAATTTGTAAGTAGTCCGCTCGTTCAGCAGAATCTTGCACCATGCCCTCAATAAGAACTTGACTATAGCCGTGCAGATAGCTAAGTGGTGTTCTCAGTTCATGAGCAATATCTGCCAAAAATTTACTCCTAGAGTCCTCCAAATACTGCAGTGTTTCAGCCAATTGATTGATAGAATCCCCCAACTGCCCCAGTTCGTCTTCACGGTCCACCCGCACTCGGGCCAAATAGTCCTTCTTGGTCAAACGACGAGTTACCCCCATCATATGGTATAGGGGGCGCACCGATTGATAGGACAGGAGTACTGCAAGTCCAACCGCCAGCAACACTGCCCCGGCAGCAGCAACAACGAGTAACCATTGTGCTTCAGTCAACAAGGCTGCCACTTGAGCGGTCTCCCGGGAACCTTTACGTGAAGTCCATAGGGAACTGTGAAACAAAGGCTCCAGAGACAAACTCATGGCAACCACCACTACAAGCACTAGCCCAACAATGGCCAAGGTGGTTTTCACAACCAGACTTTTGCGAATCATGATTGCTCCTCAAACCGATACCCTACACCCCAGACCGTAACAATCAGTTCACCACCAGCACCCGCTGCGCGTAGCTTTTCTCGAATGTTTTTGACGTGACTGTCCACCGTTCGAGTCCCACCCTCAAAATCCATTCCCCAAACCCGGTCTAACAGTTCCTCTCTTGTGAAAGAACGCCCCACGTGGCGAGTCAAAAGGTCCAACAGGTCAAATTCCTTCGGGGTTAGGCTCACAATTTGACCCTTAACTGTAACCTTATGGCCCATCCCATCCACCACCAGCCCCAACCCAGGAAATGCCGCTGCACCTTCCTCTGGTTTAGCCCGCCGCAAAAGTGCCTGTGCCCGAGCCACTAACTCCCTCCCGTCAAAAGGTTTGGTTAGGTAATCATCGGCTCCTATATTTAAACCTGTCACGCGATCCACCACATCTGAGCGCGCGGACAATATCAAAATGGGTAAATCCGGAATAAGCATGCGTGCTTCTGCACAAGTTTGCCAGCCATCTGTGCGAGGCATCATCAAATCTAGTATCAACAGATCTACCCCAGGACGACGTAGACGTGTAAGCACAGCATCCCCACTGTCCGCTTCCTCCACGCGAAGTCCTGCATTTTCTAAATAAATTCGAAGTAACCGGCGCATCGGTGACTCATCATCTGCCACCAGAACTGTAGTCACACGGAATCATCTGCCTTTCTCAGTGAGGTACTGATTTAAATCCATTTCATCATTGATTTAACTCATTGTTTAATTGTACCCGAGCATTGTGATGAATGTTTGTGTAGCCCCTAAATACCTTCTGTCCCAGGATAGTTCCCATACCTACTATTGGACCAGTCCAAACAGACTGGATTTTTCGGGTCCACTTGCACCTGGTTGGACAATCGATAATTTTCTAGAATTTATTGAGAGAGAGAATTTTGCCAACAGTTTTGAGTTGTTCTTGAATCGTCTGTATGTATAGCCATTTCATTCGTCCCCTGTGTTAAAATGATTGCCCTAGGTTGTGGTGCAAAATATGAGGGGAGTGAAAGACATGAAGTTGCAAAAGGTACTATTTCCTACGGACGGTTCTCCATCTGCAGACGCCGCGGTAGAAACTGTGCAAAGTTATTTAGAATTAATGCCCGATATTAAAGTAACGGTACTGTATGTCACTTCAAAATCCCTCTACGCTTATGATTTTGTGCCTGATGTAGTGGATGAGTATGAGGCAAAACTATCGCGGGAAATTCAAACGAAGGTCGAGGCCACTTGGTTTTCCAACTGGTCCAATCGAGTTGAGTTCATACACCTCACTGGCTTGCCTGTGCAGGCCATTTGTGACTATGCGCAAGACAATAAAGTAGACTTAATTATTATGGGTAGCCATGGACGGGGTGCCTTTGATCGCATGATCCTCGGCAGTGTCAGCCAGGGGGTCCTTCACCGCTCCCCGGTATCTGTTTTGGTGGCACGTGGATCCGCAACAAAAGCGAAATCCAGTTCTTGAAACTTGCTCAATCTATTTCGCAAACTGTGCAATGAAAATAGCTGGTGGTGTTTCTTGTTCCAAGACTTGCTTACAGTACAGGAAACGCCCTTATGTCTAGTCCTTTACTAGTTCAAAAGGACTATTTCATTTTACCTGACAGAATAGTGGTTTTGCGTCTGTTGATTTTTCCCTGCCCCGTCTACACTAAAAGTAATATCATTCGTCCAATTTCAGGTCTGAAATTTAGCCTTAAGACAGGTGATCTTCTTGACCCTACAATCCGTGCGCGACAGGCTCAATAAAGCAGTCTGTCGCTTGGATCAAAAGTTCTTGCAGTCAGTGAAAATCCATAGCAGTCTTTTTATGACATTGGCTACGCTTATACTATGTGTGTGGGCTTTTGCTCTAAATCAAAGTTGGTTTGTCGTAAGCATCCTTGTGATTGGCGCATTCAGTTACTTTTTTGGTGTAACTTTGAGCTTAACCGCGGGTATCCTGTGGTCAGGAATTCTATTTCTGCTTTCTCCATACCCTTTGAAGATCACCGTTACGGTGGGAATGGTTCATTTCTTAGGATATGTTTTGGTTTCACTACTGGGCCATCGACATAAAGCAGAAGCTTTGCAACAGAGCGAGCAAACTATTTTGCGTTCACACGAAAATCAAATGGTGCCCTGGGCTGTTGCTAATGAGGTAAGAACGTCCTTAGCGGCCATTCGCTTTTTACTATTCCCGTTACACGACGATACTAACTATCAAGAACTGGAACGGGCCACATCTGAGTTGTCTCGTTTAGAGCGTCTGTTCACTGAAATTGAAAAAAAAGGAACAGAGATCCACGACGAAGACCGCACGACACACCCTCGAAGATCAGGGTGAAGCGTGGGTTTTCGGCTGACCCAGTTCCTGTTGTTACATAACACTTTATGAGATAGTCCAGTGGCTCAACAATTCTGGTCTCCAAACGAGTGTCCCCAATGTGTTTGCAGTAATATAGCCTTAACGGTGTGAATCCGACCCATCTTCCAGCGTATATCCTTCTCGCATAGCATAGGCTGCAGCCTGCACACGATTACTTAAGTGAAGTTTTTCCAAAATATTTCTTACGTGATTGCGAACTGTATTTTCACTAATATACAGAGTATTTGCAATGTCCTTGTTAGTTGCACCCGTACTCAGTTGCCTCAATACCTCTAACTCTCTATCTGTCAACTGATCCAATCCCCTACGTGCAGGACGTTCCATGGGTTCGGAAAATTCGCTAATGATTTGCATGGCCAAGTTTCCAGGAATCACGGGTTCTCCAGTACTGACACGCTTGACACTTTCAATGACCACTGAAGGACTAGCATTTTTCAAAACATACCCCGATGCACCCGCTTTTACAGCTTCAAACAAGGCTTCCTCCGTATCTGAAACTGTCAAAATCAAAATCCGGATATTCTGGTACTGACTTTTAATTTGCCGTGTGGCTTCCAACCCATTCATTACGGGCATATTGATGTCCATGAGGATAACATCCGGTTGTATCTGTTGACACAGTTCCAGAGCGATTTTCCCGTTTTCAGCCTCCCCCACAACTTCAATATTCGGATCTCGATTCAAGATCATGGATACGCCTTGACGAAAAAGTTCATGATCATCTACGACAAAAACGCGAACTTTCCGCTCCATAGGCTGATTTTCCTTCATTCGGACTACACCCCTCTGGCGGCCAGTGTGTGATATGATTAAAATATTATACAGGAAGTACTTTTGACATCCCCATTTCTTGCCTTTATAAATAGTACCATTGAACTATAACATATATATTAAGTGTTGCGTTACAAAAATTGACGACTCAATTACAGTCGTTCTGTAGAAACGAGGTGTACAGTTGTGGTGAACCCCAGTGTCAAATCCCACGCGTCCACCCAAGTGGCTTCGCCTATTGAGATGTCGTCCAAACTATTTCAATCTATTTTTGACCATTCTGCGGATGGAATGGTCTTAATGGACTCTCATCGGCGGATCCTGTACATGAATCGCACCGCACAACAAATGACCGGCCTCTCGCAGGTCCTTGGGGCCCATTGTGGCACACTCTTTCACTGCCATGATGCCCATCAGCAGTCGCTCCGCAGTGAAAATTGTTCTGGTTTATGCGTTTTGAATGAGCATGTCTCAAAAACTAATGTGGAAATGAATATTGTGGACCACGATGGCCTCATTATTCCTGTTTCGGTAACGTATTCCTATATCCCTGGGAACAGTGTGGAACCATACCTTCTCATGTCCCTAAGAGATATTTCAGATAAAAAACGACTGGAAAAAGAAAATCAGGAGAGGGAAGCCCTGCGCTATACGCTTCGAGAGCGAGAACGGCTCGCCCGGGACCTGCATGACACCGTGGCACAAGACGTGGCCTATGCAAATATGCAACTTAAGCTCATGTATGAAGATGCCGTGACGGCCGATTCGCCTCTTTCAAAAGATCTTAACCGATTGAGTCAGGTGTTAGACAAAACTTTAGGAACGTTGAGAGAGGCCATTTACGACTTGACTTTTCAGGTGGACGAAGACCTAAATGGGTTTCTCAAAAAATGTATCGTTGAGTTTACTGCCCGCACTCAGATGGATATTCAATACCAAACTCACCATATTCCAGAGCATATTAAACCACACTTGACAAATCAGTTAGCAAAGATTGTTCAGGAAGCACTGGCAAACATTGTAAAACACTCGCAAGCAAAGCACGTACGGGTCTCTTTAATTGGACAGCAATCTCCGCACCGCTTAAAGTTGCTCATTATAGACGATGGCAAGGGGTTTGACGAGTCTGCTCCACTTGAGGGGCAGCACTACGGCATGAACACCATGCGGGAGCGCTGCACACTCATTGGAGGCACATTAGAGATATCTTCTTCAATAGGGAAGGGGACCCGTATTAAGGTTGAACTTCCACTAGACTGAACAGGTCCTACTAAACAACTCCCTAAAAAAGAAATATCTAGTGATCGGCATAGCGTAAAACATAGCGCCCACTGCCCACTTCCAACCCCGCTAAGGACAATTCTTCACGAACATCAACCATCCGCTGTGCGCCCCGATGTAACCCGTCATCCCCACAATACTTAGGTTCTGTATTCGCTGTTGTGTCGAGGGCTTCCATATACTGATACAGTACTCGTCCCTCTTCTTCAGAGGCAGTTACATACAGCGTCAGGGTTACGTAATACACAAATGAAAGTTCGCTCTGCTGGCTCTGTTCAAATACGTCCACACGGACCTCAGAAATTCCGGATTTCCGAATTTCTTGAATAAAGTGTGAGAGTGTGGGGAATTCAACCATCTTAGGCCAACCGCGCTGCTGTCCCATGTGTTTCCCTTCCGTTCTGTAAGTCTCCAGTCCCGGCAACGCACCTCTTTCTGTAGACCCGTCAGCCCAATTCAGCCCAATTTATAGGAAACCCCATACCCACCCGTAGGGTATTTCCACTCGATGTTATAGTATGGACAAGCCAATCGGCAAGTTCCGCACTCCACACAGTTCTCAAAAGCCACAGAAGTCAGTTTCAAATCATCATGCCACAGATACACATCGGACGGGCAAAAGTAATTGCACTCCTTGAGTTCACACCGCGCGCACACATCTTGATCCTTCACAATAAGGTGTGACTTCTCATCCGCCTTATAACGAATCGTATATAGCCGCTCTTCAATGCTCGCACTCATCGGTTAATCGCCCTCCATCCCTTTAAGCCGAGGCGCAACAGCTCCACATTGCCACCAGCCGCGTCTCGCACTTGCTTAATTAACTGTTTCTGCTTGTCCCGTTTCGGAGTTCCGTCCACAGACATATACTGTGACACCGCCTCGTTGAGCACCCCAGGCAATTTCCCAAACAGTACCCGCCGCTCCGGTCCACTTAATAATCCGTGAATACCGCTATACTTTTTCAGGTCCTTGTAAATAATGGAGGCGCGGATTCCTTCATTATAATGTTCTAACATCCCCAAACTGTAATCGCCTCGTGCATGCGCTAAAATTGCTGTTTCTCCAGCCAACCGCCCAGACAAAATGGCCAGGTTGGTGCCCTCGCCATTCACCGCATTGACCATTTGCGCCGCGTCCCCGCAAATCATCCAGCCATTGCCTGCTAGCGCTGGCATGGAGTGAAACCCGCCTTCTGGAATCA
>QXHL01000079.1 GCA_003584005.1 Alicyclobacillaceae bacterium I2511 | reverse complement strand
CCCCCATCCTCCGTGAATGTCCCCTCCCCTTCTAAAGGACCCTCTTCACCCAGCCAAAACTGACGGCGCAAAGGAATTCCAGTGACGAATGTTTCCCCCTGACGGTTAAATTTGCGAGCCTCCTGAAGGAGCGACGAATGGGGCAGAAAGTAGAGGTCTGCACGCGCATGAAACCAGTGGGCATGCACCCCGAAATCGGTCAGCACAATCCCTACTAAAGCGTGCATGGGCTGTGATTGGCGCACGGCGAGACCGTGATCTGGAAACAACTGTAACACGGCATCCGGCTGATACTGCACAACCGCACGCCAGACTTTGTGGGAAAAAATCCGTAACATTCGCCAAAACCAATGACTGGGGGGAATCTTTCTTGTCCAATTGTAACTGGCCCCATACACCCTGGGGAAAAAACGGCTGGTCCACTCGTACAAAAGCTGACCGGCTTTTGCAAAGGCGGGATGCGTGGTTTGCCAAGGATTTACTTCCATAACCTCCACCCCGCGACTGTGAAACACTTCCCTCAAGGCGCTGGCCACCTGCATGTGTCCATCCCCAAAAGTGGCGGTCAGGAGCACTACTCGTAACGGCCTCCCCCGCTGGCCACCTGGCATCCGCTTACCGTCCATAGCGTTCAATTAGGTGCTGTTTGGAAATCGCAATCACCCTTGGCACAAACATGTCCGGATCACGTTTAATGAACTTTCGTCCATTGGGGTTGACAACTTGAAATAAAATACGCAAATACCATGTGGTGACCGCCCGGATGAAGGGATTGTTCATGGGAAAGGTGTGGAAGCCGAATGCTTCCGCCACACGGTGCACAAAGGAAATTCCGTATACCACCTCAACCCCCTCAAACTCTGGGTCCTGCATGCGCTCTGCCACCACTGGCAAAGAAAGACGCCCCGCATCCAACAGTCGTTTACTCAGGCCCACCATACCGTGACCCTCCGCAAACACGTGCACAATCATTTCATTATTCATGTGCAATTCGGCTACCAGGTCATGTTTTTTGACCGTGACGCCATCCACTAAAAACGGTTTGCCCACATAGGGACGAGTGGCCAACAGGAAAAGGTACTCCCCGCCATCATTCCGCAACGGCCGTACTCCGGCCAACTTCCGAAATAAGGCCTCCCACAGCATCCACAGCCTACGCAGCCACGCCATTCTCATCGGTTTCTCCCTTTCATGCCGCCCAGATGCAGTACCTCGTACCAGAATCAATCATTACCTTCAGTCACGCACTACTTTTCGTCACGCACTGCTTACAGTCACTCGGAATGACGATTCAACAAGTAACCAAACGCCCAGATGGCCGCAACAGAAATTGCTCCCAGCAGGAGATAAACGGTGAAGCGCGTGGTCAAGCCCAGAAAGATGAGCACGGCACCAGAGTAATAGGGAATCAAAGATACCCCTGCTGTCCATACGTACGGCCACAGTCGGATGGAGGGCAGCATGCCGGCAATGTAATTCACTGCAAAGGCTGGAATGGGTAACATTCGAGCAATCAGCAAGCCCATTACACCGCGCCGCATCACCCACCGATTGACCTCCGCAAATGCCTCCGCCGGAATATACCGACGCAACACCCTCGTGCCCACAATGCGCGCCAAGCTAAAGATAAGCACACTACTCAGCACCGCGCCAGACCAGGCGTATAAAACACCCAACAGCCCGCCGTACACTTTCAAATAAACTATCAATAAGCCCTCTGACGGAATCGGCGTGACACACAGCAGTGCCATCAGAAACACGGCAACCACTACCCCACCAGGACCCATCGCTTGTACAAAGGTCGTAATGGTCCCCTGACGGTCCAAATATAAAATGAGTAGGCCCAGGCCCAATCCGACTATGGATAATCCAACGGTCCACCAGCTCCCTGGGTGATGCAAAAGCTTTTTCCAGTGCAGTCCGGTCTCACGCTCCACGCTGTCACATGGCTCCCCTACCCTAGTGTATGAATCCCCCGTACATTCGGAGCAACACCCTCCCTCCCATTGTACCGGAAAGTACCGTCCGCTTTAAGCCGCAGGCGATTGTCAGAAAGGTTTGTTTCCTCTAACATAAGGCTAACATACAAAGCAGGCATCTGCAGACACCGAAAGGGGCGTTATTCGCCATGTTTTCCCCACCGTTTAACCGCATTATCCAAGAATTGCCTGCCAGTACACCGTTTGTTGGACCCGAAACCTTGGAACGACAATTAGGCACACCCTTTGCCCTCAGGCTGGGGGCTAATGAAAGCCCCTTCGGGATGTCGCTTGCCACCCAAACAGCAATGGTGAATGCCCTGTCCACCACCCCTTGGTACGGGGACCCGGAGGCCTATGACTTGAGGGCTCAGCTGGCTAAGCTGCACCACTTGCCCATGGAACATGTGGCAGTGGGCAGTGGAATTGATGAAATTCTAGGTTGGATTGTCCGCATTTTTGTGCAACCCAAAGACCCCGTGGCGGCCTCCCTTGGAGGATACCCAACCTTTCAATACCATGTGCGCTCTTTTGGAGCACACCTTGAGTTAGTCCCCTACCGCTCAGACTTTACCAACGATTTACAGGGGCTGCTACAGGCCGTTGTAGAAACAAAAGCTCATGTCCTATATTTAGCAAATCCAGACAACCCCACGGGAACCTACCTGACACCTGAGGTTCTGGAACCATTCATCCGTTCGCTGCCTGCCGACTGCATCCTCATCCTGGACGAGGCCTATCTCGACTTTGTTCCACCCGCACAGCAATGGCCTATCACAGATTTGTATCCACAGGTCCTCCGATTAAGAACATTCTCTAAAATTTACGGAATGGCCGGTGCCCGCATTGGATATGTGTTGGCCCACCCAGAAATCATCCTTGCATTTAACAAAATTCGCAACCACTTTGGCGTCAATCGCCCGGCCTTAGCGGGCGCTCTGGCAGCCTTGGCAGATGTAGAGTTTATGCATTGGGTGCGCCAAGAAAATTCCCTCGGTCGAGCAGACTACGAACAAATGGCACAGGCTCACGGCATCGCATCCATTCCTTCGTCAACGAACTTTGTAAGCTTTAACCTAAAAAGCAAAGAAAGGGCCCAGACAATGTTGCATCGTTTAACGCAGCTCGGGGTATTTGTCCGTACCCCAGGTGGAGCTCCCCCCTTGGACCTGTTGTTGCGGATTACGGTGGGTACATTCGCGCAGCGGCAGCAGCTCCAAGCTCTTTTTGCTGCAGCCCTGTCAGCGACTTAAGTTTCACAAATCACTGGTATTGGGGGAGTACAAATTCAAACCAGTGAACTACTTTAAATCTATCATATTTCGTATACTGAATGGGATAGAACCATTTATCACATTCGTTTTTATG
Organism: Alicyclobacillaceae bacterium I2511; assembly: GCA_003584005.1. Lineage (GTDB taxonomy): Bacteria > Bacillota > Bacilli > Alicyclobacillales > Alicyclobacillaceae > QXHL01. The sequence goes on along the minus strand of QXHL01000079.1, from coordinate 7,803 downwards.
AAAGGAGTAATTTGGATGGGGTCCTCACACTGCTTTGTGTGTGGTCAAGAAAATCCGCAAGGCTTGCATATTCATTTTAGCCGCAATGGTGTGAATGGCATCATCGCACACTTTCAGCCCGAGTCTTGGCAAGAGGGTTGGCCCGGAATCATCCACGGTGGATTGACCGGGACTATTCTGGACGAAGCGACCGCCTATGTGGCCCTATTTCTCGGTCACGTGTCTGTCACTGCAGAAATGAATGTCTCCTATCTGGAACCCATTCGCATTGGCGAACGCCTTGAAATCACTGCCTGGCCCACCCGGCAGACACGGCGAATCATTGAAGTAAGTGCACAAATTACTGGCCCAGACGGCGTGCAAAAAGCGCGATCCCAGGCGAAAATGATGGTCTTGACCGATCGCCAAAAAGAAGCTATGGGTCTAAGCAATCTCCCGGACAAGTCCAACTCTAAACAGGACTAACAGTGTGAAAGAGAGCTCAGGTGGTGACACACTTGCTAAACCAGACAGACCCTAATGTACTCTACCAAGAAACTCAGAAATTGTTGGCCAGGCTGGGGGAACAGTACACAGTCCCGGACATTATTACAGAAAATTCCACCTGTATTTTTATATTGGAGTCCCCTCACATCCAGGAACTCCAATATGGAGCTCCCGTTGCCGGCGCATCTGGAGCCACCATGTCCAAGCACCTATTTGGCCCAGAGTACGGTCGGTTTCCCTTGGGACGGCTGGTCAAAAAAAACGTCGAGGAGAATAAGAACCGACCCCGGTTAAATCGAATTGGGCTCCTCAATGTCTGCAATGTCCCGTTGCAGGGTAACGCCTATAAAGCGGCGTGGGTTCCACAAGAACTTGGCGAATGGCTGCGTGACCTGGCTTCCCTGCGGACCAACAATCAACGAGATAACTATGGGAGTCCGCGCTTGAACGCCATTCAAGCCGTTTTGCTTGACAATTTACGAGCCAAATTGGTACCTCTCCAGTCTCGCAACTTAAGCCTCGTTCCCTGTGGTCGTTTTGCCCAGAAGTTTTTCCGCTTAGCCCAGGTGTCTAGCCCCAAATGGCAAGTCATCCAAGGAGTTCCACACCCCTCCTACAACTCATGGGACCGTGTTCAGTACGCAGAGGTCGTTGCACAGGTCCGCGAGACTTTGAAGACTCAAGCCTTCGGGGACACATCCCAGGAACACCTTGAAAATCACAAAAATGGTTCAATCCTGACCTGAGCCCTGTTCCGACACCTATGGTTAAAGTCAGGAACACCCACCCCGGTACACCAAATGGACCTGCCCCTGTGGACAGGCCCGAAGGCTCCCCAGCGGCTACCACATGTGCCGCATGTAGAGTCATAAAATTGTCTCATTTTACCCCAGCAAACTGAGCGGTGAGGCCGCTGACTCGCGTTAAATCGACATTGCCCCCACTCACCACCACAGCAACCCGATGCCCTTGCAAATGGAGCCGCTCACTGAGCAGTGCTGCGAGTGCAGCCGCCCCAGCCCCTTCTGTCAATACCTTGGACCGTTCCAACATCAGACACATAGTCTGTTCAATTTCCTTGTCACTGACCAGCACAAAATCATCCACAAATTTGCGCATCATGGCAAATGTGAGCTGGCCTGGAGTTTTCACCGACAGACCATCTGCCACCGAGTGAGGATGTTCAATGTGTTGTAAAGACCCACTGTGCCAGGAACGATAGGCCGCGTCCGATCCCGCTGGTTGGACGCCAATCACCCGCACATGGGGCCACAGTTGCTTGACGGCCAAAGCAATGCCACTGATGAGGCCGCCTCCGCCAACGGGCACCACAATATCCTCCACGGTAGGGAGGTCCTCCATAATTTCCATGCCGATGGTTCCCTGTCCAGCAATCACGTCCGGATCATCAAAAGCGTGAACAAAGGTGGACCCCTGCTGCAAAGACAGCGCCAGGGCCGCTACATAAGCCTCGTCGTAATTGTCCCCTGTCAACACCACTTGCGCGCCGTAGCCTTGCGTTGCGGACACCTTGGACTCTGGGGCCCGTGCAGGCATGACCACTGTTGCCGGTATGCCAAAGTGCTGTGCCGCCAAAGCTACGCCCTGGGCATGGTTCCCCGCGGAGGCCGTAATCACCCCTTTGGCCCGTTGACGGCTAGAGAGGGCCGCAATCTTATTGAACGCACCCCGAATCTTAAATGCCCCTGTTTTTTGCATATTCTCCATTTTTAGATAAATCGCAGCCCCTGTCCGATCGCTGAAAGTCCGCGATAAGCTCAACGGTGTCCGATGGGCCACCATTCTCAGCCGCGTTTGTGCCTGCTCCACGTCCTTATAAGACAGCGTGTAATCCCCAACACAACCACCCCATTTTTGTTTTGAATTCGTCATCTAAATTCTGCCACCCGCTTTGAAAAAGAATTCTACTTGTAAGGAGCCCATTTATAAAGAGCCCATGGAAATAAATAAAACCCGCCCCCAAAAGGGACGGGATTTACCCGCGGTACCACCCTCGTTTTCAGCACCCATCCCTTGCAGACCGCATTCCTTAGCTTCTGAATGCAGGCTCCGCAAGTGACACAAGAAGAGATGCTGAACCCTCTGGCCCAATTTGGGCCATTCCCCATAACGGGGGGACTCCGGTATACCCTACTAAGGTATCCGACTGTTCCGCAGTAAAAATGCGAATTTTGCGAGATCTCTCACAAAATAAACAACCGGAAGGACCTGTTCAGCGACGTCTCCGAGGTGATTTTCCACAGAATTAGATGGCCAGCTTCCCACCCGCTTGCCGGCTCTCTTGGCACCTAGATCTCTGCGTACTCTTCCTCTTCCTTGACTTTTTCATCCCTATGAAGGTTCACGATTTACTGAAAATTGTATCCTGTATGATTGCCATCATAACAGGTTCTAGGGCTCATTTCAATTCCCTGTTCAATTTATTTTCCGTAAGGGACCCCCAAAGGAACTCCCATTCCTATCGGTTGTCCAGCCAGGTGTTTGCACATTGCTCAAAATCGTTTTAAAGTAAGGGCGTACATCGAAATTTCATTCAACGGTCCCGAGCAAGGTTGAAACGCCCGTTGGGGACCGCAAGTGAGGAGGGGTTCCCATGGGCGATGAACGCCCGCTGTTTCAGCGTAACTCTGCCTGGGTACCTAGATGGGTATCTGGAGGAATTATTGGAGTCGTCATTTTAGTCGCTGTTTTAGAACTGATTTTAGGTATCTCCGCTGTTGCCGCATAGTCGCAGGGGTATTTTTTTAGGACGGAACTCCGTGGGAGACAACAGCGCATTCCGTGGAGTTCCGTATTGGTTATGGATGGATTGTGCTGGGAAGTTCTGACCCGTTTTCAGACTCTCTCTAATAAATGTGTTCTGAGATGGAATACAGAGTCACCTTTGCCGTTACCAACCCGGACACCCGCTTTTGCCACCTCAACCACTCTTCCTGTACCTCATCCGGAGAATACAGTGTCATCCCCAGTTGCCGCATTTGTTCCGTATAGGCTGGATTTTTCGGCATCACAAAAGGCGACAAATAAACCATATCGGCAGGTGTCAGAGCAAGTTGACGCAGCACTCGGTCCGTTTCCCGGATATGATTTAGGCTCTGCTCCTTCCCACCAACCCCTACCAGCAAAATCACCCCAACCCGGTAACCCGTTGCTTTCAATTTGCGTATTTCCTCCACCGCATCTTTGGCCGTTCCCTGCTTTTTTAACAGGGTGCGTACCCCATCTGCACCAGACTCCAGCCCCACGTAGACGATGTCCAAACCCTGTTTGTGCAACTCTCGCAGTTCTTCTGCAGACTTGCGTTCCAGCGAGAAGGTGTCCATAAAAGTGGCCATGGTGGCTGCCGTTGTGTGGAGTCGTTGATGTATCAAGTCCATCATGGGTAACAATTTGGCTGTCGGAATGACCAAGGCATTGCCGTCCCCAAGAAACACATTCGTACGGTCCGCAAGCCGCTCCCCAAAAAATTCTTGAATCGCCTGCAAGTGGTCATCCAGTTCTTTCAAAGATTTGATATGGAAGGGCCTGTCTTGGTAAAAATCACAAAACAAACAGCGGTTATAGGAACAACCCTCTGCCACCTGTACAACCAATGAGTGGTATTGATCCGGAGGTAAAATGGAAACAGGCTTGTACACTTTGCGAAATGCCTGCTCGTCTGCAGCCAGGCCCATGTCAAACTGCCGCAGAACCCGCATCAGCCAATCTTTGTCTTCCGTTGATGAAATTTCAACCGCTTGTCTGACAACCACAGTGGCGTTTGCCAGTTCAAACTCCTTTTCTTGACCTTCCAATTCACGGTAACTGCGCCGGGTTTGGCCATCCGGTTGCCTGTGCAGTTGCACTTCCATCATTCTATGATTAAGCCCGCGGCGCACCACACGTCCCGGCTCACTGATTAACAATAGGCGGCCCGTAATATCAAACAAAAAAAAGCGAGACCCTTGTTGCACCTGCAAGGTACGGGCCTGTTTGCGAATGGTCATACCGCTTTGAGTCGCCACTGATGCATCCCCCTCCCGGCAGTCGCCCAGTTCTTATTTTATTTTAACGCTGCCCCTATCCATCATGAGAATTTGATGAATGTGTTTCATAAACTTCTCATCTTTCTTTTATACACTTTCACAATGAGTTCACGAAACTCCTACAAACCTCGGTTAGTCTGGGAAGGACAGGAGAACCTGTTAAAGGAGGTTATCATCGGTGAAACCTGTAATTCCCAATTTTCTTCTGGTAGGTGCCGCAAAATGTGGGACAAGTTCGATGGATCGATACTTATCCATGCATCCGGATATTTATATCCCGCCCAAAAAAGAGGCCCATTTTTTTGCTACTCCCGATTTCCCTCGATATTTCACGGGCCCAGGGGACGACGGGATGAACGAATACACCTTGCGCACATGGACCGATTACCTGAAATTGTTTGACGCTTCCCACACTGAAAAGGTCGTCGGGGAGTCGTCGGTTTTTTACCTGTACTACCCAGGAACAGCTAAGCGGATTGTGAACAGATTGCCGGATGCCAAGGTCCTCATCCTGTTGAGAAATCCCGTGCACAGGGCCTATTCTGCCTACATGCACCTGATTCGAGATGGCCGGGAAACCCTATCCTTTGCAGCGGCTCTAAAAGCAGAACCGGATAGAAAAAAGCAGGGCTATGAACCCATGTGGCTCTATCGTGAACTAGGGCTGTACTCAGAACAAGTGAACCGTTATTTTTCCGTCTTTGGCCGCGAAAGGGTCCACGTTGTCCTGTTTGAGGAATTCACTCGGCAACCTCAATCAGCCATGCAAGAAGTATTTCGTTTTCTCGGCGTTGATGACAAAATCCAAGTGGACGTCTCCTTGCACATGAACGAATCCGGTATTCCAAAATCTCAAGGGCTGTACAACTTTATCAGCCAGCCCAACTTTCTTAAAGAATGGATTAAACCGCTGTTCCCAGCTGGCCTGCGAGAACGCCTTGGGCTGCGCGCCAAATCCATGGTGTTGCGGAAAGAAGCGCTGGACACGGAGTTAGCTCAGGAGTTGCAAGCCTATTATGCTCCGGATGTCGACCGCTTGGAAGGTGTACTAAATCGTCCTCTCAACCTATGGCGTTGATTGGAGGGATTCCATTCCAATCTCTCTACACCAACCACCTTCCAAACTCCAGGTGAAGCTCTGGAGGGCCCAGGTAAACTTCTGGCAAACCCCAGGTGAACTTCTGGCAAACCCCAGGTGAACCCCTTGACCCTTAAGCTCGACTGTGGTCCCGCTTCAGTCCAGCCCCGTCCAGTCCAGTCCAAAAGGATGGCTTCGATTTGCTTCTTATACCCCGTATGGTATATTTGGTCTAGGTAAGATGGTCTGTTGCTACCTGACGGTATTCACCATCTTTGGTTACGCTACTGGGTAGGAGGGGAAGAGAATGATGGACGATAAGAGCCAAAGAGTTGTCGTGATTGGCGGTGTCGCCCTTGGCGCAGGTGCAGCCGCAAAAGTTCGCCGCGAAGACGAGCGTGCAGAAATCATTATGCTAGAGCGGGGACCTTACATTTCCTTCGCCAATTGTGGATTACCGTATTACCTCAGTGGTGTGATTGAGGACCGCAATGAGTTGCTGCTCCACACCCCAGAGTCCCTGAAGAAACGGTTTAATATTGATGTGCGCGTGCTGCAGGAAGTGACCGCCATCGACAGAGACAAAAAGACAGTTCAGGTAAAGAACCTAAATACCAACGAATTCTATGCACAACCTTATGATAAGTTGGTCTTGGCCATGGGTGCGGACCCCATCATCCCCCCTATTCCGGGGATTGATTTAAATGGAATTTTCCAGCTGCGTACCGTTCCTGATGTGGACGCGATTAAAAACTGGATGGGAGCCCCCACGGTGCGTCGAGCTGTGGTGATTGGTGCCGGATTTATTGGCTTAGAAACTGTGGAAAACCTCGTCGAGGCTGGACTAAAGGTCACCCTCGTAGAAAAGGCTCCCCAAATTCTCCCACCCTTTGACACGGAAATCACGTCCCCTGCCTTAAACGAATTGCGTAAACTGGGCGTAGAAGTCATTCTTGGCGACGGCGTTCAATCTTTTCAGGGAGAAACGCAAGCCCTGGCGGTGTGCTTGGAGAGTGGCCGAATTCTTGATGCAGACATGTTCATCATTGGTATTGGCGTACGTCCGAATACCCAGTTGGCAAAAACCGCAGGCCTTGAGGTGGCCCCCAATGGTGCCTTACGCTTGAACGAGTTCTTGCAAACAAGTGACCCTGACATCTACAGCGGCGGTGACATGGCGGAAATCCCCCACCTTGTCGATGGTGAAAAACGCTGGATTCCCCTTGCCGGCCCAGCAAACAAACAGGGCCGTGTGATTGGCCTCAACATTGCAGGTAAAAAAACAAAATTTCGTGGTGCACAGGGTACTTCCATCGTTCGGATTGGAGACATCGCCATAGGGTTGACAGGATTGTCGGAGCGTACCGCAAAACAATTGGGAATTCATTGTTTCGTGTCTTATAACACGGCAGGCCACCATGCAGGGTATTACCCAGGGGCCCAAGACCTCACCCTCAAACTTGTTTTTGAGCAGGGCACAGGGCGACTCTTGGGGGGGCAGGCTGTGGGCAAGGAAGGGGTCGACAAGCGCATTGACGTACTGGCAACGGCTATTTATAACGGCATGACCGTGAGTGAATTGGCAGAGTTAGACTTGGCCTATGCACCCCCGTTTGCTGCTGCCAAAGACCCCATCATTATGGCTGGAATGGCCGCTGAAAACCTGTTGCGAGGAGATGCCACTTCCGTTTCCCACACGACTGAACTGCAAGTCCCTGAGGTGGCCCTGTTGGACGTACGCGACGACGATGAAGTAGCAGATGGCATGCTCCTAGGTGCCAAGCACATTCCATTAGATCAACTACGTCAACGGGTCCATGAATTAGATGCGAGCAAAAATTGGGTTGTTTACTGTCGCAGTGGTCACCGTAGCTATTTCGCTACCCGTTTTCTAAGAGGCCAAGGTTTTAAGCAGGTCTATAACCTCAACGGTGGCTATGTAGTTCACCAAATGCACACCTCTGCTATGGAACCCCTACCCCTGACTGCTGAAGCCCGCGGGTAAGAAAATCACTGCCGTTTCACTTATATTGTTAAATTGAAACAACCTCTTGGCGGCAAACACCGTCAGAAAACCAACAGTCCTCCACAGGTGTGCGGCACTCTGGGAGGACTGTTGGTTTTTATATTGAGGAGTGCGTCTGCAGGTCGAATCCGCCCCCGCCTTACTTACTATGGGTGAACCATCAGGCC
>QXHL01000078.1 GCA_003584005.1 Alicyclobacillaceae bacterium I2511 | reverse complement strand
GGCGGGGGTGTCAGAGGTGTCACCGGACAACCTCTATAAGCCTTCCGTTCTTTATGGGCCCAGTTGGGAGGACTCCCATTCGGTCCTACCCTCTGATTGCCCATCGTCAGTTGCCCAACCTGCAAGGGTAAGCACCAGTTTGAGACTGTCGATTCACTGGGTTTCGTAGGATATTCACATTCCCTATAGGGGTTTCTTCTGAAATTCACATCCCTCAGCAAGGATTCTCTTGGAAACTGAATCGCCAGTCTCAAATAAGGGACCCCAGGACGCTTATAGGGGTTTTCAAGCCACTTTCCGCATCAATAGGCGTTCGCCAGGCCCTTATTTCAGCAAATCCGGGGCAAACACAGTGGGAAAACGTGCAATAGGCGACTTTCACACCCTTATTTTCGTTTCATCCCTCGTTATTTGATGATTTAGCGACTTGGGGACGCTTAATTCCAGAACCGTAAAAATCGGTCCCCCCTCACACCAAAGAGGGCCTCCCCAATCTTTCAGGCAGGTGGGGGGCCACCCTTCCCTGAAAAACTCGCAGAGCGAGTCTAGGGCACACACTTATGGGAGCCGGGATGGGCATGTGAAGAACCACTCAGACGGCCACAGTTACCAATGTTCCATAGTGAATGTATGGCCACGCCAGGGCTGCTTCTGAAATTGGGAGTTCTACACAGCCGAGGCTTTGTGGGAAACCATAGGCGGCCCTGGGAAAGCCGTGTACCGCATCCCCGCCATGAAAATAGTTCACCCAGGGGACGCCGGGGTCACTGTAGGGTTGACCGTCTGGGAGGGTACCGGACATGGTCTGTGAGGTATAGCGTAGATACACCGGCCACGTGCCAGGGGCGGTGGGGGCTTGGGGAATGCCAGTGTTGGTTAAGCTGTGCAAGGCTACATGGCCCCCAGACCAGAGGGTGAGTTGTTCAGGGCTTCCTTCGCTAACAAACACATAGGCGTACGGCCAGGGACTGTGCTGTGCGTGTAGATGGTTCTGCACCAGTGCGGACCAGACCTGTGGACCTGCGATGCCATCGGTGTGTAGTCCATGTGCAGATTCAAAGGTCATCACCGCCCCCTTTGTCATGAGGGTGTACACCCCTGGTTGCCACAGATTTTTTAAAGCAAGCGGCCAGTTGGAGGTCCACTGCCAAGCACCCTTTTGTACTTGGGTGAGGGTATGGATTTGCCCAGCCAAGGTGTTGGTGCTGGGTATTTGCGCATGCCAGGTTAATGGCAGGTAACCTTGTTCAGCAAGCAACTCCTGTAAACGCAAGACTGTGGTACCACTGCTGCCCACTTGCAGTGTGGGGAATTTAAAAGGCTTTTGCACGGGTGGGCGGTCTGTGGCTTCAGTCACTGGTGCTTTTGCAGAAAGAGCCCCCACGGCTCCAATCAGTGTCGCTTTTGTAGTGGGAGAACCAATTGGCCCGTTTTTGCGTGTGGCATCAGGGGAGCTGGTTGCGCAACCGACTGTCAGGGACAAAACAGACAACCCGCACAGCCAACACAGCAGACGACCTACGTGTGACCCTGACGGAACTTTTGCTGTTGTCCAGCGTTTTTGCCAAATCCAATTGAACGAACGAAACCCCTTCATGATTCTCACCGTCCTCAATGACCAAGAGTGATTGTGATACAATGCATGCGATACGATGAATTTCATCTTTAATGGAACGAGTTCATTGTGGGGTACCTGATTGCCCAGCACAGGTCCGCAAAGTTTTTGCCCACTGCCCCTTTCGCATCACCAGGCAACCTCAAGAACACTATTCCGGGAAGGCTTCACACATGACAGTGGATGCTTAGATCTGAAAAAAATTGTGCTGTTGGACAATAAATTGGGAATATTTATACCTTCTGAAAGATGGGCAGGACTTTTGTCGAGAAAAGTAGAATAGGGTGCACGTGTAGGGGAGGAATGGATTTGGAAAAGGTGATTTTTATTGAAGTTGGGATGGGGATGGATTTGCACGGTCAGGACGTGACCGCTGCTTGTATTCGCGCCTGCAAGAACGCCATTGGGCACAATTCTATGCCCGGATTGACTGAGGTTTTGCCACAACAACGGTTTGAAAACATGCGAATCTGTGTGACACTAGGGGTTCCGTTTCATATGGAGCAGGTGGATGTGGATGCTGTACGGGCTGTTTTTCCCTACGGTGTGGTGGAGGTTCGCCTGAAACAGGGAGGGATGTTGGCATCTAGTGGGGTGATTCTGCCGGATAAAGGAGATGTGACAGACGAAATGGTAATGGTCAACGCAGTTGTGGAGGTTGGCTATTAGTGGCAGGGCAACGGTCCGTCCATCTCTGTCACGTTTGTGTGCACAGGGTCGTCTAGGAGGTAGGCTTTAGTTTACAGGGTTGAGTATACAGGTTAGAGAAAGTGGGGGTGCGGATGACTGGACAACATCGGCAGATGTCTTTGCGTCGGCACCTCGGCCGACGTATTCTCGGGGCGACCGTGGTGGTGGCACTGATGGGTCTGGTGGGAGTGCGGCTGGGGCACCTGAACAGTTTTCGAGTGTCCGGACAAACCCGTTCTGTGGAACCATCCATTCGGCAGACAGCCACTGTTTTAAAACAGTCCAACGGGACTGTCACCAGCCCAAATGCACAGATTCCCGCACCTGGGAAAGTACTTCCTTATTCGGGTAATTCCGTGGGTTCTGGTAATCCTGCTGTCCCAAAGGCGCTCCCTGCTTCAGTGGTTTTGCAGGTGCCGCCACAAGACCAGTTGCCTGAGTTTAAAAATGGGTGCGAGGTGACCAGTCTGTCCATGCTTTTGACGGCTGTTGGACACCCTGTGAGCAAGGGCGATTTGGCCCGAGAACAGCCACATGATTCGACACCCTTGGTGCTGGGTCCACACGGAACAGTGCAGTTCTGGGGCAATCCGAATGTGGGATTTGTAGGCAGCGTTTCGGATTTCGGGTATGGAATTTATCATGGCCCGTTAAGTAAATTGCTCAATCAAATTTTGCCGGGTAGGGCAGAAGATTTGACAGGGAAGCCGTTTACCGAGGACTTGGCGGCTGTGGCCAGCGGCCGTCCTGTGGTGGTGTGGACGACATCCACTTTTGAACCGACTAATGACTGGGTGACATGGCAGAGTCCCGAGGGTCCTGTGCATGCCACTTGGGAGGAACACGCCGTGTTGCTAGTTGGGTACGATGCCACCCATTTGTATGTGAACAACCCATTGACGGGGCAAGCTGCAGAGCCCGTCAACCGGGATGATTTTCTTGCTGCTTGGAAGCAATTGGGCCAGCAAGCGTTGACGGTCACACCGGCACAAGGGAACAGTGGTATGCAGGACACAAGGGGTTTGAATGGTGGGGGGAACTAACCATTTGTATGTGAAGACGCTTCCAGACCCGTTTTAGTGCTGGATAGCGTTATCTAGGCGAACCCACTGGACCGCACAATGGTCTTTGACGATGTCGCCCTGTGTTTGGCATGGCCAAAATTCCACTTGTGAAGAGGTGTTGAAGATGACCGCATTGTATCACCTGTTTCCGCCCACCATTCATCCGATGGTGATTCACTTCACCATCGCAATCATTTACCTGGCGGCCTTGGCCGGATTGGCAGGGTTGATATTTCGCCGTGACGGTTTTTACGTGCGACTGTTTCTCACGTTACTGGTACTGGCCATTGCGGCCACACTGGCGGCCGGAGTAGCCGGTGTCATCAGTGAGTCGTATGACACCATTTCACCGGCGGTGGCGAAGATTTTGTCTGTTCACAAGAATTTTGGCGAATTGACCGGGGTTCTGGTGGTGATTGCAACGATGTTCCAATGGTTTGCTCAAGGAAAACGACGGGTGTCTAAGCTAGCTTTCCTATTCAGTTTAGCAGCCGTGGTGACGGTTAGCATTACCGGGTTTTTAGGAGGTTCCATGGTGTATAATCACGGACTGGGGGTGCACTGAGCTACATTGGGGGTGCACTGAGCTACATTGGACGTGCACTGAACTGCGCCAGCAGGGGGTGTCTCTGCTGGGCGCAAGCAGCACGTGGCCATTGTTTTTTAAGAGGAGCGGGGTCGGTGATGAAAGTGTCGTTTAGGGTTGCGTGCAGTGCGAGACTTGAGCATGTTGCCCACAATGGCTACGAGGCTTCCCCCACAAACTACCCAAGCCAAGTTGGCCTCCCATAAAAAGCCGTGTTTTTGTAAAGTAATGGCTGCGACGATTCCCACCACAGCAAGTCCTATCCACAGGGTACGTGTCAGCAAGCCCTGTTGACGGTCTAAGCGTAACAGCACCTCGTCCAGTTCTAGGCGTACCTGCACCTCTCCCCGTTCTAATTTGGCCAAGACGCGGTCCAATTGGCCTGGTAGGCGCAGGCCAGTTTGAGTTAATTCTTGAATTTGACTGAGGACCACGCCGACAGTGGTTGCACCCGTTTCTCCAAAAAAAGTTCGAGCCAGGTCCAAAAGAGACTTTCGCCACGCTGGCGATTCGTCCCCGGGGAGGGACTCGTTGAGACGGTTAAGCATTGGCAAAGCCCTGTCCCGAAGCACGTCTGACCAGCGAATGTCTGGCGTCAGGTTGGTAATGAGTCCAATCACCATGCCCAAGGCCCTTCCCAAGAACATGTATTTCGCTGGCAACTGGATGGGTTCATCGTGAAGAAAGTCTTGAAACTCATCAATAAACCCGTCCAACGCGGGGCCGCGTTTTAAATTCACTCCGTTTATTCGATCAATCATGAATCCCACAGCCCGCTTGAGAAACTCTAAGTCGGCGTGGGGTTGTAAAAATCCTAGGTCCGCGATAGCCTTTACCACTTGGTCCAAATTGCGTACCATGGCGGCCTGGATTAAGCGGGCAAAGGCCTGGGCGTCGACGCGCGGAATTTCACTCATCATCCCAAAATCAAGAAAGCACAGACGTCCATCCTGAAGAACCAGCAGATTGCCTGGGTGTGGATCTACATGTATAAATCCCTTGTCAAGAACCTGCAGCAGGTAGCTGTCCAAGAGAATGTGAACCACGCGTTGAGGGGGAACGCTCCAGGCAGCAATTTGGGCAGAGTCGGTTACCTTTGCCCCCTCCATAAATTCCATCACGAGTACACGGGAAGTGGAGTAACTGGAAAAAACCCGTGGCACCACAATTCGTTTGTCTATAGACATTTGCCGGGCAAACCGTGCAAGGTGTTCTGCTTCTTTACGGTAGTCCAGTTCTCTGCGCACAGTCGTTGAAAACTCCTGGTACAGTGCTTGGACGTTAATGCGTCGGCCAAACTTTGTAAAACGCTGTAAAAAACCAATCACGGTGTGTAGGGCGGACAGGTCAATTTCAGCCAAACGCTGAATACCTGGACGCAATACTTTGACCGCTACAATGGGGCCTTCTCGCAGTACGGCTCGGTGTACTTGACCCAACGAGGCGGCGGCAATGGACTGTTCTTCAAATTGGGCAAATACGGCGCTAATCTGTCCGCCCAGTTCAGACTCCAAAAGTGGTCGGACCTGCTGAAAAGGGGCAGCGGGCACGGCATCTTGCAGTTGGCTGAGTTCTCGGGTGAAAGCCACCGGGAGCACATCTGTCCGCGTGCTTAAGAACTGTCCCACCTTTACAATTAGCCCCTGCAAATGCAAAGCCGACTTGCGTACCCTGGCCCCGGCGCGGCCATAGGCGAGGGCAAGTCGGTCTGCTTGTGCGGGTCCTGCTGGCCTGCGATTAATGCGGCGGATTCGCCAGTAATCGGTCAATAGGGCCGTGGCGAGAAGGAAGATACGCAGGGAACGGATCCACTGTTTCCACACAAGAAAGCTCCTTCAAACTGTCATTCACGACCTCCGGACGGCTTGTTTCTTCTAACAGAATTTATTTCTTTAACAACGAAGTCTTCCACAGATTTTCCCTTGCGGCCGTCCGTACCATCGCGTGGTTCTTATCAATCGCGTAATTCTAATAAGAGGTGAAGCCTATAAGAGGTTTTTCGTATTAGAGGTTGTCTGCAGTTTTTGGTTCCACTTATTCTGTTTCAGTTACCGTTTCAGTTACTGTTTCAGTTTCGGGTTCGTCTTCGTCCTCCCACACCGCGCAGGCTTCACGTAGCTTACCGCGGCACTTTTTGGCTTTTGTACGGAAGGACTTGCGCTCTTCTTCAGTCCAACGAGATCGGTTGACAGCTTTCAAGCCCAGTAACAGCAGCAACAATTGAAACAGGGAGTTGCGCCGACGGCAACGGAAAAACATGCAAATCACCCTTTCTCACAGGAAATACAATCCCTCTGAGCGTACTCTCGCCATCTGGGCGTGTCAATTGTCTATGGTACAATGCCTTTGTGCAAAAACATGTCTCAACTAGCACAGCATCTGGATGGAACAGAGTAGAGGAGAGTCGAGCAGCTATGAATGAGAAAAAATCTGACTTTCACAGTGAAGCGGGGGCGGTAGCGGGAGGAGACAGTGTCCGTCCTGTGGCAATGCAACGTCGTCTGAAATCACGGCACATCATGATGATGGCCCTAGGGGGGGCGATTGGCGCTGGCATGTTTAAAGGGTCCAGCACCTCCATCACTTTGGCCGGTCCAAGTGTGGTTTTGGCGTATGGGTTCGGGGGCCTAATTTTATTATTTATCATGAGCGGCTTGGCTGAAATGACAGTCGCCCGTCCCAGTGCGGGAACTTTCAGAGAATTGATTGAACCGCTTTTGGGGCCTTTTGCCGGTCACCTTGTCGGGTGGATGTACTGGTTGGACTGGGTGTTGGTGATGGCTGCAGAAACGGCCGCCTCGGCCACCTTTCTGCAGTACTGGTTCCCCCAATTTCCTTTGTGGTTGATGTCTTTGTTGGTTTCTGTGGCGTTGACACTGCTCAACCTGTTTCAAGTCAGTATTTATGGGGAGACAGAGTACTGGCTTGCGGGCGTCAAAATTGCAGTGCTGATTCTGTTCATACTGTTTGGCGGCAGTCTGTTATTCACAGGCTATGGACCCCACGTCGCCAGTGAATTTCACAACCTGACGGCGGCAGGAGGATTTTTTCCCCACGGTTGGAAAGGATTAGCCGCTTCGATGCTGGTTGTGATGTTTTCCTTCGGCGGCACCGAGATGGTGGGAATGACCATGGGCGAGACGGATCATCCTGAGCAAGTCATTCCGCGGGCAGCACGCAGTGTCATCGTGCGTATTCTGATTTTTTATGTTCTCCCCATCTTAGTGATTGTCAGCTTGGTGCCCTGGAATCAGTTGGGGGGTGTGAATGCACCCAGTCCATTTGTGGAGGTTTTTCACGCCATTGGCATCCCCTTTGTGGGCAGTTTAATGAATTTCGTCATGTTGACAGCAGTCCTGTCGGCTACCAACACGGGGATGTATGCTGCTTCCCGCATGTTGTACCGACAATCGTTGGCAGGCCAGGCTCCCCACTGGTTTGCACACCTGTCCAAACAGGGTGTGCCGTTGTCCGCACTGCTGATGAGTACCGTGTTTTTGTATGTGGGGGTGGGGGTGGCCTTCTTTGCGGCGGGAAATACTTTCAACTATTTGATGGTTATCCCTGGGTATTCGGTTCTGGTGGTCTGGATGGGGATTGGCTTGGCCCATGTGCGCAGCCGTCCGCAAGGCCGTTGGCCAATTTTTTCGCTGTTTGCCGTGGCCGCCTTGGCGGTCATTCTGTTGGGCATCATTGTCACATCTCCTTGGCAGGGAACGCTTATTAGCTTAGCTACCGTTGTGATTGTCGCAGGGGGATACTTACTAAGAGGGCGAGGGACCCGGAGGGAGTGTTAAACACATCCCATAATTTACCAAATGGATTTGGCGGGTTATGACGAACTTTGTTCCCTGCGACCCAATCGTTATAGGTTGTCAAGGAATTGAATGAGGAGCGATGGTATGCGGCGGTTTGGTGCAAGTGTCGTGATTGTCGCGGGGGTCGTGATTGCGATGGCTGCCGTTCAGGTGTTTCGGCCGGCTCCTGCGGTACAAGTACAGGCTACAATGGCCAGTGTGACGAAGGTACCGGGACAACTCAGTTTACCGTGGCCGAGTACCGGTGAGGCGGCCTTGGCGGTAGCGGGGGTGGGTGTGTTAGGTTCCTCGGGGGGGAACACCCCAATGCCCATGGCCAGTTTGACCAAAATGATGACCGCTTACCTGGTTTTGCAGGCACACCCTTTGGCGACAGGGGAAAATGGGCCCAGTCTGACTGTCACGCCGCAGGATGTGGTGGATTATCAGCAAGACAAGGCCCGGGGTGACTCGGTGGTGCAGGTGGCGGTTGGCGAGGTGTTGACAGAGCGCCAGTTGTTGGAGGCATTACTACTTCCTTCGGGGGACAACATTGCGACACTGTTGTCTCGTTGGGTGGCAGGAAGTCAGACCGCCTTTGTTCAAGAGATGAACCAGTCTGCCAGTAAACTAGGAATGACACACACGCACTATGCGGAACCTGCGGGGACCAGTCATGCCACGGTGAGTACTGCGCTGGACCAGTTGAAGCTGGCCGAAACGATGATGCAAAATCCAGTATTCAGCGACATTGTGGCAAAGCCCCAGGCTACGTTCCCGCTCGCGGGTACGCAATACAATGTGAATTATGTGCTGGGTCAAGATGGCATTGTTGGCATTAAGACCGGAAGTACCCCACACGATGGTGGGAATTTTGCCTTTGCGGCCAAGCAGACGGTTCAGGGACATGCGGTCACTCTAATTGGCGTGGTGCTGGGTCAAGGTGGGGTACAGCCGCTGCAGTCCGCTTTTTCTGCAGCGAAAAACCTGCTCGTGGCTGGGCAAAAAAACTTGCACTTGCTGCAAGTTGTGCGCCCGGGACAGGCGGGGGCATTGCTCAATGTACCCTGGCAGAGTTCCGTAACAGCCGTGGGGAATCGTGGGGTTACTGTGGTGACATGGCCAGGCTTAGTGGTGCAGTCGCGGGTGCAACCAGAAGTATTGGGACACCAAGTGAAAGCCGGAGCACTTGTGGGCACACTTCAGCTACAAGTGGGGAGTAAGAAATTCCAGGTGCCTTTACAGGCCAGCCAGGGAATTCAACCCCCGGTGCTGAAGTGGCGCTTGGAGCGATTGCCAGGTTTTTTACGCCACTTATAGCGGTTGTCCGCACAGATAATTCGTACAGGTAATCTGAATAGGTAATCCGCATAGGTAAAAAGAAATTTTTGCTGGGGTTGGTACAGGACGAGGTGAAAAGTCCGCGGCGTTTAGCCGCGGACTTTCTTTAGCGTGCGAATGTGGAACAGATTGTACAGGGGGCAGATGCCAATAACGCCCGTCAACAGGGAGACAATGGCGATGATAATCAACACGATGGAATCACTTTTGGGGATTACCATGGAAACAACAATCAAGGCTAAGGCGAGAAAAATGCGGATGATGCGGTCCAATGGGCTTTCATTTTGCAGGTGTTGCATGTGACGCCCCCCCTTTTGCAAAGTTTTTAAACAGATCTCGTTTTCATTATCGTAGGGTCACTTCGTCATCAACAGGGCGTATTGGATGAATACAGTTGTGAGTAATGGACCGGTACTTTACATGACCCCAAATGGTCCTTATAGCAGTACAATAATTAGACATAAAGTAGACACGCGTGGCCAAGCGTCGTGCAGTCCTCCCCGTATTTCGCATAATCTGTGCATGAGAAACAGACTAGGCGGGGGGAACCAGCGTGACAAAGATTCTGTTTGTTGTGCATCGGATGGGGCTGGGGGGAACAGAAACGCACCTGCTTGCTTTGGCGGACGCGTTCATTCGCAGGGGGCATCCTGTGGGGGTGTTCTGCGCTGGAGGACCGTTTCTGTCGGAGTTTCAGCGACGGCGGGTTACCCTCCACATCAGTCCCCCTTTTGAGCAACCAAATCAGGCGGCCCTCCGCAGTTTGCGGCAGCTGGTGGACAACCAGCAGTATCAAGTGGTGCATGGTCATGACAGCGCTGCTTTTCGTTTGTTGGCAAGGGCAAACCTGCCTCGCTGGGTGCGCCTGGGGGTGACCGTGCATGGCACCTATGCCAATGCCAGCGCCTTGCGACAGGTGTCCAAAGTCGCTCATTGGCTGATTGCCGTTTCACCACAAGTGCGCTTGTACTTGCTCCACCAAGGCATTCCGGCACAAAAGGTACATCTGATTGGCAACGGCGTGCCTATGCAGGTGTATCATCCCGGTATGGACCACACATTTCGCCCCCGTTGGAATTTACCAAAAGACGGATTCGTAGTGGGCTATGCGGGCCGTTTTACGTTGGCCAAGGCGAAAGTGGGTCAGCGGGTGGTGGAGACGCTGACCCGGCATGCCCGGGAGTTGCCCAACTTGTATATTTTAGTTGCCGGCCCGGGCTCTCGCCAGCACCTGCGGCCGGGCGCGGCAGCAAACCTGCGGCTGTGTGGCGCACTGTTTCCAATGGCCGCGTATTACCGCGCCTGTGACCTGGTGATTGGCACAGGACGTGTGGCCATTGAGGCAATGGCGAGTGGCAAACCAGTGTTGGCCTTGGGGGAGTCCCGCTACCACGGTTTGCTGACGGTGCAAAACTTTGCGGCGGCGAGGTTCACCAACTTTGGCGATCACGGTCCCCCACAGTCCTGGTCTGCACTGGCGCTGTGGCAGGATGTACGCCGGGTTTACAATCAGCCTGCGGAGGCAAAGCGGCAGGCTGGCAGGCTCCATACCCTGGTGTTGAAAGATTTCTCCGTCTACCACAGCGTAGATCAACTGCTACATCTCTTGAAAGAAAACCCTATTTGATGGAAGGATTGCTGCTGGATGAGAAGAGGGTTTGCCTGGTTGGTATTGGCCACCCTGTTGTGGAGTGGGAACTATATTGCCGGACGTGTGTTAGCGGGGGCCATGTCGTCGATTACCCTGAACGCCGTGCGCTGGTCCATCTCGGCTGTAATTCTGCTGCTGGTGATGCGTTTTTCGAAACAACCTTTGCCCCTGCTCAGGGAGTGGCGCCCCTTAGCATTGATGGGCTTTTTAGGGATGTTTGTTTTTTCAACTTTGACTTACCTGGGCTTGCGCAGCGTCTCTGCGGCCCAAGCGGGGATGCTTTCTGGATTGATTCCGGTTTTTATCCTTGTGACAGGAATTTTTCTTTTGCATCAGCGTCCTACAGGGCGGTCTTGGATGGGGGTAGGGATCTCTGTACTGGGGGTAGGACTATTGATGTGGTTGGGCGAGGGGGGACATTTCCAGCTATCGTGGGGCATTTTGGAGTTGCTTTTGGCCGCTCTGGCCTGGGCCCTGTACACCGTGATTGGTAAACTTCTAGAGGGCCGCATGCTTCCTTTGACTCTTACAGCGGGTTCTGCCGTGTACGGTGCGCTATTCAGTGACCTTGTGGCGGGTGTCCGTTACAGGCCGGGCTCTGTGCACCTGTCATGGCTGGTTTTAGCATGCGTTTTCTATGTCAGTACGCTGGCCTCTGTTGTGGCCTACTGGTTGTGGACGGTTGGGGTGAAACGGGCGGGTGCCGCAGCGGCGGCCCCGTACATGAACCTGTTGCCAGTGTGGACCGTGTTCCTCGGGGTAGCCTTGCTCCATGAGCGGGTGTCCGCATGGGAAGGGGTGGGC
>QXHL01000077.1 GCA_003584005.1 Alicyclobacillaceae bacterium I2511 | reverse complement strand
GTATAAGAGACAGTTACTCGGCACCTGGTGCACCTTGCTTTATCCGGGCAATTGGCAGATATTCCTACCTATCGAGATGAAGAATTGGCTATCACTGTGCCCCAACACATTCCAGATGTGCCGGATGGGTTTCTCAATCCCCGCATTGCTTTTGCAAATGCAGAGGTGTATGACAAACGCCGTCAGGAGTTGGTTACCTCTTTTCGGGCTACTTGGGGCCCAGTGAATTTAAAAAAATAATGAACTAAAATGCGTGAGAAGTGCTGACCTCTATTCAGACAACCTCTTTTAAACGTGCAAGGTTCCACAGTCGCTTAACTCTGACAGCTTACCCAGTGTTGGGTAGGTTGTCAGGGGTATTTGTGGCCTGTGTATTGTTTCGGACAACCGCTTAAAATAACTTTTCATGCAACAGAATTTGGTGTAAAAGGGATGAAAAAATCATGCTGGAAGGTCCATTGAAGGGCGCAGTCGCTTTAGTGACAGGGGGAAGCCGAGGAATTGGCAGGGCCACCTCGCTGCTCCTAGCGCAACGAGGTGCGACAGTGGTTGTTAACTTTGCCGCCAACGTGGATGCGGCACAACAGGTGGTGGCAACCATTCAGTCCCAAGGGGGCACCGCTGTGGCCCTGCAGGGAGATGTTCGGAACCCGGAGCAAATCCATAAAATTGTAGAACAAATAGAAGATAAATGGGGAAAACTTGACATCTTGGTGTGCAATGCTGCTATGCAGTTTGTAATGAAAACTTTGGATGAAATGTCCTGGGAGGAATTCAATCAAAAATTAACAGATGAAATGAAGGCGGCCTTTCTGTTAACGAAGGCGGTAACTCCAGGGATGACAAAACGTCACTATGGCCGCATTGTCTATGTAGCAAGTGGCTTGGCGAAACATACTGGACCGCGCATGGCAGCCCATGGCACGGCCAAAGCTGCACTCGTCCAATTTGCCCGTTATGTCGCCGCAGAATATGGTCCTAAAGGAATTACAGCCAATGTGATTTCACCTGGACTGGTGCAAACAGAAGCCACCCAATTTCAGCCCGCTGAATTCATGCAGCGTGTGGCCTCCATTACGCCCCTTGGGCATGTGGCACAACCGGCAGACATTGCCCATGCAATTGCAATGTACGTGGGGGAGGACAGCCGATTTATCACTGGCGTGTATATTCCCGTAAATGGTGGGGCGGCCATGGAGTAAAGCGAGGAGCTAAGAATGTTGGCCAAGTCTGCTCGACGCGCGGTTCCCACGCAGAAATCGCCGCTGTGGACGCGAGATTATATTTTGTTGGACAGTCTCAGTTTCTTGTTTTTTACAAGTTTTTATCTGCTAACTTCGACGTTTCAATTTTATGTCTTATTTCATGGGGCCACTTTGGCCAACTTGGGTCTTGTTTTAGCCCTGTTGACCATTACCGCAGTGGTGGCGCGACCTTTTATTGGACCGATGATTGATACCTGGGGGCGTAAACGCGTCCTATTATTGGGGGTCGTATTGCTCACAGTGGCGAATCTGCTGTATCTGCCCAGTTCAACTTTGTGGCAGATCTCGTTGGTGCGCGTTTTTCAGGGAGTGGGGTGGGCGATGGCCACTACTTCTGCATCCACGATGGTAAGCGATATCGCGGCCCCGCAGCGGCGAGGCGAGGCCATGGGCTTTTATAGCAATTTTACGGATATTGCGATGGCCGTGGGTCCTTTCCTTGGGGTGTATTTAACAGCTGGGGACCGATACAATTCTTTGTTCATGGTTGCCGCAGTTGCAGCCTTGCTGGCAGGGCTTGTGCTGTTGCCTGTACAGGATGTTTTTCAACGGGGGGCGGTTCCAGCACGTTTTCGGATTCGCTTTCAAATCGAGCCCAGGGCACTTCTGCCCGCTTTCGTATTGCTGACGGTAACCTTTGCCTTTGCTGGGGTGATTGGCTTTTTACCTACATTTGTGCGGCATGTGGGACTAAATCACAAAATATTAGGAATTGATGACTATGCTTTTTTCTATATCGCTTATTCGCTCACTTTGCTGTTTACTCGTGGACCTTGGGGACGTCTTTACGACAGGTGGGGAAAGTCGTGGACAATTCTGCCTGGCGCACTATTCGTCCTCGTTGCGATGGTTTGGTTGCCAATGGTCCGCTTACTCTGGCAAATGGTACTGTTTGCAGCCTTGTTTGGGGCTGGATTTGCAGCAGTGCAGCCAGCAACTCTTGCCTGGACCGTCGCCAGAACCCCCAAGGAGAGGTGGGGGCAGGCCATCTCCACGTATTACACTGCATTTGACGGGGGCATGGCGTTGGCTTACGCAACCCTTGGCTATTTGGCGGAACACTTCTCGTACAGTTTTGCATTTCTTACGGCAGCGGGAGTTGTTGCGGTGGGGTTGGTGTTGTATCTGTGGACTCGTTTGCCCCATTCATGAACGACCTATCGTTGCACAATACACGCATAGGTCGCTAGGACATTGCCCATAATATTGTGGGGTTCTGAGTGAGTAGGGAGGAAACGCAGGTGTCCATGCAAACTAACAGTCCAAACAGGGGGGTTCTGAGCCCTCCAAAGGACTCCAGCCAAGCGTCCGAGCTTCGACGAATGGAACGGGATTTTGAGCAAATTAGCCCCTTTGAATTTAAAAACAAACTGCTTCGTTTGGCCGCGGGGAAGGATAAAAAAAGCACACATATCTTGCTGAATGCAGGCCGAGGGAATCCCAATTGGACCGCGGCAACGCCTAGGCAGGCGTTTTTCACTTTGGGTCAGTTTGCTGTGACGGAAACGCAACGAGTGTGGAGTCAGGGGGATTTAGCTGGGAAACCGCGAAAACCAGGGATTGCGCAACGCCTGCGAGACTACCTTCAGAGCAACCCGGATTTGCCCGGACAAGACCTCTTACAACGAATTGTGGCGGACAGCACCGTGGTCCGTGGGTTGGCTCCAGACGATTGGGTATTTGAATGGGTGGACGGGATAATTGGGGATAACTATCCCGTTCCGGATCGCATGTTGATTCATGTGGAACAGGTGGTCCACGATTATTTGATGCAGGAGATGTGTGACAGCAATCCACCACCGGGTCGATTTGATTTGTTTGCTGTGGAGGGAGCCACGGCGGCCATGTGTTACATTTTTGACTCTCTGACGGCCAACTTGTTGCTGACGTCCGGCAATAAAGTGGCCTTGATGGTGCCAATTTTCCCGCCCTACGTGGAGATTCCACAGTTGGATCGGTACGGGTTTGATGTCGTGGAAATCAGGGCGACGGCTGTGGATGATATGGGAAAACACACCTGGCAGTATCCCCCTACTGAATTAGATAAGTTGAAAGACCCTGCTGTGAAGGCCTTATTTTTAGTCAATCCAAGCAATCCTCCATCTGTGTCCATGCAAGCTGTGACGATACAGCGTTTAATTCAAATTGTTCGTGAGAATAACCCTAATTTAATGATAATTTCAGATGATGTGTATGGCACATTTGTAGATTCCTACCGTTCATTGGTAGCGGAGTTGCCCTATAATACCTTGGGAGTTTACTCATTTTCCAAATACTTTGGTGTCACGGGTTGGCGACTGGGCGTCATTTTATTGCACGAAACAAACGTCCTGGATCAACTCTTGCATCAACTCCCTGCAGAAAAGAGGGCAATCGTGAATAAACGTTATGAATCCCTGTCTTTGCATCCGGAAAAGCTTCGCTTTATGGATCGATTGGTGGCAGACAGTCGTCAGGTGGCTTTAAATCACACGGCGGGATTGTCTACCCCGCAACAGGTGCAGATGGCGTTGTTTGCCGAGTTTGCCTTGTTGGATAAAGACAATCAATACAAAAAGATGACTCAGGAGGTTTGTCATCGGCGAAAAAGATTATTATTTGCAGGGTTGGGTCTACAGGAGGTGGAAAGTCCTTACGATGCCGCCTATTATACCGAATTTGATTTGGCGCAGTGGGCCAGCCATCACTTTGGTGAGGAATTCAGCCGCTATCTGCAAGCTAATTATGAACCGGTGGACATTCTTTTCCGTTTGGCTGAAAAATTTTCGATAGTACTGCTTAACGGGGGAGGATTTCACGGTCCCCAGTGGTCGATTCGTATTTCACTGGCCAATTTAGAAGATGCCGCCTACGCAAAAATTGGTCAGGCTGTGCGTGAGACCCTACAGGAGTATGTGGCAGAATGGTCAAAGGCAAAGTCCACTCACATTTAGTGGAAGTGAGCTGTCTGGCTTGGTTTTAGATTCATACCCGAAAAGAAATTACAGTGCTTCCCCTCGGAGTAGCAGCCAATGATCATAATTTGTAGTAATATATACGTTATTCAGAGGTTTCTTAGTGAACCTGTTTTTCATTCGTGTGATTCGTTCTTTTGGCGGATGGGGGGTGAAATGCGATGGCAGTGTTGGGACAAAAACAACGTCCGCGACTGACCACACCTTTAGTACGCATTGGAGCAGCACTTGAACCTGCTTCATGGGATGTGGCGCTGAAGCGGGCTGCGGAACTCTTTCAACAGGTGAAGGGGCAATTTGGTGGCAATGCGTTGGGCGTGTTCAGTTCCTCGAAATCGACCAATGAACTAAATTACTTAGCCTCCAAGTTTGCACGTGTGGTTTTTGGAACACACAATATTGACTCCTGTAACCGTACTTGACACGCGCCGTCGGTCGTCGGTCTGACGACCATTTTTGGCACGGGTGCAAGCACAAGTTCATATGCGGACTTTCATGATACTGATTTTATTTTGCTGGTGGGGTCCAATGCGGCGGAGGCGCATCCCATCATTTTTCAGCACATCCTACGTGGGGTTCATCAGGGCGCAAAACTGGTGGTGGTAGACCCGCGGACAACTCTGACTGCCAAACGGGCACAAGAACACTATGCATTGAATATTGGGTCTGATATTGCTTTGTTTAATAGTCTCGCACACGTCCTTATTCGCGACAACTTGCAGAATCAATCCTTCATTGAAAGAGCAACGACAGGGTTTGAGGGGTTCAAAGCGGCGGTCATGCAGTGGCCGCCAGAGCGGGCGGCGGCCATTACAGGGATTGACGCAGACCGGATTGAACATCTGGCACACGTTTATGCGGCCGCAAAGCGGTCCATGATTTGCTGGACGCTGGGGATTACTGAGCACCATAATGCCGTGGACAATGTCTTTGCACTCATCAACTTAGCGCTCCTAATGGGAAACGTCGGCCGTCCAGGGGCTGGGCTGAATCCTTTACGCGGACAAAACAACGTCCAGGGTGGTGGAGATATGGGGGCCTTACCCAACCGATTGCCGGGTTTTCAGGACCTCACAGACCCTGCCGTGAGAAACAGGTTTGAGCAGGCCTGGGGTGTTCCACTCTCCCCAAAACCGGGGTGGAACCAGACGCAAATGTTTGCGGCCATGGCGGATGGTCGGCTAAAAGGACTGTATGTCATTGGGGAGAATCCCATTGAGTCGGAAGCCAACAGACACCACATGGAGCAAATTTGGAGTCGACTGGATGCCTTGGTTGTACAGGATTTGTTTTTGACCCCCACCGCAGAGCGGGCCGATGTGGTCTTACCTGCAGCTGCGTCCTTTGCGGAGAGTGAGGGGACCTACACCAACTCTGAGCGTCGCGTTCAACGGGTGCAACCAGCACTTACCCCGCCAGGGTTGGCACGAGATGATGTGTGGATTGTGCAGGCCTTGGCGCGAGCCATGGGACACCCTTGGGTTGATAAGTCAGCTGAGCAGGTGTTTGCGGAAGTGCAGGAGTTGGCGCCTAATTTTCGTGGGATAACTTACACTCGTCTGGCCGCGGCACAGGGCCTGCAATGGCCAGTGCCGAATGACACACATCCAGGCACGCCGGTGTTACACACCCGGCTGTGGGAAGACACGGTGGACCCGCGTGTGGCTTTTATGCCAGTGGATTACAGCCCACCTGTGGAGCCACCAACGCCCGCCTATCCACTCACCTTGACGACGGGTCGCCGCTTGGCTTTTTATAACACAGGCGTGCAATCCAACGTCTATCCCCACCCCCATCATCAGGGTGAACAGGTGGAAGTTGCGGTTGTGGACGCCGGCCGCATGGGGTTAACGGAAGGCATGCGGGTGAGGGTGACATCGCGTCGGGGTTCAATCATCGGGCCTGTGCATATTTCACCCTCGTTGCCACCAGGCGTGGTATTTTTATCCTTTCACTTTCCAGACCAAGTCCGCACCAATGTGTTGACGCTTGATGCCACAGATCCCAGGTCTGGCACAGCCGAATTTAAGGCGGCGGCAGTTCGTGTGGAAAAGTGGCCGTCCCAGGAGGCTTGATGATGGCAGAACCAACAACCGCAGAGATACGTCTTGTCATCGGTGAAGTGGAGCAGGACCCCAGCCAATTGCTGCCCGTTTTGTGGCGGTTGGTAGATAGGTATGGGTGGGTGTCACCAGCTATGATGAATGTGGTCAGCGAAGTTTTACAGCGACCTTTTGCCGAAATTTATGGGGTGGCCTCCTTTTATCAACTCATTCCGACAGCCCCTGTGGGGCCCGATAGTGTCGGCATTTGCATGGACGTAACTTGTAAAATGGCGGGGAGTCAGGCCGTTTGGGATGCCCTGGGGCAGACGGAGCTAAAAAATTCCATTCATCCTGTCGCTTGCCTAGGCCACTGTGAAAACGCACCCGCGGCCTTTATTGAAAATCGCGTTGTGACTCACATCACACAAGGCTCGGTGTTGCGGGTGCTGGGGAAGGAGCCACCGCGATGAGCCAGCAGGGGGGTGCCCAGCAACGGTTGTTACCCAATCAAGAAATTGTTACACAAAGCAGTCCGCTCAGTTTCCAACGGCTACAACTGCGCGGTTTAAATCTGGCCTTGGAACGGGCTTTTGGAATGACGACAAAGTCCATGATTCAAGAGGTTCAGGACAGTGGCATTGTGGGACGGGGGGGTGCAGCTTTTCCTGCCGGGCTGAAATGGCTAAGCGTTAATGAGGCCGCAGGACATTCAAAGTATGTGGTGATGAATGCGGACGAAAGTGAACCCGGAACATTTAAAGACCGGGTGCTATTGGAACTCGATCCGCTCCTGCCGCTTGCTGGACTGGCTATGGCCGCACATGGGGTGGGGGCCCACAAGGCGTATGTCTATCTGCGTGGCGAGTATCGCCACCTGTTTTCACCCATACAGCAGGCCTGGGAGCTCCTCGAGCGGGCCATGCCACAGGTCCTTGTTCCGCTTGAAGTCCGTTTGGGAGCGGGGGCTTACATTGCTGGCGAAGAGACCGCACTGTTTAACAGCATTGAGGGCAAACGCCCCGAACCGCGTTTGAAACCTCCGTTTCCGACGGTGCAAGGCCTGTTTTTGCAACCGACGTTGATTCACAATGTAGAAACCTTGGCCAATATTGCTTTACTGTTTCGAGACGGTGCAGACCGTTTCCGGGCATATGGTTCGACGGCTACACCAGGGACAAAACTGGTGTCCATTTCGGGGCGGGTGAATCGACCGGGAGTGTATGAAGTTCCCTTTGGAATCCCCCTCTTGGAAATTCTTGAGGGGGTGGACACGGCGCAAGGCATGCAGGGGGGGCAACACTTGCAGGCGGTGCTGTTGGGAGGTGCGGCGGGGAGCTTTCTTACAGCGGCAGAGGTAGGAGAGGCGACTTATGACTATCCGGATTTACGCCGTTACGGGGCCAGCATTGGTTCCGGTGCCCTGGTTGTATTCGGTCAAAGCGATGTGTTGCCAGAAGTGGCGCAAACCCTGGCCCAGTTTTTTGCAGAGGAGTCCTGTGGACAGTGTGTGCCATGCCGCATTGGAACGGTTCGTATCAAGGAGATGTTGGAGCAATTTTCATTGTCCGAAAAACAATCGGATCTACGAGATTTAGCGCAAACCATGAGAGACGCCTCCATTTGTGGGTTGGGTCAAAGTGCCACCACCGCGCTGATTTCACTGTTGGACCGGCCCGTTTTGTGGAATTGGGGTTTGTGAAAAAAGGAGGCAGCCGACATGGAAACGGGAGACTTTCGGCAGCTTACGATTGATGGTGAAGTGTGCCGTGTTGCTGCCGGTACCCCTCTCAAAGATGCCTGTCTGCTCGCAGGCAAAGAGATTCCTACCTTGTGTTGGCATGAACGACTGACGCCTGCCAGCACCTGCCGCGCCTGTGTCGTTGAATTGGAAGGGTCTCGGACGCTTGTGTCCGCTTGCTCGCGCCTGGTTGAAGAGGGAATGGTTGTCCATACAGATAGCCCACGCGTCCTGCACGCTCGTAGAGGAATTGCAGAGCTGTTGTTGTCTGTTGTGGAAGATGCGCAGGTACCAGAACTGCAGGAACTCGTCCAGAGCACAGGGGCAGATGTAGCCCATTTTCGGTTCGGAGCCACCCTTGCACAACCGACAAGGGATGATAATGACCTGTACATCCGGGATTACAGTCAGTGTATCCTGTGTTATCGCTGTGTGGAAGCCTGTGGCGAAGACGCGCAAAACACGTTCGCCATCCACGTGGCTGGGCGGGGGTTTGGGGCACACATTGATACCGGCTTTGACCGCAGTCTCGTGGATTCGGATTGCGTGTTCTGTGGGAATTGCGTACAGGTTTGTCCCACGGGCGCACTGATGGACAAAACCGAATGGACGCTGCGCCAAACGGGAGAATGGGATGAGAGCTGTATCCAGGTAAGTGAGACCACCTGTTCTTACTGCGGTGTAGGGTGTGCACTAGACCTACATGTTCTCAACCAGCGTATTGTGAAAGTGACCAGCCCTTACAGTCATCCGGTTACCCAAGGGATGCTCTGTGTCAAAGGCCGCTATGGCTATGAATATGTTCAGCGCCCAGACACCTCCTCGGTGCATAGTAGTGCACCCTAACTTGGAACACCTGTGAGGGGGACAGATAATGCCGAGAACGAAGCTCAAAAACGGGGCGTTGATTGCTTCTCTCATTTTGATGTGGGGATTATCTTGGCCTGTGCAAAAGGTTGGTTTGAACTATATGCCCCCCTTGCTTTTCGCTGGTGTGCGGACAGTTACAGGGGGGTTCATCTTACTTTTGTTTGCCTTGAGACGGGGACGTGTTTTACACTGGCGGCGAACTTGGTCCATTTACTTGATTTCCGCTTTTCTCAATGTGGTGCTTTTCTTTGGATTACAGACCATTAGCCTGGGGGAACTCCCTTCAGGTTTGGTGTCCGTGATTGTTTACCTGCAGCCCATTTTGGTGGGCGTGCTGGCCTGGCTTTGGTTGGGTGAAAAACTGAATTTGAGGAAGGGAATTGGTCTCATTTTGGGGTTTTTGGGGGTGGTAGCCGTCAGCCTTGAGGGCTTGTCAGGGCATCTGGCTTGGTCTGGCTTTGTCTATGGTTTACTGGCCGCCGTGGGTTGGGCCGTGGGAACAGTGTATGTAAAAAGGGTGCAAAACGAAGTGGATCTTATTTGGTTGGTGGCCCTGCAGTTTCTGATTGGGGGTGCTGTTACCACTGGACTTGGTTCCCTACTGAACTCTTGGTCACTTGTCCACCTGACAGCCACATTGTGGTGGAGCATGGCCTATTCTGCAGCCATCGGCGTGGCCCTATCCTGGCTGGTATGGATGTATCTATTACGGGCAGGAGAGGCCAGCCGAGTGGCTGCGGCTACTTTTTTTGTGCCCCTGTTGTCGGTGGCCCTTGGAACCTGGCTACTGCATGAGCCCCTCTCCATCTTTCTACTGCTGGGGCTGGCGCTGATGGTGGTGAGTATTTATCTAGTGAACCAAAACCCGTGGGGAAAATCTAAGCCTGATATCCACCCCGTTGGAACCTGTCACACACCGGCGGAGTGACCACCGCAGACAAGGCAGAAATGAAATCCCGCAAAAAAAATTGGTCTTTGCACTGTTTTTTTTCGGTCTGTGTTCCCGACAGGAGGACCACATGTCCTTTCATTTGCTACTGAGAATTGAAGTCTGATATAATCGATATCTCGAAATAATTATTCAATTAGAGGGTGTTTGTCTTGGAAGCACGGCTAGTGTCGGGCCGTTCGCGGCTATTGGTGCCCTATGGGATGTTTGCGTTTACTTTAGGATTTTCGTGGTTTATGTTGGCACCTTTAGTCCCTACCCTCGTGGGGCAACTTAAAGTAGGGCTCGGCGCGGTAATTTTGTTTATTTCGTTTTACGGGTATGCGATGATAGTGGGCTCCCTGCCTGCCGGGTGGTGGGTGGCCTACAGGGGGCCACGGCCTGTCCTTATCACTGCTGTGTTCCTGTCTGTGCTCGGATTGCTGTTGCGGGCAGTGAGCCACTCCTATGCCCTGTTCTTCGTCGGTCAAGCTTTGGCAGCCCTGGCGTATCCCTTGCTCATCTCACCGATTGGTTCGGTGCTACGAATGGCAGGTATTACACAGCGCAAAATGGCCACTGGATTAACCATCGGTTTTCTATTTTTAGGGATGTCCTTTGGAGCTTTCTTAGGGGGGCGCTTGGGCACACCCGCAGCTTTTTGGACGGGCTGGTGGCTTAACCTGCTGGTGGGAATTTGGTTGGTGGCTCGGGTACCTAAAAAATTTGCGTCGGGAAACAACCAAAAATCTTTTCATATCCACCTGCGTCCCTCCGTCTGGTGGCTGGTGGGATTTGTGGTGGCCTCCACCAGCGTTATGATAGGGGGGATTGCAACCCCTGTGTTGGGACACATGCATGTCGCCAGTCCTGCAGTACTCGGTGGCTTGCTCAGCGGGTTGACGTTTCTTGGTTCTGCAGTGGGTGCTATTTTGTTTGGTGCTCTCGGGGAACGAGGTACACAGGGAATTCGCTTACAACGCATCCTTGCCCTCTGTACTTGGCTGTCCTTACTGGGGGTGGTATTGGATTTTAGCGGAGTGGTCCAGATTGCAAGGGGTGGCCTGGAAGTGTTGTTTTTTCTCCTTGGTGCTTTTGGCAACGGCTGGTACTCGCTGGCTTTGGAGGAGTCCGCTCGTGTCGCGGCTGATGCGGGAAGCGCGGGGCTGAATACGGCGGGTTTCAGTATGGCTTCTAATATTGGGGTTGCGGTCATTCCTACTTATTTAGGGGTAATGGTGCTCACACACGCTGGCTGGTGGGCCGTTTTAACTCTGATTCTTGGCATTCTGGGTCTGTGGGTTCCGTTTTCTATAAAAAAGACTTCGTCTTCAAATCACCATACTTTCCATACCATGCGGCGAAGTCGGTGAGCAATTCATACTGAACCTTGAGTGGAATTATGCTTGTTTACCTGGGCAATTTCCTATGAAATTTGGAAGGTTTTGCGGATTGAACAGCAACTTGACATATCCACAATAATGTCCCATTCCTGTGGATTGTAACTCAAGGGGTCCGTGTGAATGGTGGACATGGTCTTGTCTATACCCTATGGGGTTGGCTGAATGGACTAGTCTAACATTCCTGCGGATCTGCGCCGTTCGGGTGTTGGACGTTCTTTGGGACGATGATAACTTAAATAGGGTAGTCACTAAGCGCTTACCAGCAGTGAGGGATGGGAGCATGTTACATATTGCCGTTTGCATCAAGCAAGTCCCAGATAGTCGTGAAATGAAGATTGATCCGAAGACCAACACATTAATTCGGCAAGGAGCCCCAGCCATTGTCAATTATTTTGATTTGCATGGACTGGA
>QXHL01000076.1 GCA_003584005.1 Alicyclobacillaceae bacterium I2511 | reverse complement strand
TAAGTGCGGTGAACGGCAGCCTCACGGTGACATTCAGTTCCGCCCTGTCGACAGCACCAACGGTGAGTGACTTTACGGTGACGCAAAGCGTGAATGGCGGCACAGCTACAGCGGTGACCCCGACGGCCGTGACGATGAACTCGGGGATGACGGTTGCCACTTTGACCCTCCCAAGCGTGGCCGCGACGTCTGCAAGCCAGTCGGTGGTCTATGGAGTGAGCTATGACGGAGGAACTTCGGTACAATCAGCGGCGTTCACCGTTGGCATTCCTGAGTTACAGACGACCACCTACAGTGGAAATACAATCACACTCACTTACAATCAACCGCTAAACACGAATTCTGTTCCTGCAGCTACAGATTTTACGCTTCTCCAAAATGGCACAGCGATTCCGTTATTGTCTTATGTTCAGATAACTGGAGATACCGTTGTAT
The DNA here is from genome assembly GCA_003584005.1 of Alicyclobacillaceae bacterium I2511. GTDB lineage: Bacteria > Bacillota > Bacilli > Alicyclobacillales > Alicyclobacillaceae > QXHL01. The sequence goes on along the minus strand of QXHL01000076.1, from coordinate 11,336 downwards.
TGACAGCTCCTAGTCCATTAATTTCTTCTGACACATATCTTTTGAGTTATACTCCGGGTACCAATCCGGTGGAGACGACTTCAGACTCTCCTGCTGCCAGTTTCACGTTGCAATCGTTGACCGAAGCGGCAGTTACCCCGATCACTGATTTGGCAGCCAGCTTTACAGGAGGCACTGCAACTGTGACCTTCACTCCTAGCTTAGATAGTCGTGTTTCTACGTATGTGCTTCAAGTGTCAATTAACGGTGGCCCGTGGGTAACAGCAAGTTCTCAAACAAGTTCTCAAACAAGTTCTCCCTTTACTTATCAAGCGTCGAATGGGCAGAGTATATCTTTCCAAGTTCTTGAGGAAGGTACCAGTGGGACTGTCTTGGCGACTTCTAATGCGACCACTCCCGTCACTGTGAATACCATTGCACCAACGCTTACTTCTGCCACAGTCAATGGTTCCACAGTGACCTTGCAATTTAGTCAAAGCCTCAGTTTGGCCAGTGGGGCATCGTTAAGCGGGGTTGCGAGTGATATTACAGTAGCCTATGCGGCGCCTTCCTCGATTACGAGCGCTATTTTAACTTCGGCTTATAGTGGCATGAGCACTACCGGAAGTTTGACTGTCAGTTCAGCGACAGTGAGTGGTGACGAGGTCGTGCTTACGCTTGCAAGCCCGGTATGGAGTCTTGATACGGTCACAGCCACGTATTCTGCCACTTCATCAGGAACGTTGTTGGATGCCGCAGGGAATTCCTTGGCTTCCTTTAGTGCACAATCGGTAGCAAATGCAACTTCTGTGAATACGGCCACAGTGTCCGCATTAAGTAGTGTTTCCGCAGGTCAGCACGATGGAGTCATTTACGCTCCCTATGAACTGACGCTTGCAGGAGAAAATGGCGTGAGTTCTCAAATCCAATTGGTTCCAAGTGATATTGCAAGTATTTCCGAAACTTACAACGGAACGACAACAAACTTAACGCCTGTTTCTGGAGATCCCGATTTGTGGTTTAACGTGATGCACTCTCCTGGAACTTACACCTTTAAAGTGGTGGATGAGTTTGGCGCAGCCTACCAGGCAACTTTTGACTGGGCAGGAGTACAAAGTGGAACTGCTACAGTGAGTACAGATTCAAGTAGTGGAACGACCTTTAACTTGATGAATACGGCGAACACTTCAGCGAGTGCGACTTATGTCGGAGTTTTGGAACCTGGCACCACCCCGTCAGCGCTTGATTTGGTTGGTGGTTCTCCGACTAGCGGTGCAGCAATTACAGGAACGCCTTCCACTGCAACTTTCGCTACAAGTGGTTTGACATCTGGCACATACACAATGGTTTGGGAACAGGGCAGTGGGTCTAGCGCAACGTGGTACAATGCGACTGTGAACTATCCGAATGCAACAGTGCCTACGGTGAGCAGTACGAGCATTAGCAGTGATACTTCTGCGAGTGCAACACTTGCTTTAACCTATAACGAATCTTTAGCATCCACAGTCACGTCCAGCGACTTTACGGTCGATGTGAATGGAAGTGCGGTATCAGTTAGCAGTGCAGCCGTGTCTGGCAATACAGTGGATCTAACGCTTGGGTCAGGAATTTTGGCAGGACAGACCCTCACTGTGACCTACAGCGGAACGGATCTACAGGCATTGAATGGGGAAACTGCGGCAGACTTTAGTAACCAGTCGGTCACTAACACGGTCACAGCACCCACATTGGCAGCGGCGTATGTTAATAGTTCTACCGTATCCTTGCAGTATAGTCTCTTTTCGGGCGCAAGCTTTTCCAGTGCAACATCAGGTGATGCGTCTGACTTTACGGTAACGGTGAATGGAGCTCCTGATGCGGTATCGAGTGTTAGTGTTAGTGGTACTGTGATTAATTTAGGCCTGACAGCAGCAGTTCCTAGTGGAGCGACGGCAGTGGTCACTTATAAGGGGGGCACTACGCCGGTGGAAGATTCCATTGGGAATCCGTTGCCTAGCATGACCAACCAACCCCTGATTGTGGAGTAGATAAAGATTAGGGGAGGAACAAACATTTTTGTGAAACAGGACCCAGGGCAGAAGCGTAAGCTTCTCTCCTGGGTTTTACTCTGATAGCTCCCACAAAACGGAGGTGAAGGGATGGGTCAATCACAAACAGACCGTGACTTGATGAGATTCTTAAGTAAAGTGGCGGAGGAGCTCAAGGGCGGCCAGTATGAAAAGGCCCGGCGACGATGTGTTTCCGTTTTAAAAGGGAATCCCCGCAGCGCTCAGGCATGGGTTTTCTTAGGAGAAAGCCTAGAACGGTTAGGAATTGCGGGAGGGGCATGGAAAGCATACAACAGAGGCTGGATATTGGATCCACAAGCCACCTGGGTTGAACCCATGCAGAAGCGGTTGATAGGAAGATGGAATGAACCGGTTCCAGACTGGTTGATATCTCTTTTGGCAGTTCCAAAAGTGACGGTAGCAGCCGCCTTAATCGCGAAAAATGAAGCCAGAAAAATTGATGAAACGTTAATTCGCTTACAAACAGCTGTGGATGAAATCGTGTTAGTAGATACCGGAAGTACGGATGAAACTATAGAAATTGCGAAAAAACAAGGAGCAAATGTTTATTCTTTTCCATGGCAGGATAACTTTAGCGCAGCCCGCAATTTTGGATTAGAGAAAGTGACATCGGATTGGGTTTTATGGGTGGATGCGGACGAGTTATTAGATTTGGAAGATGTGGAAGTTCCCCGTATTGCCGCCGGGTTATTTGACGCAATGGATCCTCTTGCTGCTTTACGCATTGTACAGGTTAATCATACAGGAACAACGGTGGAACCAAACTACGATATGGTACGTCTGTTTCCCATGCGAAAAGGGCTGTGTTGGTATGGGACCATCCATGAACAGGTTGGATTCTCTGAAGAAGAACCCAAGATCCGAGCCATCCAAAAGCCTGTCATTCGCATCCGAGTACATCATGATGGATATGACCCCACAATCATGGAAGACAAACAAAAGTTACAAAGAAACATTATACTGTTGCGGAAAACGGTAGAAACGGACCCACAGGCCATTGCTTCGTGGGGATTCCTAGGGCGGGAATTATTGTTTTCAAAGCAGTACGAGCAAGCCTTGCAAGCCTTTAAAAAAGTAGAAGAATTGGCGCCCTATTCTCCCTATTATGCTCGACTTTCCGAGGTACGACTTTTCACAGCCCAGGCCTTGGAAGCGTTGGAGCAACATCAAGAAGCCATTAATATCGAAGAAAAAGCAGTACAGGAGGAACCCAATTATCCAGGTACCTGGTTTCACTTAGGGAACCTCAAACTAAAATCTGGATTAAAAATGATTCAGGAGGCCCGTGAGGCTTTTATCCAGAGTCTGGAGACCTCCAAAGCTTACCGGGGAATGGTGACTTTTGACAGTCAAATTGGATCATGGAAAGCATCAACGGGCATTGCGGACACCTATAAATTTTCTGGCAATCTCGTCGAAGCGCATCGCTGGTATCAAATGGCTCTTCTAAAATCTGGAGGGCAAGAAGCAATTCAGACGCAACTTCGCTCCATTGAACAACAAGCCTCATTACTCCAGTCACTGCAAGAAGAAGGCCTTGATGTAGCAAACAAGATACCTGAAAATTTGTCCGGGGTTCTCCAAGATACACAGGAATGAAGAAACCTTATCAAAACCGCCCCTCTATCAATACCCCGTCGATGCGCAAAGGACTGCTCATTGGCCTGTTATTGGTCACTCCCTTTTGGGTGTTCGTGGGGTTTCTTCTCTATCACTGGCTTCACGGCTAGTGGGAAGTGGGGGGAGTCCTTTTCATCCATCGCAGAATAGACGGACCTTGAAAACACTCGATACGCCAAAGACAGACAGGGCGAAGGACAGCCAACCCCGAGGACAGCACAAGGACACAGGCGGGAGTCCCTGTCGGTTGCAGGGTTGGGCGGCGTGCGGGAGTGGAAAGAGGCCCCCCAATATCCAGTGCCAGTGGAAGAAGGCCCCGCCTCCTTTTTTTGTCGCGCTTCAATCGGCACCGCCGTATCAAGGCTATCCCCCGGCCCCCTCCCGCCAAAGGCCGCTCCTTAATTCTCCCTCACAGGAAGGTTTGGCCAAGAAGGGTTCGGTCCGATACCCGCTTTTTCCTTTGCCGCGAGCCTCCGGTCCGGGGGATTTCTTCGCCTCAGGCGGTGCCCCCCCAGGGGACGCGCGACGGAGGAGGAGAACGAAGATGAGTTATCGAATTCCTGTGGTGAAAGTACAGTTGGTTCGGGAACGGACGCTGCACACGGAAGTCTTGCAAATTCGCTGTGCCAAGGACGCGGCTGACCTACTTCAGGCCTACCTAGAGGGAGTGGATCGGGAGCACGGGGTGGTCCTAATTCTCGATACGAAACACAAGGTCCGGGGGATTCAAACGGTGAGCATTGGCAGTCTGGACGCCTCCATTCTTCACCCGCGAGAAATCCTGAAAGTCGCCATCCTCGGCAATGCCTCCGGAATTATCCTGGGTCATAATCACCCCAGTGGAGACCCAGAACCGAGCCCCGAGGACGAAATCATCAGCCAGCGACTCGCTAAGGCCTGTCAACTCATGGGCATCGATTTTTTGGACCATCTCATTTTGGGAGACGGGGGGTTTGTGAGTTTAAAAGAACGGGGACTGTTCTAACGGGAAGTTTGCTGGAATCCAGAGGGAGGGGGAAAATCCCCCTCCGGGTTAGGGCACGCGCACCGGGTAGACCCACTCGTTCATCAGTCGAAACCGCGCATCTGGGAAAATCACGACCCACTCAGTGCCATACTCCAGTCTTCCATGAACATAGCGGTTGCCAATCTTGAATTCCAACGCTTCGCCGCAATGGAAACCATCCGACTGGTTCTCAAACACCCAGCGGTCCGTATTTTTGTTGTACCGAATTTCCCCATGTTTCATGGCCTCGTCGCCGTCCCTTTTTTCACAAAGTTTATGTTTCGCCTCCCAGTCCTTTCACGGGAAAATCTCAAGGGTGGGTGCTTTTTGGTTTTTCTTGAGTCAGGGGTTCCCAGCGATAGGTTTGCACTTTAGTTAGTTCCCCGCCCAGGGACACGAAGGCTCGCCCTGGATGTGCAGGCAATTCATAGGCTTCACTGCGCCCAGGTCCTAACACGACCCCGGATTGCACCGAGGTGGTCACATGAAAAGTCACCAAGGCGTCCAAATTGGCCCGCAAGATTCCAGGAATGACCTCTGCATCCGGGCGCTGTGTGGCGAGTACCAGGTGAATTCCCAAACTTCGTCCCTTTTGCAGCAACGTATTCACTTGGGACAAAATTTCTTTGGCTTGGTCCGCCGCTGCTTTGTCCAATTTACTGGACGCCGTGGTGGTCACGGTAGCAAATTCGTCTATGAGGGTCACCACAGGGGAAAAATCGGTTTCCCCAGTTTCCCAGGCTTGTGCTTGACGGGTTTCTAGCAAGGCGACTTGAGTTTGTAGCCAAGCGTGTAAGCCAGGCAGGTCCCGAATAATTTCTTGCACGGTTTCGCGCAGGTTCCGATAATCCCCGCCACCTTTTAAGTCCACTAAGACCACAGGGATATCCTGGCCTTGCACCTTCAAGGATTCGGCCAACACTTTCAACTGGTTAGTTTTCCCTCCCCCGGTAGACCCGGCAACCAATAAATGGGGGAAACTTTTTAGTGAGGGCAGGACACTCCCTCGGGACCCTTGCCCTATACACCAGACCGGTTCCGACATTTTTTGCAGGTCTTTAAAAATTCGACCCAAAGAAACCTGGTCCGGAAGGGGAGCACCAAGGGTCATCTTGACATATCCCGGATGGGAGGTGGCCGCAATTTCCAAATCCTGACCAATAACACTGGCCAGCTCACGCAATTGAGCCTGCAAGGAGACCAGGGATTCGCCATCCGGCATGCGGTACATCCCCCAGAGGGCCTGTCCGGTTTTATGCAAAATCCCAATATGATAGATCGGCTGTGCTTCGGTATTTCCCCGGGCCCGTTGCAGCCGTACATAGGCCTTGCCCAACTTGTCCACGGGCATCAAAAAAGAATACAAGGCTAGCATTGCCGGGTTTTCTTCGTCTTCTGGGCTGGTAAATAGGTGTCCCAACCGCAAAAGGAGCGCACAGCCAATGACAGACCCCACATACCACGGATGGGTGGAAAACCGTGTCATCAAGCCGCCCAAAATCAGCACAAAGAAGAGATCAGCCCAGATGGGGTGGTAGCGAGAAATCATAATGGGGTTCCTCCTTTATTATCGAAGATACTTTGTTTTCCAATTGTTTAGTTTGTGGAAAGGACAACACTATCCAAGGCACTCCGAGCGCAATCATCAAAACCACTAAATTCATCCAATAGGATTTCATTTTCAGGGGTCTCCTTTATCTGCTTTTTTTTCGCCAGCAATCTCCCTGTGGTGGCTGCTTTTTTTGCAATTTCCGCATCCATCCAGTCTTCCATTTCTATTTCTTCTCGATTAAACGTCTGTGCCAAAAGTCGCAATAATCGGAGAGTTAAGAGACGACTCGATGACTCCCCGGCCGCCACTGCATAGGCCGTGAGGTATCCCTTGAGCTCCACAGCCAATCGGTCCCGGTCAAATTGAGGGGGCAAGTGGAGCCGTGCGGTCGTCCCATAGGTAGCCTCGACAGTGTTTACCATGGTTTCCCAGGCAGGATCTAAGGGCCACTCTGACCGATTCTTGTTACTTGTAGGTTGCCGGAGTGTAATCCATGACCCCAGCAGGTAAGGGAGTAACGCACCCGCCTGTGCCATCGCGTCAAAAACCGAAACATCGGCAATCGTCTGTTCAGTGTCCATATACTGGAAATCCCTTAATGCTTCCCGGCGTAACTGCACTTCCGTACGCCATACATCTCGGTCTGTGTCCCACCCTGCTGATTTCCAGATATCCCTAAAAAAATGTTTGTCCTCTTTATACGACTGTTTTTTCATGATTTCGTAAAACTTGTTATAGATGCGGACATGGATTTTTCCGGTTCCAAAGGTAAATCCTGTGAAGACTTGCCCGCTGTGATAGGTCGAACTTGCAGTCTCTTCAGTGTATCGTTGGGTCTCGTAAGCTGCTGTTTTGCGACCTCGACAAATAAATCGCTCCCGGTCCTTTTCTATAAATTGGAATTCGTCGCTGTCCACTGCAATATCCACCCGGGATATCCGGGAGTGGACGGCGAGCTCCCCATCTGGGGTGTATAATCTTTTCTGATCTGCTACAATATGCTGGAGGACTTTTATGGTCTCTCCCCATAGTTCATTAAAGGGTCTGGCCCAACAGGTCCGACTCCGGTAGATCACTTCTATGGGCCATATCGATTCATGAGAACTCCTTTTTTCGTTAAATCTCCACTCAATGGAAATCGCGTTTTCTTCTTTTTCATCTTCATTCCGGATCCAACTCTTTACGGCGTGCCAGCGCCCTTGGTTACGGTCCGGATAGGTTTGTAGAAAAATTCCGCGATATGGGTAGGTTGTGGTCTCCTCCGAAACTTCTTGTTCTTTTGCAAAATCTAGGTAAGGTCCACATTGTGACTCGTAGTCGGGGATGTCTAGATGGGCCACAAGGGTATCCACATTGGCAACAATCACCCGAGATAAACCTCCTAATCCTGGAAAATCTATTTTGCAGGGTACGTGTTACTGGGCCGTACCCGCGCGGGGCCCGCCCGCGCCGCTGCGCGGCGCTCCTCGGACCCCGCCTGTCACTCACTTACTCGCAGCCACTGCGGGTAGTTTTACTGCCTTGCCATCGATGACCAACATTTTCCCAAAAGCCCGAATTCTGAAAATCTCCACCGATACTTGGTCTCCCATGATCAGATCAGATACCGCCGGGATGGTTACGGTATGCCGGGCAATGTTGTCCCGGTCCGTCACCTCGATTACCTGTTTTAGTGGATCGCGATAATCCGCCTGTAGATCGCTCACTTGGCCTTTCAAAGTGAAGCTCATAATTTCTCATCCTCCTTCTCATTGACTCCTAAGATTACTTAACGGCACAATAGTAACATATAAAATTAACCGTATCAACATATACAAATAACTTTTACGATGGTTTTTGACTGTGATTTGGCAAAAATCGTGTTTAAAGGGCATTAGACGGGACAAAATAAATTATGTATAGTGGGATTGAAATAAAAGGATGATTTTATAAGATGATTGACACGCCCACCAAAAAGGAGGAATGATGGATGCCCAGAATCATCCCTCGGGAGCGAATTACAGAGAAGCAAATGAGTGAATTTATCCTGTGGTTATTGATTGAACGAGAGAAAAGAGGCTGGAATCAGACAGAAATGGCTGAATTTCTTGGCTTCTCAGCAGCGTATTACAATGCCTTAGAAAATAAAAAGAAACAGTTAAGTGCTAAGTCCATCATAAAATTAGCAGATAAACTTCAGGGTCTCTCTTTTGTAACGGATTTATTGGGAGAACCTGTTGTCAGGAAGTACGTCCATTTAGGGGGTTCTCGAAATAATCCAGCGGAACAATTATTGAATCAAGATAAGTTTTTGCTCAAGAAGGCAGAGGAAAACGCAGAGCTTTCCCATGAGATAGATCTGCTGGCCTATAAACTTGGTTCGGATCGATCTGTTTATGGAGTTTCTGTAACTAGGAACTTGGCGTGGTTTGGATTCTTTGAAGGACGTCATTTTGCACTGATTCAACCCATCCAATCCATTGAGGAGTTACATCCTCACCAATTGGTATATATCATCAATCGTCAAAATGAAAAAAACCATCTTTTTATGTTTGTGGATGATTCAAATCCGTTAGAACCTCAGTTAATTACCCCAGAGGCAATGGTGGTCAAGGATTTGAATATCCCTTTGCAAAAGGAAGAATTGTCTAAGTGGAACTTAGACTTGGAGGATATCACACGAAAATTTCCAGTGAATAATCTCTACATCACCATTGGGAAGGTATTCTGTATGATTGATTTACTGGAAGAAAAACCGAAAGCCTATCAGTATCCTTTGCAATATGTTTTAGATCCAGAAAACCAAAAAATAGTAATGTCTGCAGCATGGACGGCCTATCAAAAACAGCATTATGAACACAAATTTAACCCAGACGAAATTACAACCGGGAATCCGGAGGATCCGAATGATCCTTTGCGGACCTTTGGAAATTTTCCATGGCCTCCTTATTAATGCAGTTCTCTCGCCTTTTTAGGACTTTCTCCTTTCTGGTGCTTTTTCTTCAAGGCCCACACTCCCCATTATTTTCAACCTAGAGAAAAATTCTTTCTGCGATCTGAAGGCTAAGGTCGAAATCAGCCAACCTCAAGGGCAAGTCGCTACGCGACGCTGACGCGCCCTTGACCCTGACTGATTTCGGCCTTTTTTTGCAGTTGGCAGAAAGCCCTTTTCTGCGCGGGCTCCACGCAGGGAAGGAATTCATGCCAGAGGTAGGCGAGGGTATCATGAGAAAAGCGGACGCTCCATCGGGTGGACCCCATCAGCTGTTTTCAGAGGCCATGGAGGAATTTCTTCGGTACATGGCCTCCATCGAACGCAGTCCAGAAACCATTCGAAGCTATCGAGAACACTTTTTAGACTTTCTGCGCTACTTGGAAGAGCAGACCAACGCTCCCGTGTATTTGCAACAAGTGACCTCTGAAAACTTAGAAGGCTATCTGTGCTACCTGAAAGACCGCCGAAACTACCAGCCTTCTAGTCGAGCGCATGTCCTCAATGCCCATCGGTCCCTGTTCAAATTCGCCACAAAAAGGCAGTGGGTCCAGCAAAATATCACCCTGTTGGTGGACCCGATTTCCTTGGCACACAAAGAACGAGTTTACCTCACCCAGGCAGAAATGGACCAATTCATCCCGGCGATTGACTCCCCCTTGATTCGCCGAGTGGCCCAATGTCTGACGCAAACCGGACTGCGAATCTCTGAGTGTTTGTCGTTGACCCTGGAGACAGTGGACTTAGAAAATCGACAAATTCATGTCCTGGCAGGCAAGGGGAACAAAGACCGCACCGTTCCTATTTCCGACAAACTCTACGAACAGTTGACCCACTATCTCCACGAGGAGCGACCCTTGAGGACTTCCAACCGATTTTTTGCCACCAAACAATCTGGACGCTTATCCAGGGCTTCTGTGAATGGAGCCTTTCAACGGGCTACCCAAAGGTTGGGATGGGAAAAACACGTCACTGCCCATATCCTCCGGCACTCCTTTGCCAGCGCACTGCTCAAAAACGGCGTGGGATTGTTGCAGGTCCAAAAACTTTTAGGACATGCCTCGTTGACCGTCACCAGTGTCTACACCCACAGCAGTCTTGAGGATTTAACAAAAGCCGTCAATCAATTCTAAAGGAGGTTTTTCCCATGAGCCTTGCCAACTCCGCAGAACCTGCACAATACAATGAAAGGGTTCACCAAATTATCCAGGGATTTTCCGAAGGAAAAACACGGGAACAAATTGCACAAGAAGTCGGATATAAAAACTACAAATCCATGGACATGTACCTGCGCAGGCACAATTTTCTTTGGGATACGCATCAACAAACCTATATCCCGGCTTCTCACAAGCTTTCCTTAGAAGAGCTTCATTCGCAGGCCTCAGTGCCTACGAAAGTGGCGAACATCCAGTCCCTCTTTCGGGAACCGGGGGCCGATGCCCAAACCATTGCCCGACAAATGGGGTTTCGAGATTATCAGGAGTTGGCCCAATACATGGGGAGCAAAGGCTTTCGCTGGTCTGGAGAAAAAGGGAACTATGTGTTTGACTCTTCCCGGACCCCAAAGGAAAGCCCGACCCAAAGTCGCTCACCTGAACCCCAGACTTTTGAAACGTTCTTACCCCTGTTAACCCTGTTGGAGAGTCACCAGGAACGGCTGACAGAATTGCTACTCAATTCCTTTGAAGCAGGGCAGATTCCCCGCTATGGCATTCCAGGGATACTTACGACCAAGTCTATCCACATGAGCCATTTACTCGACCGTTTATCCCGTGAATTCAGTCGAGAGAAAAATATCTCTCAACGGGATTTGTTCGAAGTGGCGTTAGTTCAATTTTTCCTCCGCTACGGATTTGAAAAGGAGATTCAAGAACTCCTCCACAGTTAATCATCTTCTTTATCCAGGGGAGGGAATATTTACTTGACTCTCCCTCCCCGTTGCTCATCCTGAGGAAAAGCTTCCTGGGGGAGGCTGTGAATTTGCAAGGAAGGGAATCGGCAAGTTCCAAACAGCTTTGAACTACAAAGGAAGCAACTACAAAGGGTGAAAAAACGCAGGGGGCTACAGGGGAATGGGAATAGGGAAAATATTCATTTCAAACGATGCCTAAGTGCGGTGAACGGCAGCCTCACGGTGAC
>QXHL01000075.1 GCA_003584005.1 Alicyclobacillaceae bacterium I2511 | reverse complement strand
GAGGTAGCAAAAAGTTTTTTGGGGAAACAACGTGCCCTACGTACCCTACGTACCTAAACCCTTGTGGCACAAGGGATTTTTGAGGGCACGTACAAAAGTCGTACGTGCCCTACGTACCCTCATTCAGTCAGCCGGCTGAACATGGGACTGGGGCACGGCAGCCAATAGTCCACTGCAGCCCCCAGGGCAGGTGTGCCCTAAAACTCAGGATGAGAAGAGGTAGCAAAAAGTTTTTTGGGGAAACAACGTGCCCTACGTACCCTACGTACCTAAACCCTTGTGGCACAAGGGATTTTTGAGGGCACGTACAAAAGTCGTACGTGCCCTACGTACCCTCATTCAGTCAGCCGGCTGAACATGGGACTGGGGCACGGCAGCCAATAGTCCACTGCAGCCCCCAGGGCAGGTGTGCCCTAAAACTCAGGATGAGAAGAGGTAGCAAAAAGTTTTTTGGGGAAACAACGTGCCCTACGTACCCTACGTACCTAAACCCTTGTGGCACAAGGGATTTTTGAGGGCACGTACAAAAGTCGTACGTGCCCTACGTACCCTCATTCAGTCAGCCGGCTGAACATGGGACTGGGGCACGGCAGCCAATAGTCCACTGCAGCCCCCAGGGCAGGTGTGCCCTAAAACTCAGGATGAGAAGAGGTAGCAAAAAGTTTTTTGGGGAAACAACGTGCCCTACGTACCCTACGTACCTAAACCCTTGTGGCACAAGGGATTTTTGAGGGCACGTACAAAAGTCGTACGTGCCCTACGTGCCCTACGTACCCTCATTCAGGCAGCTGGCTGGGCGTGGGACTGGGGTACGGCAGCCAATAGCCCACTGCAGGGCCAGGAAGGCCACTTCCAAGGTAGCTGGGAGTGGGACTTGTATAGGACAGTTCCAATTGATAAGCAAGGTTATTTGCATGTAAACAACAGTGAAGAATCATTTTAAAGGCCAAAGTTCATCAATGCTCGTTTGTATGTGATAAACGTCATTCAAAACCCGGACGATTTTTTGAGCTGTACGTATATCAGGTAACCTTTTATCATTTGCAATTAAAGTCATAGCTTCTCTTGATACTCCTACTAATTCAGCAAATCGAGTTTTTGAGATGCCAAGATATCTCAATGTGTTATTTAAAGATGTTTTATTTACGGAGTCCAAATTTGAATTCATCCGTTCTTTGTTTAAATTTTTTTTTTGTTATGAACGCATCTAAAAACAGTGTTGATCCAATAACATCATCATACTGATGAAAAAATTGATGTTCAAATTTAGTTGACGACAATAGCGATTTAGGTCATTATAGTGATGCTTGAGTCATTTTATAGTTATTTTATAATCACAAAACAAAAAATGTAATTAAATTTAACGGGAAAGTGAGGTTATTCATTTTGGCAAAGGTAATGAGGCCATATTCCATTCGAATTCCGGAATCAGTATATCGGGATATTTCAGAGATGGCAGAGAATGACTATCGGAGTTTCAACAGTGAGATTATTGTGTTGCTGGTAAAGGCACTTGAAGTAATGAAGTCGAACAAGTGTTCCGTGGAAAAATAAACATTTCGTTATGTTCCCATTACATCCCTTTAAAGAATTGGGTAGTGTGAATCAGAAGAGGTGGACACACGTCCATGGAGGTTATTTGCAAGTGATTGATAAAGTCACAGAGGAATGAATTTCAAAAAAGATGAATGAGGAGGTTTTATTGTATGCGGTCCAAGCTGTTAACACTGATTGAAGTCGCGGAGATTTTACAAATTTCTGAGGATCGTGTCTACCAATTAGCAAGAGAGGGAATTATCCCGGTGGTTCACATGGGGCGGCAACTCCGCATGGATGAGGAAAAATTGGATGAATTTATTAAAAGCGGGGGCAAGGCATGGCCGGGAGGATCTAGAAAGGAGATTAATGGATGAAGTCGCTTGAAAAGTACGAAATAGCATATTTTAATCTAGGGTGGCGGCTGTTTCCAGTCAAACGGGGGAATAAACATCCTATTACAAAAAATGGATATAAAGATGCTACAAACGATCCTACACAATATCAAAAAGAATGTGATGGTAAGATGCACAATATCGGACTAGCGACAGGAAAACAAAGCGGGGTATGGGTACTGGACGTGGATATAGCCCACGGAGGGGAGGAATCTCTGAACCGTCTTCAAAAACAATTTGGGAAGATTCCGAATACAGTAAAATCCAAAACGCAATCAGGTGGGAGTCATCTATATTTCCAATGTCAGGAAAATATGAAATTAACTAACCGAGTGAACGTTCGTCCTGGCATTGATATTCGTGCGGATGGGGGCTATGTTGTGTTGCCTCCATCAAAGGGTCCAAAAGGTTTTTATGAATGGCTTTATCCACCAGTAAGAACCGAGATAGCGGCAGCCCCCACTTGGTTGGTACAGATGGTTACGAAGCAGAGCGTTAAATCAAATAATGATGGTCTTATGTCGACCTTGGCAGACGGGTTAACCGAAGGAAGTCGCAACATGGGGATTGCGCAATTGGCGGGGTTGCTCTTGAGCCATGGTCTGAATATTACTATGGCTTGGATGTTAACTAGTTCCTATAACAAAAATTATTGTATTCCACCTTTGGATGATCAGGAAATTTTGAAAATATTTCAATCCATTGCAAATAGAGAACTCATTCAGCGTCATAGGTGGAGGCAGGCAGAATGAGCGGGGTAACCCTTTTGCCGGATGTAATAAATAATTTGCAAAAAGAAGAAAATGAATTAGAAAAAGAGAAAGCACCAAAAAGAACCCAGGTGGAAATATTAATTCAACTTTTTGATTCCATAAATGTTAAAGCATTTCACACCGAGGATAAAGAATATTACGCGAAGATCCACATTCAGGATCACGAAGAGATACTAAGAATAGGCGGAAAAGAATTTAAACTACTCTTACAGAACAAATTTTACCATCAAGAGGGAAAAACCGCAACTAAAGATGCATTGAACCGGGTCATTGAAGTGTTGGAGGGTAAAGCTTTGTACGAAGGAACAGAAGAGCCTGTGTTTACACGTATAGCAATCAATAAAAAACAAATCATTCTGGATTTGGGGACTAGTGATTGGAAAGTCATCGTAATCGACGAAGAGGGATGGATTATTACATCACAATCACCGGTGAATTTTATTCGTTCAAGATCAATGTTGTCGTTGCCAATACCATCATTTTCCGGAAATGTTGAAAAGTTGAGGAATTATATCGCGGTGCCTGATGACGAATCATGGGTTCTTTTGGTGGCGTGGCTCCTACAAAGCTTTAACCCGAATGGTCCTTACTGGATACTGGTTTTGCAAGGGGAACAAGGAACTGGGAAGTCTACAATTGCTCGAATTTTGCGATCTTTAATTGATCCAGCGAAGGCAGAATTAAGGACAATTCCAAGAGATGAAAGGGATTTAATAGTATATGCAAAAAATTCTTGGGTACTAGCTTTTGACAATTTGAGTGGCACACCCACCTGGTTGTCAGATGCTCTTTGTCGCATATCTACTGGGGGTGGTTTTGGGGCCCGGGCCCTTTATACCGATGGGGAGGAATCAATTTTTTGGGGGAAGCGTTCTATTATTCTGACTGGAATTGATGAGGTAGTATCCCGTCATGACTTGCTAGATCGGTCGCTCATCGTCAATTTATCTCCTATGTCAGAGCGAAAAACAGAAGTGGAATTAATGGCAGAATTTGAAAACCAAAAACCAGTAATTTTGGGCGGTATTCTGGATGCCATTTCATCAGCCCTTCGAAACCGGGGGAATATGGATCATATAAATTTACCCCGAATGGCTGATGCAGCTGCATTTGTGATTGCCGCAGAAGAAGGGTTGGGATGGGCCGAGGGAACTTTCCTAGCCAGTTACAATAAAGCCCATCAGCAAGACATTGAGTCTGCAATCGAAGGGGATATGGTCGCTTCAACGCTCTTAGATCTTTTAAAAGAAAAAGGGATTTTTAGAGGCACCATGGCAGAACTACTAGATGACCTTAGTGATAGGGTGGGAGACAAAACTAAAAATTCAAGACGATGGCCACAAACCCCAAAGAAATTGAGTAATCGGCTGAAGAGAGCTGCCCCTCATTTGAGAGAAATTGGTGTAATTGAAGATAAAGAGAAAACAAAAGGAAAAAAGGAAATCATTTTTGAATTGGTTCAGAGTCCAGAAACTGAAATTGAGAGTGGAGAGTTATGACCAACCTTTCTAATTTTCTCGAAGAACTCCAAGCAAAGGGGGTGAAATTTTATTATAACGTTGATGGAAAAATACATTGGACAGCAGAGAAAGGGGTGATGACGCCAGAAATTCAATCCATCCTGACAACAAACAAACGAGAAATTTTGCAGCTACTGCAGCTACAGCGAACTTACCGAATTCTTATGGATGCGATAGAGGTTGATGTAGCCCTTAATAAGTCAGATAGCTTAGAAGTTTTCACAAAAGTGGTACAAAAAACTACACCAACGCCGGGATATACGCATTGCGTAGAGCTAATGAGCCCGGACAAAAAAAGAATTCGGGTAGCTTACGTGCCTTACTACCATCAATAATCTTAATCATTCGTCCGAAGGCTGCCAGGCGGTCGGACGAAAAAAGGGAGCGCAGAATAAAATGTACACCATTGTCATTGATGAAGCAATCCGGTGTAGGCTTGACGAACAGTTTTCTAATGACATTCTGCAGACTTTTTTTAGTGAACTCACGTTTGACAATCCGGTTTACCAAAGGGCTCTAAAAATGGGGTATCAAGCACGTTCTCTAGAACCAACTATAAATTTGTGGGAAATACGAGGAAGCGAATTGATATTGCCAAGAGGATACGGGAAAAGGTTTCAGTCAATCATCCGTGATTTAGGGAAGAATTTTAAGGATCATCGGATGGACCTTTCTTCTGTCGAATTTCAAAGCAAAATCAGTTTACGACCATATCAACAAAAAGCTGTTCAGAGACTTATAGAACAAAAGCAAGGCGGTTATGTAGCCCCTTGTGGTTCTGGAAAAACCATTGTGGGGTTGGAAACTGTGGCTCTTGCGGGACAACCCGCCTTGGTGATTGTGCATACCAAAGAGTTAGCCCATCAGTGGAGAGATCAGGCTATCACTTATCTGGGGTTGTCTCAAAACGAAATTGGAATGGTAGGAGACGGCAAAATGACCGTAGGAGGCCGTCTAACCATTGGGTTGGTACAAACCCTAGCTAAGGTAGATTTAAACGCGCTACGGGGTAAATTCGGGCTCGTTTTATTGGATGAAGCCCATCATGTCCCTGCAAAAACATTTCACAAAGTGTTTGGTGCCTTCCCCGCTAGGTATCGTTTGTGGCTGAGTGCCACGCCTGGACGGGCGGATGGGTTAGAGTCAATGCTATACGCAGTAGGCGGCCCTATCCTGTATGCTGCCAAACAAAAGGACACGCCCATAGTGTACCCTTGCGTGATTGTATCAGAGACGCAGGCAACCCCAACTATTGCGGATTATGCAGGTACATTGACCTCCCTAGTGAAGGACAAAGACCGAAACCGTCTCATTGTGGAGACCATCGGCCGATATGCAAAAAGGCATTATACCCTTGTCCTGAGTGACCGGGTGGTCCATCTAAACACATTGTTGAGGATGATACGTGAATCCCTGCCGGGGATGAAAGTAGAAGTTTTGCATGGACAACTTTCTAAACGGGAACGAGAAACCGTTATGGCACGGATGCAGGCAAAAGAAATTGACATTTTAGTAGCCACAATTCAACTTGCAAAGGAAGGATTGGATCTGCCCCATTTGGACCGGGTTGCCCTAGCAACTCCTATTCGTTCCGATTCTACCGTAAAACAGGTTCTAGGTAGAGTCATGCGCCCAGTAAAGGGGGGAAAGTCCCCACTAGTATTAGATTTTTGGGACCGTGAATGTGTGTTGGTAAGAAGTCAATTTTTGGCCCGTCAAAAAACCTATCGTTCACTCCATGCAAAGATTTATTTTAATGAAAAGAAGACTGGAAAAATGTTGCCGCAAAGTGGAACTTTACCGCATACAAATGATTCGCAACTCTTGGGATAAAATAGAAAGATCGGAGAACATACAACGCACGGATTACGGCCGGATTGGAATTTGCTTTATCAATGATTGAAGGAAGAAAACCGAATTGATGGGAGAACGATAAAGATGAAAGTGGATGATGTGAAATTTTGGTGGACTGTGCAAGATCTAAACCGCCATATAAAGCTTGATGTGAGTCGATATTTGTCTAATGAAGAATTTGATCTGACCTTGTGGCTGTCTGATGTACAAGCCTATGTAAAGAGTTATAAAGAAGTGCGTACAGTCTATGATTTGATTCATCAAATGCGCTTGGATATTTTAACTGGGCTCGAATCCGATGGAAACAAAGAATTTGATGAAGGTAAGATAAGCGCGTTCAACACGGCAGAAGTATATTTACGTCTTTTCTTTGACAGAAGTTATGCAAAAAGCTTTCCAGATGATAAAAATATATGGAAGGATTTAGGATTAAACCCATGTGATTCTCATGATTAAGCAATGGAACCATACTCTGTTTGCTTGCCCCCATTGTTCGCGGGTTCGCGGGTTGGAACATATTGGTGAAGTAGTCAATGGGCCGTATTGTTCTGTATGTCATGTGCCGATGAAGAGAATGGATCAGATGCGTTTAAGGCTGAAATGGGGAGGTCAAAAAAATGGGAAAGCCACTGCAAACAGAATCTGAGGCTTGGTACTTGGCACAACTCCAAAATGGGAATGCTGACGACCCGGATAATTGGTACTATGCTCTTAATTACTTGAAGGGATGGATTAGAAACCATGTCGATAAGGATTGGAGCGATCCGTATCTGCACCTGGAAGCAGTGTGGTTATTCATCTATCAGTTAAGGTGTACACAAAGTGGCCATTTTGCGGACGGCGACGGGCAAAACTCAGGTGATGTGTCTCCTGATGCCATGGGTGTACAGGCGTACTAAAAAGACGTGACATCAGGTGTCAATCCGATGTTTTCCGAAGAGTATCTCTAGGGAGCCAAACGCCAGGTTCTCGACTCCCTACGAATATCTACCATGCAGGCATAATCCCACTTCACATACTATATATTTCAATTCACGCACCCCTGGTGGGATGTGACTACTAGATGATAGCAGACCAAAGACCCGTGTCAATTGACTCTTAAAAAGCTTGTCGACACTCTCTTATTGCGTAGAAGAAGGCTTCTACGCAATAAGAGAAAGCGCAATTACATTAAATCAGGCAACATTGGAGGTGATAACGATAAAAAATTGTTGCGTAGAAGTCATTGAAGAGTTCAAAATGGCACAAATTGCGATGGGTAAGAGCGAATTAACAGCAAAGACCTATGGTTTTTCGATGGCTCAGTTTGCGGAGTGGTTGCAAGCTGGTGGGGGAAGTATTAAACGCATCACCCGTCACGATGTTCAATCCTATTTCGTATACCTAGACACGCAAAGGAAAAGTCCTGCCACCATAGAAAAAAACTTTGCCGCTCTCGTAGCCTATGCAAATTTTGTGAATTGTCCCCATGCTGTGCAGAATATTCGAAGGCCGGCAGTTCGAAAAACCAAAAATATTGCACCCAAGTCATTGACCCGCAATGAACGAAACCGTCTATTAAGGGAAGTAGAACAATCGGGCAATTTACGGAACATTGCGATGGTGTATTTACTCCTATATACAGGCTTGCGTGTGTCCGAACTTTCCGGGTTGGACCTGGGGGACGTGGATATGTCAGACCGAAAAGGAAAAATGGAAGTGCGCCATGGGAAAGGAAACATTGCTCGTTCCGTGCCAATGCCGCGGGAAGTCCGCTATTCGTTGTCGCGTTACTTGGAGGGGCGTAAAGGGGAGGGTCCTGCATTGTTCTTGTCCAGTCGAAAAAAACGAATTAGCCCCCGTACGGTCGAACAATTGCTCCAACAGTATGGTACACATCCGCATGCGTTAAGACACACGTTTTGCCGTGAGCTGGTGCAATCCGGAGTGGACATTGTCACGGTTGCTGAATTGGCCGGGCATGCGGATGTCAATGTGACACGACGTTATGCCTCACCCACATATGAGCAGATGAGTGAAGCAATTGAAAGAGCCATGTTTTAAAGAATTGTTTTGCCGGGAAAAGTTCATCTTAATGGACCAAAGCAATGGGCAACAGGGGTAAAAAATCGTAAATGGTTCCCAGGTGAAAGGCTGTGTTTTCCAAAGAAAAGGAGGGATGAATGCAGGAAAGGTTTGGCCGTGCTGTCCTCTGTTTAGACCGTGTTTTCCTTTGTTTAGGCCGTGTTTTCCAAGGAAAAGGAGGGATGAATGCAGGAAAGGTTTGGCCGTGTTTTCCTCTGTTTAGGCCGTGTTTTCCAAGGAAAAGGCGACGAAAATTAAAGGAAGCGTGATACCGATGAGAACGGGGAACTTGCGTTATGATGTTCAAACCTCCCATTGGGTTTTTGAGAATCAGAAAGAAGGCTGTCACAGTGGTGAGGCCTTGGAATTCAAAATTGGCAACCGCTACGTATATGGCCGTTTGGAATTTAAAACTGACTGGTATGTGATTTTTTCAGATGCCCGGTTTTTCTTGATGCCTGAATGGGTGTATCCAGTTCGAATTGTTTGAAAGGACCTTTTAACTAAGAAACGATGGTGTTTTCCTTGGGAAAGAAGACCTAAAACACAGGAAGGTGAGATGTTTTTTTCAGCGGAAAGAACCGTCAGTTTTGTGGAAAGAATGGAGGGGAACACATGCCCGGCCAATTAGTGAATAGAGGGAAAAATTCATGGACCATACGGATATACATGGGGATGGATCTTCACGGTAAAAGAATATATCACAATCAGACATTCCATGGAACAAAAAAGGAAGCGGAAAAGCAGAGAACTGCTTTATTACATCAACGGGATACTGGAAACCTTAGAAAAACATCAAAAGAAACCTTATCTCAATATATATCCAAATGGTTAGAAGAAATTGCCAGTAAGCGGGTTGCCCCACGTACGTACCAGGATTATAAGTCTTATATGGAACATCATGTTTATCCGCTGCTGGGGGATGTTTTATTATCCCAATTGCGGCCGTTAGATGTTCAATTATTGATCAACCAACTGACGGAAAAAGGATATATTCGGTTAGCTCGGTACGTTCATTCAATTCTAAGACAAGCTTTAGAACAGGCAGTTAAATGGGAAATGATTTCTAGGAACCCTGCTAGAAATGTATCCGTTCCACGTCAAAAACATGAAGAGCAGCACGTACTTTCCCATGATGAAATGAGAAAATTTTTAAATGCTGCCCTATATGACCCGTATTATCCTTTGTTTGTCCTACTTCTTGCAACCGGAATGAGACCAGGAGAGGCTTTTGGTCTTCAATGGAATGATATTGATTTGGAACATAATCGAATTGCAGTTCAGCGGTCACTAGACAGAACAGGAGGAAAGTGGAGTTTAAAAGCACCTAAAACAGCTCAAAGTCGGAGGTCAATCCCTATTCCTAATGAAGTAAGTCAAATACTGATACAGCATGGCCTTACACAATCAGAAAGAAAGAAAAAATTTGGAGATAATTATCAGGATTTTGGCTTTGTTTTTACAGCAGAAAATGGGCAACCAATTTATAAACAAAATTTTGTGCGTCGCCATTTTAAACCAATACTCATAAAAGCAGGATTATCTACAGAACTGAGACTATACGATTTACGACATACATGTGCAACTTTATTACTTGGTGAAGGAATTCATCCAAAAATTGTGAGTGAACGTTTAGGACATGCCAGTGTAAACATGACATTAAATCGGTATAGTCATGTTCTTCCTGATATGCAACAAACAGCAACCAATGCAATGGGGGAGGTAATGTTTGGAAAGGATATGACGGAAGAATAAGAAAGACTCCAGACACATTTTGTTCTCGGGCCCGGGGATGGGGGGATGAGATTGTACTAACCCCTGCCACTTGCCCTCAATTCTTACTCGTTTCGACCACAAGACTATCGTGCCACGGCCACACGGCCAGCCTACGGTTGGTTTCGTGGGGCACATAGGGCATGTTCTTTTCTTTCTCTGACTGATTGCTGTCCTCATTTCTCAACAAATTTGGTAAAAATGACAGGAACAATGTTAAAAAAAACCAGATTTAATCATTGAATTTTTTTCCTCTTGAATCTAATAAAACTAATTTCAATATTTTCTTTATATGTGTACGAATGTAATCTATTATATTATTGTCATCCACATCAGAATTAACATATTGTCTTTTCTCTTCTTGTCTTTTCTTTTCTAAAATGCATTTGATTGTTTTCCTGTGTTTATCTAATAGATTTTCATAAGTAAATTCACCTACCTGGAATTGTATAGCTAATTTATAATCCACACTTGGGATTTCATTACCATCTTTATGAACAGAATTAGATTCATTGACAAATTCAGATTCAAACGAATAACCATCTTCTTTATATTGATTAATTATCCTTTTAATATATTCTTTTTTAGATAAATCATACAATTTATCTAATTTTGTTTCAAAGTCTTTTTGTAACTGAAATCGCGGGTCCCATATTTCAGTTACAGGGTTAAAATGAAATGAATCAACTTTTCTACATGGGTCACTAACAATTCGTTCATTAATAGATTTAGGGGTAACATGCATTAAAAAGTAAATCAAAACTGAAGATAATTTCTTTTGCTGATAGGATGTATACTTGCTTGAAATTACTGACTTAGCCAATTGCACATAGATAGGATGAGGTCCAGATTTATTCGTAAAGTGGTATTTATATGCCCATTTATAAATTAATTCATCGTCACAATCTGTAGAATTATTTTGAATCACTTCAAGGTCTTGTATGACTTTTGGAACAAGTTGTTCAACATATTTTAAAAAGTAAAAAATGGCTTCACTATTTGTTTGACTTAATTTTAGCTGTTCTAAGGACAAAATTTGTTGAGGAATTGCCCGCTTTGATGTTCTTCCCATTTGCTCATTTCTCCCACATTCGTGATTAGGTGGCTCTTCGTTTTTCTTCTCAGTCTCTCTCCATCCCCCGTCCAACTACCTTGGAAGTGGCCTTCCTGGGCCCTGCAGGGGACTAATGGCTGCCGTGCCCCAGTCCCATGTTCAGCCGGCTGCCTGAATGAGGGTACGTAGGGCACGTATGATTTTGTACGTGCCCTCAAAAATCCCTTGTGCCACAAGGATTTAGGTACGTAGGGTACGTAGGGTACGTAGGGTACGTAGGGCACGTTGTTTCCCCAAAAAAACTTTTTGCTACCTCTTCTCATCCTAAGTTTTTGGACACACCTTCCTGGGCCCTGCAGGGGACTAATGGCTGCCATACCCCAGTCTCACACGTCCAGCCAGCTGCCTGAATGAGGGTACGTAGGGGTACGTAGGGCACGTATGACTTTTGTACGTGCCCTCAAAAATCCCTTGTGCCACAAGGGTTTAGGTACGTAGGGGTACGTAGGGCACGTACGACTTTTGTACGTGCCCTCAAAAATCCCTTGTGCCACAAGGGTTTAGGTACGTAGGGTACGTAGGGCACGTTGTTTCCCCAAAAAACTTTTTGCTACCTCTTCTCATCCTAAGTTTTTGGACACACCTTCCTGAGCTCTACAGTGGACTAATGGCTGCCAGTCCCACGTCCAGCTACCTTGGAAGTGGCCTTCCTGGGCCCTGCAGGGGACTAATGGCTGCCGTGCCCCAGTCCCATGTTCAGCCGGCTGCCTGAATGAGGGTACGTAGGGGTATGTAGGGCACGTACGACTTTTGTACGTGCCCTCAAAAATTCCTTGTGCCACAAGGGTTTAGGTACGTAGGGTACGTAGGGCACGTTGTTTCCCCAAAAAACTTTTTGCTACCTCTTCTCATC
>QXHL01000074.1 GCA_003584005.1 Alicyclobacillaceae bacterium I2511 | reverse complement strand
CACCACAGTTGTTGCTGACACATGACAGGTCTTTAATGCCCAAATCCCGTAAGGCTGCAATCAGGTTTTCTGGAATTCCCACCAAGCCAAACCCACCTACCAGCAAGGTGGCCCCATTGGGAATGTCCCGTACCGCATCTGTACACGTTGCATAAATCTTATTCATCCCCATCGCCTCCATCCTAGGTAACTACTGTGCAAGGTAACCCCCGTCAATCACCACGGCTTGACCCGTGATACCGCGAGCCGCATCTGAGCAAAGAAAGGTGACATAGTCTGCGATTTCATCTGTCGATAATAGGCGTTTCTGAGGAACCAGGGGATAAATGACCTCTTCCAGCACGGACTCCAGTGGCACTCCACGGTTATCTGCCAAATCTTGCAACTGATTTCGAACCAGGGGTGTATCCACATAACCAGGACAGATGGCGTTGACGGTAATTCCGTGCTCGGCACCTTCAAGTGCCGCCACCTGGGTGAGCCCAATCAATCCGTGTTTGGCTGAGTTATAGGCGGACTTCCCGGCAAACCCCACCAGCCCATTGATGGAAGACATGTTCACAATCCGGCCATGTCCTCTTTCCTTCATACCCGGAAACACCAGTTTCGTTAACATAAAAGGGCCAATTAGCATCAAATCTATAATCTGTCTGAATTTACTGACTGGGAAATCCTCAAGGTTTGCGACATGCTGCGTGCCTGCATTGTTCACCACCATTTCAATTCCACCGTTTGCGGAGAAGGCCTGCGCAGCCCGCACCAATTCCGTCAAGTCGTGTTCAGAAGCGGCGTCCCCACCCACACCCAGGGCGGAAATACCTTCACGTTGAAGTTCCAATGCCCTTTCTGCAACCGCTTCCCCTTGCAAGTCAGACAAGACCACCTGTGCCCCAGCGCGCCCCAAAGTTTGCGCAATTGCTAATCCCAACCCGCTGGCCGCACCGGTAACCACCGCCGTTCTACCGGAGAGATCCATGTTCATGTGTCACACTCCCATCAGCTTTTCAGTGACTCTACCTGACATAAAGCAAATTTCATGCCACCCTCTCACGTACACCTGACTTTAGAAATTGACTTCATAGAGTGCCACAGTTTGTGATTGCATCGATATCTCCGCACATTGCCAGAAGGTTGTTCGTGTGTATATATATCGCTACACTTTGTGTTCAATATATATACACGTTGTGTTTTGTTTTCACTACACATTAGCTGCCCGCGAAGCCCTCTTTTCCAATCGGCTCAATCCCACGAAATGCCTTCTAAACTTGGATTTTTCGCAAAGTTCACACTCGTGTTCAAAGACGTTGGCACATTACTTGCTACAATCGTGGGATGTGGGTGTCATCCTGCCACATCTGCTGGAGCGATACACTCAACACACTACTTTCCAGGGAGGAAAACAAGAGATGGTTCCACGCACGACAGCAAAGGCGTCCAATCCGCTCGCTAGACTGGAGCGGATACCCATTTGGCCACACGGACCTGGGTTGTTAATAGTACTGGGATTGGGATACTTTTTTGCCTTCTTTGACATCACCAACATTGGCTATGGCATTCCGGTCATTACACAGCAGTTCCACGTCTCTGCCGGTTTGGTGTCACAGGCCGTCAGTACAAGCCTGATTGGGTACATTGTCGGGGCCATTATTGTAAGCGTTCTCAGCGATTACTTTGGACGTCGCATGGCACTCATCCTCGGCGTCGCCCTGTACACCGTGGGTTCCCTGGCCACGGCCTTTAGCCCCAACGTAGGCTGGCTGATTGCCTGGAGGTTTGTGGTGGGCATGGGTATTGGGACAATGATTGCACAGGTTTCAACTTATCTTGGGGAAATCTCTCCAGCCGCCCTGCGGGGAAAATTCAGCGGATTGGCCAACCTCTTTTCGTTTGTCGGTATTGCTGTCGTGCCCTTTTTCGCCCTCTGGCTGGTTCCGCATTACACGTGGGGTTGGCGCGGGCTGCTGTTCATTGGAGCCCTCGGCGGCATTGCCATGCTGTTCATGGGTCAAAGCTTAATTGAGTCCCCACGCTGGTTGATGATTCACGGTCGCCAAGCCGAAGCGGTGGCTCTGATTGAAAAAATTGAGCAGCGAGCACTCGCCAAAATGCACGGCCAGCCGTTGCCACCAGTGGTGGAAATTCCTTTTGAAGAACATGCCAAAGGATTCCCCATCATTTCTCTTTTCAAACCACCCTACTTGCAGCGCATGATTGTCCTCCTGCTGTACTGGCTGTTTTTCTACACGGGGGATTACGCATACTTGGGCATGGCCCCTACCATCCTCGTACATCAGGGTTTTGGATTGGCCAACAGCATCGGATTCTCAGCCATTTCTGCCATCGGATTTGTGGTTGGAGCTGTTTACATTTTCCTCTATGGTGACCGCATTGAACGGAAATTTTCTCTGATTGCAGCAGGCATTATTGGCGGCGTGGCCATCATCCTCGCTGGACTGTTTCCCAGCCCCGTCTCTGTTGTGATTGCTGGGTTTCTATTCACCGTGGAAATTGCACTTCTCTCCATCCTGGGCTACATCATCACGGCAGAACACTTCCCCACCCGCGCACGCAGTTCCGGCTTAGCCATGGACGATGGCATTGGACACCTCGGTGGCGCCATTGCCCCACTAGTTACGTTGGCCGCGATGGGCAAGTGGGGGATTGCCGGTGGCTTTGGACTGATGGGTATCACCACCTTCATTTCACTGGTGTTTATGTCTATGACGAGTCGAGCCACCCGCAAGAACCTAGAGTCGGTCAATGATGACTTAAGCTTTAACGAAGTCGTAGAAAGTGGCCCGCAAATGTAACCCACAGGCTTAGGGAACCCTGTCGACTCGCAGTCTCGGGAAGTCTGTGTGCAGGTGTGACCCAACGGATATGGGCCCCACATTGGGGCCCGGACAATGGACGCAGGAATGTGAGCAGCCTTGGAAAGTGACCTACACCCATGGCTGTTCACAACCCTTTTAATGGAGGTTAATAGAATGGAAAAGCACGTTTCGGTGCTTGGTGCAGGCGTCATGGGGAGCAGCATTGCACTGGCATATGCCCTTGGTGGATGGCAGGTACATCTTTACGATGTCGCAGACCCATTTCTTCTGCGCGCTCAAAATACCATCCAGCAACACCTCGCCCTGCTTACCGAGAATCACCTGCAGACACAGACAGCGGTGTCTGGGGTGCTGGCGCGGATTTTTTACACGACACAGCTCGCAGCGGCCGTGGTCGATTCCGAATTGGTAACGGAATGTATTCCAGAAGTTTTAACAGACAAGTTGCAGATATTCCACCAGGTGGAAGCGCTCGTTTCTAGCAATGTCCTCCTGGCCTCCAACACCTCCTCGTTACGCTTGAACGATTTGACAACCGATGCCCGCCATCCAGAGCGATTTGCAATCACACACTTTTTCAATCCAGCAAACCTCGTTCCCCTCGTGGAAGTCCTAATTTCGCCACAAGCCCCCATGGACACTACGGATCGCCTCCTGCAAATTTTAGTGGGAATCG
The DNA here is from genome assembly GCA_003584005.1 of Alicyclobacillaceae bacterium I2511. Classification (GTDB taxonomy): domain Bacteria; phylum Bacillota; class Bacilli; order Alicyclobacillales; family Alicyclobacillaceae; genus QXHL01. Next base: position 8,433 of record QXHL01000074.1, on the reverse strand, counting down.
GGAAAAGGCCCATTCTGTTACACAAGGAAATAAACGGTTTCGTCGCCAACCGACTGCAGGCGGCCCTCCTCCGGGAAGCATTTCACTTGGTGGAACAGGGAGTCTGCACCTTTGCGGAGCTAGACCAGGCTGTTTCATCCGGGCCAGGGTTTCGCTGGCCTTTTGTCGGGCCCTTTGCCACAGTGGATTTCGGCGGTCTTGATACCTGGAACCGAGTTTGTGAAAACATTTTCCCTACCCTCAACAACGCAACCACTTCCCCAACTGTACTCCAGCAGTTGCATTATCAAGGACACCTCGGAATAAAGACAAATCAGGGTATTTTCAGTTATAATCAAGAGAACGTCCGTCAGAGTCTGCAGCAGCGAGACCACCACCTGGCACAACTCCTCAAATTGCGGGAATAATGGATCATAAATATAAAGGAGAACAGATTCCGGGAGATGGGACGATGACCGAATCAGTTTTGTTGGAGATTACGAAACATCTGAATTTATTCATCGATAGCCTGCTGGAAGGCGTCGTGGTTGTGGACGCAGATGCCAACGTGGTCGCCATCAATCAGTCGTATGCCACACTCTTGGAGTTCACGCGAGATGAAATTCTCAATCACAACGTCAATGAAATCATCGACAATACTCGCATGCACATCGTCACCAAAACTGGAATTGTCGAACGGGGACAAGTCCAGTTGATTCGCGGCAGACAAATGATTGTGGACCGCATCCCGGTGTGGCACGAAGGGCGAGTGGTAGGAGCCATTGGCGTTCTGGCCATCAATGGACTCCCCGACGTATACAAAATTCTCGAATCGGTACACATTCCGGAAGAGGAAAATCAAGAACGTACCGCCAATTCACGGCGATCCTTTGAACTGCATAGACCCAATCCAGTCCATCAAATTGTCGGCCAAAGTCCTGCCATTGCTGTCGTCAGAAAGTTGGCCGACAAGGCCGCGAGAACGAATTCCACCGTCCTCATCACGGGGGAAACCGGAACTGGTAAAGAAGTGTTAGCACAATACATCCACTACAAAAGTGCCCAAGCGAACACACCCTTTATCTCTGTAAACACCTCTGCCATTCCGGAAAATCTCATTGAATCAGAGCTATTCGGTTATGAAGCTGGGGCATTCACAGGAGCATTGCGCAGTGGCAAACCCGGTCAGTTTGAATTGGCTGACGGGGGAACCATTTTTTTAGACGAAATTGGCGACATGCCCCTGACGGCCCAGGCCAAAATTTTGCGTGCACTGGAATCACGCCAAGTTCAGCGCATCGGGGCAACCCAAGCACGCAGTATCAGTGTGCGCGTCATTTCAGCAACCAATAAAAGTTTGCTGGAGTGGGTACAGCAAGGGAAATTTCGCGAAGACCTGTACTACCGATTAAATGTCATCCACATTCACCTGCCACCCCTGCGTGAAAGGACAGGCGATATCCCCTTGCTGCTGGATCTCTATTTGGAGCATTTTTCACACCTGCTTCATAAAACGATGCCCATTGTATCCCCCGAAGTCCTGCACATTTTCACTACGCACACATGGCCTGGCAATATCCGTGAGTTGGTGAACACCGTCGAAGCCTTGGTCACCCTCGTGGACAACAGCGAGATTACAGTTTCGGACTTACTGGAGTATGTCCCCAACCTGAGTCGCCCCCTGCAGCCGACTCCCCTGCGGACGGAAGCGTTCCCCGCAAACCGTCCGTTCACGGCTGCAGAGATCTCAGCAACGCCGTACACTTTTTCTCCGTCAATTGTCCCATTTGCCAGCCCGAAAACAGGCTTCCGGCAATCAGTGGAACAACACGAACTAGAACTCCTCCAGCGCGCTTTGGACGACGCCCACGGCAACAAAGCCCTCGCCGCGCAAAAACTCGGCATTCACCGTACAACTCTTTATCAGAAACTGAAAAAGTATGGCCTGTCTGGTTTCCCCACCCCGTAACCCCAATTAGAATTCCAGGGTATTCCCCGCATTTGCCCAGACAAACTGGTGCGGAAACTCACTGGCCAGTCGACTTGACATAGCCGGACCTGTGCAGTGGTTGGGGGCCAAGCAGGCTAAGTCTAAAGACTTCAGGTAGGCGACAGTTTTCTCCTGCTGATCTTTACTGGCCGGACCCAAGTGTGTCCCCCCAATGAGGGCCCGCACCCTATGTTCACCCGTCACTTGCTTAGCATGTTCTACAATGTTGACCAGCCCCGCATGGGCACAGCCGAAAAGGATAATTAGCCCTTGCTGAGAAACGAAAAATAGGCTGAAGTCATCCGGTACACTGTCCTGTACCGCCTGTCCTTCCCGCAGTTGAATCAACCGCTCGTCCACTCGCTCAAACGCCGTTTTCCGGGGAATTTCTCCACTTATCCAAAGCCCCGTCCGCAACTCCAATGGCTCTCGACACCAGTGAAATTCGGCCCCGGCACTTTCCAACTGTTCCTGCCGAAAAGGCACGCCCAAGTATTTGTTTCCCTGTCCTTTACCCCCCCGACCGTAGTGTCCGGCAAACAACTCCGCATGCGCGTAAACGGGCACATGGCCGCGAAGTTGCAGGAACTTTAAGAGCCCCCCGGTATGATCGTAATGCCCATGGCTTAGAACCACACGATGGATTTGTTTCAAATCAATCCCCATGGCCTGGGCATTGGCCAAAAGACTTCCCTGTTCCCCCGTATCAAACAAGATACGTTCATCCCCGAAATCCAAAAGCATCGACAGACCCCACTCCGACAGCAACCCAATCGAAATTCCAACGGTGTTCTCCACCAACACCGTCACCTTGAGTTCACTCACAGTAAACCACCCCGCCTTCAAAATTGTGTTGGAACTGACAGTCAGGATAGCCTGCGCCCCTGCCCATCAAGATTAACACCCGCATTCATTGGATACCGCTAGATTAAGAACAATTCGGTGTTCCTGCGCTGCCAGGGTATAAAGGGAACGTACTTTTTCCCAGACGACTTGTTCTTCTCCCCGAATTACAGTGCTCATACTGCCCACTTGTACATCCACACCCTGCCAATCCATCTGTGCAAGAATCTCCGCAATCACCCGGGATGATGCCGTCGTGTTCAGTGGATAAAGAGCCATTTGACAGGTCATCACACTCATGCTTTCACCCACTTTGCCACAAGAAACCCGGCCACATCCGTCGCTTTTTCTTCCAAGGCCAGCGCTTCCGCCGCCGTGGCAACACTGGGCGGAAAAAACAGCGCTCTGCCCAGTTCCAAACGCCCGCCCACTCGCCAGCGGCGAATCTCCTGTTCCGTATACAATTTCGCGTGTGCAAACACCGACGCCGGATTTTGTCTTGCGGCCTCTTGATAAGTTTCACTCCATGGACTTTCCCCGGCAATCATCCCAATCAGCAAGCATCCACCAGGCTCCAGACATTCATAGAGCCTGGCCAAAACCTGCTCAGGTTGGGGCACGAATTCAAAAGCCGTCATGGAAAAAATACCATAAAATTTCCCCAATTGGTCCAAAATTTCCGCAATATCCGCTTGCCACCACTGAACTCGTCCGCCCACCCCAGCAATTCTTGTCCGGGCCTTTGCCATCATTTCTCCAGAAATATCGACAGCCGTCAAATCATACCCTGCTTGGACCAGCCAAACCGTGTGCTGCCCCGTGCCGCAACCCACTTCTAACACATGCGATCCCGACGGTTGAAACATCCTTTGCGCCAAAGCCCGTTCCACCTGGTCAGCTACATTGCCGATTTCTGTCACATACCAATCATCATAATCTGCTGCCACTTTATCAAAAATGGCTTCAGTCATAGAATTCATCACCTCTCTCATTTCCCATATCGATTCTCCCATTAACTTGATTTTATACGCATTGTGCACCCGTCTGTCTAGTATCCATTTGATTCAACAGGGTTGCTTTAATACTTGTTATTGTATAGTATTAAAAAGAACTCGGCGGCACTTCTAAAACAGTAGGGAAGCCCCGATGAAATTCAAAATTCGATGGAGGTAGATTAAGGATGGCTAAATTGGCATTTTGGATTACAGCAGGGCCCTCTATGGCCGATAAGGCGCTGGCCAATCTGGTTCTCGCATCACGACTGCAGGAAAATCGTAGCCAGGACGTTGAGGTATATTTCTTCGGCCCGGGCGTTGAACTGGCTGGACACGCGGAGGGTCCTGTTGCGGAGGCCTTGGCCACATTAAAAAATCACTCCGTCTCGGTGAGCGCATGCCCTGCCAACGCCAAACAGTATGAAGTGGCAACAGTCCTTACAGAACAGGGTGTGAAGATGGAACCGGCCGGAGAAGCCTTGGTTCGACTTGTCGAAGAAGGCTATCAAATCATCGGGGTTTAACTGTATTTAAGAATTGCTTAATCTGTCTCTGGATGGGGGAGTCAGAAGGGGGCAAAATGACTGCCCCCTTCTCTTGTAAAAATATTTCATTCTGAAATCTGCCCATAAAAATCTGCTTATAAATAGCGCCAGCGCTTGCGGGAGGTTCCCATGGAAAAAGAGTACGATGTCGTCGTCATTGGCGGGGGTGCGGGCGGATTGCAGGCCGCCATTCATTTGGGTCGTTACCACTGGCGCACGTTGGTGATTGATCGCGGAAAGGGCCGCACCTTTTACACTCCGATGTACCACAACCTGCTTGGCTATCCGGATGGTATTTCCGGGGCGGAACTACTTCGCAAAGGCAAACAACAGGCAACTAAATACGGTGTCGATTTTTTGATGAAGATTGTCACTGAAATCACGAAAGATAAAGACGGCACGTTCACCCTCACGGCCCAACGACGCAGAGAGTACCAGGAAAAAACACAGGATCAAATAGATGTTGTACGCACGCGTAAGATTGTTTTGGCAACGGGAATCATGGATCGACACCCCGATGTCCCAGACGTGTATCATTGGGCAGGATTTGGCATTTATTACTGCCCAGATTGTGACGGGTATGAGGTTACGGATGAGCGAGTGGTTGTCATTGGAAAAGGCAATGCTGGCCCAGGATTGGCGAACGCTCTGTTGTCCTGGACCCATGACCTTGCAGTCGTGAACATTGACCCAACAAATGAGATTAGCGACCACTGGAAAATAACCATGGCAGACCATGAAATTCCCATCTACACGGGGAATATCAAAAAATTCGTAGGAAAAACCAGGGACACGATTGAACAGGTTATCCTGGAAGACACAACGGTCATCCCATGCAACAAAGTCTTTTCAGCTTTGGGCATGCACAGTGTACACTCCGAAATCGGCAAAAAAATTGGTGTAGAGACATTGGAAAACGGGCATATCGTTGTCCATCCGCGCACAAAACAGACCTCGGTAGATGGGGTGTGGGCGGTTGGGGACGTCGTGGCACACTCTCAACAGGTAATGATTGCAATGGGAGAAGGCGCCCAAGCAGCCATCTGGATCAATAAAACTTTGCGCAATGAAGGATTGTTCCCTATGCGTAAGCACTGAACTGAGTCCGCTTCAAAAGAGTGAAGATTCCGCTTGAACTGAATTTCCATCTCGCACCGATTCATGATATCTCTAAATATTAGAATCACAGAGATAAAAACCATGCCGCTGTTAGCGGCACCAACAGGGAATGTAAATCTGCGAACCTGTATTTACTGGTTAGGGGGCTCCACATGTCTGGACAGGGAAAAAGCAAAATTCTGCAAGCTCGGTACCACCCCCCAACATCCAATTCAAAATGGATTGCTTTGTTTTGGATTACTCTTGCGGAATTATTTGTCATGAGTGTATGGTTCAGCGCCTCTGCCGTTATCCCGGCCTTGGCTCAGGCTTGGCATATCAAAGGGTCCTCCATCGTGTGGTTGACCTCAGCGGTACAATTGGGGTTCGTCCTTGGGGCGTTGACGAGCGCCACCTTTGGGCTACCGGACCGGATTCGTCCGCGCTGGATGATGGGATGGGGTGGTTTGGGTGCCAGTCTCAGTACTGCAGGGATCTTACTGTTCCCACATGGTGGACTCATGCCTTTTATCCTGCGCGGATTGACCGGCGCATTTCTGGCTGTGGTGTATCCGATTGCGGTTCAATGGGTCGCCACCTGGTTTCCCCGTCAGCGAGGGCTCGCGGTCGGTATATTGATTGGAGGACTCACGGTTGGATCTGCGTTGCCACACCTGTTCGCAGGCCTTCCGATATTGCAGAATTGGCAAGGTGTCATGGCAGGCAGTGCTGTGTTAGCTGGCCTGTCCTGGGTCTTGGTGTTGTGGGTGGTACCTGAAAGTCCTGTTCCCTTTATATCTCCAGTTTTCCGGTGGAACACCGTGGGAGCCGTGCTCCGTGATAGACCGGTCATGTTGGCCAATATGGGCTATTGGGGGCACATGTGGGAACTCTATGCCATGTGGACGTGGCTGCCCGGGTTCCTTCTGGCCAGTTGGGGACCGACACTTTCTCGTGTGGCCCTCATCCAACGGGTAGGTTGGGCCAGTTTTACAGCCATTGGACTCACAGGGATACTGGGAGCTCTGGTTGGAGGGTGGCTCGCGGATGAGTGGGGCCGCACCGCAGCCACCATTGCGGCACTGACCGTTAGCGGTACAATGTCCCTGGTAGTCGGTCTCACTTATCGACACAGTATTGGGTTAACCCTACTGGTCATTCTGATTTGGGGATTCAGTGTCATTGCCGACTCGGCTCAGTTTTCTGCGGCCGTAACAGAATTAAGTCCTGCAAATCAACAGGGAAGTGCTCTTACACTGCAAATGGCCGTAGGTTTCTTAATCACAATTGTATCCATTAATTTAGTGGGAATGATTGAACCCGTACTGGGATGGTCGCACGTTTTCACTTTGCTGGCTTTGGGTCCTCTGGCAGGTATTGGAGCCATGATGCGACTGCGTGTCCGTCCAGAATCCACGCAAATGTCAAACGGCAAACGTTAGGTGGAAAGAGAACCCCGTCCCCAACCCCCGTGGGAATCAACAAGGCGCACAGTCTGGCAGGTCTTCGGACTTGGACATCATCTGTGAAGGTAAGCCTTCCGTCCTTTCAAGCATTCAACACATCCTGGCGGCTGAATTGCCAGAAGGCAATGGCCAACGCAATCCCGCCCCAAATCAAGAGCACGGCAATCCCAAAAGACAAAGTCATATTCTGCTGCGTCTGGACGGCCTGTTGGCCTGTCCAGTTGGCCAACAGGTTCAATTGAGTCGGAAATAGCCACCCGGACCAGGTTTGACGAGCGCCGATTTGAGTGATGATTTGGCCAATGACCACGGCTCCCATGGGAACCGCCATGCTGGCCATGGTTGATTTGAACACCACGGAACAGAACAAGGTCAAACTGGCCACAACCGCCATGGCAATAACCGTCCAGACGCCACCCAGCAGCAGGTACTGCCACTGTGACAACACGTGTGCCGTGGCAAATTGGGCGACGGGCACGGACTGGACTGGCTGACCGGATAGCACTATCTGGCGGAATGTGTAGGTCAACCCGGTTATCACCGGTTGCCTGGCTCCGGCGGCTCCTCCATATACCAAAATCCCCGCCAGCCAGAGCAACCCCCATAGGGCTACGGTGAGCGCAACGGTTCCAGCCAGACTGACCCATCCCTTTCCAAGAAGAATTTTCCAGCGGGGTACAGGGCGTACCAACAGCAGTTTGATGGTTCCCGCAGTAGTCTCGCCGGAAACCATGTCGGCCACCAAGAGAATGACCAACAAGGGCAGAAACAGTCGATTGACCACATCCAGAAAGTTGCCCATGGCCTGGTAAGCACTGGTGTGCCAGTATGCAGAAGGACGAACATTGTGTGCCAAGGAATACTGCTGAACGAGCAACTGACTGGCCACACTGTTGTATTGGATTTGTAGAGACATCCAGTTCTGGCCTGTGGCACTGGCCAACTGCTGCCGCACATTTGCTACCTGAGACTGCAACAGGTCCACCTGCTGTTGCACCAAGGGCCGCCAGTTAGCCGCTGTGTACACCGCGACAGCATCTGGACCCGTACTTAGCCCTTTCAGACCCTGCATCAACTGTGCCTCCTGAGCCTGGGTCGCTTTTGTCTGGGGACCTTTTTTCAGAATCTGCAACTGTCCACGCATCCCAGCAATCTGCGCCTGCTGTGTCTGTACCGGGTTGTAGTTCAACTCTTGTCGATGCTGATGGTACCCAATGAGACCAAACAGGGCCACCACACACAGCAGAAGCCCCCCCGCAACCCAGAATCGCCGTCGGCGCACCAACTTCATCCACTCGTTCACCATCACCCGCCACAACTCAGCCACGGTTTAACCCCTCCTTCTTCTGCTTTCCGACAAGTGGCGCCCCCGCAGAGCCCCCTTGAGTCAGCGCCAAAAACGCTTCTTCCAGGGAACCCTGCTCAGATACAACCCCGTATACATCCACTCCGGCTTCCACTAATGTCCGCACCACCCGAGGAATATCTCGATTCTGAGCCTCCAGTCGCAGTTGGAG
>QXHL01000073.1 GCA_003584005.1 Alicyclobacillaceae bacterium I2511 | reverse complement strand
TGTCCATAGCAGCTTACGGTGGTTTGAAACCTCCACCTGTATGGCGGTTTCGAGGGGCCCTCCCTCATCTTCGGCAAAGCATAGCTCAAGTCACCTTCTCAGCCGACCTGAAACTTTCGTGGCGCACAGTCGTCGGCGTAACGCACTAGCTCTGCCTGTCCTTTACACCTCTTCTTCACCGCTACCTCAAACCAGAGGTCTAATGCATAGTGAAGATAGACGTTGGCAAGAACTGGAGATGCTATGGACCCTTGTGAGGTTCCTAGGTCTGTTGGTTCTACCTTCCCGTTTTCCATGATTCCCGCTTTGAGAAATTTGACAATCAGTCTTCTCATATTCGGGTCAGCTATTCGCAGATGGATAAACTTCATCAGCCAGCCATGGTCTACGTTATTGAAGAATCCACGAATATCCGCATCGACTACGTAGCTAATTTTCCCCTTCTCAATCACCCTATTGAGTGCCCTCAGTGCATCATGCGCACTTCGACCGGGTCTAAACCCATAGGAACAGTCGAGAAAGTCTGCTTCATACACGGCCTGCAGGATTTTGCTGAGTCCCATCTGGACAATTTTGTCTTCGTACGCCGAGATGCCCAGCGGCCTTTGCCCTTTTCCATCGCCCTTGGGAATGTACGTCCTCCGGACTGGCAGTGGCCTGTAACTTTGCCGCCGTAGTCTTTGTACCAAGTCCTGTATGTTCTCGTCCAGATTTTCTTCATACTCTGCTTTCGTGACCTTGTCGATCCCTACCGCCTTGTGCCCATTCAGCTCTCTGTGACACTGCAGCAACATTTCTTCGTTCAACAGATGATACAAGGATGTGAATGATTCTTTTGGCTTGATTCTTGCAATTTCTGCTATTCTTGATAGTTTCGTTTCCATGCCTTCCCTACCTCTGTGTGTAGTTCATGTTTCCTTATCAAGAGCGACAACATGTAACTGCCTTTCCTCCTCCGGCATTACCCGGGTTCATTGGTACTACGCAGTCATCCGACTCCCTGTGCGCCATTTGACATTCTCCCATTATCCGGTTGTTTGTCATACTCCTTGTTGGAAGAGCACCAGGGTCTCCCGGGTTACCGTGTAATCATTGTGTAGCATGCCTGGCTCTCCGACCCCGGGGAAGTTCCGCTGAACTCGCCTTATCGCTCAGCAAAATATAGTCTTCCAGAGTTTCGAAACCGTCGACCTTCCCGTTGAACTCATTTCGAGGCTCAATCACATTCAGGCCTACTACCTTGCTGTCTACGCTTAGTCCACAGAATTACTCCTGTGAACCCAAGACTCGCTACTGGTGACTTGGCTTTAGTCTTACCAGGCAGGGTTTCCACCTGCTAAATTACACGACCTTGCCCGGCCGCACCGAAACTTGAGTTAAATTATTTGATGCGGGCGAAGTCAACGGCCCACGTGGTGTCCGAGGTGGTCACCTTAGTGGCCGGAGCGATTAAGGCCGTGGGTCAGATGATCCGGAGTTGCTGGCGAATGGCGGGACCGTATTAAGCCGTGAAGAGCAAGACGCGTGGGCGACGGTGCGGCGTTGGTTGCAAGAGAGGGCGACGGGCACCGTCTAAACGCGACCCAAAACGTGATCTTTAGGGGGCCTTGGAGGCATTAACGGGCAGGTTAATCGAAGATCGAAAAACCGCTTTAAGCGTCGATTCCGCACACGATAATTGCGGTTAGGTACCCACTGTATTATCGCTAATTACTAACAACACCCAGATAGCTGAAACCTATCGACTATATAGATTATATACTTTTCGTATGGCTCAACAGATTGTAGGATTATCACATGGTGTATTGAGTGGACAAGGAGGATTGCTTGATGGGAAACCAATGGAATGCGGAGCACTACGACCGTAAGCTTGTTTATGTATCGGACTTGGGGAAAAGCGTTGTTTCATTATTGCAGCCGACCAAGGGAGAAAAAATTCTTGATTTAGGTTGTGGAACCGGGGACTTGAGCACTGGCTGAACGGATTCGCTGAAAGTTACCTGCAAGGGCTCAACGAGCCAACCCGGACAACCGTGATACGGCGTACCACCGAATTCAGTCGTCCAAAACTGTACAAGGATGGTCAATGGTGCGTCGATTACAAACGCCTGCGTGTTGTGGCTATGAAATCATAATTGTTAAGTTGGCTTGTTCAAGGATAGCCTGAATTTTCCATGGCTACCGGTCAGACATTCACGCTTGACCTGTTCTCGTGACAGCACAAATGTTTATTTAGAAAAGGTCTAAATTTCCCACGTTTTCTATGGCAGTGACCGGGGCGAATGTCCGGTATCGTTCGGTACTTTCGTGTAAGTTTAGCCACGTCCTATGTACGACCAAGGGGTGGCCCTCAAAACAGTGGACTGCCGAAACTTTTGACAAGAGTGAAACTCTAGTTTGTCACGTTTTGTCGACGCGCATCGTCTTCTTCAGCAAAAGGGATCTGTGAGGGAAGATGGGCGCGGCATGAAGAAACGATTCACCACCTTAACCGTGTCAGCGCTGACCGCGTTGACACTTACAGGGTGTAGTCATATAACGGCAGTAAAGTCACCAAACCAAACAGGACTAACCAATCCGTCCGGACAAGGAATTAACACCACCAGCAAGACCTCAAATTCAAGCTCCAGCCCTGTGACAAGTAAGCCTTTTATTTTCCAATCGGATGTATCGACGGTCATCGGGAGTATTCAAGGTACTCCAGCAAGGATGTTGCCAACGGTACATTCGACCGTAATGGGGCAACAGTACGGTGCGGGCATGAAGGCAGTTACCTTTGAATCACCGTCTGTCGGATATCTGGCTGGCACTGGAATCATTTTAAAAACCTCGGACGGCGGCCGATTATTTCAACCAGCCTGGCGTGGAAATCTGAACATTCACGGGCTGACCGTGGCAAAGGATAGTGCGAAGACGATTGTCGCATGGGGAAAAGATAAGGTATTGGTGTATCAAGACAACGAATCGAAATGGACCGAGGATTCACTTCCTGTTGGCAACGAAAGTATTCAAGAAGTTGATTTTGCTACCGCGAATGAAGGCTTTGCGGTTGTGGGGGACGGATACAATACAGGGACCTTGTGGCGCACAACGGATGCGGGAATCCACTGGCAAAAACTAAGGACACCGGGCCAGCCATTGTCCGTTTCCTTTGGGAATGCCAACACTGGCTGGGTAGGCTTGGCCAACGGGAGTATCTATGAGACAAAAGATGGGGGTACAGATTGGACGCGAGTTTTGCATCCAAATGTGCAGTATCCCGGCCGCCCCATGGTTTACGCGGTGTCGGGGAACGCCTCCTGGGCGATGATCATTGGACAGTCAGGGATGAGTCAAACCTCGTACTCTGTGTTTCGCACCAAGGACGGTGTGCACTGGAACCCCGTTCTAGGCATTAGTACTGCTGGTGCAGGCCCAGCGCCAGACGATGCGACCAAGGCCCCAAAAGGTCCAGGGTCGTCCCCGGGACCAATGGTGGCACTGAGCGCGAATAATGCAGTTGTCACGGGGGGGTGTGAGGCTTGTGCCATGGGAACGGCACAAGTGAGTTCCACGCAAAACGGCGGTTCCACATGGACCACCTACCCCACCATTCCAAATGGCATGAGCGCGCCGATGAGTATGTCGTTTGTGTCTCTCACAGATGGCTGGGTACTCGACTCCACATATCTACTCCATACCACCAACGAAGGCAAGAGTTGGACGGAAGTCTACCCCATGGTTCACCCACACCCTGTGGAGGGTTTATCGTTCCTGAACACAAGTGTGGGGTATGGTCTCGGCGTTCCAGGGGATGCAAACGCGGTGCTTAAATCAACAGATGGTGGACACTCTTGGCGTGTCGTTGGTTCATTGCCGAGTACACAAACCCTGAAGCTCTTCAACATTCAAGGGTCATCGATTGACTTTGTCACTGAGAGCCTCGGATATGCGGTTGGATTGGATGGCATTGTCTATGAAACCCACGATGGTGGACGAACGTGGACAATGCTAAATCTTCCATCAACGAACAATCCGTTCACATCCGTCACCTTTATCGACAATGGGCAGGTAGGCATGGTCACAACACAAAGTAACGCGGCGGCGGTCACACTCGACGGCGGCAAGGTGTGGCACCTGGTGCAAATCCCAGGGCAAATCAATGTGAATACGAGTGCCAATGTCTATCTGTCAGGATTGGTCAAACAGGCTGTGGCCAGTACACTAAAAACGATGGTTCAGGCGGAGAACCCGTGGTGGCTTGGGATGAGTGACGGCATGGCTTGGATGCCTGCTCAGAACGGACAGGGATTCTTCATCACGACGGATGGAGGAGTGAATTGGCAAAATGTCGATTTCGGACAGAACTACCCGCTAATCATCTCACTTGATTTCGTGAATCGTGAGGACGGATGGATGATCACGGCCGCGGGAGACCTCTTGCAGACAACCGATGGCGGCAGGACCTGGGTGCACGCTTCACATCCGCATTCGTAGAAGACTCGTGAACATGCCACGAAAGGCATCAATGTGGCCCAGTTACTTCACTTGAATGAATCAGCAGCGCGAATCAATTGTTGCTCTGTCAAATCTGAGCTACCTTGCTTGTTGACGGACATAATGAAGTACAGGACACCGCTTTTCACCCAAGCTAATTGAGAGCCATACCCATTGCTGCCGTACAAGGACTATAGTGGACCCAGGGATTCGGACAGCAGAAAGGGGTTCGCGTAAGCTTCAATTATGAGTATGAGAGTGTGTCTGGATTGTATTGGTAATCATGTAATGAGAATCAGTAGCGTACACAAGTTACACCATTCCATAACTACACACGTCTTCCTCCTGCTCTGCCGGAACTGGACGGGGAAACTATTTCGTAGATGACATGGGAGCTTCTCCATGACGGAGAGGTCCCCTTTGAATCCCTAGGCAGAGAGGTTCAATGGAGAAGGGAATGGTCCATTTCTCGCTGGATCTTCTCCACTTCTAGTATGGGTAAGTCCGTGACTCGGGCAATGGCTTCTACCTCCATCCCCATGGCCAACAGGTTGCGGGCTGTAAATCGAGCACGGAGGTGTTCCCCTTCTTCCCTGCCTTCTTCCCTGCCTTCTTCCCTGCCTTCTGCCTTGCCTTCTTCCCTTGCCCCTTCCATATCCGCAGCGTAGGTTTGTAATCCCTTCTGCCGTTGTTCGTACAACTCTCGGGTACGCTTGTCTTGACTCAAAAATTCCAGGGTGGTTAACGCCTTTTGCATGACGGGTTCTTCCATCGCCAACTCCTCCAATCGTTCTTTGGTCTTCGCCGTCAAAAACAGCATCCAACGAACCAAGCGGCGCTCTATTCCTACCGATTGCTCTTGCAGCTTCCGCAGTTCTACAAAGTGGATTTCCAGCAGGTCCGTGAGCCAAAGGTCAGAGATTGTATCCTCCCGCAAGTGAAAGGTTGTATGGTACTTCTCCGTGGGAATATAATTAAAATCCAGCACATTGATGGTGACGGCTTTGTGCAGTTTGTGATAACTCTGGCCCTCTTCCAACTGCTCCTCAAACATTTTGGCCCAATAAAACAAGGTCCTTTTCTCCATGTCCTGGTGATCCTGTAGCTGAATCTCCACATCCAACAGGGTGCCCGTCTCCGTTTTGGCCTTCACATCCAGCACGCCCTGTTTGTCGGTCAGCGCGTCTTTTTCCAGAAAGGGATTGAGCAGTTCTACGCTGACGATGAGGGGCTGGCCAGAATCTTCAAACACTGCATTTAAGAAACTGATTAAAATGTCCTTATTTTCTTCTGATCCAAAAATTTGTTTGAAAATAAAGTCCACCTTAGGACTCAACAAGTCCATCTTCACAACCCCTTCACCTGAGTAATTCCATTATAGCTGACAAGTGCAATTCCAGTCGTATGAAAATTTTAGTTTCCCCTGCATCTTCCAACGTTCGACCCTTTGCATCCTCTTGTTCTTCTTTTCGCCACACAGATCAGAGGACTTCCCTTACATCCCCACCTGCGCCGCTGCGTTCTCCCGGAACAGGCTGCCCTCGCGAATGTATCTGCGGACCATGTGTACACTCCTATGCCCGGTTTGCGCCATAATCGACCGTTTCGAGGCCCCGGCCATCGCCGCGGACGTGGCCAAGCCCGCCCGGAGACTGTGTCCGGCGTAGTTGCGTTCGTTGAGACCAATCCCCTCCGCATACTTTTTTGACCACCCGCGCGACGGTCTTGTCCGAGAGCCGTGAGCGTCAAACAGAACCCACATAACAATCACATTTGATTTGTGAGAAGATACTCCCAGGATGATTCCGGGAGGCGAATTACAATCGTTCGCGGAGGGGATGAAGAGGGATGTAGCGGCGGTCGTCGCGGGCATCACAGGTCCCTGGAGCAATGGGCAACTCGAAGGCCAAGTCAATCGATTAAAAATGCTCAAGCGTCAAATGTACGGAAGGGCTAGTTTCGCACTGTTACGAGCACGTGTACTCCATCGGGACTAACAATTCGACCGTCCTGATGTCGAATCATGTCGAAGTCGATACGTCAACCTGCGTATTGTTCACCAAACCTCCGCAAGAACCACTTTTAGCTTGACAAATACAAATGACTTGGAGGGTCATGAGCAGTTGGTTTGTGTATTCGATTCTGATACGGGGGTTTTCAAGGGAGTTGTCATTGGAATTTTAATAGGCGCCCTTAGAACAGGCGCAATTGGTGAAGTTGCAATAAAAGCAATGGCTAGAATGGAAGCTGAACAAGTAGCTGTAATTGGAACAGGGTTGCAAGCTAGAACGCAATTGGAAGCAGCCGTAGCTTCAAGGAATATCAAACGCATAAACGTGTACAGTCGCAATCAGGAAAATCGAACAATGTTCGCACAAGAAATGACTAAGAAGCTGAACGTTAATATTTCCGTCAGCGGTTCTGCCGAGGACTGTGTTGAGGAAGCTGACATTGTAATTTGTGCCACCAATAGCGGTGTCCCAGTGATTGAAACTAACTGGCTACGACCAGGTACACACGTCAATACGGTTGGTCCAAAATCAGTAACAAGACATGAGGTCCCGACCGAATTGGCTGCTCGTAGTTCGGTGATTGCCACTGATTCGATTGAACAGCTACGTGCCTATACCACACCACACTTTTTAGTTGGTACTACTCACGAAAACCGCATTACACAACTCTCCGACATTGTAACTAAAAAAGTATCAGGGAGAACCTCAGATAACGATATTACGCTATTTTGCTCTGTGGGTTTAGCAGGTACAGAAGTAGTTGTCGCCAATGAAATTATGAAGGCAATACAATGAGGGGAAGCAAAGTTGATATTTTTCATTAAAGTTTTTCTAAATAATAATCCGAACTCGGGTACATTTAGACGCGCATGAATATACAACGCTAAATCCGAGTGATTGCGGGATTATCGAGCAGTAATCTTCAATTACGAAGTCTAGCTAACGAGGATTGAAAATGAAGAAGTATGTTGAGATTAGGTTTGGTAATACGTGGTTTGTCCGTACTGAAATCGAAGATGAAAACGGCGGCGAAACCGAACATAGGGGTATTGCTCATTTGACCAAAGTTGACGGTGTATATTTACGTGTTTGGGTCAGACAGACAGATTTTATCTGGAGTAGTAACGAGGGGGTTAAGAAAATGAGAAAAAATCGAAAAGCGTTTAAGTTCTTGTTTGGAACCGCAGGGGTGTAAACGCAATTAGAGTTGGCATCCTTGTTAAACAATCGGGACTGATCCCGAAGAAGGATTCACTCCCATGTGTGCATAAATATCTAACGAGGGAGTTTCTAGATTCTGTCGTTAGCGTGCAATTTAATGCAGTGCGCCATGAGGCGCTGTGTGTTGAAGCCACGGTTTCGTGGTTGGCGAGTACCTCATCTCGTCAAGGCTAGGATGGCATGCGTTGGGTTTGAGCAGACCTAGGGTGTGAACCCATCTAACAATGTACCCGTGAGGGCCCCCCAAGACGCGGGGCTAGCCTCTACGACCTGCTATGGTCAGCGAAAGCAAAGTCTGTCCGAAGCGTGGTCAACTGCAACGACCGAAATGTTAGATGGTACGGTGTGATTATTCTGTGAATAAAGATTTGATAAGTATTTACTTGGATACGGTAGTGCGTGATTGTGAATTCAGTTAAGCGATGATGCATTACATGGAGGGATGGAGGAACACATGAACCTAAAACATATTTCGCTGTTGAGTGTCGTCAGTTTCTCTGTGCTAGCTTTAGTAGGATGTGCACAGACCCCGGGAACACAAAGAAATCAATCTACGTCAAATGCATCTGTGAATAAAAGTGAGACAAATGACTCTCCACCAAGCGCTGGTGCAGTAATTCCGCCATCCCGGCAATACTTGAATGCAGTTGTGAAGGAAGAGGAAGGTAAAACAGCTTTATATAACTTTCAATTCTGTTATATTAAACAACTCACCCCTACACTATCCGTGTGTTTGTACATTTTTAACAAGAATAGAAAAACATTATTTAATGAGGCTCTTGTTTCTAAAGAAAATGGCCAATGGCAAGTTCCTTTCTCTGCTACTGCTTCCCCAATTGAAAACTCGTTTCCTCTCACCGTAATGGATTTGAATGGTTCGTATGGTGGTAAAGTGATTGGGAACACGACAGTAGGATCGACTCCTTATCAGATCATCGGAGGATTTATTAGTGATCCTGCGATTTCAACAGTGGAGCTGACAGATTTATCAGGAGTTGAAACTCGAACGCTTCCCATTGTGGTCATTGGGAATCTCAAAATGTATGCATATGCGCAAGTCATGCCTACTCAGCACATTCAAGGTTGGCAAGTTAGAACTTACGATAAGTTTGGCAGCATGATAAGTCCATCGAGTGTTTATAGTGGACCCATGGATTCGGGCAGCAGAAAGGGGTTCGCGTAAGCTACAATTATGAGTATGAGAGTGTGTATGGATGGTATTAGTAAGTTTGAGAGTAAATGACGTAAAACGGTTTGCGGGAAAACCGCACAACCATTCATTGAGGGGCTGGCCTCGAATGAGCTCGGCCTACTCTATCACGGACTTTCCCAAGGGTTAAAAACGGTTACTTTAAAGCGCTCCAAATCACAAACATTACGAGTCACAACAATCAGATTGTGGGTTAAAGCTGTGGCCGCAATCAGACTGTCCATGACAGGCAAGGGTACACTCTCATTTTCCGATGTACCTTGTATGCTTCCCCAGTTAAACAGCACATCCAGATCGAGGGGAAGTATCCTGCCTTCAAATCGTTTGGACAAATCTTGATTAATCCAGTGTTGAAGTCGCTTTGCGCGGTCTAAATCATTCAATTTCGTGACTCCTTTTTGCAATTCCCCAAAGGTAATCACGCTCAAAAACAAAACCTCTTCATCGCATGCATCAATCCAACGAATAACGCCAGGGTTCGGTTCCCTTTTGACCAATTCGGAAATCACATCTGTATCGAGAAGATATTTCACATCTCCACCTCACGCCCAAAGTCGTTCCGGTTTCTTTCTAGATTCAGTTCTTCGCCACATAACGGAGATTCCTTAAAAAAGTCCGTCAGCTTCGTGCGTGGCTTGGCTAAGCGTTGATATTCCTCAACAGATAAGAGCACAGCGGTCGGCTTACCACGTACTGTAATGACTTGCGGGTCGCCATGGACAACACCTCTGATCAGCTGACTTAAACGATTTTTTGCCTCTTGAAGTTGCCACTCTGTCGTCATGTTTCATTCTCCTTTCTATCCAGACTGTCTAGATATAATTTTACCACAAATGCGCGTTTGATACGGATAATGTCCGGGAACTTGCTGCTATCGCTCTTGGTGCTTGCTCTCTTGCACGGACTCGTCATGTGGGTGTCGGGTGGCCTATATAAATCGATGACTTATATACCGCTTGAAATCTTCATCCCTGAGTTCACTTTATTTTTGATAAACGAATTCCGTGTGGAATAGCCTATTGTGGGGTATGGAGTACAGAATTGTTTCACGAAAGTTGTAATGCCATAAGAAAAACAACCTTCCATGCCTGGCAAAGCTTCTCGGGCATTAAATCGAAAGTTGGGTTACCTCATCTTGGGTAAGTTGGATCTCAGGCTACCCACTTAAAATGACGAGGAGCCGAAAAGTGTCTTGATAAATGAGACCCCCATACTCTTTATACGTAGCTGCCTCTCTTTGCTCGGAATTGAGCTGTTCTAAACTTGGCACAAAGCTTCCCCCTCCCGTAGCGATGTGGTCGAAGTCTGATGGTGTTGCAGAGAACTTTGTTTCTGCTGCGAATGATATTGGGGTGTCCTATGCATTTGGGACGGTGGAGGAGTGTCCGGTTTGAGTGGAATGTACCGAGACAGGCGTGTTTATCTGAATTGTCCTACCACTACGAGGACAAGATTCTGCGTGTTCATAGTGTTTATTCGTCACGAGGCAGTACGTTAGGGGGCGAAATCGAATCCGTCTGATATGCATAGGCACAGGATTATCTTGGCACATACATTCGAGATCGGCTCGTTCTTCGTACAGTTCATGTAAGAGTTGTTGAATCTGTGGCTCACCTTGTGCCAGTTCGTCATAGGTGATTCTAAAGTGACGTCCGCTTGTGTTCGCTCGAATCCATGTACCCACGCCAAAACGTCCCCCATACGTGATGTTGCAACATCCTACTTACAGGGTATCGAACATAGCTTGCCGGTGAGTCTCAACTTTGAACCAATTTGCACGAATAGGACACTTGATTATTGTTCGTACTTGATGGTTGATTACCTTCCATCATTCAAAAGACAACAAATATAGCCCCCACGAATATGCGGGAGTTCTACCCCTTGTCTTTTGGGTGACGATCTCGACGCTGTTCCCACTTTCGTGATTGTGCTAAATGCGTCTGAAGATTTGACCGCACTTTGAAGCGACGCAAGCGCTTGTCTGCCACTTGAAAGGCTACATCATCTGCTCGCTTCTCAATCGTCAGAACGTAGACAATGCGAAGAACATCTACTGTCTCATTCGTCACACGAAATACGATTCGAATCCCTGCATCGCGCAGTTTAATCTCTCTACACCCATGCAACTTGGTCGAATGCCGATTTGTCAGCACCTTACCAACTTCATCTGCCCTGGTTTCTAGATCCCCGAGCGCGCGATCAACCATTTCTGCTACGGATTTGTCTAATTTCATATATTCCTTGTAAGCGTCTGCGTCGAACCGGACATCGAAACGAACATCACTCATCCGTTCTACCCGTACGCTGTACCTTACGCCAAGGAACTGCGGTTTCAGGATTTTTCTCCAGCCGCTCCAGTCGGCTCTCAAGCAGTCGAGCCTCTTCGCGCTCTTCAAGCTCACGCAATCGTTGGTACATACTTTCGAACTGCTCGTAGCCCATCACGACTGTATCCACAACGCCGTTGTCGGTAATATATTGTGGGCTCGACTGTGCCAGCTTGCGGACTTTCCCAAAGTTTTTGGAGGCAACGGCGGACGGAATCAATTGGTCCCTCGTGAAAGTTGGTTTATCCACGATTTTTGTAACCACCTTTTCATCAACCTCCTATACAGTATGCCTTTATAAACAAATTATACACCCCATCAGCCGTAAGATGTTACGTACAATATTACGGCATTAATCCCAGTCCTCGAAACGATTGCGCATACCGATAGCCCAGATTGAATCTGGTATACTGCTGCCGGCCACGGATACACCTCTGTGATGGACTCCCGTTCACCGATTACTTTCACCAGTGCCTCAGCCAAGCTCGAACACGGTCAACGCTACCATTGCTATACACATCAATGAACCGATATAACCGTGGACCAAATTTGCAGAGCTTTGCGTATTGATACTGCGCAGTAAAGGATAGTATCTCTTGTACGTCAAGCAGTGGCCATAGTGCTTCCATGCCCTGTTTCTCACGATCTGCGATTGCGTTTAGCAACCATTCAGGTTCAGTCAAAAACGGTTCAAGGTGAACGTCAAATCCTCCAAACCTTGAACTTGTGCAACCACCGTGAGAAAGTCGTTCGTAATGACAATCATCCCCGCTGGGCAGCCCAGCGGGGATTTTCAGCGTGCGATGCGTTTTTCTATTTCTGGTGTCTTCGGAGACCTTCAGGTAACCTTTCCGACCACGGCAGTAACTCTGTCTGCATTTGGGAAAGTACGGGAAAGGCACGATTTAAGAATATAAAATTGGACTCCATTTGTTCTTCTCCTCCCCCCCGAATTACAATCGTAAGTTGGGGCAGAGGCATCCTCAACAATACCTTCTGCCCCAACTTCTTATGAAATCTATCGAAAGCCTCACCTTGCGCGTGGGCAGTCCCAAACGAACTAGTCCCACAAAGAACGTCCTTCGATCTTCACTTCTGTTGTAATTTCTTCTAAGTGTAGCTTAAATGTAGTACCCGTTCGTAGTGTCAAAGGAGAAATTTACTTCTATCCCCTCATCCAAATTACTTCTTCCATAGTATAAGAGGTTGTCCGGAAAGCCCCCTAAGTTGAGTAAATAACAAAACGCACCCCGGTTCGAAAATGGTAAAATTGGAGCTGTCTAAGGCAACCAAATTACCAATTCGGAGGTGCGTTTTATGGGGTTGCA
>QXHL01000072.1 GCA_003584005.1 Alicyclobacillaceae bacterium I2511 | reverse complement strand
AGCCCGGATGCAGTGGGCCCTCCCACGGGCTTCCCCTCCCCATTGGCGGGGGCAAGGGGGAAACTACAGTGATTTGGGTAGCCTTCGTTTTTGCAGCGGCTATTTTGGCCCAGTGGTGGCGGGACAGACAACAACTCACTGTGGGAGTCATAGTTGTGGGAAGCGTTTTGCTGACCATGACGTTGGCCTTTTCTGCCATAGTAACCTGGCACCTATGGCCAGAGATCCAGCCCCTACGGGCCGTGGAACTGGTGTTTGAGCCCCCCACCCGCTGGCTTTACAGCGTACTCTGAGAAAAAGGCAGAGATGTCCGCAAAGGGAGTCGTGTGATGGAGACAGGAGTGACACGCATTCAATTCGTGAGTCTCATGGTTTGGCTACTGATGGCCACCGGACTCTTAACCCTGCCTTTTGCCATCGCACATTTCACGATTCAGGACGGCTGGCTGGTGGCTTTTGTGTTTCTCGCGGGGGCCGCTGTATCCATTGGGGTGGTGGTCAACTACGCGCACAGCTTTCCCGGGCAGTCGCTCACACAGGGACTGACCACCGCCTTTGGTCCTTGGCTGGGACGGCTGGCAGGGGCTTGGGTCGTGATTTGGTTTTACACCTCCATTGCCACCGTGTATCGGGAACTGGGACTGTTTCTCGGGACTACCGTATTGCCCCATTCCGCACCCTACCACATCAACGCCCTGATGGCCCTGGCGATTGCCGCCGGACTTTGGCTGGGACTCCCGTCCATCGCTCGGGCTGCCGAATTCATCACACCACTGGCAACTGTTTTTCTGGTCTTGATTCTTGCGTTGGCCCTGCAAAACTTAGATTGGAATCAATTTCACCCTTTCTTTGCGGACGGCTTCACCCCCGTGCTGAGGGCCAGCCTGTTGCCCGCCACCACCTTCGCTTGTGAACTGGTGGTCTCGCTGCAATTGCTGCCAAGGCTGAACCAGCCGGGCAAACTGGGTCGCGACCTGTGGCTAGCCGCAGGACTTGTATCCCTGTTGCTTCTCATCTCAGAATTCGCTGTCATCGGCACCCTGGGAAATTCCATCGTCTACCTTAATTACCCGGTCATGGAGGTGGTGCGCAGTGTGCGCGTGGGCGAGTTCATTGAACGCTTAGATACCTTTTATGTGATGGGTGTGGTGGCAGTGCTGTTTCTCAAGCTGGCCCTGTTGGCCTATGCCGGCCTCTCGGCGTTGCAGGAGGTGGTTTCCCTGTCCCGTCACAGCATCCCCACCCTCGCCATGGCCTGGACTGCTTGCGTGTGGGCTAGCAGCATTTTGTTTTTTCGGGATGGTCTGGCGGTGGGACACTATATTATCTTTGTGACCCCCGCCTACTTTACAGCCACCCTGGTATTGTTACCGCTGTTGGCCAGCACCGTGCATGTATTGCGCAAATCCGCACTGAACAAGAAAGCGCCAAACTCGACACACCCTTAAGTCATTTTCCGTGCGACAGAAAAATTCAACGCAAGCCGCTACGAAAGGGGACACCCCGGTGGCCGCAAATCAAATCACCCGCTTCGAATTTATTTGCCTGATGACCTACATTATCATGACCAGTGGCATCTTGGCCCTGCCGCACTTCATCGCCCAGTACACCCTCCAAGACGGCTGGCTAGCGTCGGGGACGTTTTTTGCGGGCAGCCTAGGGGTTGCCGCAGAGGTGGCTTGGTTTGTCAGAAGCTTTCCTGGACAAACCCTCATCCAGGGCCTGAAAACCGCCTTCGGTCCCTGGCTGGGTATGGGGGCGGGCCTGTGGCTGCTGGCCTGGTTCAGCCTCTTTATCACCACCGTTTTTCGGGAGTTAAACGTATTTGTCGACACCACCGTGCTGCCCAATACGCCGCTGTACCTGACCGACGCACTGGTGGTATTGCCAGTGGCCGCAGCACTAACCGTAGGCCTTGTGGGAATTGCCCGCATGGCTGAATTCATCAACCCCCTCACAATTTTCTCCTTTCTGCTGGTGGTGGCCCTGTCACTGCGCAATGCCGACTTCGCACAGCTGCGTCCCGTCCTGGCAGCAGGGTGGTCTCCCGTGTTGCGAGGGGGTCTACTCCCCGGCGCAACGTTTGCGACACAGTTGGTTGTCGCTTTACAACTCGTTCCCCACCTAAAAAACACCCGCCACATGGGCAGGGACTTAGTCTACACTGGTGCACTGCTCACAGGCATGGGCGTGCTCACAGAAGTCATCGCCATCAGCGTGCTGGGTCCGGCCATACAGTACCTCAATTACCCCATCCTCGAAGTGGTGCGAGTCATCCGGGTGGGGGCAAGCATTGAACGACTCGACACCCTGTACGTAATGGGACTGGTGGCCGCCTTTACCGTCAAACTAGCGGTACTGACGTTTGCCGCCCTGAGCACACTGCAGGAAGTGTTCACCCTGTCGAAAGTTCAATCCCTCTATCTGTGCGCCCCGGTTGCCCTGTGGGCAGGCAGTGTCTTCTTTTATCGCGACAGCACTTTAGTCGCGCACTACCTGATGGATGTGTCTCCAGCCTTGTTCCTCTTCACCCTGGTGGGTCTACCTGTGTTGGCGCTGGTCACACACTCCCTGCGCCAGGCCCTGCGCAGGGGTGGACCTGCCAAACGGCCAGCCCGAGTTTAACCCGGTTACATAAGCGGCAGGCCAGTCACCCGGGCCACCTCCGCATCCCAGGCTGCCAGGTCCTCCCGCCCTAATTCAGCCAACGAGGTCTTGCCCAAAGCCCGCAACCCCACTTGCATTTCTTCCCCACAACTGGTCAGAAAAGCAGCCAAACTAGCCGCCCCTTGCCGGCTGTCGAAGCGGTTTTTCAACCGCCCAGTGGCCCAGGCCAACTGGGTAGGCGGGTCATACGGGGTGGCTTTAACAATCTGGCTATGCAAAGTGGCAAACAGGGCGGCACTGCCAATATAGACCGCCTTGGCCCCCAAGGCGACCGCCTTGAGCATATCGCCGGGCGTCCGCACCCCACCTGAAACCACCAGGTCCACCCGTTTGTCCCAGCCCTCCCGGCGCAAAAATTGCACCGCTCGCACCAGTGCAGCCAGGGTGGGCAACCCGAAATCGTCTACCAAAATCCCGGGCGATCCAAAGGTTCCCCCCTGGGCTCCATCAAGCACAATGACGTCTGCTCCCGCTGCACAGATAATCGCCAACTCGGCCTCCAGGTGATGGCTGGCCGCCAGTTTTACAGCAATAGGGACCCCACCGGTCAATTTGCGTAAGTGGCGAATCAGGTGTCGCAAATCCCGAGGCCGTCCCACTTCCGGCAACCCAGCCGGAATAATCAGTTTGTCCGCAGGCACCCGCCCATTTCCAGACAGGTCCCGATACACCTCGGAATCCAGGGTGTGGGGGTCTACCTGGGTGCTGTATCCCCCATTGGCACCTTGGCCAAAGCGAATTTCCACCATGTGAGCCTGTTGTAAGATTGCCTCTGGAGCCCGCCCATTTCCCCCGTGGTATTGCATGACAATTCGATGTGCGGACTGCAAATGTTCTGGCAACACCGGGCCCTGACCCGTATTGAAAGCAGTTTTTGCCTGGCCTGTGCCCTTGGCAATGGCCAGACTGAAAGGCTTACTCAAGGCCACCCCATAGCCCATGGCGGTGACCATCACAGGCATTTCCAGGGTCAGCGGCCGAGCGGCGCGGGGGCCTAGCTTGACCTTTATATCCACCGGCACCTCTGCGCCCAACGGGCGACGAGTTAACTGTGCGGGGGCAAATAAAAGGCCATCAAAATGTGGAAAGGGACGGTGGGTGCCAATCGGCTTGGGCAAGGGGCGACCGGTGGCGGTGCGCAGCTCGTTTTCCACCAGCCACTGAACCCCCATGTGGCGAATGGCGGTGACTCCTTCCCACAGATTTCCTGCGTACGGTTTGGAAAAGACCTTACTCAGTAACAGGTCTGCCCACAGGTTGAGATACGCACGGATTAGAACGTGAAGCAAAACAGCCGCAGCAGCCACCAAAAAGATGGCAACTGCAGCCCACAAAAGCCACCAAAATCCCATGCGCTCTCGCTCCCCAACAGTTTCAGTGTGCAGTTATTCAAGTGGCCGCCGACGCGCAGGATTCAATAATCCAGATGGCCGCCAATGCGCAGTCGGCTTCGAAATACCCAGTAGGTCCAGCTCTGGTAAGCCAGCACAAAGGGCAATACACTCAGGGTTACAATTGTCATAACGCGTAACGAGTACGGTCCCGAGGCCGCATTGTAAATGGTCAAACTCCAATTGGGATTGAGCGAACTAATCATCACTCGCGGAAACAGGTCTAAAAACACGGTAATGGACGAAAAAACAATCGTCAGGGTGGTCATGAAAAAGGCCCAACCATCCCGTTTCCAGTGGATGAAAAAGGGCACCGCTAACAAGCTCATGCCGGCCAGCACCGGAATCGCACCGGGATCGACTCCGGTTTTGCTGAACATGTCGGTGTTGTAGTAACTGAGGACCACAAACAGTAACAATACCAGGCTGGTGAGGACACCCATGCGACGAGCGGCCTCACGGGCGGTCTCCTGCAGCGTACCGTCTGTGCGCAGGGACAGGTATAAAGCCCCGTGCGAAACGGACAACAGGACCAAACTCAAGCCCCCCAAAACAGTGTAGGGACTGAGCAAATCCCAAAAAGTCCCCACAAACTCCATCTTCCCGTCAATGGGGACCCCCTTCATGAAATTGGCCACCGCTACCCCCCACAAAAGTGGGGGCAATAGGCTACTGGCAAACAACAGCCAGTCCCAGCTTTTTCGCCACCTTGGCGCAGCCAGTTTACTGCGAAATTCAAAGGCCACACCGCGTACAATCAAGGCCAGCAATAGTATAAACAGGGCCATGTAAAAGCCACTGAACAAAGTGGCGTACCAGTTGGGGAAAGCGGCAAACATGGCCCCCCCGGCAGTAATTAGCCAAACCTCATTGGCATCCCAAAAGGGGCCAATGGTATTCATTAGCAGGCGCCTCTGCTCGTCTGTGTGACCAAGCCATGGGGTGAGCATGCCCACGCCAAAGTCAAAGCCCTCCAACACAAAAAATCCGGTAAACAGAGTGGCAATCAACACAAACCAGACTACATTCAGTGTCATCCATCCCACATCCTTTCTTCACATCACGGCACATGATTCACGGCTGCCACTTGACAGCCTACGGTTCACGGCCCCACAACTTTTACATCATGACAGGGCTGGCGTCAGCTTGGCGTCCATTTCCGAGGGGTCTTCCCCCAAATCAGGACCCTTGCGGATGAAGTGAACAAACATGTAGACATCCACTAAGCCCATTACCAGGTAAATCAAGCTAAACCCGAGCAGGGTGGTCCAAACCATGGCCGAGGTTACCGTCGGCGAGACGCCTAGATTGGTTTTCAGCAGTCCCATGACCACCCAAGGTTGGCGACCCATTTCAGTCATAATCCAGCCAGTGGTGTGGCCAATGTAGGGTAAGGCAATGGCAAACACCATCCATTTTAGGTAGGTTGTATGTCTGCTAATCCGATTTTTGAGTGTCAAAATGACCCCGTACAGGGCCAAAAGAATCATTAGGGTTCCCGCTAGCACCATCACTCGGAAACTCCAGTAGATAACCCACACCAGTGGGATGTAGTTGCCTGGCCCGTAACGGGACTGGTAAAGGGCCTGAATCTGATGGATGCCTGGTACACTGCCATAGGGGTGGTTGTATGCGAGGATACTCAACACATAGGGGATTTTGATGTCGACTGGATTGACTTGGCGTGCCTCGTCAATCACTGCAAAAATGGACCAGGGTGCGTGGTATGCACTGGTGTTCCACAAGGCTTCTGAGGCGGCCATCTTCATGGGCTGTGCCACCATCAGGTGCTGGGCTTGTTCATGCCCCAACACCACAGTTAAGACACTGGCCACCAAAGCAAACATCACCCCGATTTGAAAGGAGCGGGTGAACACCTCCAGGTCCCGCTTCCGCACGAGGTACCATGCGCTGACACCAGTGACAAAAAAGGCGCCGGTGGAGAGGGCCCCAAACCAGACATGTGGGAACTCTACCCACAGTTGATAATTGCTAATCAGGGCCCAGAAATTGTTCATTTCTGCCCGACCGTGCTGCAAAACATAGCCCACAGGTTCCTGCATAAAGGCATTCGCAGCCAGAATCCACACCGCAGACAGGCTGACCCCAAAAGCTACCAGCCAAGCGGCCAAGACGTGCACCTTGGGCGACAACTTGTCCCAGCCAAACAACCAGACGGCCACAAAGGTGGACTCCAAGAAGAAGGCGGCCAAAGCCTCAATGGCCAAGGGGGGACCGAATACATCTCCCACAAAGCGGGAATAGGAAGACCAGTTCATACCAAACTGGAACTCCTGCATAATCCCCGTCACCACGCCGACGGCAAAGTTTATCAAGAACAGCTTGCCCCAGAACTTCGTCATTCGTTTATAAACGTCATTGCCGCTGGCCACGTACATGGACTCCATGACGGCAATCAGAATAATCAACCCGATGGTCAACGGAACAAACAAAAAATGGTAGACCGTGGTAATTCCAAACTGCCAACGAGCCAAAAACACATTAAGCAACCAAACCCCTCCTCTTTTCACTGTCCAAACCCAAATGGGCCTTGTGCAGGAAATAGGGTGTCCAATTGCCAAAATTTTATGTACTTACCAAAGGATATTCATTTCAAGCGCAAAAGCAGGGAGGTTTGTCCCTTGCAGGCAGCCTCCCCCGCGGCGACGCCAATCACTGCAGGGGACATCACTGTACTGAGGCGGTCTTGCTCCACCTCCCACATGGACCGATAAACACCGCGACTGCGGAGTAATTCTGCGTGTGTCCCCCGCTCCACCACTTCACCCGCTTGCAACACCAAAACCTCGTCAAACTGCTCCAGGTGCAGTAACCGGTGGGTGATGAGCAACACGGAACGATGGCCTGTGGCGTTAAGCAGTGTCTCCATAAATTGCAGTTCCGTCACAGGGTCCAGACCGGTGGTGGGTTCATCAAGCATCAGGATGGGCGCCTCCCGCAACAGGGCCCTGGCCAGGGCCAAGCGCTGGCGTTCCCCCCCGGAAAAACGGGTGCCAAACTCCCCCACTTGGGTATCGTAACCCTCTGGCAAGGCTGCCACCACACTGTCCATCTGTGCCTCACCCGCCGCCTGGCGCAACTGTGCCAGACTGGCTAGTGGGTGACCAATTCGCAAGTTGTCTGCCACAGACTCGTGGAAAAGGTGAGCATTTTGTTCGACGACGGCGAAAAAGTTGCGTACCGTGTCCGGATGTACCTGACAGAGGTCCGTCCCGCCGAGACGCACCACCCCCTCTGTGGGATCCCAGAGCCGCAACAGCAACCGAATCAGGGTACTTTTTCCGGCACCACTGGGCCCCACCACGGCCACACGACGTCCCACAGTTAAATCAAAGGAAATATTTCGCAACACCCAACGCCCTGTGCGGGGATATTGAAAAGACAGGTTTTCCACCGTCAGATCCGCAGCAGCGGGTGTCTGTGGCTGCTGTGGAACTGTCACGGCCGGGGCTTGGTCTGTCAATGAGAACATTCGTCTTCCCGCCTCCACACACTCACCCAGTTGCTGTAGGGCCACCGGTAACGGCATCACGGCCTCAAAAACAGCCAGTGCGGTCTGTAACAGCATGGCCAAATACACCGCATCCATTTGTCCATTTTGCACCCGCACAACCCCCAGCCACAAAACACCCCACATGGTCAAAGAATTGAACACTAACAAAAGCCCACTGCCCAGACCCTCCACCTGGGCCAGCCAACGCTGATGTGTAGCCAACCGTTGTTGATCCGCTTCCACCTGCGCCAGTACGGCTTCCTCTTGGCCAAAACTCAACACATCGGCCATACCCTCCACCACATCCACCAGGCGGGTCTGCAACTGGGCTCGCGCCTGCACCGCACCCTGTCCAGAACGCGCCGCCAACAGGTGGGTCAGTCCTGGAACACCTACCCCCGCCAAGGCCAGACCCACCATCACAATGAGAATCATTGTGGTGCCAAAGGGTGCAAACAGCAATGCAGCCAACCCAGCAATCAACACAGCCACCACGGGAGGCGCCACCGCTCGCAAATAAAAGTTTTGCAGGGTGTCAATGTCAGACACCAGTGTGTTCATCACGTCCCCACTGCGGCGGTCTTGCCACAACAGGGGAACCAGCGGTTCAATTCGCTGGTACAGCCAGACTCGCATCTCTTTGAGCAGGCGAAACGTCAGGTCATGGGACACATACCGCTCCCCGTAACGGAAAGCAGCCCGCGACAGGCCAAAAAATCGGACCCCCACAATCGGCACCCAGATGAGCAGGATGGTAATGGGATGTAAAGCCGCTTTGGCAATCAGCAAACCAGAAGTGGCCATTAATCCTACGTTAGCTCCGATGGTACAAAAGCTCAGGCAAATGGCCAGGGCGGTTTGCCTAGGGTATGGCCGAATAAAGTGAAACAACCGCCACACCACCTGCAGTGTGGACAAGGAATTCCTACGACTCAACCCAGTTCACCCCCGCGGTACGCCAATTGTAGACTGTGGTACAAACCTTTACGCCCCACTAATTGGGTGTGTGTGCCCTGTTCCACCACTCGCCCATGTGCCAAAACAAGAATTTCATCCGCCCGCTCGACAGTGCTCAGTCGATGCGCCACCACCAAGGCTGTTGCGCCCACCAACAGCCTGTCCAGCCCAGACTGGACTGCCCGTTCTGTGACGGGGTCCAGGTGGGCGGTGGGCTCATCCAACAGCACCAGGGGTGCCTGTTTAAGCAACGCCCTGGCCACCGCCAGGCGCTGCACCTGACCGCCACTAAGCGTGCTCCCACCCTCTCCCACCGGGGTGTCCACCCCCTGGGGCAATTGTGCAATCCAGTCCTTTGCCCCCGCTGTTGCAACGGCCTGTTCCACATCCTGAACACTGGCCGTAGGTCTAGCAAACCGCAAATTGTCCGCAATGGTCCCCGCAAATACGTGACTGTGCTGACGCAGCAGGCTAACCTGGCGCCGCCACTGCAAAATGGGGAGGTTTTGCAAGTCAACCCCATTCACCCAAATTTCCCCCTGTGTAGGGCGAAGAAATCCTTGCAGTAAATCTAATAATGTGCTTTTCCCTGCCCCGCTAGGTCCCACCACCGCCAGGGTCTGGCCAGGGTACAGGGTGAAGGAAACCTCTTGCAAGGCAGGCGCATCACCAGGGGTATAGGTGAAAGAAACTCGCTTAAATTCAACCGTGAAGGGCGGAGCCAGTGCCACAGGGACCGGGGACGGTCGCAGGCGTCCAGCAGGCTCGCCAGCACCAGGAGCCGCAGCGCCTCCCGCAGGCTCGCCAGCACCAAGAGCCCCAGTATATCCAGCAGAATTTCCGCCCTCGGGGACCAGCCCGGGGGGTTGTGCATCCAAAATGTCAAACACCCGTCCAGCCGCGGTGACACCATTTAGCCCTGCGTGAAATTCACTCCCCAAAGCCCGAATCGGCTGATAAAATTCAGGGGTCAACAATAAAACTAAAAAAGCGGTGGCAAAGGACATTCGCCCCGACACCAAGCGTAACCCCAGGGACACCGCCACCACAGCCGTACTCAGGGTGGCAAAGAGTTCCATAAGAAAAGCGGACACAAAAGCCACTCGCAGGGTGCGCAGGGTGGCCATCCGGTAAGCTTCACTGGCCCTCCCCAACCACTGCACCTGTGCCCGACTGCGGCCAAACACCTTTAAAGTCGTCAGCCCTTCCAACACATCCAACAGTTGGGCGGCCAATAAGCTAAGTTTTTGCCACTGCTGTTGACTGGTGGACTCCGCCATTTTGCCCACCAAAATCATGAAAAACACAATCAAGGGCGCCGTGACCCCCAAAATGAGGGCCGTGAGCCAATCCCGCGTCACGACAAAACCAAGGATGGCCAGGGGTAACAGTGTAGCAAAAGCCATCTGGGGCAGGTACTTGGCCAGGTATGCCTGCAACTGCTCAATTCCCTGCACGGCGGTGTTCACCAGCTCCCCGCGCTGCTCTCCCTTCGCCCAGGCCGGACCCAATCGCAACAACTGGTCTGTGAGTTGGCGCCGCAGGTCTGTTTTCACCCGAATGGCAAAGCGTGCTGCAACAGCTTGGCCCGCCCAAGTGAGCAGTCCCCGCACCAAAATAATCCCCAGCAACACCCACAGCCAGGTTTTCACCTGGCTGAGTTGGGCGTGCTCTAGAAATACGGAGTTCACAACCTTGGCAAGCCCGAATGCCTGCACCATCAGCAGGCCGCCACTGACCAGTCCTAGCGTGACGGTGAGAATCAACAACACCCGAACGGGTTGCACGCGCTGCACCAAGCGCATCATATTTTGATTGGCATTATTCAATAGTCCAAATGCCCTCCAGGCTGGAGCCGCTTCCGAAAGACCCAATAGGTCCAGATTTGGTAGGCCAACACAATGGGTACCAAACTGAAAGCCACAATCGTCATGACAGTCAAGGTATAGTGGCTGGAGGATGCATTATAAATCGTCAAACTCCAGGCCGGATTTGTGGAACTCACCATGACGCGCGGAAACAGTCCAAGAAAGATGGTTGCTGTCGACAAAACAATCGTAACACTGGTCATGGCAAAAGCCCAACCATCCTTCTTGACACGGATGAAAAAGGCTACTGAAATCAGTACCAGTCCTGCTAAAACGGGTACAGGGCCTGGATCTACCCCAATCTTGGTGAACATATCCGTAAAGAAATAGCTCAACAACACGAAGACAAACATCACAATAGTCGTCCACATGCCCACACGGCGCGCGGTCTGGCGCGCCCTCACCTGAAGCTCACCGACGGTGCGCAGGCTCAAAAACAGTGCCCCATGCAGGGCGAACATGAGGACCATGGACAACCCCCCCACCACCGTGTAGGGTGACAGCAGCGTGAAAAAGTTCCCGGTAAAGTTCATCTGGGCGTCAATGGGGACCCCCTGCATCAAGTTGGCCAAAGCTACCCCCCACAACAAAGCGGGCAACAGACTACCTGTAAATATCACCCAGTCCCAAGTGTTACGCCAGGCTTGTGAATCGACTTTGCTGCGAAATTCAAACGCCACACCCCGGCCAATCAAGGCCAAAAGCATGAGAAACAGGGCCAGGTAAAAACCACTAAACAATGTGGCATACCAATTTGGAAAAGCGGCAAAAGTGGCGCCGCCAGCCGTCAGTAGCCAAACCTCGTTGCCATCCCAAAAGGGTCCAATGGAATTGATGATAAGGCGCCGCTGTTCATCGTTTTTGCCCAGAAAGGGCATCAACATACCTACCCCGTAATCAAAACCTTCCAATACAAAGTACCCGGTATACAGCACGGCAATCAGGATAAACCACAACACATCCAAGCTCATTTCTGCATCCCCCCTGCATCAAGTGCGTACCCGCTCAAATCACTGCACCCACGCCGTCCTCCAGCGCGCGTCGGTGTGCCAAGTCTTCGCCGTCTGGACCCATCTTAATGTTCTTTACCAGTAGATAAACGTCCACCACAGCCAAAATTCCATAAACTAAGGCAAACCCAATCAAGGTTGTCCACACCAAGGCGGGGCCAACGGTGGGGGAATCCCCATTTGCAGTTTTCAACAATCCGAATACGGCCCAAGGCTGACGACCAATTTCTGTCATAATCCAGCCCGTCGTATTCCCAATATAGGGAAGGGCAATGGCCCATATCATCCACTTATAGTATTTGCGATGGCCCTCCAATTTATCCCGTAACATCAGGTAGACCCCGTAGAGCGCCAGTAAAATCATCACCACACCCGCGAGCACCATGATGCGAAATGTGTAAAAGGTTATCCAAACGGGTGGAATGTAGTTGCCAGGGCCGTACTTCTGCACGTACTGGGCCTGCAATTGATTGATTCCTTCCACCTTGCCATAAGGATGGTTGTAGGCCAAAATGCTGAGTGCGTAAGGAACCTGCACTTGGAAGGTGTTGCGGTGGCTGGCCTGATCAATACCCGCTAATAAATTCCAGGAAGCATGCTCCGCACTGGTATTCCATAAGGCCTCTGAAGCTGCCATTTTCATGGGCTGTGCGGTCACCAAGTGCTGCGCCTGCTCATGTCCCACCACAGCCACCAGCACACTCCCCACCAAACCGAAAGAAACTGCAATCTTGAATGAGTTCATAAAAATCTTTTTTGACCTACCCCGCAAAATATAATAGGCACTGATGCCAGCAACAAAAAAAGTCGCCGTGGACAGGGCAGCAAACCAGACGTGGGGAAATTCCACCCACAGTTGCGGGTTGATTAACAGTGCTCCAAAGCTGTCCATTTCTGCTCGGCCATGGCGAAGCACATAGCCCACCGGTTCCTGCATAAATGCATTGGCTGCCAAAATCCAAAAAGCCGACAGGGTGGTTCCAAACGCCACCATCCAGACAGCCGTCAGGTGCACCCTTTTGGACACGCGATCCCAACCAAACACCCAGATGCCTAAAAAGGTCGATTCAAGGAAAAATGCTGCCAAAGCCTCAACCGCTAAAGGGGCTCCAAAAACATCCCCGACAAAGCGAGAGTAATTGGACCAATTCATCCCAAATTGAAACTCCTGCATGATGCCTGTGACAACACCGACCGCAAAATTAATAAGAAATAGATTTCCCCAGAACTTGGCCATCTTTTTGTAATCCTCATTGCCGCTGGCCACGTAAATGGATTCCATGACAGCAATCAGAAAGATGAGACCGATGGTTAACGGTACGAACAGAAAGTGATACACTGTCGTAACGCCAAACTGCCAACGGTCCAGTAATACCTGCAGCATCCCCATTCTCCTTCCCTTTCCCAAAATAGCTTCTCGTTGAAACGAATCCCTTTGCACACAGCTAGCAGGATTCTCTACTTCTGAGATTAGCGGGTACAATCCCATATCGGATGATCCGCCCAAGCGGGTAAGAGGGGTCTAAAGGGACTAGATGCAGAGGGATATTTGTCATGGTCTCATCCGCCTAGGGTCAGATGGGTGGGACGTCTGCCCTTAAAACTGGCAAACACAGCCCCCAACACAATC
>QXHL01000071.1 GCA_003584005.1 Alicyclobacillaceae bacterium I2511 | reverse complement strand
CATCTCAACCGAGCCTTAATTCGCTGGGTTCAGCGAAAGTACAAGAAACTCGCTCGTCACAAACGGCGAGCAACGTACTGGTTAGGACGAATTGCCAAACGTGAACCGCAGCTGTTTGTTCACTGGCAAATGGGGATTGTGCCAGCGGCTGGATGATGGGAGCCGGATGAGCCGCGAGGTTCAAGTCCGGTTCTGAGAGGGCCTCAGGGTGCGATTCCCTGGGGCTACTCACCATGTGTGCTGCTTTCAATACAAAAAGGATGCAGAGATATTCTACTCGGCTCTCATCAGTCGACTGGCCAAATTCAAGCTCGAAGTGGCAGAAGAAAAGACGAACATACTCATGTTTGGGCGTTTTGCAGCACAACACAGGGAGAAGAAGGGATTAGGGAAACCGGAGACGTTTGACTTCCTTGGGTTCACGCACTACTGCGGCACAAGCCGTGCGGGCAAATTTCGAGTAAAGCGTAAGACAAGCAAGAAGAAATTCCGTGCGAAGGTGCAGGCGGTTAAGACATGGCTCAAGGAAACGCGGCAGGAGAGCTTAGACGTCATCATGGAAACAATGCGGAAGAAGCTCGTGGGGCACTACCGATACTATGGAATCACCGACAACAGCAAGATGCTCGGGAGATTCAGGTACGAGGTGTCCAGACTTCTTTTCAAATGGCTGAACCGAAGAAGTCAGCGACAAAGCTTCAATTATGAATCCTACAATCGCTTTCTGGGACGCCATCCGTTACCCAAACCAAGAATCTATGTGAATATTTATGGCTGAAACAAGATTTCTGCGAAGATGATGTGAGGAGCCGTATGCCTTAATTGGGCCTGTACGGATCTGTGAGGGGGGCAAGTACAATCTGAATGACATGGTCATGAAGAGAGGCTTGCTTCTACTCGACCACCCTTAGGCAGCCAGTTTTCCCTTGATGCAACTGGGTAAACGGCTGATAAACTGCTCCATAATGGTGTCGATCACGCTGTCGTCCAAAACATCAGTCGTCTCTCGGATGGCGGTTGTTAACAGGTTCATCAATACTCAAATGGCGTCAATGAACCGAATGTCAGCCAGCTCGTCGCAACAGTCGAAGAAGAGTGCCCCGATTGTTCTCGGGTCCTGTTCATCTCGGGCCGTTGTCGCCAACAGGATATACCGTGCGAAAACGATGGTGGTGTGAGCAATCATCTGGTCGTAAGTGCGTCCCTGCAATTCCTTCGCCAAACGGAGGTGGGACTTGCTGACTTTGAAGAAGCACTGTCGGGTAAAGGACTGGCGCGGTATCGCCAAGCGCCCCGTCTCCAGCCCCTCTCCATAAGAACTGCTCGTGAGGTTTTCCCTCAAGCAGCTCACTCCATAGGCTTCATCAAAAGGGTTATAAGACCTATCGATATGGCGGACACTTTCATTAAAATCCGTTTGCGCTCTGTCGTACCAGTTTGTATCCCAGTCTGCGAATGGTCTTGATGTACAGCGGCGACTTTGAGTTGGGTTCAATTTTGTCTCTTAAATGAGAGATATGCATATCCACAATGCGATTGTCTCCAATGAACTCGTATCCCCAAATATCGGTCAATAATTGATTTCGTGTGACAACTCTATCGGCGTGTTGACACAAATAGCGAAGCAATTCAAATTCTCGCGTTGTAAGTGTCACGGTTTGATTGGATACCTGCACCTCGTATAGGTTTTCATCCACACGTATGGGCCCTACCTGCCAAATTCCAGCTTCCCCCGCCCCCATTTCGCTGGCGTAACGACGCAGCACCGCCCGCACCCGGGCAACCACCTCGCGCATGGAAAAGGGCTTGGTGATGTAATCGTCCGCCCCTGCTTCCAATCCCAGAATGCGATCCACTTCGTCGTCACGAGCGGTCAGCATTAAGACGGGGGTGTGGATGTCTTTTGCACGCAGGTTGCGACAAACATGCAGCCCATCCATCCCCGGGAGCATCCAATCCAAAAGGATGGCATCCGGATGTTGCGCTATCACAACCTCCATCACCTCTGCCCCGTTTTCACCTGTGATGACTTCAAAACTGGCCTGTTGCAAATGATACTGTAGCAGTTTTACAAGGTTTGGCTCGTCATCCACAACAAGAATTCGTTGCAAATTTCACCACCTCCTGCAAGGAGATTTCCTACTTGCGCGAGTCTTGCGCAAGCGTTTCAGTTCCCGCGCTTATCCACACCTTGGCGCTTTGTGGACGGGTATCTCTGCACTGCTTACAAGTTAACCCATCGTTGTGAAGTCCGTATCAAAACTGTGTAAAGATTGTGCAATAGCAGATTTGGAACAGCATTTGTGCGGAGATTGTCTATTGCCAGCGAGGAATTACCTCTAAAACTTGAAGCGCGAGTCCGGAACTTTCATCGTCTGACGGCCACTCTTCAGTGGGGAGCGTTTAGACCAAGCGTAAGCTCAGTGTCATACGTTTCCGGACCGTGAAGGAACATTTTGAGCGACGACGAAGGATTGCACCAGGAAGTTTTGACCCTTTCCAGTCGTTAAAAAGAGAGAGCGAACGGTTGTTCCAACCCTCTTTCAGCGTGGAGATTCATAGTCTAATATTTACCAATAATTTACATTTACTACACAACCCATTCGTTTTTCGGGTTTATAATCTCCAGTGAAAGAATTGAATCGATTTCCTTGCGAAAAAATTTTATGTCTGAGTTTTTCTCCGTGCATCTGTGGACAACACGCAAACGCCAAGGTTGAAAGGAGCGTGATTTTCATTGGGTTTTTTCATTCCTTTTATCCTCACCTTCAAAGAGCCACGTCAGCCATCTAAACGAGGTATAAACAGTGAAAGATTGGCATCCGCTACAGTTACAAACTCGTCCATCCCAGGGTGTCATGGTTTCCCAACACAAACGAAAAATCACTCCTTCTATTGACTTGAAGGATGGGCACCAGGTCCCATAATCGCTCCTACTCTGGAGGCGTTCCATGGTGTGTCAAATCCCCAAGGGCCACATGAAAGTCCGCGTCTTCTGCGAGAAAGCGGTCCAAGATGGCCCTGTACCAGTTGTCCCGAGCGGATTGCACTTCCGCGCGCTCGTCCAGACTGTAATGCAAATCTCCCATCAGCGCAATTTTCATCGCGTAAATCTCCTCCCACGCCGTGATGGATCTCCTAAGTCACCACAGGTCTACATTACTCCACAACTTCCGATTGCGGCCGCAGTAATGCTGGACGGGCCACCATGTCTTCCAGAGATACTCCGCGACCTTCTTTCCCCACCAGCGACCAAATTCCCATTCCTGTGGCGCCGAAGGCTGCGAAACCCGCGAAACCCGCCATCCCCCAATAGACGGCCTGCACCCCAAAGGCGCCATTCAATGCGGCAAACACCAAGGGAGCCCCCAAGGCGGCCACTTGTCCCGTTGCCACCGCAAGGCCAATCCCCAAAGCCCGATGCTCAGTGGGAAACAATTCAGAGGTCACAATGTAAGTCCCGGTTCCCGCCACTTGCCCGACCACACTATACACCCCAAAGACAACTCGCTTCTACCTTCTCCACGACGGCTTCGGCTTGGTCGAGATGTCCGTGATATGCAAGCCAACGAGGGGATTCGGGGAGAATTCGGCGTACAATGGCCACAAAAATGGCAACCACGCCACCAAACAAAAAAACGTAACGCCATCCCACGGCAGGGGGCAGTGACACCAATACGACTAAACTCGTTAAGGAAGCAACAATCGATCCAATCGACCAGGAGGCATTTACTGCACCATCGGCCAAGACTGAAAAAATGAGGGCACCTGCAAACGCCCCAAGTAAAAACACACTGCCGACATAGGCTGCTTGCTGAACCGTCCTGTGAAAATATTTGGCCAAAAAGCTCAGCATGGGACCTACAATTGTGACCTCAAAACCATCCAACGCCCAACCAATTCCCAGTGCAATGAGCACCACTGTGTGTACTTTCCCCCATGCCAAGCGATCCAAGCGGCCAAACAAGTCGTTCACAATTTGACGAGGTTGTTCTTGGCTTGACTTCATGAATTCCACTCTTTCTGAAATAAACAGATGGTAACCCTGTGATTTCATCCACGATTCAATTGAAGGCACTGTGCTCGGTGACAACCAGGCAAGCCTCTGCAACCGTCTTGATGTCCATAGTTACAAACCATTACCCTTGAGCTTTTTCCCAATTTTTATAGTAGTCTGTCAACACCTTGCGCTGCACGGCCCCGGAGGCTTGTTCAATTTGGCTCATGGGATGGTTGGCGGACAAAGCGGCATCCACCGTTTTGGGGGTATTCATGACATCGGCAGTAAACAGGTAAGGAACGTTCTCCTTTTGCAAAACATAAGGT
Organism: Alicyclobacillaceae bacterium I2511; assembly: GCA_003584005.1. Taxonomy (GTDB): domain Bacteria; phylum Bacillota; class Bacilli; order Alicyclobacillales; family Alicyclobacillaceae; genus QXHL01. The sequence continues at coordinate 8,786 of QXHL01000071.1, read as the reverse complement.
GCAAAATTGGGTTTATCAGTAAAAGCACTCCACAAGGGTGTGGCATAGGTATCATTGACGGTCAAGGAGGGCATGCCCAACATCAGTTCGATAGTTTTGAGCACACTCATCTGGTCATAATGGCTGTTGAGCACCACATTCCGCCGAGCATAGGGACTGGCCACCATCAGAATAGAACGATGGGCGTCCACGTGATCGCCTCCGCTTTGCGCATCGTCTTCCAAGACAAAGATAGCGGTGCTTTTCCAGTACTTGCTGTGGCTGATAGCGTTGACAATCTCTCCGGTGGCTTCGTCATTGTTTGCCACTTCCGCGTTGGGGTTGGGGAAACCGGGTTCTGTGCCCGCCGTGTGGTCATCCATGAGGTACACGTAAGAAAATTGGGGGAAAACTCTTTTTTTCAAATTATCCATGAAAATTGCGGCGCGCTGTGTATCCGGAATATGCAGGTTCCAACCGGGGTAGTTGGCTTGTAAATGGGGCTTTAAAACGGATAGCACATTTCCGGTGATCGGATCATGCTCAACAAACTCCCCATAATCTAAAAAAGAAAGGTGGGCGCGCAGGGCGTCGTTGAACAGATACCCCAACTTTGGGTAAGTCACGGGAAGTGACCCGGCCCACAAATCGCTGTAAACATTCTGTTCCCAACCATAGGTGTCCGTATTGGCCGGAGTCCCCGGAACGCCAGCATCCCAGGTGCGCCCGCGATTGGAGTAATAGGCCGCCCACGTCCGCTGCACGTAATCGGTCGGTCCGGCTCCAGCCACCCACTGGTGCCCCTGTGCTGTCACTTCGCCGTCGACATAGTAGTTGTTATACAACCCAAAGTCCTGCGCCAAGGCGTGATTGTTAGGCGTGATTTTGGCCGGATAAAGGGTTAAGGCGGGGTCCCCATTGCCTGCTTTGATATCGCCAAATTCTTCATCATACGTTTTGTTTTCACGGACAATCAGGACAACATGGTGTATCGGCCCCTTGCCGGGGATGAGTGGAATGACGGAGTTGAGGGGTTGGGGCAAAACCCGCACGGTCGCTTGGACTACGGTCTGGGTGTCTTGCACCAAATCAGCACGACTCGGTCGCGCAATCACCGACAAAGTTCCGTCAATCATTCCCCCCACCCACTGCTGCTGTACATTCGGACCCGAGCCAAGGCCGTTGCTGTTAATCACAAATAAATCTCCGGTTATGGGATTCACCAGCACCCCCATGGGATACCAACCCACGGGAATCTGGCCAAGCCAGCGCTGGTCCACCAGACTGTAAACTCCCACCGCGTTGAGCATCCCTTCGCTGACATATAACCGCCGGCCATTGGGAGACAGCGCAATGGCATTGGGGTTGATGCCAAAAGGGGCATGTGGGTAAGGTTCCACATTGATCCACTGTGTCACTTTTCCGGATTGCAAATCCACAACCGCCATGTCGTCATTGTCTGCCTCCACCACATAGGCGGTTTTTCCATCGGGCGACAGCACCAGATTTCCCGGCAATGTGCCCACATTTGCCGCATCCAGCACGGTTTCATCCCACAAAGGAATGGTTTTGCTGACCTGCAACGTGGCCGCGTTGACTACCGACAGCGAACTCGATTTCCAGTTGCTCACATAGATTTGCTGTCCATTGGAACTCACCGCTACCGCAAACGGGTCCTCTCCCACCTGGACGGTTTGTTGGGAAAGCCCTTGGCCAGATTGCAGATGCACCGCAGTCAAATCATTGCCGAGGTTGTCTGTCACATAGAGGGTATTACCATCAGGGCTGAGAGCAAGTGCCGTAGGATAGCCGGACACCGGGATTGATCCCGTTTGTGTAAAGGTTCCTTTTTGTTGTTGAAAAACAAACACCTCATTGGTCCCGCCACCTGCGACATACAAGGTCTGACTGTCTGGTGAAAAAACGAGTCCATTGTAGAGGGTCTTCATAGGAATGGTTTCCACAACGGCGCCTGTAGTGGCATTTAAAATCATGAGAGATTGGTTGCCTGCACCGCTGTTGGACACCGCCACCCACTGGTGGTTGGGGGATAACACCAAATTCACCGGCAGATTGCCGAGAGTCACCTGCTTTCCGGCAGGAATGGCAAATCGGCCATCGGGCAACACGGCAAAGTGGGGGGAATAAATCTGTGTGGGCAATTGGTAAGCCGGAGACGCCAACAGGGCAACAGGTGCTTTCGCAATGGGATCCCAAGCGGACATGGCCGCCTCCCCGGACGACGGCGAACCCTGTGTCGGAGTGGTGTTGTCCGCGCGCACCGGTGCAGCAACGGTCAACAGACTCCCCATCCCCATTGCCACCACGGACAGGATGGCTCCACTCCTGCGCAGGGATTTTCTGCGATTGATGAAATCTGACATAGGAAGAACTCCCCCTTGAGTTTGATCCGCTTTTTTTTAAATATGACTCAGGAAAATTCTGCGATTAAAAGTTCAGCACACTAGGGCTCCGGGCTTCGGTTACTCGTAGACCAACGGCACGGCGGGTGAGAGCAATAAAGGGTCATTAAGAATGACCCCATCCACCCCCTGCTGCAAACATCGGTCGCACTGGTCCAAGGTTTGCACGGTCCATGCCAATACCTTGAGATTGCGACGGCGTGCGGCGTTCAATTGAACATTATTCACTGTTCGATGATGGGGGTGAATCGTGACCAAGGGCAGTTCATCCAGCAGGGGAGAAAACCACTCTGGAGTGGACACCAAAGCTCCGAGGGCCATCTGCGGATTTTGCTGGTGCAGGTACATCAAAACGGGGTGATGAAAAGAACTGAACAAAATTTGTTTGCTGCGGGGATGGCCCGCAATTTCCGCCAAAACCGCATCCGCCAGCGGAATGACTGTGTCTGGTTCGCCCTTGAGTTCAATGTTGAGGCCGATGTCCGCGGGCAACCATTTCAGAACATCCTGTAGGCGAGGAATCCGCACCCCCCAAAAACCAGACCCCTTCCAGGTCCCAGCGTCCAACCGACTTAATTCCGCCCAAGTCATTTCCGCTACTCGACCGTTGCCATTGGTGGTGCGCTCCACACGTTCGTCGTGAATGACCACCACCTGCCCGTCTTGAGTCAAATGGACGTCTAACTCAATCGCATCTGCTCCCATCTGTACCGCCGCAGCAAACGCTAGCAGAGTATTCTCAGGAAAGTGATGACTTGCACCCCGATGCGCGATACACAAAAACTTGCTTTGAGAAAACCAAGGAGTCTCAAAGTGATGCATGATTAAATTTCCTCCTCTCCAGCTTGGGTGCACTTGTTAATCTGTATTTTCTAAGCTCACTATAGTTGCGAGATTTAAAGAGCAAATGAACTGCCTGTAAATAATTTGTAATTTTTTGTGATGTTGCGAGACTTGCAACTGTTTTTGGGGACAAAATCCGCACAAAATAGCGAACGAAAGGAATTGCATCCACGAGTCCTGGATGTGTAATTCTCTCTGCGTTCGCTATCTTGACATTCTAAATGAAGAGATGTGATTGAGGAGATGGGACTAGGAGTTGTGCCGGACTAGCTAATTACGCCCCAGGTGCAGTGTGGACGGTTCTTGTAGATATATCCCCATCACTAAGGCTTTCCATGGATTTGCCCGCTGGTTCAGGTAGAACTAAAGTCAAAAGAAGCCCAGCGACGGCAAACACAAAAGTGATATCCAGCGTGCCGCGCAAACCCAAGCTGTGCAGCAGGACTGGGAAAAAGAAGACTCCAATAAAGGCCCCAAGTTTCGCGAAGCCCGCAGAAATTCCATGTGCTGTGGTGCGCATACTGACCGGATACAATTCGGCGGCTAGTATAAAGGTGGTGGTGTTAGGTCCAAACTCTGCGAAAAAGTAACTGAGGGCGTACAGAAGCAAGAACGGCACAACCATGAACGTTATGCCCGGAATCAATCCCATGCCGAGAAAAGCTAAACCCATGAAGGTAAAACCCATCCATTGCAAACGTTTATGGCCAATTTTATCGATAGTGGCAACCGCCAGCAAGTATCCCGGGACTGCCGCAATGGCAAACACAATCAGAGACCAAGCTTCGGACTGAATCAAACTGGCGTGTGGGGCAATAGTCTTCATGATGAGCGGTGTAGAAATAGAATTCCCATAATAAGCATAGTCAAACAAAAACCAAGTCCCCGCAGTTCCGAGCAAAGTTTTTAGCATCCGGGGTTGACGCAAAAATTGAGGCACACGCAAGTGTTGACCTGAAGTGTCTTGCTCTTCTACCTGCACTTGATGATTAGAAAAGGACTGCAACTGTCTGGCAGCCTCCTGACCTCTTCCCAGGACCTGACTTTGAAAACGAGGAGACTCCGGCATTTTACGGCGGAAATAAATGACGCTTAGCGCTGGGATTGCTCCTAAACCAAGCATAATTCTCCATGCCACAGGGTCAGAAATTCCGCTGCCGAGCAAAGTGATGGCCACCATGGGGCCAGTGATGAGTCCTAGGGCCTGCATGGCAAACACCAGACCCACCAATTTACCCCTGTCACGGGTGTTGGCGTACTCGCTCATCAGCACGGCGCTGACGGGGTAATCCCCACCAATGCCAAGACCCATGATAAAACGAAAAACAATCAGCCACAAGACGTTCGGTGCGAAGGCCGTCAACAGAGCGCCTACCCCCATGATTCCTGCTTCCAGTCCATACAGTTTCTTGCGTCCCCATAGGTCCGCCAGTCGACCAAACACAAGCGCTCCAATGAACGTTGCAATCAGTGTAGTGCTGCCCACCAAGCCCACCATACTGCTGCTCAGATGCCATTCGCCTTTTATCAAAACCAAAGCTGCACCAATGATAAATAAGTCATAGGCATCCGTGAAAAAACCGAGTCCTGCCGTCAACACCGCCCGTAAGTGAAACAATTGCATCGGGGATTCATTCAATGCGTTGACAATTTTGTTAGCTGTCGTTTGGATTCCCTCCTTGAAATAGATTCCACCTCTTAAAACTTTGTCAGTATAGCGGAACTGTTTAAATCCTCCGTGTAGGGGATGTAAAACTTGTGTAAAGTCAGAGTTCATGGGGTTTGTGTAGTAACTGCGACAAAAACCACTAATTTTGCAAACGAGGTCCAGAATTAAGGTATTATGATTTTTATCTTATTTTATTGTGGAGAATTGGTGGGGTGGATTTCGTTAGATCTCGGCACTGAATCTCCTGCATTCGTGAAGGGAATTTATCTGAATAACATTGATTAAATGTATTTATATTACATGTACCTTTTTTCACACGTCCTTTCGAGGAACGCGTTGGCTGGCGATAGAGAGAGTCGAGAAACTGCTCCCATTAAAAAAAGCAACCTCCCCTTGCGGATAAAGCAGCCATTGCACACAAAATGAGCAGGTTAAGGAATGGCTTATGGAAGCAATTGGAAGTTACGGATTTGGATATGGGCTCTGAAGTAACAAGCGTGTACTGTGACTGCTGCTAAGCTTGCACAATGCGCCCGGGCACTTCGTTCGGCAAGAGTCGCCCAGAAATGAAGACGTTCGAATCCAGTACCACCCTCATGGTTGTTTCAATGTCTCGATTGCTTCCTGAATTTTAGATTCTGCAACCGCAGGCTCAACCTCCATATACGCCTGAGCAAGTTCGTCTGTCAGCCAGTGAAATTCAACCTTCATCATACGGATGTTTTTAAAACAGGTCTACATCAATTAGTGCGCCCATTGGTTTCCCAGCCTTCGTAATCAGCACCGTGTTATGCCGATAGTGCACATCGTTCAATAAATCACCAAACCTTTTACTCGTCCTCCATTTTCTGCCGTGATGAACTTTGCAGCACCCTCTAGGGCCTCAATCACCTTATCACACCACACGTCAAATTCACGGTCTTCCTTTTGATACTCCGGATGCTCTAAGATGAACTCGATAGTCTGTTTGATCCCCTGGTCCACCCGAACTGTGGCAACAAACTGTGGAACAAGCCTTTTCAACTTGGCGTTATCGAAGACGACGGAATTGGCCTTATCCCCAATCAGTCCTCCAAGCAGATCATCCGCGCTACAGGCGGCCAAAAACTCTGATGAAACGTGCACCGCGTTCAGTTTCACGCCGAGCGCATCAGCGATGACTGCGTAAATCTGATTCCAAGTCACCGTTTCGTCAGAAGTGATATGAACAGATTCTCCTATGGCGTGAATATTGCCCATCAGCCCAATAAAACCCTTTGCAAAATCGGTGTTATGCGTCAAGGTCCAAAGCGATGTCCCATCGCCGTGAATGATGACAGGTTTGCCTTCTAACATGCGCTTGACCAATTGCCATGATCCATTTTTCCCATGTACTCCAAGCGGGACAGATCGCTCGTCATAGGTATGGCTCGGGCGAACAATAGTGATTGGGAAGCCCTCATCACGATACTTCTGAAGGAGATATTCTTCACATGCGATTTTATTCCTTGAATATGCCCAATACGGGTTGGACAGAGGGGTACTCTCTGTGATCCGATAGTCTGACAATGGCTTCTGATACGCAGAGGCCGAACTAATAAACATAAACTGCTTCGTACGACCATGAAATAAACGATAGTCTCGCTCTACTTGAGCAGGTTCAAAGGCAATGAAATCTGCGACAACGTCAAAGAATTGGCCTTTTAGCAGGTCTTGCACAGCAGTTTCTTCGTTGATGTCTGCTTTGAGAAGGTGTATGTTCGCTGGCAGCATCTCATTGCGATGACTTCTATTTAGAAGATAGAGTTCATGGCCTTGTTCAGCCAACTGCCTTGTAATCGCCAAGCTGATTGTTCCCGTGCCCCCAATAATCAATGCTTTCATAAAAGTCCTCCCCAATCAGCTAATTTTCGTGGCAGTGGTATCAACAGTTGCCCGATAACCTATTAAAATATGATGATTGGCTGTTGTTAGGCTGACCTTTTTCTCACGCAAGTGCGTGGAGGGGCTTGAGAACGGGACCCCTTATCGGCGTGTACACTTCTCCCATTTCAGTAAACCGTCATCTCGAGAGAAGTGTTCAGACTCTACTCGTACCACACGAGCCCTACCAGACAGTCACTGGCTGAATGATAGACCTACGCTGTTTTAGGCAATTGCCTGCGCAGGCTTTGGTTCATCCTTCCTTCGTTTGGTACCACGGCCACAAAGTCATGACGAACTTGGCGTTGAATCGCTAGATCCGCATTGGGATATGCCACCCTATCCGCATAAAACGTGATGGGTTCGTTGGGTTGGCCTAGTTGTGGCGGACATTTTTTGCGGTGAACTTCTTTCTTCGCATCCAATATTGCTAAATGACCGACGAAAAACTCCATGTAAAACGCAATCGTCTGGTTATATAAGGTTTGTGTCGTCAAGATGGCTTGCCGTTTGACGGCGTGGAGTTCTTTATGAATGCCGATCTTCACCGTTTTCATCACTATTGTCACATGCCACACCCCCTTCCATCTCGTTGATGAGCTGTTTTGTCTTTTGCCGAAATTCTTGTGAACGTTTCCCATATAGCCTTGCTGAAAACACAGTCACAATTGTCAATAAATCGTTGACTAATTCTTCTTGTGATGATTTTGGCTCTGTTTTGTGGGTCACTTCCACCGTCACACCATGACTCCTTAAAAACCGTTCCAGATACCGATAGCCAAACCGTGCCAAGCGATCAGGGAACTCAATCAAGACTCGTTGAATCTCGTGCTGCTCTGCTAGTTGTAGCAATTGGTGGAGTTGCTTGCGATTCTCATTGATGCCTGAAGCCTGTTCTTGAAAAACACGCACCACTTCATATCCGCGGACTTGTGCGTATTGCTTTAATCGCTGTACCTGCCGATCTAAGTTGCCATCTGTTTTTTGCTTGGTAGAGGACACTCTGGCGTAAATCACGACTTGTTCCTGTGTACGCACTCCCATAATGCGTTTTACTTCACGAACGCTATATAAGCGTCGATTTGTGGGTGAGCGTGTTTCTTGAATTCTTCCTTCTTTCTGCCACCTGCGAATGGTTTGGGGTGTGACACCGAGTAGTTTAGCAACCTTACCAACAGGTAAAAATTCTTCGATTTCCATAATTATATTATACTACATTCAATAGAAATTATATATACTATTATAACCACGTATTGACTCCCCCTGCGAACACCGAATCGCTCAAATTTATCGATGCCCTCTGACGAAATCGCCGCCCACGGGTGAAAATGGAGTGGAAACGGCGATCCCAGTTTTCTTCCTGTCCCAATAACTTTTTTATATAAACTCGTTCATTAGAAAGCGGCTACGGCGCAGCAGCGCTATGCTTGCTAGGTTGCACACAAAGATACTACGCAGCTGGCAAAACTGCCAGCTTTTTTGTTCCCCTTTGCTCCGACGAATTGTCACTTTTAGCCCTTCCTGTAGGAATTCCAGGTCTGACCGATCCAGCGCTACCAGCTCCGTCCGTCGGAAAGCCCCGGAAAATCCTAGCAGCAACAGCGCCCGGTCCCGGAGCCTCATTCGAGTATTGGGGAGAGACTGGGTCTTTCTCCCCTGCTCGGCCAATTCCGCGAGGTACAACGAAACGGTTTCCTCCGACGCAGGGAGGAAAGGACGATGGTGGAGTTTGGCTTGCATCCCCGCCGGGATCGAAAGGACCGACTACGCTTCAATTCTCGGAAAAGCTTTCTGTTCCATTCGCCCATCTCCTGAGAGTTCCGATACACGTAAAATGTATTTAAGAGGTTGTCCGGAAAGCCCCCTAAGTTGAGTAAATAACAAAACGCACCCCGGTTCGAAAATGGTAAAATTGGAGCTGTCTAAGGCAACCAAATTACCAATTCGGAGGTGCGTTTTATGGGGTTGCA